>CP049016.1:1964073-2618764 GCA_004376055.2 Nitrospirales bacterium LBB_01
TTTTATCGTTACACCGTCTGAGATAAAGGAGTTTTCAATATGACCGCTTATAATTTTAGCTGGCGGCACAAGTGAAAGCGCCGGATGTATAGGCCATTTGGGATTTGATATGTCAAAGATGGGGGTTTCACCAAGCATATCCATGTGAGACTCCCAGAAGGCTTTTATCGTACCGACATCACGCCAGTAGCCAGGCTCTTCGGTTGGAGCTGTGCCGGGAATTACGTTTTGAGAAAAATCGTAGGAATAGAGATTAATCTTATCAACCAGATGCGGCAATATGTGGCCGCCAAAGTCGTTTTCATTTCTTTTTTGCGCCTCAGCCAGAGATTCAATTAAAGTGTCAGTGTTAAAGATATAATTTCCCATTGAAATATACGCTTTTGTGGGGTCTCCTGGCATGTGAGACGGATTTTTTGGTTTTTCTTCAAATCTTTCAATTTTACCGTCTGGAGCGGTCTTAATGACTCCAAACGCTGAGGCCTCCTCAATAGGGACTGGTCTTGAGGCCACCGTTACTTTAGCATTTGACTTAATATGAAAATCCAGCATCTGGCTAATGTCCATCCTGTAGATATGGTCTGCGCCAAAGATAACAACATGCGTAGGATTATACTGCTGAATTAGATTTACGTTTTGCAAAACGGCATCTGCCGTGCCCTGAAACCACTCAAGCCCTTTACGCATCTGAGGAGGCACGATGGTAATAAACTGATCTTTTGAGACTGAAGTTTGGCTCCAGTTTTCCTGCACATGCTTAATCAAAGACTGAGACTTATACTGCACCAAAAGATATGTAGAATATATACCGGAATTAATCATGTTACTCAGTACGAAATCGACGATTCTGTATCTTCCGCCAAAAGGCACCGATGGCTTTGATCTTATGGCCGTAAGCGGAAATAATCGTCTCCCCTCACCGCCTGCTAAAATAACTGCTAACAATCTCTGATGCATGATACCTCCTTATATTCTAATCTTTTTTCAGTTTTTATCTGCTTTCGTCATCCATAAGCATGCTATATAATATGGCCTTAAGACGAATCAGTTAAATTATAACATATACTGTTAATACAAGTGAAAGAGGGATTTGAAAAAATTAAAGGAATTGAAAATCTTTTAATAAGCAATTATACAAAAATCTGTGTTAAAATAAAAAAATATATATGAACACTATGCTTGCAACCAATATAACTTATGACAATATTTGAAAAAGGTGACTATAAACCTGTATCTGCAGACTTTAGAACGTTAGGTATTCTCTCATTACAAGAACTTACGAAGTTTCAGGAAAAGTTTAAAATATATGATACCGACACAACCATAAACTCAATTCGTGACGCAATTGTTGCTAACTACATGGGGTTTGATTTGTTGAACTTTGACAAACACGGTTTTGATGCAAAAAAGAGTCATAAAGATGAGTTTCTTGAAATAAAACAATGTTCAATTTCATCAGGCAGGCTTGGTGTATAGTGGATCCCAAATATGAGACAATCAGTTAAGATAGAGCTGGTTGTAATGAATGGGAGGATAAAATGAAAAACAGACGGAAGTTTGGCAAAGAGTACAAAGCAAAAGTAGCAATAGAAGCGCTCAAAGGTCAGAGGACAGCCAATGAGATAGCGCAGGAATTTGATATTCATGTGAACCAGGTGAATGAATGGAAAAAGCATTTAGTAGAAGGGGCGTCAACGTTATTTAATGGAGTGCAAGAAAATTCTCAGGCGGCATATGAATCAGAGCGAGAGCGGTTATATAGTCAAATAGGGAAGTTGCAAGTAGAAGTGGACTGGCTAAAAAAAAAGAGCCTGTTACTTGCGCAACGGTAAGTGAGAAACGAGCGATGATAGAGCCAGCAAATAAGGAATTGAGTATTCGTCAGCAGTGTAACCTGCTAAGCCTTCCACGCTCCAGTTATTATCGTCAGGCAGTACCGGAGAGCGAGGAGAATTTGAAGGTGATGAGGGCAATAGATGAGCAGTACACAATGCATCCATGGTATGGAAGCCGCACAATGGTTTACATTCTTTTCCGAGCAGGATATAAAGTAAATCGCAAGCGAGTAAAGCGTTTGATGATGTTGATGGGTCTTGTATCTATAGCACCCAGAAAAAGAACGACAGTACGGAATAAGCAACATAAAGTTTACCCTTATCTACTGCGATTATTAGATATTACTATCATCAACCAAGTCTGGTGCAGTGATATAACGTATATTCGAATGAGACATGGCTTTGTGTATCTGACAGCAGTAATGGACTGGTATAGCCGCTATGTGCTGTCATGGGAGGTGTCAGTGACAATGGATGATGGTTTTTGCGTAAGTAGCCTTGAGCGAGCCCTTAGGCTCTATGGCAGTCCTGAGATATTCAACACAGATCAAGGCAGCCAGTATACAGGGGCAGCGTTTATCAATGTGCTTCAGAGCAATGGGATTCGGATAAGTATGGATGGCAGAGGACGGGCTATGGATAATATCATGATTGAGCGGCTGTGGCGCAGTGTCAAGTATGAGGAGGTTTATATAAAAGATTATGAAACTGTTGATGAGTTGATTAAAGCGCTAAGGAGCTATTTTGATTTTTATAACAATGAGCGTCCGCATTCTACGCTTAGAGGCAAAACACCTGCCGAGGTTTATAAAAGCTCTGATTTTGCGATGGCGGCGTAAGGATGCATTACCCTATCCCTTACCCTTATACTAACAGACTAAATACCCTCTTAGAGGGCTATACCTTAAGTCCACTAAAAAGTGGTCTTGACAATGGGGTCCACTATAGTGGGACATGGAACGACACAAACGAGGAAAAAGCAAAAGCATTTAGCGACAATAGGTTATATACCGCAGTTGCAATTTGGAAAGGTGCGAGTGAATTACAATTTATTGTCTACGGACAAAATGTAGAGTTAGGTAAATATTTATTAGAGCGGGTAATTGCCGTTCAAAACACAAGTACAAGGTCAACTCAAAGTGTTGGTATTGATAAACTAATAAAAGATTATAATTTTTCTGTTGTTTGTCCGCCCGATAAAGAGGTGGATTTAATTCTTCAGTTAATCGTTAGTTATAACAGAACCTTAGCGGAGTATGTCAATAAATCAAACATTAAAAGAATACAAGATTTTCAATAAGAGTTGCTACGGATTACCAGAAGTACTAGACAACTCAATTGAAGCTGTCATTACTGACCCGCCATACGGTATTTCGTATCAAAACAATTATTGGGACAAAGATCTTCCAAACAAGCAAATTTGGCAAGACTGTTATAGAACACTAAAACCAGGCGCATTTTGTGCCATATTTTCTTCTGTTCGTTTGATGCACAGGTTAATGGTCAATTTAGAAGACAGTGGTTTTTTGATAAAAGATGTGATGTTTTGGGCTTACTTAAATGGAATGCCAAAAAGCAGAGATATAGCATTAGACATAGACAGAGAATTAGACGTAGAAAGCAAAAAAATTGGAACATATAAATATGTTCAAGGGTATAAAAAAAATGGTGCTGACAGCTACAAAACCAGTCACGAAAAAAACATATTTGAGCCTGTATCTGAATTAGGAGTTTTATATAAAGGCGCAGGGCTTGGCATTAAACCTGCGTACGAACCGATAATTTTAATTCAGAAACCTATTGAACAAAACCTTACAGTGGCACAGAATATTATTAAGCATGGAACAGGCGCATTAAACATTGAACAGACAAGGATACCGTATGACAGGGGTGAAAGCAAAGTAGGACATAATCCACATCCAGACGGAAGAGTAACATCAAATATTTTACGGACAGATACACTTAATGATGGTTATGATAAGTTTTTTGCTGTTCCAAAAGTCAGACAACACGCTGATGATTTTAACAATCATCCTACATTAAAACCGGTTGAGCTAATGCATCACATCGTTAAGCTTTTAACTTGGGAGGAGCAAATCATTTTAGACCCTTTTATGGGTAGTGGAAGTACAGGGATTTCAAGTTTAATTCTTAAAAGAAATTTCATTGGCTATGAGCTTGACAAAGATTATTATGATATTGCAGAAAGACGAATTAGCAATGCAGTAACAGATTTAAACATACCTACTCTGTTTTAACTGATTATCTCATTTTAGTGATTTTCTTTAACAGATGTTAAAGGAAAACGTAGAAAATCACGATAATAAAGGTAATTTATGGAAAGCTTTGAGAGTCGGAGGCCTTAAGTGTTAAGGGCGTTTTTTATCGTTTTTTTTATTTTAACTCCGGCTTTCGTGGCTTCAACTTCTTCATTAAGCACCTCTGAGGCAGGTGATGTCTTTGTGCTTTTTGATGCAACAGGGTTTGATGAGCACATAGATGACGCCGTCTCAGGAGCTAAAATGTTTATCAATCTCCTTGATACCAACGACAGAGTGGGATTATCTGCTTTGAGTGATAACCACTCTATTACAGTAGCTTTGAGCAAGCTTGACAGTGGCAGCACCCTCATGAAGTCTTTGGATAATTTAAATTCATCCGGCAATTGCTCAAAAAACTTACACACTGCAATAAGTGATACCATCAATTACTTAAACTCTGTAAATCTGCCCGGTAATAATGGTTTGACTCTTGTGGTGTTTAGCGGTAAATCATGTAAAGAAGAAATAATTGACGATGAGATAATTGCCAATCTTACAGAAACTTTAATAAAAAAACAAATAAAAATTTACGGAATAGGCATGGTCAGGAATAATCCTGTTGTTGAACTTGCATCGGAAACTCGCGGTCAGTTTATCCCTGTTGCAGAAAAAGAAAGCTACACATCAAACGCAGTGATTCTTTATGAGGCGCTTAAATCACCTGAGTTAATCCCCTTTCAAAGAGGCAAATTTATAGTTGATGAGTCAATTTATGAGGTAACTCTTTTCGGCGAAAAAATAAGTAAAGACAGTACGTTATTCTTGTACTCTCCTGATAATAAAAAATATACAAACAAGGAAAGCCCTGAATTCGTTAAATGGCACTCATACAATAAATATGATATAGTACGGATTACAAGCCCAGAGCCCGGCCCATGGTCACTTCAATTCGTAACCGGTAAGGGAAACAGGGCTTATGTTAACTCAAGCTTCAAGGTAGTGTCCTATTTTGATGCTCCGTATGTTCCTGTAAATGGCAACACAGTTATTAATGCACGGCTTAGGATGGATAACTTATACGTTAAAGACCCTGATATCCTTAAAAATATGGAATTTACCATGCTAACGGCTAAAAAGGATGAGGAAGAGACAGAGACTGATCTCAAGGTAGAAAAAACAGGAAATTTAAAAGGACTTTTCAGTCCATCAGAAGAGGGTCTCTACAGGATTACATTTAATGCCTCAAGTAAAACATTAACAAGAGGTAAGTCGTTTGTTGTTATGGCCGAGAAGAAATTGAAAATACCTTCTCACACAATTAAGAAAAAGCATAAAAAGACGGAAATGACTTTCACTGAGGCTGTGATGGTGTTTCTTTCTGTTAACCTTATTTTCATAATAGCTGCCTGGGGTTATATTAAAAAAGAGACGATTAAAGTTTTGCTGCATCAGCTTTTAAGCATTTTTGCAAAAGTTGAAGATGTAAAGGTTTTTATACATCAACTATTAAACAGGAAAAGGCAGGCACATAAGCATGGTTAGGGTAAACTATATATTTTTCTTATTCTTAATAGAGTTTTGTGTTTTATTTTTTGGTCTTAGCATCCTTTTTTTTATCAGGGGAAAACGTATAACTGTAAAAATGAAAAGTGCCGACAACAACCTTGGTGTAGAGGAATTCAAGGATACTCTTAACTCTGAACTAAAGAAGATTATGGAAAATGCGTATAAGTCATCGGAAACATTCAGTGAGGATGACGTAAAACTTATAATAGAACACCACGTTAATGAAGCAAAACGGGATTTTGTTAACTCAGCTCTTAAATCATTAGACGAGAGCAAAGGCGACTATCATAACCTGTGGCACAACCTCTACGGTTTATACGAAAGTGTGCTTGAGGCAATCTTTACAAAGCTGCAGGTCGTTAGCGGAGATGCTGCAACTCAACAAGACGATAATACAACAGACACACCACGGCTGTCTGATGAACAAATTCGTGCACTTCTTGCTACCCAAAAAAGACAAATGATAGATTTACTTGGCTATAAGGAGGTATTTACAGAGCTTCTTGATGAATTTGATAAAATAAAGGGGTTTAACAATAAGATAATGGAGGCAATTGAGGAGCAGGCCGTTAATTCCGAAGAACTTCAGATAGTGCTTATGGACTTTGAAAAAGTAAACAAGTTCATAGACAAATGCCTCAAAGCGCTCGGTAAAAATATAGAAAGTATAAGCTCTAAAATAGAAACTTCAGAACACGAACAAGAATCCTCACAGATGGCGTCCCAGATTCTGAGAACTCAGACAAGGGAGCAAATAAAATCAGACGATGATTCTGCAGGGGACAGTTTTTCTGGAACCTCCTTGATGGATACCGGCAGCAAAGAGAATTTGTTTGAGGAACAAATGCAAATATAATCTGTAGGATTTTAGTATTTTTTTTTATTTTCAGTACATATTGATTTTAAAAGTCTTTTTATGTCAAAATCGTAGTGTAATAACTAAGCAAATGTCGCAAAGGAGGGAAATATTATTATAAGAAAGAGCCTGGTGGCGGCGGTTTTGGTTTATGTGCTGGCTGTTTCCATAAATTCTGATGCAGTGATGCTTGATCATGTGGTTGCCGTAATTGATAAGGACGTCATAACGTGGAGTGATCTATATAAGATGATGGAATTTGAGATGTCCGACAAATTAAAGGGTATGAAGCAGAGCGAAAAGCAGGCGTTGTTAAAAACAACAGAGCGGCAGGCGCTAGATAAGTTAATAGAGATGAGGCTGATACTGTCTGAGGCGTATAGGAGAGGAATTGGAGTCATGCCAAAGGAGTTGGATGCCGCAATTGACGACATAAAAGCTAAGTATAAAGTAACACAGGATGAGTTTGTTGAATTGCTGAAAAAGGAGGGCTTCACCTTTGAGGAGTATAAGAGACGACTTATTGAACAGATTATTATACAAAAGGTAACGACAACCGAAATATATGGGAAAGTAATGGTGACGGATGAGGATGTCAAAGAGCACATGAACAGCGGCAGTGCTGCCTCCAACACCGGCTCAGACCATGTGAGATACAGAATACGATTGATTTTGATTGAAAAGAAAAATAATCCGCAAGAAAACAAAAAGATAGAAGATAAGATGGCAGAGATATATTCTGAGTTAACAAAAGGCGCTGATTTTGGAAAACTTGCTGCGCAGTACTCAGAGGGCCCAAATGTTTTAAACGGAGGTGACATCGGATTTGTCAACAAGGAGGATATGGAGAAGGACGTTTCAGTCGTAGTGGTTGGAATGAAAGCCGGTGAATTTAGTAAGATAATAAATTCAAAAAACAGCTTTAAAATAGTGCAGCTGATTGAAAAACAATCGGAGGATGTACCCGAGAAATATAAAGAAGGCGTCAAGAAAGAAGTTTTCGATGAAAAATCAAAAAAGCTTTATAAGGCTTTTATAAAATCTTTAAAAGACAAAAGAGTTATCAAAATTTTACTATAATGATAGTAAGTTGATTCTTTGTCAATAGATGGAATTTTTTGTAGGCAGCCGGAGGAATATATATATGACCAAAGTGGATTTGATAGACGTATTGTTTGATAATGTGGGGCTTCTCAGAAATGAAGCGGAGGATCTCGTCGAGACTATACTACAGACAATGAAACAGACTCTTGCCGGTGGTGAGTCAATAAAAATATCTGGTTTTGGAACATTCAATGTAAGGAAAAAGAGGTCGAGACGGGGTAGAAATCCTAAAACCGGTGAGGATATTGAAATAACGCCGCGGGTTGTTGTGACCTTTCATCCATCTAACGGGTTAAAAAGTATGGTGGAGTAGCAAAGATGTTAAAGCCAAGCCAGACAGTAAAGCCTGCAGCATCAAAAGATGCAGAACCATCGGGTGCACTTCAAAAGTTGTTCTATAAAATAGGCGAGGTCAGTAATATAACCGGACTTGAGCCGTATGTTTTAAGGTACTGGGAAACCGAGTTTGATTTCTTAAGACCTCGTAAGGGTAAATCTAAGCAGCGGATGTACCAGAAAAGAGATATAGAACTGCTGCTTGATATAAAGCGGTTACTGTACGAAGAGCGATTTACTATAGAGGGAGTGAGAAAAAAACTTGCCGGTAAATTTGTGGATGAAGAGACGTTGCAGCCGGAGATTGTTATTGTAAAGAATGCCGGAGACGTCAAGGCAACGATAGAGTCAGTCAAAGGGCGGCTTAGAAGTCTGCTTGAGGTGTTAGATCGGGGCGTAGCGCAGCCTGGATAGCGCACTCGCTTGGGGTGCGAGTGGTCGCCCGTTCAAATCGGGTCGCCCCGACCAATGATTTAATGAAGTAGGAGGGTATCATGGATCTGTACAGAAAACCGGCAAAAACGGAAAAGCGCAGGCGTCGTAATCCTATCAGCAAGTTTGTGTTTGTTGTCTCTGTGATATGTTGGCTTTTATTTGTAGTCACCCTTGTATATATCGGCATGGCAATGCCTCAGCGCCCTACAATCTTCGATCCTAAGGGCATATATACCACCGCCCGTACATATTGGGATACGGAGATGATTTCAAATGCGTTTGCATCTCTGAACATTACCCTTGCCATGTCTCTAATTGGGCTTGCCTTAAATGCCATTAGAATGAAAAGAGCCTCAGATAAAATTAACCCCTCGCTTTTGTTTATGACGGTTCTTTCTCTGACCGGAATTCTGATAATTTACTTCAATTTCAATTTCTGAAAAATAAGAGTTCAAGAGCAAACTTGTAATGTATTCTACTTAACTTTAATTTTCTTTAAACCTCAAAATAAACGCTGTTCCATTTGTTCTGTCTAACTTGATTGTCCCGCTGAGCTGTTTAACAAGCACAGAGACTATTTGCATACCAAGAGCTTTTCCTTCTTCTAAATCTATATCCTCTGGTACTCCCACACCATTGTCGCTTATAATTAACTCAATCTCATTGTTGTCTAATTTGTGAACTGACAATTTTATCACGCCGTCTCTGTAGTCTGTAAAGGCGTGTTTTAAAATATTGGTAAAAAGTTCATTTATTATTAATCCGCATGGAATTGCAACATCTATCCCAATAGTGATATCTTCTATGTCCAGCTTTAAACTGATTTTATTTTTACCGGCTCCTAATGAGAGAAAAATATCTTGTGCAAGACTTGTTATGTATATTTTGAAATCAATCTCAGCCAGCCTATCCGTACGATATAGTTTTTCATGTATCAAAGAAATTGAATGAATTCTGTTGCGGCTCTCTATAAACATGTCTCTGTAGGTCTCATCCTTAACATAGTCAAGCTGAAGGGCAATAAGACCGGAAACCAGTTGCAGGTTATTTTTTACCCTGTGATGCAGCTCCCGAAGGAGGACATCCCTTTCTATAAGGGAGTTTTTAAGTGACTGCTCTAAAATCATCATCTGTTCAATTTTATCCTCTACAGCTTTACGTTCAATCACTCCTGCCAGTATATCTGCAACTGATATTAAAAAGTTTTCCTCCGACTTGTCATACTGATGTCCCTCCTTTACGTATATATTTATAACCCCTAACACCAAACCTTTTGATTTGATTGGCACACAGTAGTGTCCATGACGTGTCATACCTTCAAACTGAAACTCATGGCCTGTGTCAACGACAGATTTAAATACGGTTTTACCAGTTTGTGCGGCAGTCCCGCATAAACATTTGCCAAGAGGCAGGGTGCTGCACGTTGTAAATGATTGTAAAGGCATCTGTCTGTGGGCTTTCATTACAAGCATAGCAGGAGTACCTTCTACTAAAAAGATACAGCCCATTGAGGAGGCTGCTGAAATCCACGATATATTACTGACTATGTCAAGCACTTTTTGCAACTTTTTATCCAATGGTATAAGCTCTAACGACACGTTCAATATAAGATTTATAACACCCTGAGTTAAGGCGCCCTCATGAATTTTTTCCTCTGATTTTTTTCTGACTATTACTCCAGCTATAGTGTTTGCAACAGTTTTTAAAAAGACCTCTTCATTGTGATTTCTGATATGCCCATGATTTAAATAAACTGTCAGTATTCCCAGAAGTCTATCCTCTAAGGTAATAGGAACACAATAATGCCCGTGAGGTTCCATATTTTTATATACGGTTGAGTGCCGCTCATCTGAGGAATCGGATGAGAACACTATATCCTTCAATGAGGCAGACAACCCGCACAGGCATAAACCCATATGAACTGTTGAACATGTTGCTAATTGATCATAAGTAAAATTATGAGAGGCTGCAATTTTTAATCTGTTGAGCTTTTCGTCAAAAAGAAATATCCCTCCTTTTTTTTGTGAAGAAACCCATGGAATTGATATTAAAATTGCCAAAATCTTCTCCATCTGTTGCTCCAAAGAAACAGACAACAGCGATACATTTAGTATTGAATTTACTAACTCCTGCAGTTTCGTGTTTTGAATTATGTTGTCTTTTCGCAGGCGTAATTCGTATACTACTTCTTGCAGCCGCGTTTTTGATTCATAATCAAACAGTTTAACTACGCCAACCATGGAAAAAGCGATAATTATGGCAGCAACAGCTCTGAATACCTGGACTGGGATATTGACAAAAGACAGAAACTCCTCGGCATTTAGGATATTTGAGGGGAAAAAATCGCCTTTTGGAACAACCACTCCTGCTAAAAAACCGTATGCTATGAAAAATATTGCGGAGATTAAAAAATATTTTTCAATCTTCTCCTTTCCAATTATATAGGTTTCTTTGCAGTGTAGCCTTAAACCTACGGCAGTAAGTATAGCGCCAGGAAACGCAAGGAAATATCTTGACAATATTTGAGCGGTTCTTAGTGACGCCTCAGAGTAATAAGAAATAGTCAAAATAATCACTGTAATTGCCGGCACTAACCACCATTTCAAACACTGAGAAATATACTTAATAGTCACATCCTCGCATGTTCTCAATGTCCTACTACCAAACTCAAGCAGAAAACAAAATGACGTAATAAGAAAAATAAGACTGGTTACTTTTAATATTTCATTGGAGGGGTGGCTAAGCAACAACATATCCAGCCATTCGTTAGCGCCATGAAATATTGCAAATAAAGACAACAGCCATATAACCTTTGAAAGTTTAAACTGCCCGTCACTTTTTGGCTGCACAACAATAGCAATACCCATAAAGACAAAAGCTAATCCATAAACAAAAAACACGTAATGCATGTTGTGCATGAATAATAGCTCTACAAGTTCCATAGTGCCCCCCACGTTACATACTACAGCTTCGCTACAGTTATGTCCCCACTCCTAACTGGCATACATTGTAACATAATCAAATGTCAACATGATAATATTTTTTATTGATAATGCAGTTAGCTCCGCAAAGAAAAAACTGGATTCCTGCCTTCGCAGGAATGACAAGAAAAAAAGGAATGACAGAAAAAAGAAGCTCACTCTCCTTTGTCATTCCCGCCTCTTCCCTTTGTCATTCCCGCCTCTTCCCTTTGTCATTCCCGCCTCCGAGCGGGAATCCAGTCCTTTTTTATGTATCTTTAGCTGAAATAAAACTATGTACCTGAGTTAAGTATACAAGCATTTTGTTTATTTTGACAATTTTACTACTATTCATATACAATACGATTCTATGGGTTTTAGTGGGATGCTGATGGGGCGTCGACAAACGGCAAGTCAGGAGTTTTTGGAGCTCCCATGTGGAGGTTCGAATCCTCCCGCCCCAGGTGCGTACTTTCGTATTTGTCGGTTATAGTGTAAAATAGAAGCAGGTTAATTGAATTATTAGTAAATTACCTTAAATATATGAGGAGAGCGGTATGTTAAAAGAAATAAAGATAATTACCGGCAACTCCAACCGTCAGTTATCCGCAGATGTTGCAGAGTTTCTGAAAGTTGGGCTTACTGACACAATTGTTAAGACATTTGGAGATGGTGAGATTTCCGTCCAGGTTAATGAAAATGTCAGAGGACATGACGTGTTTGTAATTCAATCTATGTGCAGTCCTGTTAACAATAATTTAATGGAATTGCTTCTTATAGTTGATGCCTTAAAGAGAGCCTCAGCTGGCAGAATAACCGCCGTTATCCCCTACTTTGGTTACGCCCGACAGGACAGGAAAGTTCAGCCCCGTGTGCCCATATCGTCTAAGCTTGTGGCTGATTTAATAACCGTAGCTGGTTGCCACAGGGTTTTAACCATTGACTTACACGCAGGCCAGATACAGGGGTTTTTCAATATCCCTGTTGACCATCTTTACGCTATCCCTGTGCTGCTTAGTTATATTAGGGAAAATCTTCCTGTAAAAAACCTTACTATCGTATCCCCTGATGCAGGGGGTGTTGAAAGAGCGCGCTCTTTTGCAAGACGGCTTAAGTGCTCTCTTGCCATTATTGATAAGCGCCGTGAAAACGCTAATGAATGCACGGCTGAAAATGTTATCGGAGAGGTACAGGGAAAAGATGTTTTGATTCTGGACGATATGATTGATACGGCTGGAACGACAGTGCAGGCTGCAAGCATACTGAAATATAACGGAGCGCTAAACGTCTATGCCGCTTGTTCTCATGCGGTTCTATCAGGCCCTGCAATTGAAAGAATCAATAACTCAGTGATTGAGCAGGTGATAACCACAAACACCATTCCTATTAACGGCAAGACTGATAAGTGTCCAAAGCTTGTGGTGCTTTCAGTTGCCGTGCTAATGGGTGAGGCTATTAGAAGAATATACGAGGAATCGTCAATAAGTTCACTGTTTGTATAGATTACGAGGAGGATGTAATGGAAAGAGTTAATTTAGCAGTACAAAAGCGTGAGGGTATCGGCAAGGGTGCTGCCCGAACAAATCGCAGAGACGGAATGATTCCTGCCGTTATGTATAAAAAGGGACAATCAACACCGATACGTTTTAGCAGAAAGGAGATAGTTCCTTTTGTTAATGCCTCAGCACATGAGCAGATTTTGGTAAACCTTAATTTTTCAGACGGTACTACGGCAGTTGCCTTGATGAAGGATCATCAGGTAGAGCCGCTTACAGGTGAGCTGCTTCACTTGGATTTTCAGGAAATATCCCTTCTGGAAATGGTCAGAGTTAATGTCGCCATAATATTAAAGGGTACTCCTATAGGCGTAAAACGAGACGGCGGCCTTCTGCAAACCGGAATAAGAGACATCGAAATAGAGAGTCTGCCCGATGATATACCGGCTCACATTGAGCTTGACGTCACAAAACTTGAGCTTGGGGATTCCCTCCATGTCTCTGATATTAAGCCGGATGAGAAAATAAAGATTCTGACCGATCCCAGTGAGTCTATCTGTACAGTGACGGCAACGGCGATACTTGAATCTGCACATGCTGAAGATGGTGCAGCAACAACAAAAGAGCCTGAGGTAGTGAAGAAGGGTAAGCAGGAGACTAAGGATAAGTAACTTTGTGGGTAGTTGTTGGATTGGGAAATCCTGGCTGCAAGTACAAAAAAACCAGGCATAACGTTGGTTTTATGGTAATTGATGAGCTTGCTCTGCGCTTTAATGTTGACATGAAGGGTGGGAAAGCTCAAGTGGTCACAGGTAGCTGCCAAATAGCCGGCGAGGAGGTTTCTTTACTAAAACCCCTTACCTTTATGAATTTATCCGGCACGGCGGTTGGCAGACTGGTCAGGATGGCGTCAGAGAGAGCCATCATTGTTCAGGACGACGTTGATATGCCTCTGGGCAGGTTAAAGATAAAATATGGAGGTAGCTCAGGCGGCCACAGAGGGGTTGCCTCCATTATAGAACATGCAGCGACGAAGGATTTTTATCGGGTCAAAATTGGCATAGGTAAGGATCCATACGTGCCGGTAGAGGACTACGTGCTTGGTAAGTTTACCTCTAAAGAGTTCCCTTTAATAGTTGATGCCGTAAATGAAGCCATGGAGGCCATTGAGTGTATAATATCAGAGGGGCCGCAAAAGGCAATGAATCTTTATAACAGGAGGGATGCGTCAAATGGCGGCAATTGAAAAAAAGATTTACTATTTTGAAAAACCCGGGAAAGAAAACACTGATGATTGCCTGAAATTCTCTCTTGATGCTGTCACTCAGATGGACATAAGAGATGTCGTTGTCGCTACAACTGGAGGCGATACAGGGCTTATCTATTCTGAGGCATTTAATGGAAAAAGCATAAATCTGGTAGCGGTAACTCATAGTCACGGATTTAAGGAGGCAAACACGTTTGAAATGCCGCCTGATATTGCCTCAAAGATAAAACAAAACGGAGCTATCCTCTACACTGGCACTATGGTGACCCATTCACTTGAATCCGCTTTTTCTCAAAAATTTAACGGTTTGTATCCGACACTGATTGTGGCGCAGTCGTTGAGGCGTTTTGGAGAGGGCACAAAAGTGTGCTGTGAGATTGTTATGATGGCAACAGATGCCGGACTTATTACTGAGGGAGCTGATGTTTTAGCTGTGGCAGGCACTGGCAGAGGGGCAGATACTGTTTTAGTTATACGAAGTGCCGCCTCAAAAAGATTTTTCGATTTAAAAATACTTGAGATTATTGCTAAACCCCGGCTATAACCCGTTTGATATTGCGATGTCTTTTCTGATTATTTAAAATCGCTTACATTAAGAGATTTCAGCATCTCGTTGACAGCGGCAATGCCTATCTTATCATTCAGTCCCTGATATGACAACAATGCCCGCTTGAAATATGTTGCTGCTTCTTTCATATCACCATCCTTATAAAACGTTGTGCCCAATCCCATTAAGTCAGCGGCAACCTTCTGTCCCTCGCCCAAATCCTTGTCCATTTGCAGGGCAAGCGTGTAGTATTTGACGGCATCTGTAAATCTATCTAAGTTTTCGTATCCCTCAGCCATTATGCGGTAGGAATTTGAAAGCTCATTTTTTTGTTCCTGAATACTGTTTAACTCTGAACCCTTTTTAGCCAAAAGCAGCGAATCAGTGTATAGCTTTTGAGCAAGGGCAAGTCTGGATTTTAAATTATAGATTTTTCCTGATATTGTACAAGTGCTTATACAATTACTAAGGGCGGTATCCGCCCATTTTTCAGCAGATATTATGTTATTCTCTTCAAAATAAATCATCCCGTTTAAAAAAGCAGCCTCAGATAAAACATCATTTGGGAGCGTAAGCGGTATTTTCACAAAAAGTGTTTCAAGAAATCTGTGTGCCTCATTAGGTTTACCAGCCTTTCTATAGACCCGCGCTATGTTTATTATATTTACCCCTATTCCATATTCGTTTTCACAGGAGTAGTCCACATCAAGTGCTGCCTCATAAAGTTTAAGCGCTCTTTGGTAGTTACCGCTCTTAAATTCAGTGTCAGCCTCAGTGACAAGTTTAACCGCTTTAGCCTCAGAATCAGATACAACCGGAGGCGCCGATCCGCACCCTGTAAAAGTTATAAGCAATGCTGCCAATACCAACATCTTGATTTTCATGTCTATTTTAAACCGCTGCTGTCTGTGTTAGGGAGTTTTTGCGCCGCAGGAGTTAAATATGAGCTAAATGGCCACATTTTCTTAGCCGAATCCAACAAATCATCCGTGCTCCCTGCGATTGTCTTTGCTTTTTTCACAATGGCAGGAACATCTTCAGAAGCAGCTTCTGTCATCTTACTGACATCTTGAGTTATTTTATTTAGATCATCTATGCTCTTGTCTATTTTCTTAATTATTGGCGGCAGAGATGCGTCCACCTTTTGTACTAATTGGTTGGTACTTTGCATCACATCTGCTAATTCTTTATTTTTAGATTTAACGAGGTCATCGGCATTGCTGAGCAAAATATTCAGCTGTTGACCGGTTTTGGTCAACTCTGATGTAAACACATGCAGGTTAGCGATGGTTAGTTTTAAGTCTCCATCAGGATCCTTTATGTACTTAATTATATCTTTTATATCAATAAGCACAGGCACTATCTCATCACGAAGCTCCGTTATCATCTCCTTAAAATCCTTATCAGCCACAAACTCAAGGGCGTCATACTCCTTGACACTACCGCTGACAATTTTACCCGTGCTTATATCTATCACAGAGTCACCTATTAAACTATCCTTAGTCAAAGTCACAGTGGAGTCTCTCTTTATCCATTTCAGGTATTTTGTCTTTATTGACATTGATACTTTTATTTTGGCAATATCGTCCAAGTATAGTTTCTCTACGTTACCTATGGAAAATCCGCTTATCCTGACTGGCTGTCCCTCGTAAAGCCCTTTACCGCTGCTGGTGTAGAAATATATAATTTTCTTAGTGGTAAAGAACTCCTGTTTATATGCCATGTACATAAGCGCAATGAAAATACCAATCAGTCCAATAAGAATGAACAGTCCTACTTTTCGTTCTATGTGCTCAAATCTTTGGTCAGTCCTTTTTAGGATGTCCATTTCACAAATCCTTCGTCTGTCTGCTTAAACGCTGTGCAATCGGGTATGTCTTTCAACGTATGTTCCTGAGTTGATATATAAAGTGAAACCCTCCCTGGCATCCTAAAATGGTAGTCCATAGTCAGTGTTAGCATCCTCTTCATTAAATCAACGCTTAAGCCAGCAAACACAGAATCATACACAATTATCCTGCAATTGTTCAACAGTGCTCTTAAAAGCGCCGTTATTTGTTTCTCCTCACTACTAAGCGTAGATGGCAGTCTTAAAACATAACCCCTTAAGCCCTCTTTGTCAAGCCCAAGCACCTCATAGAAAACTACCAATCGGTTCTCAATCTCTTTTAATTTTACCCCTTGATGATATTTTACCGGAAGCGTTATGTTTTCAATAATACTAAGGTTACTGATAAAGGTTAACTCTGCCGATGCTATCGCCAAACTTTTTAACATCTTATATTTTTCTTTTTCAGGCAAAGCACCGATATCACTCTCTGCGATGAAAACCTTACCGGAGTCCGGCACATTAACGCCAGTTAGAAGAGACAAAAAGGCAGCCCTGTCACCATTTGACCTTAAAAGCACCTTACACACAGAACCTCCGTTTAGCTCAAAAGAGACATTTTTAAATCCGCCATAATAAACATTTTCAAACTTAATCATAATTGTGAGAAGCTCAGGGTTATCAGTCCCTCCAGAAAAAACAGTACAAACACGCTCTGCATCACAGTTGCCACAGTAGCCCTTGGGATTTCCCTTATAGAGGACTTAACCATCATGCCCTGATAACACGCTATGGTTGATATTGCAACACCAAAGAAAAAACTCTTAATAAATGAGATAACAATAGCTTTCATACTTAAGACAGAAATTATACTTTTTAGATATTTTAAAAAAGACACATCAAGCATAAACGAAAACATTAAGATGCCGCTCCCTATAGAAACAATCTGCAAATAAAAGGTAAGCATGACAACAGAAATGGTAATTCCTACAATTCTGGGTAGTATCAAGTACTCAAGAGGCTCAATTCCCATAATATGGATACTTTCCATCTCCTTATTAATGGTCATAGAGCCAAGCTCAGAGGCTACAGCGGCAGAGCTCCGAATTACTACCAGAAAAGCGGCAAGAAGCGGCCCTATCCCGTTTACAACAGTGCCAATAAGGAGTTTACCGGTCAGCACCGCATCTGAACCCACTATGCTTTTAACCTGCCAAACAATTAACACCCCGATAAACGCCCCAATGAGCGCAATCTTACTAAAGGCCTCAATACCGGTAAAGTATATCTGTCTGTACAGCAAACTTCTGACAGGCCCTACACGCAGAGCAGGCAGACGTATTATGGTTACAAGGAAAAAAGTAAAAAAATGCACCAAATATGCGAACGAATTGGTTATTGATTTCCCAATGCTTTGCGCTGTCTTTAGAAATAGTCTCATCTAAAACACTCTCATGCAAGTCCGCCTATTCTATAGACGACGATTTTTTCCGTCTTACCTTTAAGAGACGCCTCTCCGACCTGTTTAGCGTAGAACTTGTCACCGGTATATTTGTACGTGGACTGACCTATTAAAATTCTGCACGGTCTGCCTGCAAACTCACCGTCAGGAAGATCCTTATCAAAACTCTCAAGCCTTGAGGCAGTGTTAACCGTATCCCCTATTACCGTGTATTCAAGACGTTCGGAGCTTCCAAGACATCCGGCTATCAGAGGTCCTGTAAATATCCCCACTCTCATACTGGTCTTAGGGAGTCCCTGTTTTTCCCATTTCTCGTTTAACTTTACAAGCTCCTGTTCCATGCCAAGTGCGCAGTGTACAGCGTTTACAGCGTCCTCTGAAATTTCCGCATCTGTAGTTCTCTCTACCGGCACGCCAAATATTGCCATAACCGCATCCCCTATGTATTTATTAACGACCCCTCCGTTATTTAAAACCATACCGGCCATAGCGTCCATGTACTCATTAAGCCAGTCCATAAGGCCTGCGGCGTCAAATTTTTCAGAGACGGAGGTAAACCCTTTTAAGTCGGTAAAAAGCACGGTAGCAATCAGTTTCTTAGGACAGGGTCTGCCGTCTTTTATAAATTCGTCTCTGTTTTCCCAAAGCGACTGTGCCACGGTCTTAGAGACGTGTTTACCGAATAGGTTCATAAGCATGTTTCTTTCAGCTTTTTCTTTTTTAGACATATAAGTTGTGATTACGGCCCCGGAAAAGATGAATGACATAATGGGCACACCGCCTGGAATCCACCATCCTGATGCAAAACCTAAAAACGTTACGGCTACAATCACAGACAAGCTGACAAGAAGCGCTGCGATTAATCTTGAAAACGTTCTGAAAACAAATCCGAGCATGCCTCCGATTATTCCCCAAACAATAATCCAAACTCTGACAGCAGTTTCAGTCGGAAATTTTAGAGGACTATTCTCTCCGCCGGCGTATCTGATTAGCTCGCTTGTTACATGAGCATGAAGGTGCATTCCAGGCGTACCCTCTCCCATATTACTACCGCCAAGAGGAGTGTAAACAAAATCCTTCATACTGCCTGCCGTAACTCCTACAATTACAACCTTGTCCTTCAAAGCATGCGGAGGAATTTTATCGGAAAGAACATCTGTCAGTGTGAACATTTTAAACGGTCCGCCTTTAAAATCAATTAGAAACAGATACCCTCCCATATCCGACACCTTGTATCCGCCATCGCCCTGTTTAAGCGGCACAAAGACAGCTTTACCGAGTTTCATAAACCCTGTGGCATTGTCGGCCCCCGGCAAAATTGACTTGGATTTGAGGTAAATTGCAGCCAGCCTCATAGCAAAGGATGTTGAAAATGTCTCCCCATCATCAAGAAACAGAAGTCCTCGCCGAATTATACCGTCCGTGTCGACAGGCATGTCGTTAAACCCTGCCCGTTCTGGGTCTTTCAGCACATAGGGGGCGGCGATGGGGGGATTTGAGGCATCTCCTAATTTCTTAATCGCTATGATGTTATTATGCTCCTGAAACACTCTCAGCAGCTCCTCACCGCCGGGAGGCACGGGAATATCTCTGAATATATCAAGCCCTACAACGCAAGGCTCTTGCTTTAGGATATTTTTAAACATCTGAGCCATTGTTGCATCATTCATAGGCCACATCTGAAGCTTTTGGATATCACCCTCAGTAGCTTCTACTACCACTACTCTGTCATCTGCTTTTGTGCCTGAGAGGCTGTATCTAAGGTATCGGTCGTAGATTAAAAGCTCTACCTTGTCTGTAAATCCTCTCTCTCTTGCCAAAATAACAAACAGCGACATAACCGCCATTAAGACAAAACAGACAAAATGTTTTGATTTGATAAATTTTATAACGTGGCGCATAATCTAATGAGTCATCCTTAAAGAAGCTCTCATCTGCCTGTTTTTCAAAACAATCCTCCCAATCCACTTTTATACTAAGCATACAGAGGGCAGCTTGCCATAGTATAATTCCCCGAATTCAGGCAATACTATCATATCACATGACAAAAAAACAAGAGGTGGGAGGTGGCAGCTTTGACTATTTTATAGGCTCCAGCAACATTCTCCTTGAATTTTTCCTCAAGTAGATATAATATCATTTAGGTTATTCTTACTCAGGAGCACAATGCCGGGATTTAAAGAGCATCTAACATTTGGACTGATAACTGGGGTGGCGGTCTCGCTCCCTGCGGTTACTATGCACTATGTTAAAAATTCCTTAGCGCTTCCAATTATTGCGTGCACATCTGTTGGAGCATTGATTGCTGATTTTGATTCTGAGTCCTCAGTTCCTTTTCACGTTGCATCTTCAGTATTTGCTGCCATAACAGGAGTTTTTGTGTTTCTCTATTTGAAACGGACAACGCCTGAAATTGGCGACCTCTTGATATGGACTGTATGCTCTGTGCTTGCCGCCAAATTTCTTATCAGCCCAATTATTAAAAAAATGACAACTCACAGAGGCATTTGGCATTCAATTCCGGCGGCGGTTATTTCATTTTTGGCAGCATTTCTTCTGCTGCAAAGAGTCAACATGGAAACTGACTCAAGATTTTACTTAACCCTGTCTATTGGTATAGGTTATATAAGCCATCTTGTGCTTGATGAGGGGAAATCGCTGTTTCACTTTAAATTTCTTATTTTTTGGTCACCCAAAAAATCGATTGGCTCAGCGCTAAAGTTTATCGGGCAATCAAAGATAATCACATTGTTTACGTATTTGATTTTGGTCTATCTGGCCATTGAGTCGTATCCATACCTACTAAAAGTTCAAACACGCATCTTTTAGTTATTTATTTCTACTGAATTGCTTCCAAAAAATATAAATTCAAAAATAGATTACATTATTTTATAAATTACCTTTAGATATGGAATACTTTTGTGTTATAGTTTGTTGTGTTGTAAATCTTGTGATTTTCATCACAGGGTATTTACGATTTATTTGTATCTATTAACAATTCAAAAAGGGAGGTCAGAGATGTCCATTAGGGTATTTGTAATCAAAACTATTTTCGTGTTATCCGCGATTTTAGTTACAATATGTCCCGCCGTTACCTTTGCTGAAACCACAGACACTGTAACCAGCATGGTTTTTGTGCCCGTAAAATGCGGGTGTTTTGAAATGGGGGATACGGTTGGAGATGGCGATCCAAACGAGCGGCCTGCCCGTGAGGTATGCGTAAATGATTTTTCCATGGGAAAATATGAAGTTACAAACGAACAGTTCAGAAAATTCCGCCCTGACCATGACAGCGGTAAATTTGAAGGGCTAACCTTAAACGAGGATAAACAGCCTGTCGTGAATGTTTCATGGGAGGATGCAACAGAGTTTGCCAAATGGCTTTCAAAAAAATCTGGGCATACTTACAGACTGCCTTCAGAGGCCGAGTGGGAATATGCTGCACGCTCCGGAACAAAAACGAGTCATTATTGGGGAAATGACACAGCGGAGGCATGTACGTACGCAAACGTGTCGGATGTCACTGCTCAGAAACGTTTCTCTAAATGGAGGTCTTTTAATTGTGACGACGGGTTTTTAGTGGCGGCGCCGGTTGGCAGTTTTAAGCCAAATGCGTATGGGCTTTACGATATGCTGGGAAATGCGTGGGAGTGGGTACAAGACATTTATAACGCCGAGGCTTACAGTAAACTCCCTAAAAATAACCCTGTGTATGAAGGTAGTGGCGAGTATCGTGTTGAGCGCGGCGGCGGTTGGAGCAACGGCCCAATGGGTGTCAGAAGCTCGCACCGCATAGGGCTTACCCCTACTTTTGGCCATCGTTCGCTGGGTTTTCGCCTTGTGATGGAGAAATAACTTTTAAAATAGCATAATTCAGAAATGAATATAGTAATCAATTGATACTCCTAAGGAGGTAGTAAATGAGCAAGAAGAAGAAATATATAATTCCGTTTTTACTCATAATCGTCTTTCTTTTTACAAGTGCCTCATTGCTGTATAGTGATGACAAGGTAAAAAGTGATACTAAAGAGGGTTACGTTGGGGCTGAGACCTGTAAAGGCTGCCACCCTGAAAATTATGAAGCTTATAAAAAATCTGTCCACGGCAAACCAAGTGTAAAGGGCCCAGGCTCCAAGGATGCTTGTGAAACCTGTCATGGCTCTGGCGCCAAACACGTTGAGAAAGGCGGCGGTAGAGGCGTGGACATCTTTAGCTTTGCTGACAAAAAAGTGGATGCAAAAGAAAAGAGTGCAAAATGTCTGGCCTGTCATCAGGAGAACAAATCCCAAGTTTTTTGGAGTATGAGCAAACACAGTGCAGCATCATCAGGTGTTTCCTGTGACTCCTGCATAAGATATTTGGCGGAAATGATAAGTTTTTAAAGGAAAAACAGCCTGATCTTTGCTTTGAGTGTCATAAAGACATAAGAATGCAGGCTAATAAGCAGTCCCACCATCCCATAAAAGAAGGCAAAGTTATGTGTAACGACTGTCATGACCCTCATGGCCAATTCGGTGCAAAAATGCTGAAGGCCGACTCTGTCAACGAACTGTGTTACAAGTGTCATGCTGAAAAAAGAGGCCCGTATATGTGGGAACATCCCCCTGTAGCAGAGAATTGCCTGACCTGTCACACACCTCACGGCAGCAATCATTCAAGACTTCTCGTCATGCGCATGCCATATCTTTGTAAGGACTGCCATCAGGGTACAGGTCACGGTAATACGACCTATAACAATACGGCTACGTTTGGCAACACCACGGTTGGAAACTATTCAACTACGATTAAAACCACTCTCAGGGCCTGCTTGAACTGTCATGTCAACATTCATGGAAGTAACGGTCCTGGAATCTATGGACAGAGATTCATCAGATAGGGGGATAAATTGATGATAAGAGAATTACCAATAAAAGCAGTACTTGCAATCTTTTTGATGCTCCTGCCGATAAGTGCGACCTTTGCACAAAACGCAGCAGATTCGGACAACAACGGCAACAGCATGGGAATACCAAATTTATCTGGTGAAATAACGATGACAGGCCAGACAAAATTTGAAAGCGGAAACATGTCAAAGTACAACGAATACAAAGACACAAATAAAACCAACTTTTTTGGCGATATTAAACTGAAGTATGACGACGACAAGTACTGGTTTTACCTTAAAGCGGAGGACATTGGTTACGATACACAGCACTACAAACTTGAAGGTGGAATATATGGAATTGTCAAATATAACCTTGAGTATAACGAGATGCCGCACAATTACTCACTGGGCGACAGAACCATTTATTCAGGAGCGGGTTCCAACAACCTTACCACAATCTCTGGGTTTTCAAAAACTCCTCAATCCAGGTGGAACACTATTGACTACTCTATTGACAGACAGCTTTATGGCGGCGGTGTAAGACTGGACGCTATAAAGCCATTTTATGTGGAGTTCTCTACAACCAGAGAGACAAGAAGTGGAACCAGGCCAATCTCTGTTACAAACAGCAACGGTTCAAGCGGGCCTGTGACGGAATTCCCACAGCCGATAGATTACATAACCGAGTCGGTTAAGGGCGAGGCAGGCTACATTACAAGACCTCTTTTTGCCTCAGTATATCTTCAGTACACCGATTTCACCAACAACAATACAGAGATGTACTTCCAAAATATATATACCGGAAGCAGCACTATACCAAACAGAGCTGGGCAGACTGACACTTTGACCCTGCCTCCAAATAATGAGAACTACAACTACGGATTTAAAGGCTCTGTTGCACTTCCTTTAAACAGCAGATTAAATGTAAGCCTATCGGGAAGTGATACAACCTCTGATGCAAGATACCTAACCTCGTCAGTAATTGGTGCTACGACAACTGTTCGCAGCCCCATGTACAGTTACATCTACTCTAATGGGAACAGCAATTGGCATGGTAAAGTCGATACCCAAAATTACAGCTTCGTGCTGACAACTAACCCTATTTATGATCTCAATGCAAGTGTTTTCTACAAGTATCGCAGCTTGCAAAACAAATCTGATAACCCGACAGCAACCTCGTCAACCGGTGATACAAACACCTATGTACCGGTTAGTTATAACAAAAGCGATACCGGGGTGGATCTTTCATACAGACTACCGACGCATTTTATACTCACCGGTGGTTATAATTATGTCATCACTCACAACTCTATAGACATAAATTATGGAGTGAATGGAGCTGTTGCAGATGGTGCTGAGCAGATGACTTATGACATCCCCACAACGACTGACAATATCTGGAATATTGGCGTGAAATGGGCAGGAGTTGATTTCATGTCTGCCAAAGTAGGATATGAGAGGATGAACAGAGACGGCTCTAATGACTCCTCGATATATGCAGCAGCAGATAGATTCGCTCAGTACAAAAACGAGTTTGACACAGGGTCGCAGAAAAGAGATAAGATTAAGGTAAGCGTAAATTTTTTCCCTATTGAGACTCTGGACATAGGACTTGGTTACAATTATAAAAAATCAACGTATCCTGACACCGTTATCGGCCTAAGAGACAGCAGAAACGATGAGTATTATGTAGATGCCGGCTATACCTTTGGCAAAGTTGCAAGACTGAATGGATATCTTGCTTATGAAGATCTGAAAACATATCAGTTTATGCGCACTGCCAACACAACAGCAGGGAATGATCCTAACGGCACAACCCAAAACTCAACCAACTACAACTGGGATCTTACGCTGAGGGATAAGAGTTTTGACTATGGCGCAAATGTTGACTTCTACCTGGTTCCCAAAAAGGTAACGTTAAGAGTCCAGTATGACTCAGCGAGATCTGATGGAAGCGGCGACTTCACGATTTTAAATCAGGCGGCTCTTAATACGCTGGGTTCCTCAACTCCATCTCAAAACAATAGCAACATTGATATTTCAAATATTGACAACTACAGAAGAAACACGTTCCTTACCAAAATACTGTGGAACATTACAAAAAGTTTTACGGTAGCACTTGGATACGCATACGAACACTACAAGTATGACGATTATGCTTACAACAACTACCCCTACACATACACAATTAAGGACTCAAGCGGCAATGTAACATACCTCACAGGTGCTTACTCAGACCCGTCATACAACGCAAGTCTTGCATTTCTGACATTGAAGTACAGTTTTAAATAGTTAAAACATCGCAATAAGTAGAAAAACAGGACGAGAGAGCGCAGCTCTCTCGTCCTGTTTGCACATTCTACCTTATACCGAGTTGCATTCAAAGATAAAACTAAATGTCATAGTAAAAAGAGGAGATTGCCACACCCCTTCGGGGGTTCGCAATGACGGCGGGGTTGTTATTACTGTTTTTATCCGTCATTACGAGGAGCGTCAGCGACGTGGTAATCTCATCTTTATTCTCTTACTTTTTTGACCGCTACTTGGTATTAATTCCCATTTCTCATAAAAAGCCGTTTCAAAATCCCTTGCACTGTGTAATACCGCAATAAGAGACCTTATAAATCGTTTGGCATATGTGTATGAGTCTGTGGCTATATACTCATATATTGATTGTAATACCGAGTTGCGTTCAAAGACATAAATAAAAAGATGGATTCCTGCCTTCGCAGGAATGACAGAGAGAGGGGTTACGTCCCCTTGTCATTCCCGCCTACGAGCGGGAATCCAGTCCTTTCTCTCCTCTATTACATTACCTTTTTGGAAGCTACTTGGTATAAGTTGCTGCTCGCCTTTTCTGTCCATCTTATTTTGCCCATTGCTCAACTCGTTCTAAGAGTTCTTTTGTGGTTAATAGCCTTTTTGATTCAGCATCCTTCAGTCCTTCTAAAGCTTGAGCAACAAAATCTATTTTGTACATTATATCCTCTGCTGAACACTCCTCCGGCATCCGTTTTATAGTTTCAATCGCTGCGTCTTTTAGTAGTATCATTTAAATACCTCCTTTTTTAATATAATTGCAAATACTATATAACATTATAACCTATATTTTTTAAACAGTCAGTCTCTTATATAACAACTCAGTCTTATCAAGCATTACTTCTATGGAATGGTTTTTTAGGACAAATTCCCGTGCGTTAGAAATCAGGTTGTTACACACTGTAGGATTATTTATTAATCTGATAATTGCAGCAGAGAGCGCTTCGTGGTCATTTGGAGGAATCAATAAACCGGTTTTCTCGTTCTCTATTATCTCAGGCACTCCACCTACCCTTGTTGCCACAACCGGCACTCCCGCCGCCATAGACTGTAAAATGCTCTGCGGGATACCCTCTGAGTGGGATGAGAGCACTGATACATCTGTTACAGCAAACACTGTGGTTACATCTTTTATATAGCCTGCAAAAAGTACGTTTCGCGTTATTCCTAACTCCTCGGAAAGTTTTAACAGAGAATTTTTCTTGGGGCCATCTCCAGCAAACAAAAAAACTGCATGTGGAATTTCAGAAACCACCTTTTTCACAGCTTTGAGAGTAACCTCATGCCCTTTTACGCCTCTTAACACACCGACATTGGATATAACAATGGAATCAGGTGGCAGATTAAACAGAGATTTTTTAAGCTCAGGAGTTCGCTCTACTTTAAAAAATCTCTCTTCAACTCCGGTAGGAATACTGACTACCTTAGTTTCAGGAAAGCCGCAATTGTTAACAAGATTTTCTCTCATCGTATCCCCGCACGTTATAAATGACTGCGGCAGGTAGTGGATGAAGTTCAACAGGTTTCTTCTTAGCGGTATGTTGATGTGTCTGGTTCTAACCAGAGCGGGTACCCCTGCCAATTTTGCGGCAATTCCACCTACCCAGGAGTCTTTTCCGCTATGCGTATTAACAATGTCAAATTTTTTTGTTTTTATATATTGATAGAGTTTAACCATAGTGATAACGTCAAAAGAAGAGCTAAACGGCATCGCAATACACTCTATGCCGCTCTTTTGAGCTTCTGGCAGGAGTTTGGCATGTTTGCGACAGGCGATAACAACAGTGTGTCCGCGGTCTTTCATACCAATAGCCTCGGCAAGCACCCGTTTTTCCTGCCCTCCAAGGTCATCTGACCATTCGGTGTGAAGTATTCTCATAACGCGCACTTATTTCAGTATTTTGTAGTAGAGGCTGCTTATGGCAGAGTGAGAGTTAATAAACAGCTTTTTCCTGAAGTTCAAGATGCCGATGTTTCCAATAGGTATGCGTTTAAGTCTGAAAATATCAGAAGTAACTGTGTTTGTGCCTTTTTCTGTTGTAAAAAGAATACTAAATCCGGCTTTTTCAGCGGTCTTTATATAATCCTCCGTGTATATTCCCCAGGGCCAGCATAATGCTGTGCAATTCTTATTTAAATGCTCCTCAATTGCTGCCCTAGAGGACGCAATATCTCTGTACAAGCTCTCAAGCATATCGGGTTCAGCGTCCCATCTGTGATGAGTGTGCGTGTGGGATTGAACGTCAATAAGACCTGAGAGTTCCATTTGACGAAGCTCCTCCCATGACATCATTACATCACCGCTGCTTGTTTTAATTATCTCTACACACTCTTTATGGGTTGGAATACGCCCTGTAAATCCCTCATCAATGCGCTTTCGTAATCCAGCCGATGCAATATGAGCGGTTATAACGAAAAACACCGCCTTTAGTTTCAGCAATTTTAATATCGGATAGGCATAGACCCAGTTATCCAGCCATCCATCGTCAAATGTTATAATCACAGGTCTTGGCGGCACTTTTCCGGTTTTTCTGATTTCTAAAAAATCTGTCGTCGTTAACGTGGTATAACCCTCTCGTTTCAGAAAAGCCATTTGTCTTTCAAATACGTTTACATCCACTGTGATAAAGTCGCTGCCTTTTTCAGAGTTTTCCGTAAGTACATTGACATGATGGTACATTAATATCGGTATCGCTGACACATTCGTATTTTACTATAACAGGCTAAAAATTGTAATATATTCATAAGTATGAGAGAGACCCCTGAAAGTATAACAATAGCCGGCGAGGAGTTTTTATACGAAAAAATTCTGAAGGACGATTTCTTTTCAGTTAACGTGCTCTATAAAAGTGAAAGCGGACTGCGATATGTACTAAAACTATCTGATTTCAGGTTTATTTTTGGAATTTTTTTAAGACCGCTGGCTCAATTTTTCTCAAGACGTGAGTACACAATTTATGAAAAAGTTAAAGACATTACCGGAGTGCCAACGCTTGGCCCACGATTTGGCAAACGTGGATATTATCACTTATTTGCTGAGGGCGTGACACTGCACGAGTATAAGGGGATTTTGCCAGATGATTTCTTTGCTAATCTAAAAGAGATAATTGACGAAATCCACAGAAGAAGAATTTTCTATCTTGATTTAAATAAGCTTGGCAATATAATCGTTGGCACTGATAACAAACCCTATCTGATAGATTTTCAGGTCAGCATTTATTTTAAGCCGATAAAATTGTTTTTCGTAGGCAGGATTATTGACTGGATTTTCAATAAACTCATCCGTGAGGATATTTACCATCTGTATAAACATAAGAAACGTTTTCGTCCCGACCTCATAACAGACTATGAGCTTTCACTAACCAAACGCACAGGATTTAATAAGTGGTACAACCTTCTTTTTGGACAACCATACCGCAAATTGAAACGCCTGATTTATCCCTCAGGCAGTAATGAAATTATATGGTACAAATGGCGACGCATTAAAGATAAGTCAAAAACAATGCCGTAAAAAAATACTAAACATACACATATGGTTTTATTAAGTCAGATTTGAACAAACACAGGCAAAATATATTTTGAAAAAAATTTATTGCCTATGCAGTTAGCTCCGCAAACAAAAAAATGGATTCCTGCCTTCGCAGGAATAACAAAAAAAAAGGAATGGCCCCCTTTGTCATTCCCGCCTACGAGCGGGAATCCAGTCCTTTTTACTGTATCATTTGCTGACTGAAAAAAATTTTCAGGAGTTAACTCAATAAGCAATAAAAATTTTTTCAAATAATTGCAAAAATAGATTTTATTAACGAGAAACATATTGACAAATCAGAAAAATAGTGTTAAACTTCGCACTGTTTTGGAAAAAAGACTGAAGAAAGAGGGGGGTGGATGTGAATGCCCATGGTCAATGTCAAGGATAGTGATTCCTTTGAGCTTGCTCTTAAGCGGTTTAAGAAGCAGTGCGAAAAGGAAGGGATACTGTCTGAGATAAAGAGAAGAGAACACTACGAAAAACCAAGCATCAGAAAAAAGAAGAAGATAATAGCAGCCAGAAAGAAAGCAGCTAAGCGCGTATCTGTGTCACAGTAACTGCGATATTTTTTCCGCAGGTTAATATTGACTATATAATAAGCTACTGTATAATCTGCAAAAAAGCAAGGATGTTTCAAGCATTCTTGCTTTTTGTCATTTTTATGAGCAGCTTGACTAAGAGATTGCATATGTTCTATAGTTAGCTTGAAGACAGGCGGCCTAAGACAGATTATAAATCAGACGCACCGCCCGAGTCTGTGCAAATCAGTTAATGATGTAGTTTAAGAGGTAGAAGGGTAAGAGATGGACCTGCAAAGAGTCAGAGATGATGTAAAGTCGCGTTTAGACATTGTAGATGTAATTTCTAAATATGTTAATCTTAAAAGATCCGGGGCTAATTTCAAAGGGTTGTGTCCGTTTCACAATGAAAAGACGTCCTCATTTACTGTAAGTCCGGTCAGGCAGGTGTTTCATTGCTTTGGGTGCGGGGCCGGCGGTGACATATTCACGTTTGTCATGAAAGAGGAGGGACTTGCCTATCTTGATGCTGTTAAGCAGTTGGCAGAGCAGGCAGGGATCAAAATTGACACCAATTTTTACCCGCAGGGAATGGGTACAGAGGGCAGACAAGAGTATCTTAATATTCATGCGGAGGCAAGGGATTTCTTTCAGACAATTTTTAAGAAATCAGAGAAAGCCGTCAGTTATCTGAAAGCAAGAGGGTTAACTGATGAGAGTTTAGATATGTTCTCAATTGGTTTTGCTCCTGATAGTAAAGATATACTCTATAAACATCTAAGGAGCCTTGGCCATCTGGATGGTAAGATATTTGAGACCTCTTTGGTAAGCATACGAGAAAATACGCCTTTTGATGTGTTCAGAAGAAGAATAATGTTTCCTATAGATACTGCTAAAGGAGAAACTATCGCATTTGGAGGCCGTGCCCTTGACGACGTTCCTCCCAAATATTTGAATTCCTCAGAAACGCCTCTGTTTAAAAAGAAGCGGACACTCTATGGCCTGAGCCAGGCACATGCTGCGATTTTAAAGGCCAGGTCTGTAGTCATAGTAGAAGGCTATCTGGATGTGATAATGTGTCATCAGTATGGGATAAGAAATGTGGTGGCGCCACTTGGCACAGCACTATCTGAGGAGCACGCCACAGCGTTAAAGCGTAGTGCCGATGAGGTGATTGTGCTTTTTGACGGAGATGAGGCCGGGGTAAGAGCCGCAAGGCGTGCAATTGCACTGATTAGTAAAAAGGGGTTGATAGCTAAAGGGGTGGTAATACCCGGGGAAAACGATCCTGACAGCCTCCTTCGGCATGACGGACAGCCAGCCCTTGCCGGACTGATTTCACAGGCAATGGGATTTGTTGAATTTATGCTCTCTACCGGAGGCACGGGAATAGAGAATCTTAGGGAGATGTACCGGACAATAGAGGATGTTGAGGATACAGTTTTAAGGGGCAAGCTGATTACAGAGCTGTCACAAAAGGGTGCAATTTCTGAGACAACGTTAAGAGAGTCCGTAAAAGGCCGCACCACTACCCAAAATAAAGAAACAACTGTCCGAGTTAATAAGCGCCTGATAGATGAGGAGATTTTATTTAACGCTTACATGGGCTTTGAGGATGTGCGTGAGACAATAGCAGCCGACTTAGAGCTGGTTATGTTTGAAAACGCAACCTTAAAGAAGATATTTGCGGGCTTACTTGATGGGCAACTTAGCCCCACAACTGACAGTATCTTAGCACTATGTACGGAGGAGGAAATTTCCTACATAACGTCTCTTATGGTGCAGCCGTACGTTGACACCGAAAATGTTGCTCAAAATGTGTCTGACTGCTTGAAAAACATGAAGAATAAAATACACCAAAGAACCATAGCGGAAATAAACAGTAAAATAAAGATGGCAGAAAACCTAAAAAATACGGAAACAATAGCGCCTTTACAGGCTGAGCTGTCAAGATTAAACAGATTGATAAAAACAGGTAAGGAAAATTAATAGGGGATTTTCAAATAATTTTACTTGCCAAACATAAACTATATTTGTTACGCTTCAGAGTTATTGACATATGAAGAAAGTGAAAAGTATAGCAGCTAACGAGAAATCAGCAGGGCCCATAGCTCAGTTGGTAGAGCTACCGGCTCATAACCGGTTGGTCCCAGGTTCGAGTCCTGGTGGGCCCACCACGAAAAGGACTGCGGAGTTAATCTTTTATATGGTGGGTAAGTGTTAGAAGAGATTGGTCTCCTTAAAGAGATACAGGCTCTTGACAGTGAAGTAATAAGAATTAAGCTTCTTATTGAAAAAACCCCAAAGACGGTGGTCGAGTACGATAAGGCCCTTAATGCAGCCAAATCCGATGTAGTTCTGAAGAAGACAGCTGTTGATAAGGCTATAAAACAAAGAAAAGACCTTGAGCTTCTGGCAGAGGAAAAAAGCGCTCGCATAACAAAGATGAGAGGCCGCATTAACGATCTTAAATCAAACAAAGAGTATAAAACCCACTTAAAAGAGATAGAGCAGGTGGAAAGAGAGAAGCGCCACACAGAGGATGACATTTTAAATCTGATGGAACAGATGGAAACCTATGACAAGGCATTGAAAAAGTCAGAGCTTGCGCTTACAAAAGAGGAGTCAAACTATAACGAAAAACTCTCAGGGCTGAATAAGGAAAAAGCAATAAGTGAAAAAGAGCTTGAAGGACTGATTTCCAAAAGAAATAAACTCAGCAAAGGAATAAGTAAGGAAATCTATGATAAGTATATAAAACTCCTCAGCAAAAAGGGTGGCATAGCCGTAGTCAGGGCGGTGTCAGAGATTTGTTGCGGGTGTAATATGAGCATACCTCCCCAGCTGTTTGTAGAAGTCATGAAAAATGACCGCATCTTAACATGTCCACAATGCGGGCGGATTCTCTGGTATGAACAAGAAATCTCTCCGTAGAATTCCAACACTTTTGAATTGTTTTTTTATACAGAATAAGATTATAATAACTCTCCGATATTTACAGGGATTTAACAAGAGTACCATGCTCTTGATTTAAAATAAAAGAATGGAGGTATTTTTCTATGAGTAAAAAGAGCTTTGATTCTTTTGAAGAGCTGATAGAACGGGCGAGCAAGTTTGTGGAGTCGCAGGGTGGTAAGTGGGACCACATGGCGTGGCTTGAGTTTTTATCAGACATGCAGAAGCAGGGATTTAATCTGTCCCATGATATGCAGTCATACCTTGGCTCTATGCTTGAGTCAATGAAGAAACTCTATGGCACAGTTATGAGCACAAAGGGTTTTGAAAACGTTCTATTGGATATATCAGAAAATACGATAAGTTTTATCAAAAAGACAAAAGGCACATGGGACCATATCGGATGGGAGGCTTTTATAAAGGATGTTCAAAAGACCGGCGTATCCTTAACTGAGGAGACCACTACATACCTTGGCGGTGTGCTTGAGGCAGCAAAAGAACTCTATATGTTTCCTATGAAATCAACGACAGAGAAAAAGGGTAAGGGTAAAGAATAATAACGGCTCTACATAGGTAAGCTCTGGAGCGGACATATACATTACGACAGTTATACCGCTCCACTGCTTTGGCAATTTGTAAATAATCGGCGCTGTGAGTTATTTTAAGGAGAGTTAAGAACGGTGGATGATTTTAGAAAATTCACAAAACAGGAAAATCTCATATATGAAGAGGCGATAAGAACATTAACTGCTGATGTTGAACGCGGTGCCGGTTATGAGGATGCAGTAAATAAACTTGCTATAGATGATGCACAACTAAAGCAGCTCATAAGCGATGACTTCTTAAAAATACTCATAGTAAAGCTCCATTATGAAGAAGGCATGAGTTTAAAGGAGGCAGCATCCAAATTAGGCGTAACCCATGAGCTTATGGTGGCAACAAAAAATGAAATGCTTGAAGAGGTTCAAAGCTCAGCCATCAAGGCTTTCCATAGCGATGTAAAATGGGGAAATGCTTGATGAGCGGCACCGAGGTGGATTATTTAATCACCGGCGATTATGTTGTCACTATGGAGCCTGGACTTGAACCGTTAGTAAACGGGGCTGTTGCGGTTACCGGCGAGAAAATAACAGAGATTGGTACATATGAAGCGCTCTCCAGAAAATATAAGCCTGGCAGGATTTTAGGCGGCAAAGGCAGGGCAGTAATACCAGGCCTTATAAACACTCATACTCATGCAGCTATGGTTTATTTCAGAGGGCTTGCCGATGATTTACCCCTTAAGGAATGGCTTGAGGGCTACATTTGGCCGGCTGAGGGCAAATGGTTAAGCGATGAGTTTGTATCGGATGCAATAACCCTTGCCTGTCTTGAGATGATGTTAAATGGAATAACCATGTACAATGATATGTACTTTTTTAAAGACAGTATTGCCAAGACGACAAGAGATATGGGAATGCGGGTGGTTTTAGGCGCTGGAATTTTGGATTTTCCTACGGCCTCAGCTAATAACGCTGATGAGTATCTAAGTAAGGCTGAAAATTTTATAAAAGACTGGCTTTCCTCAGACAGCCTGATAACTCCGGCAGTGTCCCCTCATGCTCCATATACCTGTAGTCCTGAGACACTTTTAAAAGCTAAGAGACTATCGGAGCGCTACGGGGTCTTACTCCATACTCATCTTTCCGAAACACAACACGAGGTTGATGACATAACAAAACTGTATGGTAAGCCGCCTGTAGAACATCTAAACTCATTAGGAATACTTGATAACACGGTTGTGGCAGCACACTGTGTATGGGTAAGTGACAAGGAGATTGATATTCTGTCAGAGTCAGGCGTTAGTGTATCGCACTGCGTGGAGAGCAACCTTAAACTTGCCTCAGGTATTGCTCCCGTTGTGCCAATGCTTAAAAAAGGCGTAAATGTAACTTTTGGAACAGATGGCGCAGCCAGTAACAACGACCTTGATATTTTTACCGAGATGTCAATTGCGGCAAGGCTTCACAAGGCTGTCAACAACGACCCAACGGTGCTTACTGCAAGAGATGCTCTTAAGATGGCAACTATATCAGGCGCTAAAGCGCTTGGCAAATCTGAAACCCTCGGCAGCATAAAGTCTGGTAAACTAGCCGATTTGGTAATACTTAATCTTGATAAACCACATCTGACGCCTTTTTATGATATTTACTCCCTTATTGTCTATTCAATGAGGGCCTCAGATGTTGACACTGTTATGATAAACGGAAAAATTACCGTTGAAAACAAAACCTGTCTAATGAAAGACGAATCTGAGATAATTGAAAGGGCACGGTGGTGGAAAGACAGGATTGCCCTTGAAACTAAAAACTGACGCTCTACTCTGCTTTAAACACAAAAAACTTGTAACCAAGAAAGTTCCAAAGCAAACCGCAAGCAGTTCCGCAAAGTGAGCCGATGTTGACCCAAACCTGATCCCCAATCCATGTCAGATTTAATCCGGGTCTTACAATATTTACAACTAACGAGGCTGATGCTACATTAACAGCCATCCCTATTAAACTCACGGCAACAAAATGAGAAAATTTCCCGCCTTTTGTACCATCCTTATGCTCAAATGCCCATTTCTTATTAAGGTAATAACTAAAAATCACTGCAACAAGAAACGAAAGCGCCTTCTGTACGGCAAAGGGAGTGCCTGTCTTAAGTCCTGTCAGAATGGTTTCCAGATTGAGGATTGCCATATCAACAACGGTGTTTAAAGCCCCAATAAGAGCAAACCTAATAAATTGTCTTATGGTTTTTTTTCTATATAAATTTATCTCAGTCATAGTGATTGATAGGTGTGTATGGCCTCAGAGTCTCGGCAAGTCTCATAGCCTCGCACATACTTTGAGGGTTAACGGCACTTTTTGAGCTGTACGCAATATCGTATGCTGTGCCATGATCTGGGGACGTCCGCACAAAGGGCAGCCCTACTGTGATATTAACTCCGCTTTCAAATGCTGTCATTTTTAGCGGAATGAGTCCCTGATCGTGATACATTGCTACCACAATATCCACTTGTCCTTTGTACGCCTTGTAAAATAATGTATCGGCTGGGAAAGGGCCGTCTGCGGCAATACCCATTCGTACCGCCGCCTCTATTGCAGGCACGATTTCCTGTATCTCCTCTCTGCCAAACAACCCAGCCTCTCCGGCATGAGGGTTTAGCGCCGACACTGCTATTTTAGGAGTTTCTATGCCAAGCATATAGGCAGCGGCATTGGCTAAGATTAATGTTTTTACAACCCTGTCTTTTGTAATAAGAGCAGGCACATTGGCAATTGCCTCATGAATTGTAACAAGCATAACTCTAATTGGGCCTCCAACAAGCATCATCGCAAAGTTTTCGGTATGAGTCAAAGCGGCAAGCATTTCAGTATGTCCGGGGTATGTGATGTCGGCAAGTTTTAGCGCCTCTTTTGAAATTGGAGAGGTAACAAGCGCATCTCCCTGTCCGCTCATAATTAATTCCACAGCTTTTTCTATACAACGTGCACTTAATAAGCCGCCCTCTTTGGTTGGTCGGCGCTTTGCGTACTGTTTTGCAGCTGTTACATTTACTACGTTTAAAGTTGTACCGTCAAAAAACCCGTCACGCGGGTTTTCAACTATATGTATCGTAAGGTTACAGTTTATAAGTCTCATGACATCCTTAATGACTTCAACATCGCCAATAAATACTGCTTTCTGCGATTTGTAAGTGAGATATGCCCTTATAGCTGCATCAGGCCCTATACCACCAGGGTCACCCAGCGTTATTAATATTAATCTCGACACCGTGTCTATTATAGCAGACTGAGCTGAAAGTTTAAAATTTAGCAGAAAGACTCTTTTTCTTTAATTAATAAAGTTTTTCGTGTTTATTACCGAATAGTGTTCATGGAGTACAAGGGAATGAGAAGGTTAGGAGGCCGAGGATAGCAATAACTGTATATAACCGTGAGCAGGCGGTAGAGACTGTACTCAAAGATAAGAAATTTCTCATCATTGACGACTATAAAGACTTCAGAGTTAGTCTAAGAAGAAGCCTCCTGACTCTTGGTGCAAAATCGGTAGATATTACCGAGGAGGCTAACGATGCAATAGCCAAGGTTTCCACTAAGCAATATGATGTAATCCTTTGCGACTATAACCTTGGAGAGGAAAAAAAGGACGGTCATCAGATTTTTGAAGAGTTAGCGTATAAAAATAAGATTGGTTATTCTACAATGTTTATGATGATAACGGCTGAAAACACAATAAATTTAGTGATGGGCGTGATGGATTACCAACCGGATGGATATTTGATAAAGCCCTTTACCACTAAAGAGCTTGTAGCGCGAATTAAAGCCACTGAGGACAAGAAACACTTGTTTGCAGGCATAGACGCAGTCATGAGGCGTAAGGATTTCAAAGAGGCAATAGCCTTGTGTGACGACTTGCTGCAGAAAAACCCACGGTATCGCATTGATATTTTAAAGGTAAAGGGTGAGGTTTACATGACAAGCGGCGATTACAAAAACGCCGAGGATGTGTACGCCTTAGTACTAACTACGCACAAGTTGCCGTGGGCCTCGTTTAACATGGGAAAGGTGTACTTCCATACAAAAAGGTTTCAGGATGCTGCCGATACATTTAAAGCTCTGATTACTGAAAACGATAAATTTATACCTGTCTATGACTGGTATGCTAAAGCTCTGGATGAATTGGGAGAGAAAAGTTCTGCTCAGGATGTTTTACACAAAGCTGTAAGTTTATCGCCTAAAGCAATATTTCGGCAAAGGGCGCTTGGTAACATCGCTTTTACCAACACGGATTTTAACACAGCAGAGTCATCCTTTAAAAAAGCAATCAAACTTGGAAAAACCTCCATCTTCAAAGACTCCTCCGATTACACTCAACTTGCCAAAGTGTTTGTTAATAAGAAAGAAACCGCTAAAGCCCTTGATATGGTAAAAGATGTAATGAACGACTTTGCTGAAAATGACGAGGTTTTGCTTCAGGCTACACTGTTAAAGAGTCATATATATGCAGAAACTAAGGAAAGTGATAAGTCTATGGCGTCTCTAAAAGAGGCGGAGGACATTTATAAAAAACTTGGCGGTAAAGTTGCCCCTCAACTGGCTATTGAAATTGCTCAATCTTTTATTGAAAACAATGAAAAAGACAAGGGCATGGAATTAATGAAATATATCGTAAGGAATAATTTTTCTGACAATAACATATTAACTGTAGTACAGGACACATTTAAGGATTTGGGTATGGCAGTGGAGGGAGCTGCTTTTGTTTCAGAGACAAAAGCCGAGATTGTCGGAACAAATAACAGGGGTGTTGAATTTATTGATAAGGGGATGCTCACTGAAGCCATAGACTTATTTGAGAAAGCTGCTGATGGATTGCCTTCAAATTTCACTATAAATTTCAATGCACTAAAGGCAATAATCGGATTTTTACAAAAGAATGGGAGAGATGACCGCTACTTATTCAAATGTGAAAAGTATATCAGCCGATTGAATGAGATAGAGCCTGATAACAATAAATACCTACAGCTTGTTGATAAGTATAAAAGTATTAAGTCTTCTGACAGCGGCAATGTGGATTTATCTGAAATGCTTTAAACATTGCTCAAAAGACATAAAATGTAACAAAACCTTCACACAGTTGTAACAATTCATTTGGTAGTATAGAAGGTGTGTGAGACGCAGTATAACTACAACTTAACACGGCTTAGTTCTAAGCGCAGTGGGGTAAGATGTAAGCGGTGTTTAAGTAGCCTTTTCTTATACCTATGTTACAGGAGGAGACCATGAAGTGTCCCTATTATGATGAGAGAACAAAGAACTGTGTGCAATCGTCTATTTATCCAGGTGAAAAAATTCAACAATATGTTTTCATAGGCCAGCACGTATGCACATCAACTACATATGAGGCATGTTCAGCTTATGTCAGATCATTGTTTTTGATGGCGGACTGGCAAGGTGACAAATTAAGTAGCAATTGGAAATGAAGCTCCCCACCGCAGAGCAGTGGGGTATTGAAAATTTAACAAACTGTTTAGTGACTGTTAATTGGCTATTTCCGCCATAAGTCTTTGGTCATAAATTGGGAAAAAATATCTGGTTTCGCATTGCTTACATAAATATATATATCCAGTTGTAAATTTATTTAGAAGAACAAGGACACTGTCGCAGTTTTCACACTCCATAACTTGTACCCCCAGCTATTAGTTTGATACAGACATGTTCAGTCTGACTGTAGCACCAACCGACATATGCTCCTTGAAACTTTCACACAAATGTTTATAAGTACAGCGCAGACATTTCATAATATCCGAAGTGCTCTCAAACCTCTCACATATTATTGATGTATCCATGTGTCACCTCCTTTTTGTAACTTTACTCACTATATTATTATAGTATAACAATTGTTACAAAAAAATGAAGTTGATATTAAATATTGGTTAAATCATATGCTCTTCTTTCTTTAAATATAGAAAAGCCGGGAGTCATTTTAGCGGTTTTTTTGACCTCTGCGGCGGCCTGTGCAAGTTTTTGATAAGAGTCTATGTTGCTTGAGGCAGTACTGACTATTCCAATTGAGATGGAAAGCAACGGGAATTTCTCAAGGTCGCCTTTGCGGCTTTTAGAGAAATAGTAGCCATGTTGATAGTCGCCATTTCCGTGCAACTCTGGTAGTATGTTTTTAAATTGACTATTAATTTCTGAACAGATATCCTCTGACTGACCCGGGTCAGCTATCACTATAAAATCATCTCCCCCAATGTGCCCAACAAAGCTGCACTGAGCGCTGTATAATTTCAGCACATCTAAAATAATTCTGCCAAGCTCTCTTATTGCAACATCACCTCTGTCAAATCCATAATTATCATTAAAGGGCTTAAAATTATCAAGATCTATGTAGCAAACATCAAAAAGTAGCCCCTCAGAAAACTTACGATTTACCTCTCTGAATATGGCGTCATTACCGGGTAAGCCGGTCAGTGGATTTGCGTTTCTCGCAAGAGATATTGTTTTCTCTGTCATTGCACCTAAAAGAACACTGACTGGAACCGTGCCATAATATTTACCACGGTGTGTAACACATACATCATCATATATCAAATCCTTACTTCTTGCCTGAATACGTCTGGCAGCATCCTCAAGAGTAGCCTCTGAATCAATGCTGATTACGATTTTTTCCATAAGCTCCTCTATAGTTTTACGATGATTTAACGCAACCCCATAGCCGCATTTTCCCAAAACCTGAAGTTCAAGAAACTCTCTTCTGTTTAGAGTACCTACAAGGTAACCATCCCTTACAACCGGTATCAGTCTGGTTTCTTGATTATTTATAAACTTATCATAAGCTTCTCTGAGAGAGTCTTGTGGATGCACTGTATGTGTGTAAACGGCTAAATCTCCGATACGTTTATCTTCTGCCGCCTTTATTATGCACCTGTCCCTGCCCCCGGGAATTGGCACATAATTCCTTTGTGCCAGCATTGCCGGTTTTGCAAGCAAATAGCCCTGAAAGTACTCTATCCCAAAATTTAAAGCAGCAAACATCTCCTCATCACGCTCCACACCCTCAGCTATCACTTTTATACCTAATCTGTGACAAGCCATAACGATTGCGTCCACAAGATTATATTTTACAACGGTTGTATCTATATCAGAAATAAAATGACGGTCAATCTTTACAAAATCCGGCTCTATTATAGAGAGCATTTTTAACCCGCCATAACCTGCCCCAAAATCATCTATCGCTATTTTATATCCTTTTCGCTTCAGCTGCTCTATTGCCCTTGCAAATAAAACATAATTCTTTACAGCGCTTTCCTCGGTCACTTCTAAAACTATTCGTTCACGTGGTATGCTGAGTTCTGTACCAAAAAGATCGCTTAACCCGTAATCAGAGCTTATTCTGACAAGAGTTTCAGGGCACATGTTTATGAAAATATGTTCTTGAACACACTGTTCACATGCCTTTGTGTAAGCAGTGTGCCTTGCATGACCATCCAACAGTTGTATCAAACCCGTATTTCTTGCCATATCAAACAACTCACTGGTATCAATATTCACACTGGGGTCAGTTATTCTGGTTAGCGCTTCAAAACCGAATGGATAACCGTCACTTTGATTATATATCGGCTGAAAGTGTGTAGTAAGAAGATCATTGTCTATTAGGTCAAATATTAAGTCTCTTTCGTTCTGATAGGAATTACCTTTCTGTGAGTTGGTTAAGATAGAAAAAACAGCACTTTCTTCGTGTAATTGCTCCACAATCATTATAGCCTCCTTTTGTGTGTATTATTTGTTGAGTCCCCCATGTTTGTAACTTTCATGTTCTGAGGGATTCTAACATTACAATTGTTACACTATAATGAAGCTTATATTACATTTTGATTAATTGAGTGGAGAGAATATGAAATTACCATCTCATCTTTTTCTCGTACCTGTTTCTAAGCAAAGCAACGATGCCGTTTATGATAAAAACAATTACCAATAAAATGGTGATAGCAGCAGCAGCATTTACGGAAAACCCTCGCTGAGGTCTAGTTACCCAGTTGAAAATCTGGATGGGCATATTAGTAAATCCATCAAAGAGTCCTTTTAAGGAAATGAATGGAAAATCTGATTTTATCGGCATTTCAGGAAGAAAGGCAATATAGGTGAGAGCACCTATCATAATAAGCGGTGCAGCCTCACCAATAGCGCGTGATATAGCCAAAATAGCGCCTGTTAGAATTCCAGGCATTGCAGCAGGAATTACCTGTTTTCTTATGGTTTGCCACTTTGTAGCACCAAGAGCGTATGAGGCCTCACGTATCGTAGAGGGTATTGACCTTATAGCCTCACGGGATGAAATTATAATAGTGGGCAGCACAAGAAGCCCCATCGTTAACCCCCCGGCAAGAACACTGTTACCTAACTTTAATATTCTTACAAACAATTCAAGCCCTAAAAGTCCATAAATTATAGCCGGCACAGCTGACAAGTTGGCTATGTTGATTTCTATTAATTCTGTCATCCAATTTTTTTTAGCATATTCCTCCAGATAAATAGCAGCCGAGACTCCGGCAGGAAACGCAACCATGACTGTAGTTACCACTATCCAGATAGTGCCTACCCATGCTGAAAGAATACCAGCCTCTAAGGGTTTTCTGGAGGGGAAACTTATCAAAAATTGCCAGTTCAGTCTGGGGAAACCGGTAGTAACCACGTTGTATATTAAAAAAATAACCATAACAAGCCCAAAAACAGCAGCAAGAAAGCCGATTACGGGAAATACTTTGTTAGCTATTTCAAGTCTTTTAGGTTTATTCATAAATATACCTGAATTTCTTTTTCAAATGATAGCTTAAAATATTTAATAAAAAAGTTACAACAAAAAGACTCATACCTGCGGCAAAAATGGTTTTAAACTCAAGCGTTCCGGTTGGCGTGTCCCCAAGACTTACCTGCACTATGTAGGCTGTAACAGTCTCTATGGGAACTAACGGATTCAGGGTAAAACGCGACTGCTGACCTGCTGCTATGGCAACAACCATTGTCTCGCCAATCGCTCTGGATATGCCAAGTATAAATGCGGCTGCCACACCTGAAAGGGCTGCAGGAAGCACTATTTTAAATGAGGTCTGAAACTTAGAAGCCCCAAGAGCAAATGAACTCTCTCTGATACTTATTGGCACGGCTCTTAAGGAGTCTTCACTCATAGAGAGTACTACCGGTATAATCATAATTCCCATCACTATACCTGGGCCTATAGCATTAAAACCTGAAAGGTTTGTAATAATCTTTTGCAAAAACGGTGTGACAACAAGCAAAGCAAAGTATCCATACACCACAGTAGGCACTGCCGCAAGTATTTCAATAGATGGCTTTAATATCTTTCTTATTTTTACATTAGAATATTCACTTAAATAAATAGCGCCAATAAGTCCTATTGGCAGCGCTATGAGCATAGCAATAAAAGTTGTTAGAAAAGTGCCGCAAAACAACGATATAATCCCAAAGTGCTTTTCTTCAAAGAGCGGCGTCCACTGAGTGTCAAACAGAAAATCCCGAATCCTTACAACTGCAAAAAACTCGTATGTCTCAAACAATAGGACAAGCACTATTCCCACAGTTGTAAATACAGATAAGAGAGCGGCTAATAGCAGAATAAGTTCTATTAGTTTTTCTACGACTTTTCTTTTAGACATCTATAGTTTATCCTCTTTGTTAACAACCGTATTTATGTGAAACTAACTGAACCATCTAAGAGAATATTTTTTTCATTTGTTCATAGTAACGAATTCTAACATTTCAATTGTTACAATTATATTACATTTAACTTGAGAGTACCGAATTTAATAAAAATCACCTTTAGAAAATCAAAGAAGCATTTTATTTGACAATCAAAACAAAAAACGTGTAATCTATTTCCGACAGCCCTCTTAGCTCAGTAGGATAGAGCACAGGATTCCTAATCCTGGGGTCGTGAGTTCGAATCTCGCAGAGGGCACCATTTTTACCGCTTAAATAGCCATTGTACGGAGATTCTCTAACCAGTTTTCAAAAAGGGCTGTTGACCATTGTTGCTTAATAACATGTCAACCTTTTCGGGAGAACATCATACAGACTCGGAAAGTCTTCGCAAAACAGCTTTTTCACCAAGAATCTCCTTCGCCTCACCCAGAAGATAAAACGAGCCGGTTACAACTATCAGTGTACCGGCACGATAAAGAGCGATTGCCTTTTTAAGTGCCCCTGTGACTGTCATTGTTACGTGATAATTTTTACCTGCGAATTTCAACTTTATCTCAGACAGCAAACTTTCTGGTTTTTCAGCCCTGTCATAAGAAAGTGCGGTAAAGATGACCTCATCCCCAGCGGGCACTATTTCATTAACCATCCGTCTCCAGTCTTTGTCGGACATGGCAGCAAAAATAAGAATTATCCTGTCATATGATGAGTCAGAGTTTCCACTTTTTAAATAGACATGACGAAGCGTCTCGGAGAGCATGGTCAAAGCCTCAGCATTGTGCGCTCCGTCAAAGAGATATTGGACGCCGTCAATTATCTTCAACTCACTCCGGCCTTGCCACACCATTTGCTTAAGTGAGTTTCTGAGTAATTCCTCGCTGCCGCTGATTTTACCGTTTTCTCTGAGCAGCTCCCAAGCTCTTACGGCAGAGCTCACGTTTGCCGCCTGATGAGCACCTACTACCGGTATAGAGAGTGCATTTATTTCAGTGTTTCCGTGATAGTCAAATGTAGTTCCCAGATGCGTGCATTTAATGTTATTAGCAACAAAATCCTCTCCGTAAAGATACATCTGACTGTCCTTGCACACATCCTTTATCACAGATAATGCCTCAGTGCGTTGCGGCAGGACAATAACCGGCACACCTCTTTTGATTATGCCGGCCTTTTCAAACGCTATTTTTTCTATCGTGTCTCCTAGAAACTGCTTATGATCCTCTCCGATTGTTGTTATTATGGAAACAGCCGGGAGTACAACATTGGTTGAGTCAAAACGCCCTCCCATTCCGGTTTCTAAAACAGCCCAGTCACACCCCGTGCTTCTAAAATAAAGGAATGCCATAGCGGTTACAAATTCAAAGAATGTCGGCTGTATTTCTTGCCGTTCTTTGAGAGCCTCTAAAATTTCACCTGTCAGATTTACAACGTCATCCTCAGAAATCTCAGTGCCGTCAATTGTAATCCGTTCGGTAAATCTAACCATGTGGGGCGAGATAAAAAGACCTGTCTTATATCCTAAACCGGTAAGGATACTCTGCATGGCTTTTGCCGTGGTGCCCTTACCGTTGGTGCCGGCAATATGAACTGTGTTTAGAGCAGTTTCCGGGTTATCCAAAAGAGCACAAATCCACTCTATATTTTGAAGCCCTAATTTTATCCCGTACTTTTGGAGGCTGTACAGGTAATTGATGGCATTAGCGTAGTACATCAGGCACATTAGAGGTCAGAATTCGGACTATGTTGGAAAGAGTGGTCTTTAAATCACGTCTGTGGACAACCTTATCAATTAGTCCGTTTTTGAGCAGAAATTCCGCCTGTTGAAAATCCTCCGGCAATTGGCGGTTAATGGTTTGCTGGATTACTCTTGCTCCGGCAAAACCTATAAGGCTGCGCGGTTCGGCTATGATTATATCGCCAAGCATGGCAAAACTTGCGCTTACCCCTCCAAAGGTGGGATCGGTTAAGACAGTTATGTACGGTATAAGCTCTTCTTTTAAGACAGCTATCACTGAGCTTACCTTAGCCATTTGCATAAGTGAGTAAATCCCCTCCTGCATCCGCGCCCCGCCTGACGATGTAAACACAATGAGAGGTAACTTCTCAGTGATAGACCTCTCCGCTGCCCTTACAATTTTCTCTCCAACCACAGAGCCCATACTGCCGCCCATGAAGGAGAAATCCATAATGGCCAGCACCACAGGCTGACGGTTTATAGCAGCCCTGCCTGTCACTACTGCCTCTTTAAGACTGCTTTTCTTTTCACTGGCTTTTATGCGTCCCATATACGCAACCGTATCTTTAAACTCAAGCGGATCATTAGGTGTGAGGTGTGAGTCCATCTCTTCAAAGCTGTTAGTGTCTGCTGTCAGAGCTATCCTCTCTCTGGCTCCTATACGGAAATGATAGTTACACTTGGGACAGATTTTTAAGTTCTTTTCAAACTCTTTGCGGTAGATTATCTCCTTACAAAGCGTACACTTAACCCACAGTCCCTCAGGAATTTTCACCTTTCTGTGTGTCTGTGTATCTATTGGTTTTTTAAACCACGGCATCCTATATAGCCTGTCTAAGACTGATTATATAATCCGTGAGGGCTTTCTCATCATTAAGCATACCTGAAACAATAGAGCTTCCCACTATTACTCCATCAGCATGATGCGCTATCTCTTTGGCATCCTCCGGAGACTTTATACCAAACCCTACGGCTACAGGTTTACCGGAAATTCGCTTTATCTTTTCAACCATGCCCTTAAGCTCAGCCCCTATGGTAATGGTTGAACCGGTAATGCCTGTCAGGGACACGTAGTATATAAACCCGCGTGAGGCCTCTGCGACAAGCTGTATTCTGTCATCAGTAGAGGTGGGAGCAAGGAGAAATATAGTATCAAGGTTATTTTTTAACGCAAGCCCTCTAAAGCCAGGCTCCTCATCGGGCGGCAGATCGGGAATTATCACGCCATCCACGCCACACTGCACCGCATCAAGGATAAAGTGCTCCATCCCGTACTTAAACACTGGGTTAAAGTACGTCATAAGTACTATTTCAACATCTGTTTTTTCTCTAAGCCCTTTAACAAGAGCAAGCACTTTTCTAAGGTTAACTCCATTTTTAATGGCAATATCCGCAGCAGCTTGAATTGTAGGGCCATCGGCAAGAGGGTCAGAAAAAGGCACTCCCAACTCAACAATATCACACCCAAGACGAGAAAAGTTTAAAACCCACTCCTCTGTTTTTTCCAAAGAAGGGCACCCTGCCATTATGTAAGGGATAAACGCTTTTTTCCCTTCCTTTAAGATGGATTCAAATCTACGACCTATTTTTGTTGTCTGTTCCATTTTTTTCCTCAAAAATACAGGCCACACTATAGTAACAAATATTTATAAATTAATCCAGCAGTCTCCAATTAGATACAACATTACAACTATGAGCACTAAAGATGTCAACAAGATTTTTTTAAGTTTTACCCACTACAGAACTCATAAGCACTGGTTCTCTTCTCTTTAGCCTTGTACATGGCCTCGTCAGCCTTTTTGATTAACACTGCGGCTTCTGAGGCATTAAGTGGATAAATGCTGATTCCGATACTGGTTCCTACAGAGCACTCATGCCCCTCGATAAGAAAGGGTTTTGTCAGAGACTCTATGATTTTTAAGGCGACAGATGTGGGATCTTGCTTGCCGGCTATTCGTGACAGTATGATATTGAACTCATCTCCGCCCATGCGTGCCAATGTGTCTGACTTTCTAATGCAATCGTTGATGCGATGTGCCGTCTCCTTAAGAAGCATATCTCCGATGTGATGACCATAGAGGTCATTTACAGCTTTGAAGCGGTTAAGGTCAAGAAAAAGCAGTGCCAACATGTGGTTATACCGCTTGGCCTGTTCTATGAAATTATTAAGCCTGTCAAAGAAAAGCATTCTGTTTGGTAATCCGGTAAGCATATCGTGGTGAGCTATGTAATGAAGACGCTCCTCGGCCTCCTTCCTTTCCGTAATCCCTACTGCTGAGCCGATAAAGCCGTTAAACTCACTATTAATACAATGACGAGGAGTGCCTGTTTCAAGTATCCAGCGGTAAACACCATCTTTCCGTCTTAACCGGTACTCAATCTTATAAGCCTCCTTAAGCTCCAGGTGGCTTTTGTAAAACTCTTCAAATTTATCTCTATCATCATCGTGAATGTTGTTAATCCAGCTATTGCCAGATTCCTCTTCAATCGTTCGCCCAGTGTAATCAAGCCACACTTTGTTAAAATAACTGCGTTTGCCGTCAGCCTCAGACATCCATATAAAAACCGGCGCAGAGTCTGCCATCAGCATAAACCTTGTCTCAGTCTCCTTTAGGTTAGCCTCACACTCCTTACACTTACGCGCCTTTTCCTCATAATAAAACAGATTGTCCTTAAGCTCTTCAAGCTCGCGTAATAAGTCTTCTTTTGTTTTCTCCCGCTCATCCATAAGCTCCTCTATAATATGTTATAATGAAGCAGTATGTCCAGCACAAAAAAAAGCATAAGAGGAGGACTTATGGATGAAGATGTAGTCATATACGGAAAAGCCGGTTGACCTTACACTGAAAAAGCCAGGTCGGCTTACGGAGGCAATGCCATATACTTTGACGTTGTCCTTGATGAGGACAAGATGAATGAGATGCTAAAGTATTCCGGTGGAAGGAAAATTGTACCTATAATTCTGGAGGACGGCAATGTTACAGTTGGCTATGGCGGCACCTGAGGCGTTTAGATTAAAAGCAGACAGTTTGTCTGTTAACGTAAATTCTCAAATCAATACGACTCTAAACCACATCATTTAACGTGCTGTCTGAGTCTGTTTCCTGAGCTTGCATTTGCATTGCAAGTTCCTCTGATGCGGCACGAAGACGATGAAGCAGCCGTCTAATTATAAACATGAGAATATGGTAGGAGGCTTTGGGGTAGTCTTTCAGAAATTGCAGAAATTGCTCTCTGTCAAATTTCAGGAGTGTGGTCAACTCTTCACTGGTCACATTTGCCATGCGTCGTTGTGATTCAAATATTGAAGAGACGCCAAAGACGTCATTTTTGGTTATTTTGTAGAGGAAAAACTCCTTGTCAGGGTTGTCAGGCGAGTCTTTGGTTACCTTAAGCGAACCTGAAACCACAGCGTAGAAACAATCAGCCTCTTCATTCTGAGCCACTATGCGGTCATACGGGCGGCATGTGACTTTTTCGCCAATGTAAGCCAGCGTATCTAAAATATGCTCTGGAATCTCATGAAACATTTTTACACTTTTTAACATCTCACTTATATCGTGATACCGGGACTTTATATCGTGATACTTGTCAAGCTCCTTTGGCATTACCTCTTTGGTAATTTTATTTTGTAAAACAAGGATTTCACCAATAGGCGGTCTTAGCTTTTCCCTCTCTCTGGTTATCATGTCAACCTGCTCAGCGGTAAGAAAGCCTTTTCTTTGAGCGATTTCTTCAAATGAGTAGTCAGACATAGCGTGGAGGTTAAGTATCTCATACACTTCTTTCATGTTAAGGAATGATAGCCTTGTTGCCATATCAATAAAAGACGGGGTTTCTTGACTCTGACACTTAAGCGCCTCAAGCATATCTTTTTCAGATATAAGGTTTCGTCTGACTAAATATGTCCCAAAAAAAGTCTCTGTTTCCAAAATTACACTACCCCCGTGCGTGCGTTGTTGCTATTGAATTACTTTGATTATAACATAAAACGACGATAGTCATCTGAGCGTCTTATAAATTTCCTTCTTATGTCGGTAATCCCATCCGCTTTTAATCTCTTTTTCAGATTCTCAAAACTGAAAGACGGCTCATCTTTATGTTCCGCTATTATAGCAAGATCGTGGATATTCTCAAGAAGCTCCTCATAATCCTCCATCGGCAAGATTATAGCTTTTTTGATGCCGGCTTCATCTACAATAAACTGAGTATCCATTGTTCGCCTCCTAACAAATTATATCACAATTGTTAGCTATAAATCTTTTAAATTGATTCTCGGAAACTACTATAAGCTGCAATAGCTATTGATTTAAAAAAGCTCTAACACATAAAATAACTCTATATTGACTGAAACACGGGGGTGTAGTTTATGCAGCTTCAGATAACAGGAGAAAGCACTATCAATGTAAACGATGAGGAGACTATATATGATGCGTTAAAGAGAAACGGTATATATCTTGTGGCACCGTGTGGGGGTAAAAGCACCTGCGGTAAGTGCAAAGTTAAGATACTGGATGGTAAAGCGGACTGTAAATCATACGGAAGATTACAGCAGAGGGAAAGACTTGAGGGAGTGGTGCTCTCCTGTCAGAGCACACTGAAAACCCCTCTCTCAATAGAAATTCCAAAGCAGTCACGGCTTGTGTTGGGTGGTAAAATAGCCGTATCAATTTTTAAAGACACAACGGCGTATTTAAAATCATACAACGTGGAGATTGACCCAATTGTAAAGCGCTCATTTTTACAGCTCCCGCCGCCAACCATATCTGATAACTTAAGCGACCTTGAGAGACTCAAACGAGCGTTAAGCGATAATGGTTTAGGACAGATGAGGTTTTCATACGAACTCGTAACCGGTATCTCTGACACTCTAAGGGAGGCAAACTGGTCTATTACACTCTCATACACCCAGCATGGTGATTTCAGCGAGGCACTGTCTTTGTTTTTAGCCGATGAGTGCTCAAGGCGCTATGGGCTTGCCATAGACATCGGAACCACAACGGTTGTGGTCTATCTGGTTGACCTTATAAGCGGAGAAATTATAGATATTGGTTCCACGTATAATTCACAAACCCGCTATGGCGATGACGTTATAACCAGAATCGTGTTTGCTACCGAGGGAGGCGGTCTGAATGACTTAAGACAGGCCGTAACGGAGGACATCAACACACTTGTAGAGTCCCTTACGGACAAACACCATATAAACAGTTGTGAGATAGATGCTGCCGTAATTTCCGGTAACACCACGATGTCTCAGATATTTTGGGGACTCAATCCGGGTTCAATTCGTGAGGAGCCTTATATTCCCACTGTTAATTACTTTCCCCTGTGGAGAGGCGCCGTGTCAGGATTAAAGATAAACCCTCAGTCGCCTGTTTATACGTCGCCATGTGTGGCAAGCTACGTAGGAGGCGATATAACCACCGGAATTCTTGCATCCAAAATGCACAGAAACTCTGAGATTTCCCTGTTTATGGACATAGGTACAAACGCTGAGGTCGCAATTGGTAACAACGAATGGATTATGACAGCCGCCTGTTCGGCAGGCCCGTGTTTTGAAGGCGGAGGTATTAAACACGGCATGAGGGCAACTGCCGGAGCAATTGAATCTATAAAGATTGATCCAGCCACACTGGAGCCGATTATTGAAGTAATCGGAGGCGTACCGCCTATGGGAATATGCGGCTCTGGGATGATTGACGCAATTACCGAGATGTTCAAAACCGGCATAATCAATCAAAAGGGATTGTTTAATCCAAAGAAATCAGAGCGTATCAGAGAAGGCGAGGAGGGTCTTGAGTACCTTATACACTCAGACGCTGCCGCTTCTCGTGACATAGTGCTTACCAAAGTGGATATTGAAAATCTGATACGGGCAAAGGCCGCTATTTTTGCCGGAGTATCGTTGCTTGTCAATGAGGTCGGCTTAACCCTTGACGTAATTGACAGGGTGTATGTGGCAGGAGGGTTTGGAAATTCTCTAAATGTAGCTAAAACCGTCATGTTGGGAATGATACCGGATTTGCCGGAGGAAAAATACACATTTTTAGGAAACACCTCTATCATAGGCGCATATCTTGCGCTGATGAGTGACACGCTCCGAGTGGAGCTTGAGGAAATATGTTCTAAGATGACCTATGTGGAGCTTTCAGTAGTTGGCGGCTATATGGATGAGTACATGTCTGCTATGTTTATTCCTCACACGGATATGTCTAAGTTTCCAACAGTGGCTGCCGCTATGCTGGGGGGTTAATGCCTAAAGCAGATGGATATTCTCATGTGAGAAACTCTAAATGAGAGAATAAACTTCGTTTTGTCATTCCTGCGGAGGCAGGAATCCATGTCCCTTAATAGGACTCTTAAAGTACTGGATTCCCGCTCGGAGGCGGGAATGACAGATAGAAACTATTTAACACAAACACTTAAGAGATTTCTTTAGGAGGTGTTAAAACGAATTATGTCTGTAATAGAGCTGCTTAACGAGACAGTAATAGATAAAATTGCCGCAGGCGAGGTCATAGAAAGGCCGTCATCTGTAGTAAAGGAACTTCTGGAAAATGCGATAGATGCCGGTGGAGAGGAAATCAGGGTGGATATACTAAACGGCGGTAAGCGTCTGATTCGGGTTTCAGACGATGGCATAGGGATGGATAGGGACGATGCTCTGACCTCTCTTAAACGCCACGCTACAAGTAAGATTCGCTCTGAGGGGGATTTATTAAATCTAAAAACTCTTGGGTTTAGAGGTGAGGCGCTCTCCTCAATTGCCTCAGTTTCCAGAATGATTATAACGACAGCCCTCCGTGGAGCTGAGGTCGGCACTTATGTTGAGATTTACGGAGGTGAGGTTAAATCCGTAAAAGAAAAAGCCTCCGTTGGCACAACTATTGAGGTCAGGGAGCTTTTTTACAACACACCGGCAAGAAAGAAGTTTCTTAAGAGCACACAGTCTGAGCTATATCACATAATGGATGTGGTGACACAGGCTGCGTTATCATACCCGGAGCGCAAGTTCATTCTCTATGTGGATGAGAAAAAGGTGCTTGAAGTCTCAACCTCCTCAGGCATCAGAGAGCGCATCATGCAGCTCTACGGCATGGAGTTTCTGGACGGGCTAATCGAGTTTAAACAAAATTCGTATGATGCCGATGTGTCAGGGTTTGTATCAAAAGAGGGAAACTATGCGCGCTCCCGCTCTCATCAGTACATTTTTGTAAATGGCCGCCCAATAAGAGATAATTACATTCGCCATGCTGTGTATCAGCCTTATAAGAGCATACTGCCTGAGGGGATGCACCCGCACTGTTTCCTCTACATGGGGGTTAAACCTGAGCGGGTGGATTATAACGTGCATCCGCAGAAATTTGAGGTACGGTTTTCTGAGCGTGAGACAATATATAAAGCAGTTCTCAGCGCAGTCTATAAAGCCGTAATTGGCAAAGACATGGAGACGGACACAAATCCCTCGTCAAGCAAAGGATATGAGGATTATAAAAGGCAGAGAGAATCAGCCGCAGCATCCGGCACACAGGGTTATTACAGTGGGTATAATGAGAAATTTGGAGGTGGTGATAAACCTAAAACCTCTGCTTCTGATGATAGTGCCTATAGCGATGATGCAAGGCAGCCTAATACGCTGCAGGCTGTGGAAAGCACGGGACTGCCGATAGCGTTTGAAGCAGGGCGCAGATTCCTATATCTTGGGGATGTCTTTGTTGCGTACGTGGATGGAGGAGGACTGTGTGTCGCTGACCATCATGCTTGTCATGAGAGGGTGCTTTATGAAAAGTTGAGGGACGGAGTTGGACTAATACGGCAAGGGATTTTGTTTCCCGTACAGGTGCAAGTAGCGGCACGGGAGTATGTGTTATTAAGCAACAGTTTACCGGCCTTAAGAGAGATGGCAATAGACATAGAGGCGTTTGGCTCAGATACGTTTATAATCAGAGCACTGCCTGATGGGCTTAAAGGAGCAGATATAGCTGCAATACTAACTGATATAGCTTCAAACCTTGTGGATTTTTCATCGGCTGGCTCACCTGTTGCTGAGATTAAAGAAAAAATAGCAAAACGAATAGCCTGTCACAGCTCAGTGCGTGGAAAAGTGGTGTTAAATGACTCAGAGATGTTTAACATGTTAAAAGACCTTGATAACTGCGGTGATCCAAACCATTGCCCGCACGGGCGCCCCACCAGAGTTTATCTGACGCTTGATAAGCTAAAAAAACTATTCAAACGGACATAATTACTCAAATATTTCACTGATGTCAACCTGAAGTCCCGCTATGACCTTCGATGTGACAACGCCTCCAATTGCAGCAAAGGAATGCAGCTTATACTTATCGTTTTCTATGGTTAGAATCTCAATGGTTTGCGGCTCCGGCATAACTATCCAATATTCCGGCACCTTGTATTTCTCATATATTGCCTTTTTAACTTCGGTATCCATTTCATAGCTGTATGGCGATATTATCTCACAAACCATGTCTGGCACGCCTCTTATCCAATCCTGGGCAATACTAAGGTTTTCTTTTCTGATAAAAAGTATGTCCGGCTGCAGCCTGTTTACAGCCTCATCAAAGATTACATCAAGCGGAGATAGATGAACCTCTCCTAAGTTATTTATTTTAGCGTATAGACCTATAATAAGATGTAATTTACTGACAATTTTTTGGTGTTGAAAAAACGGACTGGGCCCCATGATTTCCTCTCCATTAATGATTTCCGTTAAGTCTAAATCTGTTTCAATAGTCTGCATAATCATCCCCGTAGCAGTTTATACTCAATGCTGTCCAAAAGCGCCTGCCATGAGGCCTCTATTACGTTTTCACTAACGCCGACTGTGCTCCATTTTGTGGTCTCATCGCCGGATTCAATCAACACCCGTACGTTGGTAGCTGTCCCCAATCCAGACTGAAGCACTCTTACTTTGTAATCAAGCAGCTTTACTGACCGTAACTCAGGATAGTGCTTATCCAACGCTTTTCTTAACGCTTTGTCAAGAGCGTTAACAGGGCCGTTTCCCTCAGAGACGGTGTGCACTATAGTACTGCCTTCATTGTCTTTAGCAGGCAGCCGGAGTTTGACAGTTGCCTCACACAGACAGTCCTTGTCTCGCCCCCACTTATCCACTATCACCCTGAATCCCAAAAGTTCAAACGCCTCAGTATATTGACCGGTCATTTTTTTAATCATAATTTCAAAAGATGCCTCGGCAGCTTCAAACTGAAAACCCTGATTTTCCAAAGTCTTAAGCTTGTGCAAAAGCCCTGATGCCTCATCATCTATTTTTAAGCCAAACTCCTCGGCTTTCCGTAAAATCGTGCTTTTTCCGGCAAGGTCTGAGACCAGTATCCGCTGAGTGTTCCCTACAGACTCAGGAGTGATGTGTTCATAGGTGCTGGCACACGCTCTGATAGCGCTTACATGAATCCCTCCCTTATGGGCAAAAGCGCTGTCGCCAACAAATGGCTGCCTCTTTACGTGGCTTTGATTAGCAATCTCTGTGACAAAACGAGAGACCTCGCGGAGATTTTTCAGCTTATTGTCGTCAATACAGTGGATTTTACGCTTAAGCTGCAAGTTTGGTATGATAGAGCACAGATTAGCGTTTCCGCATCGCTCCCCAATACCGTTAATTGTGCCCTGAACCTGCTTGACGTTAGCCAACACCGCCTCTATTGTGTTAGCAACCGCACAGTCGGAGTCGTTATGGGCATGAATGCCAAGTTGGACAGTGGTTTTCTCTCTGACATCCCGTGTAATCAGTCTTATATCATCAGGCAAACAGCCGCCGTTTGTTTCACAAAGCACTATACAGTCTGCCCCCGCATCCGCAGCAACTTTGATGCACCTAAGCGCATATTCTGGATTACACAGATACCCCTGATAAAAGTGCTCGGCATCAAAAAACACGGTTTTTTCATGTTTTTTAAGATATGTTATCGAGTCGTGAATAAGTTTCAGATTGTCGTCATAAGTGATTTTAAGCGCCTCCGTAACATGTAAATCCCACGTTTTTCCAACAATTGTAACAACAGGAGTTTCAGCCTCAAGCAAATGCTTAATGTTAGTGTCTTTATAAACCGGATGCCCATGCCTGTGAGTGCTGCCAAATGCCGCTATGCGCGCCGTCTTGAGTTTGAGCTTTCTAACCTCTTTAAAATAGTCAATATCACGGGGATTAGAGCCGGGCCATCCACCCTCAATATAGGGAATTCCAAATTCGTCAAGCTCCACGGTTATACGCAGCTTGTCCTCTACTGAAAACGATACGTCTTCAGATTGAGCTCCGTCTCGGAGTGTTGTATCGTAAATCTCTACTGTATCCATAGTGTCCTTTTATAACACATTATAAGCAGTAAAATAAAGATGCTCCGGTTCACTTTCAAAAAGGCAAATTGCTATAAATGCTTATGAAGTTAACTTAGGTAGTTATTTTCTGCTTGCTAAGGATATATAGAACAGGTCTGGATTCCCGCTCGGAGGCGGGAATGACAAAAGAAGAGCTGCCTTTCTCTTTTTGTCATTCCTGCGAAAGCAGGAATCCAGTTTTTTCTTGCTGGAGCTAACTACATAGTAATTTGCTATAATATCACAGGAGTCAACTGGGCATGATAAGAAAAAGACAAACACTTAGCTTGTATGAGTTTAATCTTCTGGTAAAAGAAGTCCTTGAACATACATTTGCAGAGAGTTATCTGATTACAGCAGAGATAGCCTCGCTAAATGTTGACGCCCGCGGGCACTGTTACATGGAGCTGGTGGAAAAGGACGAAAGCGGGATACGAGCTAACGCATCGGCTCGTATTTGGGCTTCGTCATATAAATTAATCAAATCAGAGTTTGAAAATGCAACAGGAGCAGCGCTTTCAAAAGGGCTAAAGATACTCCTTGAAGCAACCCTTATGTTTCATGAAAGATATGGGCTTAGTTTAATCATAAAGTGGATAGACCCTTCATATACGCTGGGTGAGATGGCAAGAAAAAAGCGCGAGATTCTTCAAAGGCTTGAAACTGAGGGCATATTAAACCGCAATAAATCATTACAGCTTCCTGTGGTAATACAAAAAATAGCTGTGTTTTCAGCTAAAGGAGCGGCAGGATTTGAGGATTTTATAAGGCACCTGCAATCAAACCCGTACGGATACATATTTGATGTGACATTGTATGAGACCGTTATGCAGGGCGACCGAGTGGAGGAGTCCTTTGTTGAGTCTCTCAGGCGTTGTCAGGCACTTGCCAACAGTTTGGATGTTGTCGTAATAGTGCGTGGAGGCGGTGGTGCGGTTGATCTGGATGCGTTTAATAATTACTTAATTGGCAAAGGGATAGCGCTTTTAACCATTCCGGTTATATGCGGCGTAGGACACGAAAGGGATCGCTCCGTAATAGATGAGGTCAGTCACACATCGGTAAAGACCCCTACGGCTGCCGCAGCTTTTATAATAGAGCGGGTTAGAGCTTTTGAGGAAATTCTTGACAGCAGGCTTGCAGAGTTGGTTATTGCTGTCAGAGACAGAGAGAGTACGCTTAACACTGAACTGATTACACTTTACAAGGCTCTTGAACAGGGAGCATCGGCTGCAATTTTAAGGAATAGGTATGCGATTAAATCCTACAGCACAACCCTTCATACTACACTTAAAATTATGCACCGGCATAGAAATCATGTCACAGTGCTGGCTGAAAAATTTAAAACTATTGCAGTTGGTGATATACGTACTCTTAAAACCAGAGTTGATTACCTTAGAAACCGGCTTGAACTATCGCTCAAAAAACTTGTTAGTAAAGAGCGTGAGAGATTAAAGACTTTAACGACATCTGCCGCTAACTTAAATCCTGAAAATGTGCTGAAACGCGGCTACAGTATAACTATGGGTGAAGGAGGGGGTCTCATAAAATCATCAGAACAGGTAAAAGAGGGAATGAAACTTCAGACAATTCTTGCGTCAGGGCATATTGAGAGCACAGTGACTCGTGCTCTATCTCCAAAATTCAACAATAAAGAGGTATAAACCTGTGACAAAAAAATACTCGGAGGCTATACAAGAAATTGAGGGGATAATCACGGAAATTGAAAATGAGACAATTGATGTTGATTTACTTACAGAGAAGGTACAGACGGCAGTTGGTCTTATAAAGTTGTGCAAGTCACGCTTAAGAAGCACTGAGGAGGAATTGGAAAATGTGCTGAAAGATTTTGAAGAAAGACCCGATGAGACGGAGAAACCGGATGACTCCGTAAAGAACCCTAAAAGAAAAACAAAGGTTGAGAAAAAGGACTCTCTATTTTCTTAAAATCAAAGACTTGAAAAATCGGCGGCACTTATCATATAATATCGTTGTATTTGTACAATTTCAGGAGGGATACGTTTAATGGAAAAGCAAAGCATAAACATAAAAGAAATAAAGGAATTGGCACAGAAATTTTCCACTGTGGAGATAGAGACCTGTATAACTCAGCAACTGCAAGAGGGTATAAATGAGTGCAAAATGGGAGGCCCCGCAGACCACGTTATCAACGAGCTTTCCAAGGCAGAATACGTAAGTACCAGAATGTCTGAGGGAGTCACTGTCGTTGACGCTATGAGAGAGCTTGCCAAAAAAATCCGCAATGTTCAGAGCGGATTCGGTAACGGCGGTTAACCAATCGCCAACTCTGCTATTTAACCCTTATAGCCGGCTCCTCAACATGTGGACGTTTGCCCTTTAAGCCCTGATCAAGTACAGGCGCATTCTTCTGGGCAGAGTTCCCTATCCATATCTGCACGCGTGTGTTTCTCTGCCAGTCTCCGGGAGCTTGAATAAATATCATACAGTTTTTATAGGGCTTTATAAATGTTAACAGCGTTGACTTCTTAGCAAATGCCGAGGCTACAAATTCCCAGCCATTTTTAGGCATACTTACTCTGAAAAACTTCATAACCGATTCTATCGTTACGTTGCCGCGGTAAACAAGAGTGCCGCCGCTATAATTGTTTGTATTCAACATTACGGACTCATCCTGAACTATTTCAAGCTCTGCCGGTACTTCTATATCTTCAAAGTCAGTGCCCATCAAAGACATACGCACAGGTTCTGCTGGAGGTTCAGTAGTAGCAGCACCCTGCTCACTCTCAGGCTTAACCCCTGTGGTATTCATACATCCGCTTGCTAAAAACACCACGATTAACGGAATTATAAGTAGAAACTTCTTTAAAAACATACACTCACCTCCTGATAAATTATCGTGATAAAATCATAACACATTCTTTTTTAATAAATAAACCTGATGTGAATCAACTTGTCAACTGAGTGTTTTTACAATTGGCAAAAGTTCAATTAACCGCTCTTTGATTATATAGTCAGCCGCCGTAAGAGTCTCTATTGACCTGTAACCGTAGGCACAAGCGACAGTCTTAGTGCCGGCTCGTTTTCCTGCTTCAATATCAAAGGAACTATCCCCTACGACAATTGTCTCAGTTTGTGAAGTGCCGCAAAGCTCCATTGCTTTTAGTATCGGCATTGGGGATGGCTTACATTTGGCAAAAGAATCGTGACCAAACACATATTTAAAATGCTTTGACAGATTCAGCCTCTCTATGACAAGTTTTGACATCGCTTCAGTTTTGTTACTTACAACCACCATGTTGTATGAGGAAAGTGCTGTAAGAGTTTCCACTACCGTATCATAGGCCCTTGTTTTATCAAGCATGTGAGCCTCATAGTGAGTAAAAAAGGTCTTTAAGACGGATTCCTTTTTGTGAAGAAGACCGCTGCCAAGCACTCTTTCTGCAAGCTTCCCAACTCCTTCTCCAACAAGGCTGACCACTGCCGATGAACTCAATGCCTTTAGACCCACTGTAGCTATTGCATAATTTAACGAGGCAGCTATATCCTCAACTGAATCTATTAAGGTGCCGTCCAAATCAAAAACTATTAATTTCAGTCCCACCGTGATAGCGCCTAATGACCAGCTTTCATTAATCTTTCATATTTTTCAATTCCAATGCACTCCTTAGCCGCTGGACACCATTGGATACACGTTGGTTTCATCTCTCTCGTTAATAGAGCTTTGCAACTGCTGCAGTTCATCTCACTTTCGTCAGACCATATCTCGTTTGAGTGACCGCAAAATATACACAGAAGATGCTCAGGATATGGATTAGTAATCTCCTTGCTACCTGGACAGCTTTCTTTCATAGCACAATCCTCACTGTTTGTTCTCCATGCCTTGCACGGGTTTATCGTTTACAAATACCATGTTTTTTCTTGAGCCGTCAGGATACGTAAGCACACCGGGGCCGTTTTTCTTATCGTCCTTAAATTCCCCCTCATAGCTGCTTCTATCCGTGTAGGTGTAGGTGCCGTGACCCTCTTTTTTCCCGTCTTTAAAAGCGCCATTATAAATTATCCCTGAGGGGTCTGTGTATGTACCCTGCCCATCCATTTTACCGTCTTTAAAGTCTCCCTCATACTTTGTGCCGTTAGGCCATGTGTATAAACCGTGTTTCATCTTTCCATCAGTAAACTCTCCGGTAAATTTCATTCCCTCTTTCCACGTGAATTCACCAAGCCCGTTTTGCTTATCGTCTTTGTAGTCTCCGGCATACTTGTTGCCGTTAGCGAATGTATAAACTCCCTGCCCGTCCCTTTTACCGTCTTTAAACGAACCGGCATACTTGCTGCCATCGGCAAAGGTATATACTCCTGAGCCCTCGGGGCTGCCATTTTTAAACTCGCCGGCATACTTTGATTTATCGGCAAACACTAAGATGCCTTCACCGTTTCTGCAATCTCCTTTTAAACATTCTGAAAATGCCTCTGTGCTCATAATTGACATCACAGTTAAGAGTAGCAGCATTTTTACGATTATCTTCATTTTTACCTCCAAAATTCTATTTTCTCACGTTATAATTTAACATAAAGGACAAACTTATTTTATTAATTCATTTTCCGTAACGACACGGTTTTTACCGGTGTGTTTGGCCATATAAAGAGCCTTGTCCGCCCTTTCTGTTGTTACACCAGACTTCTCTCCATTACGAAAAACACTTACCCCCACACTGACCGTAAAGGCAAGTGATTTGCCCTCATAGTCGCCGTCAAGTTTATATCGGGAACTCTCTACAGATTTGCATATAGCGGTTGCCCTCTTAGAGGCATTTTTTAGTGATGTATCCGGCAGAATCACTACAAATTCCTCTCCGCCGTATCTGGCAAAAAAATCATCCTTTCTGATATGCTCCCTGCACACTTGCACCATTGCCACTAACGCCCTGTCACCGGTCTGATGTCCATAGGTGTCATTTATGCTCTTAAAGTTATCGATATCAATCATAAGCATTGAAAACCCTAAGCCATCTACCGTGTTGGCATCCATAAGTTTACGCATATAACTTTCATAAGCCATGCGGTTATACACTCCGGTTAAGCCATCCAGCAGAGAGTCCGTGCGAGCCTTCATTAAATCCTCTCTAAGAGCTGAAACCTCTTTTGTGAGATTTTCTAACTGCTTTGAATCTGCCGTTTCCTTTTGTCTTATCGCATCCTGAATGTGCTCAACCTCACTTCGTATTTCCTCTTTTATCTTTTTTATGTCATCCAGCAGGGTTATTTTCCCTATCTTTTCGCTTCTGTCATAAACTTTCCGGTTAAAATCCATGTTCCCGGTCTCAAGCGCAGATATTCCCTTTGACAGTAAATCAATAATCGTTTTATACTCGGACTCCCTCTCTTTAAAATAAACCTTTTTACTTTCAATGAATGAGATTATTGTTTCTTTACTTCTCTCAAGAACACTCTGAAGGCGTTTTACCTTTTCCTCCTTAGAGACATCCTCAGAAAACTCATCCATCCTGTCCTTGAATTTATCAGAATCTATTTCCTTTATGTCAAACGAAAACTCCTTAAGGAAGACTATCAATGTCTTAACTGCCTGTATAAGAAAACTCTTGTGTTCGCCCAGATGAGTTAATTTCTCGGTAAGACACTCAACAGTGGCTTCATCACAATCATCAGCTTTCTTTTTAGTAGAAAATAGTCCCATATTTAACTCCCTGATTCCTTTCCCTCATTATTTTAAAAACTTAATCAGAGCAACTATAATTCCTATTTGGCTTGCCCAGAAAATAAACATCCACTTAAGGAGTTCGGCTTTTGTGTCGAGGAGTTCGGTTCTTACTTTGGATATTTCAGACTTTAGTTCAGCCTTTACCTCAGATATTTCAGCCTTTAGTTCGGATTTTACTTTGAGAATTTCGGATTTTACTTCGGATATTTCAGTCTTTTGTTCGGCTTTAGCGGCAAGCGAATCAGTTTTCGTAACGAATTCTTTTGACAGCTCCTCCCTCATAGTCTCCTTTGTAGTTGACGATAGTTCAGAGGACTCCCTAACCACCTCTGCAATTTCCTTAGCAGCCTTATCGCTAAGGTCTGCGCTCTTAAGCCGTTCGTATATCTTTAACGTGTCAATTGCTGTTGCCATGTTTTTTTACCTCCAGTCTAAAATACTTTACGACTCAAATGTAAATCCTGTCTTAATTACCTCAATGCAAGCCTCAACAACTACTGGATCATATAAAATGCCGCTGTTTTTTGTTATTTCCTCAACTGCTTTTTCAATTCCAAGAGCTGCCCTGTAGGGTCTGTGGAATGCCATTGCCTCAACCACGTCGGCAACACACATAATACGTGCCTCAATTAGTATCTCTTCAGCTTTTAAGCCGGCTGGATAACCTGTGCCGTTTAGTCTTTCATGATGTTGAAGCACTACCTCTGCAACAGGCCCAGGGAATTCTATGTCTTTTAGAATATCGTAACCGACCTTTGAGTGGGTTTTAATCAGTGAAAATTCTATCTTATTCAACTGACCGGGTTTACTTAATATCTCAGAGGGAATAGCGATTTTCCCCAAATCATGTATTATACCGGCAAGCTCTATGCAATCAGTAACATCATCGGGAAGCTCCATCTTTTGGGCTATTCTTACCGCAAGCAGAGACACGCGGCGCTGATGTCCTGCCGTGTATGGATCCTTTGCCTCTACGGCATGTGACATCGCCTCTACCACATCTTTTATGTTTCTGTTGAGTCTTTCTATACTGTGCTGTTGGTGCTCCTCAGCCCTTTTGCGCACTATTACGCTGGCCAGAGCGTTAGAGACAGCGCTTAGAATCTCCTTTTCGCCTGAATCGTCAGAGTGTCCTGCTCTTAAGTATATGTTAAGCACTCCAAGGGTTTTATCGTTATACACAAGCGGGGTGCAGTAGTGGCCATGCGGTGACATCCCTTCATATCTGATAGTGTGGCTATCGTCTGTTGTAGGAGTAAAAATTATTTTCTGTTGCAGAGCTGCCTGTCCACAGTGGCAAGTCCCAAAGGGGACTATATTGCACTGCTTGATGTTTTCATCGGGAAGCCCTCTGTGAGCCTTAAGAACAAGCTCTGAGGGATTGTTCTCTGTCAGAAATATTGCGCCTTTGTTTTCAAACGTTAGCCACGGGATTGACATTATTAAGTTAATCGCCTCGTTAAGGTACTCATGAATATCTATGTTTTCCAGTGATTTGCTTAACAGCAATGCTATGACCGATTGTATCCGGTAGTTATGACGGAGTTTTTTTTCAGCCTCCCATCGCTCATGTATCTCGTTTCTTAGCGCTTGCTCAGTCTTACTAAGCCTTAAAATATTTCTTACCATACCCCGCAATTCATATATGTTAAAGGGTTTTGTTAAAAACGCTATCGTGCCCCACTCAAAGCACTTCTCAATGTAGTCGTCGTTAGCATGCCCTGAGAGCACTATTATCGGACACACATTTTTTTGGGATATTGTCTTTAATTCCTCCAAAAACTCCACTCCACCCATGCCTGGCATTTTCATATCCAGCACTATAAGCGACGGTTGCTGCTTTTTACAAGAATCCAACGCCTCAATACCATTTATCGCTGTTATTATCTCGTAGCCATCCCGCTGCAGTATCTTATTAACTGCCAACCGTACACTTTCGTCATCGTCAATGACCATTATTATGTCTTTCAACGCATCCCCCGTCACTCTGACTTTAGTATAACCTTTTAAACATCGTTACGCAATGCTGACAACCACTTATTTTCTAATAATCATGAAGATATTTGCAAGTGCGGCTCAAACAATCCTACTTTATAAAAACCGGTGTGTGCAGCTCTACCTCAGAAACAAGTTCTTTCATGTCCCTGTCGTTTAAGGAAACACACCCTGCCGTCCAATCAGCCTCGCCCCCGCCATGAATCATTATAAGGCTGCCAAGCGGCGTGTTTTGTGGAGGAATATTACTATTTTCAATTGCCTCTGTTATCTGATTGTACTCTGTAACGCTTATTATGCCCCCTGTAAGACCACGCCAGGCATCCATATGGTTTGGATAACTAATCAAAAAAGACGGAAGCCCCGCCCCTGTATCCGGATCTCTGCCAAACTGGCTTACATGGTTTATATCGGCTATGTAGTAAATCCCCTCGGGAGTCCTTCTGTCACCTTTAACCCTTTTAGGAAAAAGATCATCGTTGTAAATTAAATTGAATCTGTCATCGTAAAACCATACAAGCGCTGATGAAAAAATAATTTTATCACCTAATCTGTATTGATTGTCTCTTTTTACCCATTTCCCTGAGACTGTTTCATAGACTGTTATCTTTTTGGTGTCTCTATCCACAAAAACAACAGCTCTGGCTTTTTGTGCATCAGGAAATTTACTCAGTGGTTTTTCATACAACTTAAACCCGTTATCTCTCATTAACACCAGACACACTCTCGGTTGAAATGTTAAACTTGTGCTGAGTCTTTTGCCGGAAAAACTGCCAAGTCCCACATGGTAGCTCTTCTTTTCTTTCCATGTGTTGCCGTATTTTTCATATAAAATGAGAATTCTTGATTCCTTATTAACCAGTATCTTCTTGTCCGAATTTGAAAGATTGAAAAACTCCTCCTCCTTTCGTTCATACTTTGTATCAACATAGGTTTTATTTGTAAGGAGGTCTCTGTGCTTTAACCAAAACGAGCCACCGTTAATTTTTATCTCAAACCACTGAAACCCTTCAGACTGAGTGTTGTCAACAGGTTCTATTTCCATACCCTTGAGAAGATGAAGTGAAACCGGCGCATCCTCAGACGGCTCTGTATAAACCGGCAGTGTGTCAACCGATACGCGGTAAAAACCGGAAAGACTGTCTTGCGGCTGAGCTCCTGCCTGCTGACAGATTAAGAAGCAGCATATAACACTGAAAAGGCTTGCTGTTACGCAAAGCCTTTCAGGAATTGTAGTACACTTTTTCACTGTCATAAACATAATAATCCTACACTAAAATGGCACTCAGTCTCTTAGTATCAACCATTACATTATCTCTTAAGCGACAGTATATCCTGCAGCAATTCATCCGTTGTCTGAACGGACTTAGAGTTTGCCTGAAAGGCTCTCTGGTTAGTAATCATGATGACAAACTCAGTGCCAAGGTCAACGTTGCTTTGTTCCAGTTTGCCCTCATCTATTGCTCCAAGGCCGCTTGTCTGTGCTGTGTTAACTATGGCATCGCCAGAATCAGGGGTTACGCCATACATATTTGCACCTTCTTTTTTCAACCCATTGGGATTATTAAAACGAGCTAACGCAAGCTGCCCGATAACTTTCGTCAAACCGTTTGTATATGTGGCTGTTATCTTGCCATAAGAATCAATACTCATACTTGAATATGTTCCAGATGAGTTACCATTCTGACTAACATCAAGAACCTGCGAACTATCTGCCAGCTGCTGAGTTGTATTTGCCCCAGAACCGCCTTGAAGTATAGATGTTCCAAAGTTAAAACTAACCGACTGGTCAGTAGCAACGCCGCCGAGAAAGTTAAACGTAATGCTCGGTTCTGTAATTGCAGAGACATCTGTTCCGGTACCATCGCTTACAAGATTGCCGCTGGTGTTAAATGTCAGCGTCTGTGTGGCGCTTGATGAGGCAAGGGTTAGAACACTGCTTGAGCTTGACTGCTGATAAGCATAATGTACCTGCCACTTGTTGTCTGCCGTTTTCGTGTAGTATGCGGTTATGTCGTGTGCGCCACCTTGCGAATCGTATATCGTGGTTGAGGTTGAGTAGTTATAATTAGCAGGGTCTTCATTTACACCGTCTCCGTTGCTGTCAAGTGTAAAGGCAGCTGTTATTATACTTGACGATGAGTTTAAATTTACTTTCCAGTCAACATTAGACGTCTCCTTCGCAGCACTTACATTCATGTTTATCTTAATATCGGTAAGATTACCCGATAAACTGGTGCTTGAAACTGATGAACTGGAAATGTCACTTGCCATATAACCTTGCACTCTTAAACCGCTTGGGGTTACCATATAACCGCTTTTATCAATGCTAAAGTTGCCTGCGCGGGTATAATATGATGAGTTTGAAGCCGTTGTTGAACCATCATCCTTTACTATAAAAAATCCGTTACCATCTATTGCTAAATCAGTCGGGTTGTTAGTGGTAATGAAAGATCCTTGAGTAAAAAGAGCGTCTATATTTGTAACATACGAACCTTTACCAACTTGTCCACCACCTGTTCCAATCATAGCCTGACTCAGTACATCGCCGAAATCTGCCCTGCTTGATTTAAAACCGGTTGTATTCATATTTGCAATGTTGTCACCAACAACACTCAATGAGGTGCTGTTTGAGTTCATTCCGCTGACTGCTGTCCAAAGTGATGATAACATATCTTATACCCTCCTATCTTGTTTCATTAGCCAATTATGACGACGAACTTGTGCTGTTTAAACTTATTTCCTTAACGTTACCCATGTAAACGGTACTGCCATCACTTAAAGCCAGCGAGGAAACCCCATCGCTGAAACTGATTCCTGTTATTTGCCCTTTTGTCCCATCATTCATTGTAACGTATTTGCCTATCATGTTTGACGCCATCATATTATTTAAAGAGTTTGAATACTTGTTTAGAGTTGAAATCCCGCTTTGTATGTTAGTAAGAGCCTCAACCGATGAGAATTGCGCTAACTGACTTGTAAAGTTAGATGAATCCATAGGGTCTAACGGATTTTGATACTGAAGCTGCTTTGTGAAAAGCTGTAGAAAATCAGACGTACCTAATGCACCGCTTGTTGAAGAGCTTGAGCTGGATGTAGCGCTCGATGTGCTGCTGCTTGACGAATCTGTGGCTGATGTCGTATTCATATCTATCCCTCCTTTTGCCTAAGCAAATATGTTTACCTTGCCGTTATCTGAGTAACTATAGCGTTTCACTGGTGTAACCTCCTCATCCTCTGGTAAATCCACCCGGGAAATCTTCTTATCAGCGGCTCCGGGCTGTTTTTTATACTCACCTTGGTTACCTTTGTCTTTTAATGAAACAGAGAAGTCCCCTACCGTTAAACCCTCTTGTGTTAAGGTTTTCACTATATCGTTTAGATTCTTTTCAATTATTGTCTTTGCTGCCTCAGTTGAGGCTCTTATGTCGGCATGAAGAGTGCCGTTTTCCATGTTTAAGTGTATTTTCACAGAGCCAAGACCCTCTGGCTCCAGCCTTACCTCTATTGAGCTGTCGCTAAGTTTGCTTACACTGAAGGTGTGCTCGTTTATTTGAACAGTTGTTTTGGGGACAGCGTTTTCGTTGTTTACGTCACGAGGCACTGCAGTGGGTGCTTTTTCTGCACCGAGGGCTTGTTGAGAACCCTGTGTGTCGTTAAACTCTACCACCTGTTCCTTGCCGGTTTTGGTATCAGCGGGTTTATCCTGCTTTTTTTCTCCGGTATTGTTATCTGTCTGAGATTGTACTACCTCTTTTATCTGTGTGTCACCGACATCAAATTTACCCACTTGTGGGTTAGTGTCTAACTTGTCTTTTGGTGCGTTAGCATCTAACATCTCTTTTGGTGCGTTAGCATCCGACTTTTCTTTTGGTGTGTTAGTCTTCGTATTATCCTTGAATAGATTTTCAATTGCTGCGTTCATTGCATCTGATGCCTGCGCTTTTTCCTCAGCAGCGCCGTCGTTTTTTGTGGCTGACTCCTTTAGAAGCTCTGCAGTATTGGCATCTGACACTGTCTTTTCAGCCGAACCTGTATCTTTATTGCTTTTATCATCAGTGTTTTTATCGTCTTGTTTTGGTACATCTGCAGATTTTTTAATCTCTTTATCTCCATTAGGATTTAAAACAGCAGTTTTGCCAAGGGCTGTCATGTCTATGGGGGGAGCAGCTTTTTGGACTGAAACTGTTGCCGTATCAGCCGATGTTCCCTCAGGTGGATTTGTTGTGGGAGCAGCGCCGCCCAACATATTCATTAAAAGCATAGAGGCTGCCACATTGCCTGCCAACTCTGTACTTTCCTTATCAACAAGTACCTTATTTAAAACCGATCCAAACTTACTCGGCGTATTGCCCATACCATGAGGCACTCCCATTTGTGGTGCCTGCGATGCCTGACCTCCGGCTCCGAGTAAATTTGCTACATTTATGTCACTCATACAACATGTAATAGCAAATATCATACCAAACCGAATATGTAAGGATTAATACCGAGTTGCTGCCAAAAAAGTAATAGGATGTAATGGTGGAGAAAAAGGACTGGATCCCGCAACAAGTGCGGGATGACAAAGGGGTGGTTACTATCTTGTCATTCCTGCGAAGGCAGGAATCCATGTCTTTTATTTATATCTTTGAGCATAACTTAGTACAAGAGAAATGTTTTTAAGTATAACACTCAGACAGATGGGAAAAAGTTTTCACTTTAGAGGAAAACTTTTCTTAATACTTGTCATTTTTTCAGTAAGAGAAGCAACCTTTCTTGGCTCTATCTGTGCCATTGCGGCGCCTGCCTTTTTGGGATTCATCTTTAGGAGAAGATTAGCGGCGGTGTCCTCATCGAGGGCGCTTATGCGTGCCCCTGCCTCCTCAGTCGGCATAGCCTCGTAGTCTTTCACAACGCGCTTAAAGCGCTCATCATCTGGCTGTTTCAGTTTTTGCAGGGCATCATCTATCTGTTTGAGAATAGCTTGATACTTTGCCATTTTATCGTCTATGTCTGTTTTAAGCGCATCAAGACGTGCTGCCTCTTTTTTTAGACTGTCTTCTTTCAACGCAATTTCCTTTTGCCTTGACGCACAGTCATCCTGTGCCTGTACGCTGGAGCAGGGCACAAGAACGAGCAAACTGCAAATCAGACTAATTGCGAGGGAGCCTTGATAAATATACGAAATCCATTTCACGCTGTGTTTGCCTCTCCATTTTTTTACGTTCCTCTGTTACCACACGGTCTTTCAATACAACCACCGTTTTCACCTCTCTGTAAGCCTCTATTAGCTCTGTCTGTCTTTTTTCTACCTCTATAGTTTTCGCTGCTACAACTTTAACTTGTGCATCAATTTTTTTGTAGAGGGTATCTATGTAATCATAATATAGGGTAAGTTCATAAACATTAATGTTTCTTGAGTTTTTCTTTCTGTCCAAAATAGCTGTGTTCTCTGACAGATGTCTTTCCAGCAAGTCAAGCTGAGTTTGTTCTGCTCTCAGCACCCTCCATGCCTTTTGAAGCTCAAGCTCAGCCTCAGATTTCTTGTACTCCTTCACCTGTATAATCCGTTTAAGCGTGTCAAGTCTTGCCATTAGCTATTTTTCACCTAAAAAAGCTTGTGAAGTAAGTCCGTTGTCGTTGCAAAATCTCTGGACTCCGTCATTGACTGCCTTAAGAAACCATTTAGTTTTTCTATCATAGAAAGTGCAAAATCCACCTTTTGATTTGATCCCTCTTTATAGGCTCCAAGGTTTATCATATCCTCAAATCTCTTATAAACAGCCATAGTCTCCATAAATTTGCCTGCTGCGGTTTTGTGTTTTTCCTCTATTATGTCAGGCATTACTCTGCTGATTGAGCGCAAAATGTTTATGGCAGGGTAGTGGTTTTCCATAGCAAGCTCTCTGGAAAGAATAATGTGGCCGTCAAGGATTGAAGTAGCAATATCAGCCACGGGGTCTGTCAGATCATCACCCTCCACAAGCACCGTGTAAAGCCCCGTGATGCTGCCCTTTCCCTTTATAGTTCCAGCGCGTTCAAGCAGTTTTGGCAGGAGCGCAAACACTGACGGTGTGTATCCCTTAGAGGCCGGAGGCTCCCCTGTAGCAAGCCCTATCTCCCTTTGCGCCATTGCAACTCTTGTAAGAGAATCCATAAAAAGCAGCACATCGTTACCCTCTGACCTGAAGTAATCTGCAATTGCCGTTGCTACGAATGCGTTTCTGACTTTTGCAACGGGGGACTGATCAGAGGTTGTAACCACAACGACAGAGCGTTTCAATCCCTCAGGCCCGAGGTCGCGCTCTATAAACTCCCTCACCTCACGGTTTCTCTCACCTATCAGAGCGATTACGTTTAAATCCGCACGCGTATATTTTGCCATCATACCCAGAAGGACGCTCTTTCCCACGCCAGCACCCGACATTATGCCTATCCTCTGTCCCTTGCCAATTGTTAAAAGTCCGTTTATCGCTGAAATACCAATGTCTATAGGCTCACTAATCCGCTCCCTTTGCAGAGGATTAACCAGCGTTGAATACAGCGGATAATGAGAGGCACGTATCAAACCTTTACTATCCAGCGGCTCCCCTGATTCGCTGACCACACGTCCTATCAGCTCAGGCCCCACACGCACCGATACCTTGCGTCCCATCGCTCTGACCCGTGCCCCAGGTCTTATCAGAGAAATATCTCCAGTTGCCATAAGAAGCACTCTGCCGTCTTTAAACCCTACCACCTCAGCATCCAAAGGATCACTGTTGTCTGAGTATATTAAACAGGTTTCCCCTACCGCTGCATTTACTCCGGTGCATTTTATGAGAATTCCGGTTATTTCAACCACCCTCCCATAAACTCTTAGCGGGTCGGACTTGTTTACAACATCAATGTAGGAGTCAAGATCAACCGCCTGCATCGTGTTCCCTCATATCCTCTATAATGTTATCCAGAAGCTCAAGCGGGTTAACAGAAGCCTCCTCAAGCGGGCCAATAACGACAACGCCCTCAAGAGGCAGTGCCGGATCAACTTCAAACAGTATCTCAGGGTTTAATTCGGTCAGTTCAGGTTTTTTGGATATAAACATATCGTAAAGCGCTGGGTTTAGCTTTATTGTTACAGCACCGGTCTTTTTAAGTCTGTTTATTCCTTCTTTGGTAAGCCTTATTAAAACCTCTGGGTTAATTTTAAGTTCTCCCAAAAGCGCAGCCTTTGCCACATCCAGAGTCAGTTGCACAACCTTTGGTTGAAGTGTGTTTAGTACCCCTTCTTTAACATTACGGAGGTCCTCTATTATTTTAGCAAGTGCATCTAAAAGAGGCAGATTTTTTTGATTAAACTCCGCAATAGCTTGGTTTTTGCCAGCCTCAATTCCTTCGTTAAAACCATTTTCGTAACCTTGTTTTTGCGCCTCTTGTTCTAACTGCAGGGCAGTTTCCTGTGCTTCTCTGATGATTTCCTCAGGGGTTGGCGGTGGTTCCTCCGGCTCAGGAGCGGGTTGCTGCGGCTGAGGGCTGCTTAACTGATCTTCGGGAGCGCTCTCACCTTCAAGCGGTTCAGAGTCTTGTGCACTTTCTGAGGGTGTGTCATCAACAGCTGCCTCTCTCTCACTTTCTACATTATCGCTGTCTCTTCTATCTAAAGAGGGCATCAAAAATCGCTCAACGCTGATACCCTTTATGACCCCCGACCTATACAAGTTGTTCTTCCTCAGAGCTTCCGGGCAGGATTATCTTACCCTCTTCACTGAGTTTTCTGGCTATCTTAATTATATTCTGCTGAGACTTTTCAACCTCCGACACCCTCACAGGGCCCTTTGACTCCATCTCGTCTTTGAGTATCTCTGCTGCTCTCTTTGACATGTTCTTAAACACCTTCTCTTTAAGACCTTCTGAGGCGGTTTTAAGCGCAAGCGACAAGTCCTCTGTGCTGACCTCCTTAAGAACCATCTGAATACCCCTGTCATCAAGCCTCGTAAGGTCTTCAAATACAAACATGAACTGTCTTATAGCATCTGCTAGTTCGTAGTCATGACTTTCTATGTTTTCAAGAATCAGCTCCTCAGTTGCTTTATCTATTGAGTTTAGTATCTGAGCAACCTTTTTGACGCCTCCCACTTTTATTCCTTCTCCTCTGTCAAGGTCGAGTTCACTCTTAAGCACATCCTCTATCTCTTCTATGGCGTCCATTGGTATTCCCTCAGTTGTTGCCATTCGCATTGCCACGTCCACTTTTAACGACTTGGGCAGGGTTTGAAGCACAATTGCGGCCTGCCCAGGATCAAGTAAACTTAGAATCAGAGCTATAGTCTGGGGATGCTCGGTAAGAAGGAAATTGGTCAGCTTTTTAGCGTCCACTTTCTTTAGGTTATCAAGGGTAGCCTCAATAGCGGCTTTTTCCATTATTTTTTTGGCGGTTTTCTCATCAAGACCTTTGATTAACATATTTTTTACGTAATCGTTACCGCCCATGTACATTTCGCCCTTTTCTATCTTCTTAGAGGCCTCTTGAAAAACCGCCTTCACTTCATCTTCTTTCAGGGATTTTATTTTTGTCATCACACTGGCAATCTTACCTATCTCTTTCATGTCGAGAGTTTTCATAATCTCGGCAGCGGCATCCTCGCCAATAGCGGTCAAAAATATTGCGGCTTTCTCAAAACCTGTCAATTGCATTGCCATGCTCTATTTCTCCTCACTCTCCAACCACTGTCTTACTATTTTTGCTGCCTTAGCAGGATTATCTTTAATCCACTTAGACCAGTCAGCCAACTCCTCAGTCATCTTGAACTTATTTATGACAGGGACTTTAACTGCATCTTTACGCTCAATCGCAAACTTTATGTCTGCCAACTTAGCGCTTTTAGGAATTTTTCTATCTTCAGCCATACTCTTTATGCCTCCTCGTGTTCCATCCACTCTTTTACCATCTGGGATGCCTGTTTGGGATTATCCTGTACCCACTTAGCCCAGTCGTTTAAGTCCTGCAATATACCTGGTTCCTCCTCTGGAGGCATTGACACATCTCTTTGTCTTTCAGGCTCAGCCGCTTTCTGCACTGGTTTTGCTTCTTTATCTATAAGCTCAGGCATTGGTTTTAGCTTGGGCAATTCAGGCGTCGGAGGCGGCTCTGTCAAAGACTTTATAACTGGACGCACCACAAAAATTATAAACAACAGCGCAAGCAATACCGGAGCCAAATACTTTGCAAGCATCACGCTGTCTTTGACATAATCGCGCTTTTCAGGTTCCTCCTTAGGAATCCCGCTAAATGCCATGTTTATTACTGTCACCTCATCGCCGCGCTTTTCAATGAAGCCGATTGCCTTCTTTACCAAGTCTCCGTACTGTTTCAACTCAGCATCGGTTCTGGCTACATATACCTGCTCAGGTTCGGTTTTCTTCTTGGCATTCTTGGCGTCTTTGGAATCTTTAGCAGCATCCTTCTTCTCTTTAAACACGCCGTCAACCAGCACTGCTGCTGATATCCTTTTTATAGAACCATAGGGGCCTGTCACATGGCTTACCACTTTAGATATTTCGTAGTTTGTCGTTTCACTTTGTTTTTGAGTAGAGGTCTGCATTCCTGCGCCCGAAAGAGGGGTTTTACCGGGAAGGTTGGACTGAACTCCGGGAATTCCGCCTGGGCCTGTCGTTACCGATTTTTCCTTCATTGACTGCTCACTGCGGACAACGGCTCCCTCAGGGTCATATTTTTCCTCTGTCTTTTCTATTTTTGCAAAATCCAGTTCAAGACTGACCCGTGCTTTGACCTTTTCCCGTCCAACAATGGGGCCAAGAATTTCACCAATCCGCTGCTGAAATTCTTTTTCCATCTTACGTTGATACTCAAGCTGTGTAGCGGTAAGACCTATCAACTCATCGGTTGGACGTGTAAGAAGCTCCCCCTGACTGTTTAGCACTGTGATGTTGTTTGGAATAAGACCCTCGACACTGCTTGACACAAGATGTACGATACCCTGTACCTGTTCCTGAGTAAGCGCCTTCTTCTGTTTCAGACTCACTACGATTGAGGCTGTGGGCAGCTCTTTGTCTTTAACAAACAGAGATTTCTCGGGCACGGCAAGATGTACCTTTGCCTTATCTATTTCCTCCAGTGAGGCGATGGTTCTTGCCAGCTCGCCCTCAAGTGCCCTTCTGTAATTTAATTTTTGGACAAAATCAGTGGCCTGAAAATCAGGTTTATCGAAAATCTCAAATCCAACGCCCGTGCCCTGAGGCAGCCCTGAAGTGGCAAGCTGAATCCTGAGTTCGTGGACTTTATCCTGCGGCACCATCACACTGTTTTGCGTGACCTTGTACGGAACTTTAAGGTCTTTGAGTTTAGCAACAATTTTACCAGCATCCTCGTCGGCTAAATTGGAAAACAAGACCTGATAGGGCACTTTCTGACTCCACGCAAACAACACTATGACAGCAGCCAGACCTAACACGAGAAATCCGGCCATAACGGCCTTCTTTTTATCCGGCCAATTTTTTACTTTGTCAACTAATAGTTTAATGTCAGCCATATAATTTACTCATCCAAATCACAGGCCGCCATGCTCAAAAGCTCAACCAGTGAGAATCCGGAACCCCTATACCTGCATCCTCATAACCTCTTCGTAGGCACTAAGAAGCTTGTTTCTCACCTCTTGCATGATCTGGAATGACATGTCGGCTTTCTCCATGGCAAGCACAGCATTGTTAATGTCGCCCCCTGAGGCAAGATCCTCGATTGCTTTATCCGCCTCTTTCTGGATATTGTTTACCTTTGTAAGAGCATCCTTTAAGACAGTGTCAAATCCCCCTCCGACACTGCTGTCATTAGTGCTGGCAGGTTTTTGCTTGTTAAGCTCCTGCGCAAAATTTGTTCCAGTAATCTTACTAAAATCAGCCATGGCTTATTTCCCAATATCCAAAGTTTTCAAAAACATGCTTTTAGATACGTTAAAGGCAGCAACATTAGCCTCATACGCTCTGGTGGCCATCATCATATTGACCATTTCCTCTACAACATTTATGTTTGGCATAGCCACGTAGCCGCGCTCATCAGCATCTGGGTGCGACGGGTCATAGACCATCATGGGTGGATTAGGGTCCTCGTAAATCTGAGCAACCCTCACTCCCTCGGTGTGGTTTCTTATATCCGGGTCTAACAAAGCCGTCTGAAACACGACGTCGTGTCTTTTGTATGGGCCGCCCTCTTTTGTCTGCGTTGTATGGATGTTAGCCAAATTGGAGGCTATCGTGTTCATACGCTCACGCTGTGCCTCAAGTGCCGACGCACTTACCTTAAATACGCCAAAGACTTCCATCCTACTGTGCCGTCACTTTGGCTGCCGCTTTATACAGCCTGTACTTTGTTGAAATCAACTTAGTCGCTCCCTGGTATAGTAAACCATTCTCGGTCATCTTTGCGACCTCCATATCAAGTTCCACATTATTTTTATCGCCCCAAAACAGGGTATCTTCATTCATCACTGCGCCATCATGACCGGGCTGCGTTCCGATTTCATAGTGCATCGGAGACGTTGAAACCATCTTCAACCTTGCCTTATCAAAGAATGCACTGAAATCCACCTCTTTTGCCGTATATCCCGGCGTATCGGAGTTTGCTATGTTTGAAGACAATACCTTATTTCTGAGCGTCGTAAAGTCCATTAAGGTGGTGAGTGTTTTAACTCCTTCATCCATGTGACCGCTCCTCAGCGGATAATGTCATAAGCAGCAGGGGACTACTAATCCTGCCGCACTTACCCGCTCTCTCTCTGTCGTGTATAAACATTCCACTCCTTGTCAGTAAAGGCAACCCAGTGCCCTGACATTCAACTGCTGGTAATAATGTATCAATAATCATGCCAAAACAGAAATAACGCCTTAATATTCATATCTACTTTAACACCAACATCTTAACACATTGTTTACAAAACATAAATTAGCCGCTTAACATCACTGCGTGCTAACGTATTAGTCGTCAAAAAACGGTTGAAAACCATCGTTTCAGCGCCAAAAAACCTACACACCGGGAAAATCTTTCCCATATTCGTTTAATTTATTACGTATCGTCCTGACACTTACGCCAAGAATCTTAGCAGCCTTAGTTTTATTGCCATCCACTTCTTTAAGTGTTTTAAAGATAAGGTCTTTTTCCATTGCCTTTATACCCTTTGCGTCAGAATCTGTCACTGGTGTCACAGGGTCGTTAAATAAAAAATCATCGGTATCTATAAACTCACTGCGCGATAGCAGCACAGCGCGGTGAATTACATTTTCAAGCTCACGGATATTTCCTCTCCACGGGTTTTTCTCAATAACCGAGAGAGCCTCCTTTTTAATACCCTTAACGCCTTTGCCAAGCAGTGAGGCATATTTTTTAACAAAATAGTCACTCAGTGCAATCACATCCTCTGGGCGTTCCCTAAGGGGTGGTATATGAAGGGGAAAGATGCTGAGTCTGTAATAGAGATCCTCTCTGAACCTGCCCTCAGTGCTTTCCTTGTAAAGGTCTCTGTTGGTAGTGGCAATTACTCTTGTATCTATTGGGATAGTCTGCTTACCGCCGACCCGGTCAATCTCTTTTTCCTGAAGCACTCTTAGTAACTTTGCCTGAAGCGGAAGCGGCATCTCCCCTATCTCATCCAAAAGAATGGTGCCTCCGCTAGCCAGTTCAAACTTACCCAATTTTCTATCGGTAGCACCCGTGAATGCTCCCTTTTCGTGCCCAAACAGCTCGGATTCAAGAAGGTTTTCCGGTATTGCAGCACAGTTTACACCAACAAATTGTTTTTGCTTTCTTTGGCTTGATTGATGAATAAACCTTGCAACTAACTCTTTACCGGTACCGCTTTCGCCATAAATCAACACGGTCGTATCCCCTGAAGCAACCTCGTTGGCAAGCAGGAGGATTTTTTTCATTTTTGGATTTTCGGTAATTATTTCCTTTACAGAGTTCATTGCATCCATTATGGAGTTTATCTTACGGGTGAGGGTGTCAAAGGAAAACGGCTTCATGAGATAATCTGAGGCTCCTTCTTTCATAGCCTCAACGGCGTTTTCAACCGTTCCAAAGCCTGTTATCACAAGCACAGGCAGACTGCCCACACGTTTTTTCACTTCTTTGAGAAAAGTCAGACCGTCCATTTTAGGCATCTTCATATCGGTCACAACCAGTGCAATAGGAGTTGTAGCAAGTTTATTCAGGGCATCCTGTCCGTTTTCAGCCACCACCGCAGCAAACCCAAGCCGCTTTATGGCCTCCCTCAGAGCATCCCTCATCTGGGGGTCATCGTCCACTACAAGTATGGGTTTCATCTAAAATATACACTCCTTAACGTTCTATCGTATCAAAAACTAAGACACACCCGTCTGGATATATAATAGTACTTTTCGCTATTTTTTGTCACTATCTTTAATTTTACGGTAATTTTGTTTAGAGCTAAAATAGTACAAAGTGAAGATTTGTTATATAATATAGTAAAACTATATGGAGGTGGATAGAATATATGAAGACCACTTTAAGAATAAGCGAAGATTTATCTGAAAGATTGAGTGCTTTGGCTAAATCTGAACATCAGTCGGAATCTTCTCTTGCATCTGAGGCAATTGAGGAGTTTTTAAATGTACGTCAATGGCATATTCAAGCAATCAGCGAGGGCATTGAGGCTGCAGACAGGGGCGGGGTTGTAAGTCATGAGGAGGCTGTAGCAGAGCTGAAAAAATGGGGTAATGCTGCATATTGAGTGGACGTCCCTTGCGCTCAGGGACATTAGAGATGCCGGAGAATTTATTGCCATGAATAACCGCAATGCAGCGGATTTAGTAGCGAAAAGAATAATAGATGCTGTAGAGTATTTGCGGGAATATCCAATGATAGGCCGGAGCGGGCGCGTTTTAGGAACAAGAGAACTTGTTATATCTGGAACACCGTTCATAGTAGTTTACCGTAAAAATGTTTCCGCTATTCAAATACTGAGAATTCTTCATCACGCCAGAAAGTGGCCTTAGAATTTGAAGTTTTATCCATCCTTACCAGAGACAGAATTCTTTGCAACGTGGAGCAATCTTTAAGATTGCTAAAACGTAGCGGTTTGAAGAAATTTTTTGTGAAAAATACAAAAATATTTGTTATAATCTGAGTACAAGAATTAAAAGATATATAGTAAGCTAAGGAGGAGTAGAACATGTTTGAAGGATTATTTCAACCGACTCATTTATTCATTATTTTAGCGATTTTTTTAGTATTGTTTGGCCCAAGCAAACTTCCACAAATAGGCGAGGGATTAGGGAAAGGGATTCGCGGCTTTAAAAAAGCCCTGTCTGACGACAGCACAGACAGCAACGCAAAACCTGCTGCTCAATCAGATGTAAAACCATAATATTTCTTACCGGTGCTCACAACCTATGGTTCTGGCGCAGTCCTCGTGGCTGCCCTTGATTTTTTCAAGAGCGTGGGGAATGACGCCGGTTACTACGGCGAGGTTTTCTCGTACGGCTTTGGTGCTGCCGGGAAGGTTAATGATTAGAGTCTCTCTGTAAACTCCGGCTACTGCCCGGGAAAGCATCGCTCTGTCTGTTTTTTTAAGTCCCTCTGCTCTCATTGCCTCAGCTATTCCCGGTATTTCCCGCTCTATTACTTCAACAGTCGCATCCGGCGTCACATCATCAGGGGTTAACCCAGTACCGCCGGTTGTTATAATCAAATCTGAAATTAGTGAAAGCGCTATCAGTTTTTCCTTAATTATTGCCTTATCATCGGGCACAATTTCATGTGATACCGTCTCTATGCCGATGCTTTTTAATATTTCACTAACTATAGGGCCGCTTTCATCCTCTCGTTTTCCGGCACTGCCACGTGTGCTTACGGTTAGCACCGATGCCTTAAACATCAGTGTCGGCAACCACTACGCTATCGCCGGGTCTTAACACTCCGCCTTTGAGTACCCGAACAAAAATCCCATCCTTTGGCATAACACAATCCCCCGCCTGATAGTATATCGCACAACGGTTGTGACACTCCTTCCCAATCTGAGTCACCTCTGCTTCAATATCACTGCCAAGTAACATTTTTGTGCCGATTTTTAACTCTGGAAGCGGAATTCCCTCAGTAGTTATATTTTCTGCAAAGTCACCGCTATCAACATCAAGCCCAAGCGCTTGCATTTTTCGTATGCTCTCTATCGCAAGGAGACTGACCTGCCTGTGCCACTCTGATGAGGCATGGGCATCGCCCTCAATTCCAAAGTTCTCCTTGACATTGGCCACCTTTATGGACTTCTTGCGCATCCCCTTGTCTGGGCTTATGTTTATTGACACCACTTTGCCGGTCACAGTAAAAAATAATACCACATCTGACTAGGAAAATAAAAATAGCCCTGCAAAAATATAAATACAGCATTTATTGTCTTTTTTATGATACAATACCGAAATAAAAAAAACTTAGGAAAACTCAAATGATGAAAAACTTACTGAAGTTATCAGCTTTAACACTGTTGATGTTTTGCCTGTTTCCACAACGAGGTGGAAATGGGGAGGAAAATCCGTTAGTCCCACTTAGCGAACAAGCTGTTAAATATTTTAAGGCGGCCTCTTTGACAATAACAAAGGTCGCTCAGACTTCTGTTACACTTACAAAAGAATCCGGTTCAGAATTGACAGTCGGCGCAAGGCTGGATATTTTCAGACCTGGAGAGCAGTTCTACCATCCTGTGACAAAAGAGCCGCTCGGACGCTTTGAAAAACACATAGGAACCGCTGAAATCAAATCCGCTACAGACGCCTCATATGAAGCAGCAATTATAGATGGAACCCCTCAAAAGGGCGACATTGTGCGGATAACGAAATCTAAAATCCGCGCTCTTTACTACCAGAGTAAGAAAATGGATTGGTTTCTGGGAGATGCCTACTTCAGACAACTAAAAGACACGCAACGTTTTGAACTGATTGACACTCCTTTAGCAGATGATGACGTCAGTAAGTTAATTGAGGAGGGTAAACGTCTTCAGGCTGATGTACTCTTATTTGTTGACTCTGCAGCGGAAAAGGATGACAAGTATCTAAGACAGCGCATTTTCTGGGTCAAAGATGGAAAAGAGTTATTGGCCGGTAAATCTAAATACTCGGATGCTTACTTAGAGAAACTTGCCTCTGCCGCCGATTTCTTTATTGCTTCAATAAGCGACCCTATGATTACCTATACGCTTTCCAACTCCTCCGAACTCATAGCCATTGGAGACGTCAATGGCGATGGACAGGAGGAAATCCTCATCGGGCACGACTCAAGTGTTACTGTCTATCAGCCCGGAGTTGATTTGCACAAACTGTGGGAGCTGCCCGGTAACAACCTCGGCGAAAATCTCTATATGGATGTGCTTAAGACTTCAACAAAAGGACTTGTTGTAATAGCGTCGCTTCTTAGCGACGGTATGCACTCTTTCGTGTATGAACTGATAGGTAATGATTTTCATGAGGTATGGCACACAAACGGATTCCTCAGAGTGATAAAAGATAACCTGTACTATCAGGCATACTCTAATCTGTCAGGCTTTGACGGCCCGGTTGAAGAGATTAAGTATGACGGTAAATTTACAAATACTGGACAAAAGTTGAAACTACCCAAGGGTGTAAATCTCTACGACTTTGCCATTATCGAAGACACTGACAAAAAAGAGCGCTTAATCCTCTACTACAGTAATGATAATTACATCAACCTAATAGATTCTAATGGAGTAAACACATTCAGAAGCAAGCGGGACATGGGAGGCTTCATTAGAGAGAACAAAAAGGCACAGCCAGTGGTAATGATTGACAGCGGCAACTGGCATGTCAGCGACAAACTTCAAACATCCGGCACAAAAGTAACCGCAATCAGAAGGGTACCCTTAACTGTAACAGCAACATCGCTTGGGTATCAAAAATCAAACCTTGTGAGCTTTCGCTACATTGGGTTGACACTTGAGGAGGATGTGCTTATTGGCAATGTGGGTGGTTCAATTCTGGACTATGCCATTTATAAAGATAAAGTGTATGTGTTGTCAAAACCATTTTTAGGGATAAAACTATCCAATATACTAAAGGGAGATAATCCTCTGGTTTCCACTTTGTATGTGTATTCGATTTTAAAGTACTAAGGGGGGTATGTTTTTGGATAAAAGTTCACTGCCATGCCATGTTGGGATAATTATGGACGGAAACGGCAGATGGGCAAACCTGAGGGGACGTCCCCGCGTAGAGGGCCATAAGCAGGGGGCACACAGGACAAAGGAAATTATTGAGGCTGCTGCAGAACTTGGCGTCAAGGTGTTAACGCTGTATGCGTTTTCAATAGAGAATTGGAAAAGGCCGGAGTTTGAGGTGGATACCCTTATGGATTTGCTGGACTACTACTTACAGACAGAAATCCTTGAGCTTCTTCAAAAAGGGGTTGTGTTTAAGGTAATTGGTAACCGTGAAAAGCTGCCGGACAAGATTCGTTATCTGATAGATCAGGCAGAGGATATGACGGCTTCTAACACAGGGATGCTGCTTTTAATGGCAATAAGCTATGGCGGTAGAGACGACATCTTGCGTGCTGTTCAAAAGATGGCTCTAAATGGCGAGGATATTGCAAATCTGTCTGAAGAGCACTTTGTGGAACATCTGGACACAGCGGGCTGCGGCATGGTGGATTTGATAATTCGCACCGGCGGCGAAAAAAGAATCAGCAATTTTCTTATCTGGCAGGCAGCATACGCTGAGCTTTATTTTACAGATACTCTTTGGCCAGACTTCACTAAAGACGACTTTTACGATGCTATGGAGGACTATAAGTCAAGACAAAGGCGTTTCGGTGCTATCCCTGAGGATATTGATACTTTGAAGGTTACCCCCACAAAATGCACTTAAAAAGGCTTTTAGTTGCCTTAGTTGTTGTACCGGCTCTGTATCTGTATGTAAAATACATGCCGCCCTTGTTTCTCTTCATTTTGATAGCGCTTGTTTCATACCTCTGTCTGCTTGAGTTTTTATCGATGTATAAAGCAAATGTTTTAGCGCGCCACACGTTTTCAATATTAGGCATAATACCGGTCTATTTAACGTACAAGTACAACGACATCCCAATTTCAGCCGTAGTAGCAGTGTTTTTCCTAATTTCAATTATACGGCTATATGGGAAAAAAACAGCCGACAATGCTATCAATGATCTGGCGCCGTTTTGGATCGGATTTTTCTACATACCATTTGTTCTGTCCTATTTTATTAAACTTCGTGCCATAGGGACAGAGCTTGTAATTTCCCTGCTTGTGATTATCTGGGTGGCGGATAGTTTTGCACTCTACGTGGGTAAGGCAATTGGGAGGCGAAAACTTTATGAAACTATGAGCCCTAATAAAACAGTAGAGGGAGCTGTTGCCGCCATTATTGGAGCAGTGTTGTCAACACTTGCCATGAGAGCAGTTTATAGTTTTACAATGTCGGCTTCAAAGGCTGTCATTATTGGAGTTGTGTTAGGAATATTTGGAATAATCGGAGACCTTGTAGAGTCAATGTTTAAACGAGACGCCGGCGTTAAAGACTCAGGCGTAATTTTGCCCGGGCACGGCGGGCTTCTGGATAAAATGGACGGAATGATTTTTAGCGCTCCAGTTTTATACTATATGATAGTTTATTTTTAAAACATGGATATAACCACAAAAAAAATAACCGTGTTAGGTTCAACAGGTTCAATAGGCCGCAGCACGCTTGAAGTGATAGCCGGTAATCCTGATAAGTTTAAAGTTTGTGCCCTTAGCGCTAATAACAATATAGACGTGCTAAAGGAGCAAATCCTGCAGTTTAAACCCGATGTTGCTGCGCTTTCTGACGAAAAAGCAGCTAATGAATTATACAAATGGCTTAAAGTAAGCGGAGTAAATAGCTGTCATGTGCTTAGCGGGCCTCAGGGCGTGTGTGATGTGGCAGCTTACGGTGAGTCCGACTTTGTAGTATCAGCAATAGTTGGAGCAGCGGGCTTACGCCCCACTCTTTCTGCGATACGTGCAAAGAAGCATATAGGATTGGCCAATAAAGAAACCCTTGTTATGGCAGGTGCTGCAGTTATGGCGGAGGCGCATAAGAATGGGGTTACAATCTTGCCAATAGACAGCGAGCACAGCGCCATATTTCAGTGCCTTGAGGGGCATGACAAGGCAGCCGTAAGGCGGCTGATTTTAACTGCCTCAGGCGGCCCTTTTTTTGGTAAAACGCTTCAGGAGCTTGAATTTGTAACAAGAGCCGACGCCCTTAAACATCCAAACTGGGAGATGGGCGCAAAAATAACTATTGACAGCGCAACGTTAATGAATAAGGGGCTTGAGGTAATAGAGGCACACCATTTATTTGGTTTTTCTCATGATAAAATATCTGTAGTGGTACATCCTCAGAGCATAATACACTCAATGGTTGAATTTATAGACGGCTCGGTGCTTGCTGAGCTTTCAGTGCCTGATATGAAAGGCCCCATTGCGTATGCCCTGTCATACCCTGAGCGAATAAACGGAGTGCTTAAGAGAGTTAACCTTGAAGATATCTGTACGCTAAGTTTTCATAAGCCCGACACTGATACATTTAAGTGTCTGAGGCTTGCTTATGAGGCACTTAAAGAGGGTGGCACGATGCCAGCAGTGTTAAACGGCGCTAATGAGGCGGCTGTTGGTTTATTTATTAAAGATATTATCAATTTTAACATGATACCTGATATTATAGAGGAAGTGATGGATGCTCATGACAATATCGGCGAGTGTGATTTAGAATCGGTGTCGGAGGCAGACAGTTGGGCAAGGGCGATAGCGGTTGAAAAATTTATGGAGGTCAAAAAATGACAGGGGTAATAAGCGCCGTTGTGCTTCTTGGCGTGTTGATATTTGTTCATGAGCTGGGACATTTTTTGCTGGCTAAAGCTGTAGGGATAAAAGTGTTGAAGTTTTCTCTTGGGTTTGGCCCAAAAGTTATTGGCAGAAAAGTGGGAGATACCGAGTATATGCTCTCAGCTATACCTTTTGGCGGATACGTCAAGATGTACGGGGATGAGTCAATGGAGGAGATTAGCACTGAGGACAGAGACACTGCATTTTTGGCAAAATCGGTGTGGAGAAGGGCGTTGGTTGTCTGTGCCGGTTCGGTGTTTAACATTCTGTTTGCAGCACTTTTGTTTGTTTTAATATATATGGTCGGAGTGCCAAGACCGCTTCCGGTTATAGGGGAGCTTTCAAAAGGTGCACCGGCACAGAGAGCTGGCTTAGCTGCTGGAGATAAGATATTGGGAATAAACGGCAATAAGATTAAGTATTGGGAGGAGATGACAGAAGTAGTCCACAAAAGTGCCGGTAAGGAACTCACTTTTTCTATAGAAACAAAGGATGGAACAAAAACTTTTAAGATAACGCCTGAGAGTAAGAAGATGAAAAATCTCTTTGGCGAACAGGAGGAGTTGGGGCTTATTGGAATATCTCCTCGCGGCGATGCCGAAACGGTCTCATTCAGTCTTTTTGAATCCATACCCATTGCGTTTAAAAAGACATTTGAGGTTATAATGTTGACACTCCTTGCGCTGGTTAAGATAATTCAAAAGGTGCTGCCTGCTGACACAATCGGTGGGCCTATTATGATTTTTCAGTTAGCCAGCAAACAGGCCTCAACGGGGATAATGAGTTTTATAATGTTTCTTGCCGTAATAAACATCAACCTTGGCGTTTTTAATCTATTTCCGATTCCGATACTGGATGGCGGTCACATGGTGTATCTGTTAATAGAGGCAATCCGCAGAAAACCGCTCAGTGATAAGGTGATAGTGATAACTCAGAAGATTGGGCTTGCACTAATTTTGATGCTTATGACATTTGCGATATATAACGATGTGCTGAGAGTGTTTAAGGGTACTCCGCTGCCGTAAAGGCTTATGGACGACAGGATTGACATAAGAGTTTACTACGAGGACACGGACTGTGGCGGGGTGGTGTATTATGGCAAATACTTAGCGTTTCTTGAGCGAGCGCGGACGCAGTATCTGGAAAATCGTGGAATTAAAATAAGTGAGCTGATGCTTGAGGGTGTGTGGTTTGTCGTAGCTGACGTTCACATTCGCTATCATAAACCTGCAAAATACGCTGACATTATAACTGTCCACACAGAGATAGCTGAGCTTAGTTTTGCTTCTATTTTGTTTAAACACCGAATAGAACACAAAGAGACAGAGGCATTGATAGCCACAGCAGAGGTTAAACTCGCAACCGTTGGAAATGACCTCAGACCTAAGCGAATGACTGAGAAGATGAGCAAGGCGCTAAAAGTAATTTAGGTAAGGGATAGCGCATTTTCTTCGCTGCCTTAAACACCCTCATCCTGCGATAACTTTAAAGTAATCGTCCTGAGATTGAGTTTCCTCGTTGGGGGTTCGCTCTAAAAATGTCCTGACTTTTGGAATCTCTGACTCTTTAAATTCCTCAAGAGTGCCGGCAAATATAACATCGCCACTGTCAAGCATAATCACATAGTCTGCGATTTTAAAAATACTCGGCAACTCATGAGTGACAACAACAACTGTAATTTTAAACACTTTATTGAGTTTATTAATAAGCTCATCCAATCCGGCAGCTGTCACAGGGTCAAGGCCTGCTGAGGGCTCGTCAAAGAAGAGGATTTCTGGATCCATCGCCATAGCCCGGGCTATTCCAGCACGCTTTTTCATACCACCCGATAACTGAGACGGGTAGAAGTTATCAAATCCCGATAGTCCCACAAGATCAAGTTTCATGCGCACCATTATGCCAATAACAGAATCCTTTAGTTTCGTGTGTTCACGCAACGGAAGCGCCACGTTTTCAGCAAGCGTAAAGGAATTTAAAAGTGCCGCTCCCTGAAACAAGACGCCCATCTTTTTGCGCTTGTCATCCAACTGTTGATCGTTTAAGTTAACTATGTCAACACCGTTTATGAGAATTTCTCCGCTGCGGGGTTTTAGCAGGCCTATCAGATGTCTTAATATAGTGGTCTTTCCGGAGCCGCTTCCACCCACTATCACCGTTGTCTGCGCCCTGGGGATGGAAACTGTAGCATTCTTTATTATTACCCTGTCACCGTAATAAGTGACAAGGTTTTTCACTTCTATAGTGTTATCTGTCTGCACGGTGTCTCTTTGCATTCGTCAGTAAGTGACATTAAGGATACATCTGTAAAAACACTTATGTCAACTGCAACACAAGTCCTCTGCCTTCTATTCGCTGCAAAGGGAGCTAAAACTCGCCTAATTTAAGCAATTACATGCTATGGCGCCTTCGTTGTTGTTTCTGTTACATACGAGCCGTATGTTATGCCGTTAATATAGGCATAATTTAATGTCTTTGTCTTACTGTCAATCAGGGTCCTGCCAGAGGTATAACTGTCATCAGTGCTTTTAATAATTCCAACGTTATTTGCAAACCAAAGTGTTATTTGATGATAAGAACCATATGAGTTACTGACCGTATAGTAAAACTTAAGACAGTTAAACGTGCCCGCTGTCACAGCTATACTTTCAAGCCCTTTCATTTGACCGCTAAGTGTAACAGTTGATGTTGAAGAGACGCCAGTTGATAAAACCGTTGATGTATCAGTAGATACAGAGGAGAACTCTTCAGAGTCTGTGACGTATGGAGGAGAGAGATATATGGCAGGACTATAAACATCTTCTATATAATCTCCACTGCCCTTATTAAAAAATTTATCAATATAAAGACCTGTGCTATCATTAGTATAAACATTACAGTCTCTTTCAGCATGACCCACATTATAACAAATTTTTTTGCCAGATACTCCATTTACAGTTTCAGAGCCTGACACTAACTCTGTCTCATAACCCTGAGCAATACTACTATTGCTGGTGTAGAACTGCCATATGTTTGCGTTATCCAGCGGGTAGTAATTGGCCATTGTGTAAGATACCTTCATGCTGATGGATAGTGTTACAGATGTGCCGGAAAGATCGGAATACGTATAGCCCTTATATATGACCGCAGAGGAACTATCTAAAGCCAGCACCTCAAAATATCTGTTTGAACCGTTTGGCACGTTTAATGTTGTTGTAACTGAGGATTTCCCCGACACAGAGATGCTCTCCTCAATTGTTGTCATATCGCTTGCTGTTACTTTTATTTTAATTGTCGTAATGTTAGAAGGGATAGAAGAGCCCATCACAGAGGGAGTTTTCTCAGTAGATGATGACGTTGTGCCGCCTCCAAATGTTATTGTGACTGGTGTATTTGCAGAGCTGCTGCTTGAAGGTGACTTTGAGTTTGAAGATGAGTCAGAGGACACACTGCTGCCAGCTCCTCCACTACCACAGCCAGTAAAAGAAACAAACATGATAACTAATGAAGTTAATAACAAATTTCTCATAATTCCTCCGTTTTTATAATCATGGAAATGTAATATTAATATTAACTGGTGTTATATTTGCAGGAACATTATTGTGGGGCAGCGGCGGTTGCTGGGGAATTGGCGGTGCTGCCGCAGCATTAGACAGGGTGTCTGCTATTGCCTGTGCCTGAGCTAAATTGTTTGTATCCTGCATTTTGCTTGAACTATCTTTAGAGGTCTCAGTCACAACGGAAACTGTGGATTTATCAGGCTGCGGCATATGCTGACTGCCCACTACCTTAATCATCATCCCTGGCGTCAGCGATACTTTTTCTGATACACCCTCAGTTATGCTTCTTATATCGACAACTCCCTCAAAACACATCACAGTGGAATAACTCACATTGTTTTTCATACCTGTTTCCACATAAAAATTTGTTCCTCGTGCTGCCACAACCACATTAGGCGTGTGAACTTCAAAATTGGTTCTGCCAACTACTGTTCTAATTTTTCCATCCAAAAGATTATAAACAGATTTTCCTCTGTCGTCCTTGCTGCTGATAAACTCCTTAACGACAAGCTTAGATTTCTCTCCAAGCGTTAGAACGCTGTCGTCAACAAAAAGCATTTTCAGCTTAGACTGCTCTTTTGTTAACACCGTATCGTTTAACAGGACATTATCCTTCACATTTGCCTGCAACTCACCACTTGACCTTTCTATCAAAACATTACCTTTCAATGCTACAACCTTAGCAACATCGTCCACTGCCTCAACCGCAGTCACTGCAAACGCCGTTAGTATTAGAAGTATAAAAGTAGATTTAAGTATTTTCATTTAAAACCTCACATTCACAAACAGGCTTGTAATATTTCTGTCGTAGCTGTAAGCCTCAGTGTTAGAATTGTTTTTCGTGTATGACTCTGCAAGAGACAGGCTCAAATTTTTGGATAATATCTTAGTTAATGACCCCGAATAGGTCATCGCATTATCCGTCCGGTTAACACTTGAACCTTCAAACTTTCCGTTGTAGTCTCTCCTGTAGTACTCTGCAGAAAGATTTGCCATTAAGTCAAGCGGCAGCAGGGCATTAAAGCTTACAAACCCCTTGTTGCCGTCATATTTCCAATAGTCTGTGTCTGCAAAATCTTTGTCATAGGCGTATCCCAGATCTAAAGACATCCTGTCAAACAATTGGAATCTCTGCTTTAACCCTATCAGATGGTTGCCGCCTGTTCTATCTGAATTAGTAAGGAAATTAGAGCCGTCAATAAACCGTGTGTACTTGTAACGATACTCAAGCGTCGTATAAGTATCTTTATCCTCCATAAGTACGACTGACGGTGATACATAATGGTCATAATCGTACCGGTTGCCTCCAACCAAAACGTATTCAAAGCCGTACTTACCATCTAACTTAACAAAATCTGACGCGTTGTAGCGCATAGAGAGTTCAACTAAACTCTGAGTTACGTTATAATCTTTAAGCCTGTTGTTAATACTCTGATAAAACCCCAGACGAGCCATAGCCTCTAATTTATCGGTTTTTATAAACGAATACCCGCCGTTAAAATAGAAAACCTCTTTCCAGTCATTCTTTCTTGATACATTAGAGGGCAGAGGATTGTTGTCGGAGGCTAAAATCACGTTACTGTCGTACTGAACTCCGGCAGAGAAATTCACAAACCACAGTTTACCTCTATCAAGTTTTTTGATTTTATCAATATACACCTCTGCCTCTGCTGCCTGAGGACTGCCTGGTGAAAGAGCTACGACATTTTCAAAATAGTCCAATGCCTCATTAAATAGTTTCTCGTTGTAATAAAGAAGGCCAAGCTTAAGATTTACATCGGTATTTACAGGGTCCTTATACAAAGAGCTTTTCAACTCTGACTCTGTTGCCTTAGACTCATCAGCGTACAAGTTATTACTGTTAAAAAAAACGATAAACAAAACTAAAAAAACCGGCACATACTTACGCATTTAACACCCCCGCTTGCATTTTCACCAACCAAAACCCCAGACTATAGTCACTGTAGCAAAATCCATAAATATATGTCAAGTGCTTTTTGGTTAGGCTGAACATGAAATAATTGGTTAAAATGCTTATTGAGCTAACTCCGGTAGAGGATTTATACCAAGTAGCTTCTAAAAAGGTAATGTAATAGAGGAGAGAAAGGACTGGATTCCCGCTCGTAGGCGGGAATGACAAAGGAGTGACTTCTTTTTCTTGTCATTCCTGCGAAAGCAGGAATCCAGTTTTTGATTAGCGGAGTTAACTGCATTGGCAATTTGGTTAATTGGTTAATTTATATTTTTGAAAGCTTACTGTTATGAGTCACAAAATCTATAATACCCTTAGCAGCACGTCTGCCCTTACCCATAGCATGAATCACTGTCGTAAACGACCACGAGCTTTTAGATATATCGCCGCCTGCAAAAACTCCGGGTATTGAGGTCATCTGAGTATCGTCATCAACCGGAATGTAGCCGTTTTTATCAAGTTTCAAATGTGCTGTGGTTTTTCCTATTATGGGATTAGCCATAGTTCCCAAAGCGTATATCACAGTGTCCACATCCAGCATGAATTCCGTACCAAGAATCGGGCTAACTGTAAGGCGTCCTTTGCTGTCAGGCTCTCCTTGCGCTAATTTAATGCAGCGCATCCCCTTAATCCAGCCGTCCGGCGTGCCAAGTATTTCAACAGGCGCAGTTAACCATATAAACTGCACTCCCTCCTCCATGGCGTGTTGTATTTCCTCTTTTCTGGCAGGACTTTCATTAACGGTTCTTCTGTAAACGATATAAACGTTTCTGGTGTTAAGTCTAAGAGCGACACGTGCGGCATCCATAGCGGTGTTGCCGCAGCCGACCACCGCAATGTCATGTCCAATCCCTACCGGTGTAGCGTGATTTGGGAAATCGTAGCCGTGCATGAGATTAACGCGAGTTAAAAACTCATTAGCACTCATTACTCCGTTTAGGAACTCTCCCTTTATTCCTGGGCTTTGCGGGTAACCTGCGCCGGTTCCAATAAATACGGCATCAAAACCATGCTTGTGCATCAGCTCTTCAATTGTGTGCGTTTTACCGATAATTTTATTGGTCTCAATTCTTATGCCAAGGTTTTTAAGATTTTCAATTTCTCGTAAGACTATTCCCTTAGGAAGACGAAACTCAGGAATTCCATACATTAAAACGCCTCCAGGCAAATGAAGCGCCTCATATATCACAACTTCAAATCCGGCCTTAGCTAAATCAGATGCACATGCTAGCCCTGAGGGCCCTGAGCCGATAACTGCAACCCGTTTGCCGTTTCGCTTTATTGACGGGGTTTCAGCCCAGTTGTTTTTCTGAGCGAGGTCTCCTACAAAGCGCTCAAGATACCCTATAGCAACAGGCGCATGTCTTTTCCCAACCAAACACTTCGCCTCACACTGCACCTCCTGTGGACATACCCTGCCGCAAATTGACGGAAACAAATTAGCCTCTGTAATTATTCTGTACGCATCCTCATAGCGCTGCTTTGTAATCTCATGTATAAAACCTTTTATATTGATATTAACCGGACAGCCTGTTATACATGCGGGTTTCTTACACTGAATACATCTATCAGCCGCTGCAAGAGCGCCATCCTCTGTATAACCTGTTACAACCTCAAGGAAATTCTTACGGCGCACTGCCGCCTCCTGATGACCTGCCGGAGAGCGTTCAGGGTTAATTGTGCTTATATTCTTAGGTTTTTCTCCCTCTTCTATTGTTTTATACGTCATTGGGAGCTTTCAAACCTCTTAAGCGCAACTTTTTCGTATTTATCAAAGCGTTTTTGTCTAATTAGTAATTCATCAAAATTAACAATATGCCCATCCATATCAGGGCCGTCTATACAGGCAAACTTAACCTCATTACCGACACTTACCCGGCAGCTGCCGCACATTCCGGTTCCGTCCACCATGATGGGATTTAAAGAGACTATGGTTTTTATACCAAAAGGACGCGTGACCTCCACACATGCCCGCATCATAACAAGCGGCCCTATAGCGACAACCAAATTAACCCCACCGTGACTGATAACTCTTTTTAAGGGTTCTGTCACAAGGCCTTTTTCGCCGTATGAGCCGTCATCTGTGGTAATTATAAGCTCATCGGAAAAGTATCCGAACCGCTCCTCCCAAAACACGATTTCCTTTGAACGAAACCCTACAATGGAAATGGTGTGGTTGCCTTTTTCCTTAAATGCGCGCAATTGGGGGTATATGGGAGCCACACCTAACCCGCCGCCCACAAATAATACGGTGCCGACTTTGTCTATATGCGAAGCTTCACCCAATGGGCCTGCCACATTAAGGATAGAATCCCCAGCCTCATACGACATCATCTCTTTTGAGGTCTTGCCAACCATCTGAATAACAAGAGTGATCGTTCCCTTATCAACATTAAAATCTGCGATGGTTAGAGGTATCCGCTCCGATTTGTCGTTGTGGTGCACTATTACAAACTGCCCGGGCTTAGATGAGCTTGCAATGTCAGGCGCCTCTATTTCCCACATATATGTAACCGGTGAGAATATCTCTTTTCTGATTATTTTAAACATGACTTTGAAATTATTTGCGTTATTTAACCCGAAGGAATAAGTTTTTTAATAAACTTTTCGGCAGCGCTAAAATAGTCCTTAACAGCATTGGTTTCATGTATCAGTCCTCTATAATATCCGGCAATATGGAGGCCGTCATAGAGATAGTCAAACTCTCTCATGAGCTTACCGTTATTAACGGATAATTGTTTTCTCAAAGCATCCCTGTAAGCATCAACAGATTTAGGAAGGTCTTTCCTGTGCAGTCCTTTATTAATCAATGCCTCGTCAATGGCCTCTAAAATAGCTAAGTACGCTGTACTAAATGCCTCCCTTACGGGCTTAATATCTGTATAGAAATTATCCTCAACGGGACATTTGCCGACTATTTCCTGTGCATTGCCCATATATCGGAATGCCTCACCCGGCATGTGAGTTCTTGCTCTGCGTGCCATTTTATTTAGTCTCCAGATTTAGTTTTTTTTACTCATCCATTTCTTATTGTATTTCATTCAGTCCGATGGTGTCAATATTTTAGGTAATTAACTGTGCAAAATCATTTCATTTTCATCTTATAAAGGGCAAACGTTCGGCCGCGTTCTGTGTATAGGTGAACTTTTTCGCAGTCGTAGGTATCAAGGATTTTTTGGCAGAATCCCTTTTGCACAGGGTCTGCCGTGTTACACCAGTAGTTATAATGAAAATACACGTTTCCGCTGTAGCGCTCAAACAGATTATTTATTCTGCCCACATTGTTTGTTGCCATTGAGGTTTGAACCGCATTAGCGCCCCAAAGCAAAAACATGTTTGGATTATGGGTTAATATAATGGAATTACTTTTGTCTATCATGATAAGCATTTTTTGAGCCTCACGATAATCCACACGGCACTCCCATGATTCCTCACCCAGAGACCTAATGTGCGGCATAAACGAGATAAATATATAGAAAAGCACAATTAATGGTATTAGTTTTATCTCTTTGCCAGAGTCTTTAAACAGGCGTTGTATTTGAAAAAATCCGGCTCCGGCTAATATGGAAAGCGGCATGTAAGACACCAGCGAGTACCGCACATCCTGACCGTAACTGTAGCTGCCGGCATAAAAAAACAAAAAAATTCCAAAAAGCAGGACAAACCACATCAGTAACAAGAGTTTTTCTTTGAAAAAATCCCTCCCTCCTAATATTCCTATCATGGCAAGACCTGTAAAAAGTGCCGGAAATCTAACGTTGTTAAAATAAAAGAGACCGTTGACCTTTATATTAGTCCAAAAATATGAGAGAGCCATCCTGTCACCGCTTGAGCCCCAGTTTTCGTTCCTTACCGAATATATCTGCAAAATATGCGTCATTACAAGCACTAATGAAATTAGCATAAATATGTATAAACGACGTGATTTCAACAATGTCTTGTCTTTAAGCAAAATATACATAAACATGACAGGTATTATTAAAATAGCCTCAAGACGAAATTGAAGTGAAAACGGGAGCATTACAGAAAATAAAAACAGCGATTTCATATCCCTTTCTTTCATGTAAATCAAAAAACAAAGCATAGCTGCACCCGGGGAAAATATGGCCGAGGGCTCAACTGCCGCAGTGTTGCTCCAGATTATGTTTTCAGGAATCATGGCAAATATAAGAGCCGCAAATATAGAAAGCGTGACATCCTCAAACAGGAGATTCCCTATTAAAAACACCAACATAGTGGACAAAATAAACACGGCATTATTATATACAAACCCTGTAGCCTCAGCGCTCCCAAACACCTTAAAGAGCAGACTTAAAAGAAACGGATAAGCATACGGCTGCTTATTAAACTCAATGTTATCGCACCTGTAAACGCCATAGTGGTTATTGCCGTCATTACACATACCGGCCTTGCCAAGAAACCCGATGTTTTGCCCAATACTGAGATAAATGTTTTCGTCATAGTAGATTCTGTGAATCCGCGGAGCTACTAAGACCACCAAACACAGCGCAAACGCTGCAACTGCCCCCAGTGCGTACCTCTGGCCTTTTGTTAACTTAGTGAACAATGCGGCGATTGTTTTATAATTAAAAAGCAGTCCCAACACTATCAAAACAAAATTAATGGCAAGAGCAGCTGGAATTGCCGTTATCAGATGCTGCCTTATAACATCGGAACTGTGTCCATGAGCATAATTATGGGCTGATATTAAAACAGCAACGAATCCTGCCGCTACAAAATACCACTGTTTATCTATTATAGATTTTGCCTGTTTTTTAGGCATAGTTTTCATTTTCAACTAAATAATCCCCTATTGCCATGTATCTGTTTTTAGCCGTAATAAGGGTTTTTACAGCATCCTCCGGGCTAAAAACCAGAGGCTGTCCATGAATATTAAAACTCGTATTCAACAAAACCCCTCTTCCGGTTATTTTCTTTAATTCAGAGAGCAGATTATAAAACACACCGTCACTTTCGTCAACAACCTGCGGTCTGCACACTCCTCTTAAGCTCACAATGCCTTTCATCTCCGGTATGAACTCAGGCTTCACTCGGTAGCCCATAGCCATAAACTTATTGTAGGTGTTGCTGCCATTTCGGTCTATTATAGCGTCAAAATCCTCTTTTAATATGGACGGGCAAAAGGGCTGATACCACACGCGCATTTTTAGTCTGAGATTGAGGCGGTTTTTTATCTCCTCTGAGTTGGGAAGTGCTAGGATACTTCTTCTACCCAAAGCCCTTGGGCCATACTCCATAGCCCCTTGAAACCAAAACACAATGTGACCCTCTGAAATCAACTTTGCAGTCTCTTTAGCTATATCTGTTTTCTTTTCAAATTTCAGATTTTTCGTTTTTAGTGCATCAGTGATATCAGTGTCCTTAAACCCTGTACCCCAAAACACATCGTTAAAGTCATACTTTGATACGCTGTTTAACTCGTAATTAGCGCACATAGCAGCACCCGCCGCAAGCCCGCCGTCTCCCATGTGTGGATATATAAAACAATTGGAAACTCCGGAAAGCTCACTTATCAGCATGTTCACTACAATGTTTGAAAACACCCCTCCAGCAAGAGCAACCTTGTCACAAGCGGTTATAGTGAGCGCATTTTTTATAAGCTGCACCACATGCACCTCAAGCACCCTCTCTGCCATATATGCAAACTGCTCTGAGGGATACTGCCAGAGGATTTTCTTCAACTTATTGAACATTTGCAGAGAGCCGTATTTTGCGCTGACATTAAGCCCGTCAATTTGAAAAAACTCAAGCATCGGGTTTTTATCGTCATCTATAGGGTAGGCATAGTCGGCAAGAGCCATGACCTTTCCCTCATCCTCAAGTTCCCGCATGTTTAGAAGATTGGTTACGTGTTCAAAAAATATTCCAAATGAATCCCTTCCGTTTATCTGTTTTATTAAACTAAGTCTGTCATTGTCAAGCACACTTATGTTTCCTGAAAGGCCGTCACCAATTCCATCAAGTGTTACAACAAGGGATTTGTCATGTCTTGAGCAAAACGCAGCCGCAGCGGCATGACAGTCGTGATGACCGTATTGATGGAAATCTATCTTTTTAAATCCTAATCTTTTTAGCTCTTTAGTCAACAGATGCCGGCTGATGCGTGTGCTTAACGCCGATGGACCAATTTCTGTCAGCACGTACTTAGCTCTCTTTTTTAGACCCTGAAATGCGCCCTGCTCAATTTTTCGCCTGCGGATAAGATAGTACTGCTCCTTAAGGGATGGAAATGCGCGTGTCAGGGTTTTGGAAAAATCGGTAGTGCAGCTGCTTATACAATCAATATCACGAGGCTCTAAGTTTAGGGCATTCAGACATGCTTTTATAGAGAGCGCCGGAAAGCCCGCCTCTAATTTCCGTCTTGAGAGCCGCTCTTCATTTATCGCTGTGAGGACTTTGTTGTCTTTTAATATTGCAGCCCCTGCGTCATGACCATCCCATATTCCAAGTATATACATGGTTTATTCCACCACCTTTAAAAATTTCAACGTTGACGCTATAGTTTTAAATAATGCTCTTGGACTCATCAGTTTTATGATCCCTGCTATTGTCCGAAATCTTAGGTAAAACTCCCTTACGGCTTGTGTTCGTATCTTTTCAACCTGAGACGGAGTTATACCATCTAAGGACATGACAGAGCGTTCCTGCCGAAAAGTGCTAAATGAATCAGAGTCTTTTATCCAGCCATTAGAGAGTGCCGTGTTGTAGAGCTCTGAGCCAGGGAATGGAACTGCACAGTAAAATTGCGCAAAGTCAAGGTCAAGCTCCAGCACTTTCCGCTTAGTCTCTAATGCTGATGAGACGGTTTCGTTAGGTAGCCCAAATATTATATGCCCTGATGTTAATATGCCGGCTTTTTTGGCAGTAGAAAGTGTGCTTTTAATCTGCTCAAACCCTATGTTTTTTCTCACTCCTTTAAGCACCTCTGAGTTGACCGATTCTATCCCAAAACTAATCATCCAGCATCCGGCACGCTTCATTAATTGTAGTAGTTCCACATTAACCGTGTCAATTCTACTGTTACAGACCCATGAAATGTTGACCTCATTTGTAATCAATCCCATACAGAGTTCTTTCACAAATGAGGGGTTTGCCGTAAATGTCTCAGCCCAGAAAAAATACTCTCTAACGCCGTATTTCTCTATATCAGCCTTAATTTCCTCCACTATGGAATCAACCGTCCTTAACCGTGTCTTTTTTCCGTAGTACGTTTGGCTTGTGCAAAATGTACACGGAAAATGGCATCCACGCTGCGGCATCACCATAAGAAACGGACTGCCTTTAAGCGGCAATGTGTATGAGGCAATATTGATAAGGCTCCAATTAGGAAACGGCAGAGTATCCAGATTAGCTGCAAACTCTCTGTCATCGTTTCTTACAATATTTCCTTGAGCGTCTTTGAAAGTTATTCCCAGTACACTTTTCAGATTGTTTAAATTGTTAACTGTCTCAAGAGCGGTTATCTCAGGTTCATTTCTGATAACTATGTCTAAGCCCTCTGTATGCGACAGTGAGTGAGTATCAAAGACGGTTACGTGTGTTCCAATAACTATGGTGGTAATGGAAGGATTTTCCCTTTTAATTAAAGTTGTTACAACAAGGTCATTGCTGATTGACGGAGTGCCTGTGCTGACAACTGCGACATCCGGGTTAATGGAATCAATAATTGACTTAAGTCTTTGTAAATTAATGTTTTCTGCAGGGGCATCTATTACTTTTACCTCATGATTATTTTCCTTTAGGAGGGTTGCAATATAGATTAGTGAAAGCGGGGGCCACAGGGTTGACCATATACCGCTTTGTTGAGTGCATCGCCCCTCACGCGTAAACTTCTCGCCGTAAGCATCCGGCGGATTTAATAACAGGATTTTCAATTTAATAAATTGCCTTTGTAGTTAACTCAGCTAATAAAATACTGGATTCCTGCCTTCGCAGGAATGACAAAAAAAATAAGGAATGAAAAAAAAATGAAAAATGAAAAAGAAATGAAAAATGAAAAATGAAAAAGAAAATAAGAAATGAGAAAAACCATCTCCTCCTGTCATTCCCGCCTCCCCTCCTTTGTCATTCCCGCCTCCCCTCCTTTGTCATCCCGCACTTGATGCGGGATCCAGTCCTTTTCCCTGCATCCTTAAATGACACAAAACCATCTATCGGAGTCAACTATACAGCTACTACTATTTCTTTATATTCTTTATCTGTAGGTGCGGCAGAGTGTGTTTTTTGATTTTCAGCCCATAACCATGCAGTGATAGCCTCTTTAATATTTTCTATGGCTTCTTCTTCGGTTTTACCTTGTGAGACACAGCCAGGTAATGCAGGCACCTCTGCTACCAGCCAACCATCCTCAGCCTGCTCTAATTTAACGTAAAACAACATCTGATGTTCTCCCTCTTGTATAGTATCAAATATAGCCCCAAAATGCCAAATCTTAAATCAAATACTTAATCAACGTGAAGCCGTATCTGAGCCACACCTTAGATAGTCGTATTTTAGAGTAACCGGCCTTGCGTTTATATTCGTGTGATGGAACCTCAGTAAGGCGAAATCCTTTTTTCAGAGTTTTCATAATCATTTCTTGCTCTATGGTTGTAATATCTTCTTTAAGGTTTAGCTTTTTTGCCACCTCTGTTTTTATCGCTCTGAAGCCGTTTTGGGAGTCACTGATTCTTACCTTATAGCGCCAATTAATACAGGCTGTGATAAAGGAGCTGCCCATCAATCTAAAAAACTCGTCAAAACCGCCGTGAAGTTCACTTGAGCCGCCAAGCAGACGTGAGCCTGTTACGTGGTCAGCCTCTCCTTTAAGGATTGGCTCTATTAATCGGGGTATGTCATTAGGGTCGTGAGAGCCGTCAGCGTCTATAAAGACAATGACATCGCCCGCTGCCTCTTTAATAGCAAGTCTTAAAGCAGCGCCCTTTCCCTTACCGTCGTCGGTTATACACTTAACGGAATGGTTTTTGGCAATCTCTGCGGTTCCATCTGTGGAGTGACCGTCAATGACTATAATCTCATCACCGTACTTTTTGCAGCCCTCTATGACATCTCCAACGGTTGCCGCCTCATTTAGCGCAGGAATTACTATCGTTATCACTTATGTTGCCTCTTCATACAGGGCGTCAAGAAGTTCTTTAAATGTATCACAGACTCTGTTTCGCTTGAGTTTAAGCGAGGGGGTCAGAAATCCATCTGAAACTGTCAGATGACCGCTATGGATATAGAACTTTTTAATAGTCTCAAAAGAGGCCAGATTTTTGTTTACTCTGTCAACACTTTCTTGGACGCTTTCCCTTATGGATGTGTGGTTAATAAGCTCATCGTAGTTTGAAAAATTAATTCCAAGCTTAGCCGCATGAGACTTAACCGCATCCTCTTTGAGAGTGATAAGGGCGGTAAGGTATTTTCTCTCGTTTCCATAGAGCACAAGGTGCTCTATAAGCGCATCATCCTTAAACCGAGCTTCAATAATCTGCGGGGATATGTTTTTACCGCCAGAGGTTACGATGATTTCCTTTTTTCGCCCTTTGATTTTTAAAAATCCCCGCTCATTAAATTCACCAAGATCGCCTGTTTTAAACCAGCCGTCCTCTGTAAACGCTTCTTTCGTAGCTAATGGGTCTTTATAGTACTGAGTAAAAATGTTTGGACCTTTGGCTAAGATTTCGCCGTCTTCTGCCAACTTTAATTCAACTGACGGAAAAGCTTTCCCAACAGCGTTAAAATCAAAATCATCACCTCTATTCATTGTTAGCGTTGGGGAGCACTCGGTAAGACCATATCCCTCAATTATCAACATCCCGGCTTTTAGAAAAAACTCCTTTGCTTCAAGTTTAAGCCCTGCTCCTCCGGATAGACAAAACCCAAGCTTCCTGCCGGTTAGCTCACGCAGTTTATCAATTTGGGCGTTTCTATCGGTTGATGAGTTTACGGAATCAAGATGAAGTTTCTCCCAATAAGCGGGAACACTCATAAACACTGTAGGACGTACTTCAGGCATATGTTTAAGTACCTCCGCTGGAGTTGTCAAATACGTGGTAAACCCAAGCGTGTTACCAAGCCCGTATTCGCCCCAGCCAAATATGTGAGACATTGGAAGCCACAATAAATCCACTAGCGCCTCAGGTATAAGGGGCCCAAGGGTATCTATCCAATCGGCGGCGTTTTCATATAGATTTCTATGTGTTAGGACAACACCCTTTGGTCTTCCTGTGGTGCCGGACGTGTATAAAATAGCGGCAACGTCATCAATGTTAAACTCGTCAATGAGTTGTTTAAATCCGTCTGGATTTTGCTCTAACAAAGCAAAGCCGGCGTTTAATGCGTCTTCAAAATAAACCGCTCTGCTTTCAAACTCTTTATTGGTTTCTACAAAAGTTCCCATTACAATTATGTGTTTAACATTAGGAATATCAGGGAGTATTTTTGAAACAACCGGCAGCATATCGTTCTCAGTGATAAGAATATGAGCATCGCAGTGATTGATTATATACCCGGCTTCAGTGGGAGCATTGGAATGATACACGGGAACAAACACACTGCGTGCGGCATGTATTGCCATCAGGGAAAAAGTCCACTCAATGCGGTTTTTAGCAAATATTGATACTTTTACATTTGGTCCTGCTCCAATGGATTTTAGATAAAGTGCAAGCGCCGAAGATTTTTTAAGGAACTCTCCCCACGTGGTTGCTGTCCAGCCGCTAAAACCGTCTGAAGACATGAAACGAGGCGCATCTGGAGTTTGTCTGCCCCGTTCATAAAGTATAGCGGCATCAGATTTATATTTGCGGGTGTTACTCATTTAACCACATGTTTGTAAAGCTCGGGCAGATGAGTTTGACAGTCATTGCCCCAGGTTTCAGAATAAATTAAGTCCGATAGCTTCATACGCGGCAGCCATCCGACAGTTTCCAACTCCGGCGATTCAGGGAAATGCGTCACATATCCAATACAAAGATACGCTATCGGTATGACATCTTCTGGCAGGTTAAGAATCTGCGTTAAATCATTGTCATACAATATGCTGACCCATCCAACCCCTAAACCCTCAGCACGGGCTGCAAGCCAAAGGTTTTCAACCGCACACACTACACTGTACTCATCCATGTTAAAGTTTGTGGTGCGCCCAATAACGACAGGGCCAAAACGGCTCTTGTCGCAGGTTACACATATATTAAGCGGAGACTCCAGTATGCCCTGAAGTTTCAGGTTTTCATAAGTTTGACGTTTTTTATCATCAATAAACATAGCCTTTGCTCTTTCATTAGCCCGTACAAAGGACTCATGAACCCTGCGTTTGACATCGTTTGACTTTATGACAATAAAATTCCATGGCTGCATAAAACCCACCGATGGGGCATGGTGAGCGGCAACAAGCACACGTGAAAGCACATCGTCCTCTATAGGTTTGTCGGTAAACTGGCTTCTTATGTCCCGTCTTGAAAAAATAGCCTTGTAAAGACCGGCCTTTTCAAACTCTTCAAAAACATTAACTCTCTCCACTATTGAACGCTCCTTTTTTTGGGGGGTATTGTCACTTGTCTTTTGACTGGCTTAACTTAAGCACCGGCTTGTAATCATCAAACTGCGGCCATATTCTTATCGGATAGTTTGGGTCCTTTTCCCAAATGCTGATTTCGGCTTTCCAATCAGGCCAGCTTGTGTTAGCATAAACTTTCATTCTCGCCCTATACTCCATCATTGACGTGGTTAGAGCAATTAGTGTTAAAACAAAGGCCGCCAGAGATGATATTTTAAGAAATGAGTTCTTATCAAATTTAACATAAGACAATATTAACACCATCAGCATAACACCGGGGGCATACGTATATCTTGCCGCTCCTGTCATATCCAGAGACGTTAGTATAAGTGTTATTGAACAAAATATTATTCCTAATGCCAACACCTGCCTGTTTATATCTAAAATTGATTTATACATTACCCAGATTAAATATATAGCAACCGGTACAACAAATATAAGGAATATTAAATTGCTTAACATTATCTGTGTAAAAGTATAGCCAAAAATTGGGATAAGATAGTTTTCTGTAAGGTAAAGCAAAAAAATACTAATAAAATTACTGTTATTAAACCGTTGTGGCAATCCAATTGTATAGTATGAATGAGCAACTATTGCTATTTGGCAAAGTGATGAGAAAACAAGGATTGCCGCATGAATTGTAAACTCACGGGATTTTTTTTGTAGAGCTCGCAATATATAAACCGGCGTTAAATAGCAGGAGGTAAGCCCGGCAAACCCTCCAATTAGAAGCAGTAGGCGGTAAGCCCATACTCTAAACTTAGCTTCACCTTGAACATCGGCAATTAAAATCAAAAAAGTAGTAAGAAGCAGAAAAAACTGGGTATGACGCGCCGTTATCCATATTTGACCAGTGGATTGTACAAAAATTATAATCAGTGCTACAACTATTTTTTTTAAGTAGGTATCAAAGAAAAATGAGCGTCCCCACAAAACAATAGCAAATGGAATCAGTTGAGCTAAAAAAGCCATTAATGCACAGACAGTAGGAGCATATCTAAGAGGCGCTATAGAAGCAAATGCCATAGCAGTATTTGTAAAAATTTCAAAATAGCCTCTGTCTGGCTGTACTACAAAGAGAGATTTAAAGAAAGGATTCTCATAAGCATACTTAAAATAAGACAACCCCTCCTCGTCATAAAATCTTGGAGCTATAAGAAGAATCGGCGCTCTGAGAAAAATAACTACAGCAAACACTAAGAGCGAGCAAGTGTTAAGTATATTTTCTTTTTTTGAAGTCATAAAAGCCCACCTTTTTATATTTGTGGTTATTTTATAATAATCAAAGATAAAAAAGATAATATTTAATGCTTATTGAGTTAACTCCTGTAATTTTTTTTCAGTTAGCAAATGATACAGTTAAAAGGACTGGATTCCCGCTCGTAGGCGGGAATGACAAAGGGGGTAATTTCTTTTTCTTGTCATTCCTGCGAAGGCAGGAATCCATTTTTTTGTTTGCGGAGCTAACTGCATATGAAATTAATATTTTTTAAGAGGGAGGGTTATGTCTTGTAATCTATATCATTTTTTTGGATTAAGTTTAATTTCTGGCTTGTAAAAATCTAATTGTGGCCATATTCTTATAGGATGAGTTGGATCCTTTTCCCAAATAGCCACCTCTGTTTTCCAATTTGGCCAGTAATTTTTAACATATATAGTCATTCTGGCTCTGTACTCAAACATTGACGTTGTCAGTGAGATTACTGTAAGAGCAAAAGCAGCTATAGATGATGCTGTAAGAAAAGACTTTCCATCAAATCTAACAAAAGAAAACACAAGAACCATCAACATCACACCTGGGGCAAACATATATCTCGCAGCTCCTGTCATATTCACTGACGTAAGCGTAAGCATTATTGAACTAAACACTATTCCCAGAACCAACAACCTTCTGTTTACATCTAAAATTGATTTATATATTAACCAGATTAGACAAACAGCAACAGGAACAATAAATATAGTGTTTTTTAACATGATCAGCATTAATCCATAGCCGAAAACGGGCTGCAGATAGTTTTCTATAAAGTAAAACGAGATAATAGTAAAAACATCTTTGTTATTAAATCGTCCATTGAATCCGCCGATTGTATAGTATGTATATATCTCAACAGTCAGCTGGCAAATTGATGCAAAAATCAATATGACAGCATGAATTGTGTGCTCACGGCACTTTTTGGTAACGGCGCGTAAAATATAAACTGGAGTCAGAAAGCACGATGTTACGCCGGCAAAACCACTAATTAAGAGCAACAGGTGGTATGCCCATTTTTTTGATTTACTTTCTCCCTCCACCTCAGAAATTAAAATTAGAAAGACGGAAAGAAGCAGGAAAAACTGTGACTGCATTACAGCTATCCATATATCGCCGGTTGATTGCACAAAAATCATTATCAGCGTTACAACTATTTTTTTTAAATAGTTATCAAAAAAAAATGACCGTCCCCATAAAACAACGGCAATGGGAATCAGTTGAGCTAAAAAAGCCATGACAGCGCAAATAGTCGGAGCATATCTAAGTGGCACTGCTGATGCCAGAGCCATAGCTGTATTTGTAAAAATTTCAAAATAACCTCTGGGCGTCTGTACCACAAGGAGAGATTTTATGAAAGAATTATCATAAGCATATTTAAAATACCAGCCGTCCTCATCATAAAACCTTGGAGCCGTAAGAAGAATAGGCGCTCTGAGAAAAATAACCGCAGCAAGCGCCATAAGTATTGAGCTGTTTAAAATATCTGTTTTTTTTAAAACCATTTTGTACATTTGTCCTCTGTTTTTTGCTGAGGTATTATAAGATATTTAGAGATTAAAATTGCAAGCAGTGCCAAAATTCATAAGAAACACTCTATCTGCCTATATACAGTTCAGAGTGCTGCCTGTGATTGTTCCAGTTTTCAATGTATGTCTGAGCAAGTTTTTTTGATTTAATTATCAAGAGGTTTTCAGCGTTATGTTCCTCAGCCGCTTTTGAGAAATTAAAACTTCCGGTTATCAATGTTTCACCATCAATAATCATAATTTTATTGTGCGCAATAGCATGAACCGAGTCTATGTAAGTAGGGATTCCCATGTGGGCTGTGAAATCAGCGCTGCTATACTTAGCTGTCTTGTTAGATTTATCCAGAATAATAGCAATTTTGACGCCTGACTTCTTAGCTTTTACAAGCGCCTCAGCTATCGCTTTAGATGTAAAAGAGTACGCCTGAACAAGTATTTCTGATTTAGCTCCATTAATTTCATTGATGATAGCATCCGTGCAGCCGCCGTTAGGTGAGAAATAAACGGCTGCTACTACGTTTATAATAAGAAGAAAACTCTTTAAAGACAAACGACAAACCTCATATTTAATTTAATGATTATGGTTACTGTATCATATATTAGGTATTTTAGTCTTGATAAATAATCTTATTTTTTGACAAATAAAATTCACGCCTGAACAGAGGGCTTTATAACCTATCAAAGTGACAGACAGATGCTTTTTTCCTGAAATTTGGATTACAATGTAATGATGCTTTTTAATTCTCTATCATATATTTTAGTTTTTCTGCCTTTTGTATTTTTTTCATATCTTTACCTGACTAAAAATAATCATTTCGTTTCAGCAAAAATTCTACTTCTTTTATCATCCATATTTTTCTATGGCATGTGGAAACCCAAATATGTCTCTCTCCTTATTTTGTCTCTAATTATTAATTACGCTATAGGAACTCAGCTGAAACAAGTTAAACATAGAAAAATTTTTCTTATTGTCGGTATTGTAATTAATGTAGGTATTTTATGTTTCTTTAAATATACTTATTTTCTGATAGAAAATATGAACTATATCGCAGGTACAAGTTTTCATGTTAGTGAATATATCCTGCCGCTTGCAATTAGTTTCTTTACATTTGAACAAATAACTTACTTATTTTATTGCTATAACTCAAATACTGTCAGTTTATTGGACTATTCGCTATTCATAACTTTTTTTCCAAAACTTATTGCTGGACCTATTCTTTATCCCGAGGAGATGATTCCCCAGTATGTCAACAAAGAAAACAAGACAATCGACGCCAGAAATATAGAGGCTGGCCTGAATCTTTTCTTTACAGGACTTTTCAAGAAGGTTGTAATAGCAGACACTTTGGCGGCAGTTGCGATAAATGGTTACGATAAAATGGGCGAATTGACAATGATAACATCGTGGGCAACCGCTTTGTCATACACCTTACAGTTGTATTACGATTTTTCAGGCTACACAGATATGGCAAGGGGAGCCGCTTTACTTTTTAATATACATCTACCTTTTAATTTTGACTCTCCTTACAAATCAACAAACATACAGGAATTTTGGAGAACATGGCATATCACTCTGTCCAGATTTTTAAGAAAATACATATATATACCTTTAGGCGGCAATAAAATAAGCGGTAGTAAAACATATCTAAACTTAATTACGGTTTTTCTCATCGGAGGTCTTTGGCATGGCGCCGGCTGGACTTTTATCTTGTGGGGTTTATTACACGGTGTGGCAATGGCAGTAAATAGAATGTGGCAAACAACAGAGCATAAGATGAACAAATATCTGGGGTGGTTTCTTACTTTCAATTTTGTAAATATAACATGGGTATTTTTTAGAGCTAAGGATTTCAGTGCTGTCGTTAAAATACTTACCGGAATGTCCGGTTACTATGAAATAAGGGAGATATTAGCAACAAGAGAACTTAATCTGAATATGATTATTGCCGCACTGAAAAATTCTTTGCACAATTTCCGGCTGACCTTTGATTCTGCAGCATCTTATTACTACTACATATTTATACTTGCTGGTTCTTTAATTTTCAGCATCTTTTTCAAAAATACAAACAGTATCTCAAAAGATAAGGTACCCTCGTATACTGATACTTTTACATTCCTTGTTCTGACAATAGTTTCAATGGTCTATGTCTTTTATGATATTAATGTATCAAAGCCGTTTCTATATTTTAATTTCTGATTGATATGACTTTATATAGTAAGAGATTTACTCAAGGAGCACGAATATGATTAAACGAATTTCTATATGTGCGGCTTTAATTGTTATTTTGTTGGGGTTTGTAGAGTTGACAGCACGTGTTATCTTAAAACTGAATAAGGATAATAAACAGCAGTTAATCAATTGGGAGTCTTTTCACAAACCAACCGAAAACATAGCAAATCTTGACATGTATAAAAGATATAATTGGATAAATGATTTTCAAAATGATAAGCCGTTGGAATCAAACAGTTCTGATATGTGCACTGGTCTAAAATATGAACCGTTTTATTTATGGAAATCATCCCCATGTATGACTAAATATAGAACCACTGATGCAGATGGCAATAGAACAACAAAATATAATGTGACCACATGTGATAACAAGACAACTATTTATGTGTTTGGCAGCAGTACGATGGCAGGGGATGGGATATTACGCGATGTTGATCTGATTCCATCCATTATAGCTAAAAACCTGAATGAAAAATACAGCAGCAACCAATGCTTTGAAGTAAAAAACTTTGCCCAAAGCGGTTTCAATCAGGGGAACGAATATGTTTTGTTTATGGATATCCTATCTAAAGGGGAAATCCCTGATTATGTTATATTTTATGACGGCGCTACCGATATTTTACAAAACGTATTGTATGGAGAACCTCATATGGGATTTGAAATGTTTAATCTGATTTCAACATGGTGGTCATCCGGCGATTACAACAGATTTGTAACATATCTGGCATTAAAAAAATCTGCATTTTTTAGATTGTTAAACAAAGAATATACTTTAAAAAAATATTATATACATGATAAAGACACCATAAACAAGAGATGTGCCACCCTTGCCAATACTTACGCTGGCAGGGCAGATGTAATCAATAAACTTTCAAAACAATACAACTTCAAATTCACTTTGGCTCTTCAACCACTATTATTTACCGTATCCAATTTATCCAGTGAAGACGCTATGCTTCTAAACAAGATAGAAAAAGAATTTCCCTATATGATAGACACATATAACACTTGTTATAAAGCTGTCAGAGACAGACTTAATGAAAAGAATGATTATTTCTTTGACTTGTCCAACTTTGATGTACACAATGAATCAGTTTATTTTGATTTTGCTCATGTCTCTCCATTAGGTAATGAGATGTTTGCAAAAGCATTAATAGATGAGATTCAGAAAAAGTTAGAAGTAAAATAGTCATACTCATGAGAACACTTGAAATTCATATCATAGAATTAGCATCTTTATTTTTGGTATAATGCTGTTGTGGTTATAGTAAGGACAACATATGAGGTTTTTCAATCAACTCACTTTATTTTAAAGAGGATTTAAGAGATGGCTGAAATAAGCGATAGTGTTAAGTTAATGGATACGGCTAAGAGGAATGCTCCAGAACGGGAAAGACAAACAGAAAGCAATCAATTAGTTGGGCCTGCAGGGTTAGACATAGGAACATCTAATATTGTGCTTGCAAGAATGAGAAGCGGCGCTGTGCAGACAGTTAAACAGCTCAATGCTTTTTTTGCGGTCCCACGGTCTAAGTTTACAGGCAAGGTGTTTGCTAAAAATGAAATCATGTATTTTGCAAGAAACGGGCAGTTTTATATAATCGGGAACTCCTCAGATACGTTTGCTGCCACTTTTAATTCAACTACCCGGCGTCCCATTGAAGGGGGACTTTTAAGCCCAAAAGAGGACGAGGGAGTAAACGTTATAGCGGCTATTATGAAGACAATGCTGCCGCCGCCTAAAAAACCCGGCGAGGTCATAGCTTTCAGTGTTCCAGGGGAGCCGGTTGATACCAGAATATCGGTGCTCTACCATGAAACTGTTATGAAGCGCACCCTTGAGGGCATGGGGTATTTTCCAATTTCGGTAAACGAGGGGTTAGCCGTGATAACCGCCGAGATGTCAAACGACAACTACACCGGCATTGGAATAAGCATGGGGGGCGGCATGTGTAACGTTTGTCTTTCTTATATGGCTGTTCCAATACTTTCTTACAGTATTCAAAAGGGAGGCGACTACATAGACTCAATGGTTGGCAGAACGTTGGGTGAGTCTCAGACAAAGATAAAATTGATAAAGGAAAAAGAACTCAGTCTCACACGAGAGCCAAGAAACAAGGTGGAAACCGCCCTGCAAATATTCTACGATGATCTGCTATCGCATCTAACGCAAAGTCTGGAGCAGGTGTTGGCCTCATCGGATAAAGTGCCGCGATTTGCTAAACCCGTGCCTCTTGTCATAAGCGGAGGCGGCGCTCTGGCTCAAGGATTAAAGGAACGGTTTGAAAGAGCGCTTAAGAGTGTCAGCCTGCCTATTCAGATATCATCAGTAAGGATTGCCGAGGATCCTCTTAATTCCACCGCTAAAGGAGCTCTGTATATGGCCATCTCAGAGGAATCCTGACACTTAATGGCAGTTGCGGTTGTCGTCTTTTCAATAGATAAAACAAGGGGCAATCTGCTCCTTAAAATACTTGAAAGCGACGCCCTTAAAGCTAAGCATATCAAAACCGTATTTGACCTTGAAAGAACAGTATCAAAACACGCTCCCTCTATTATCATTTTTGATTCAAAATATCACTTTTCTAAAAACTACACAATAGTCGGCACACTCAGAAGCAAGCTGCCAAAATCGGCCATAATGGTACTTTGTGAACCATATATGGAGCATATTTTCACAGATATGGGAGTACGCTCCGATATGTGTATGGCAGATCCTCTGGATCCTGAGTTGATTTTAGCCAAAGTACGAGAGGTCTATTTTATAAAAAACAAGTCATACCTTAGACTTACCACTTTTTTAAGCATAGCTTACAATTTGTTTACAGGTGACACTAAAAATCCCTATTTGAGTTTTGCTAAAAAAGTGCTTTTGATTTTTGCGCTTATCACCTCCCTGACAATAGGGGGCACTGGAGGTTTTATCCTGTGGAGTATTTCAGATTTGCCTAAGGTTCAACTTCTTGAACAATATACTCCGCTTGAGTCATCTCAGATATTTTCCTCCAATGGTGAGTCTCTGGCTGAGGTGTTTGTAGAAAGAAGACGCTTTGTACCGTCATACAAGATTCCAGAGCACGTGAAAAAAGCATTTATTGCCGTTGAGGATATTCGTTTTTATAAACACTTCGGCATAGATATTCAGAGGATTGTAAAGGCATTTATAGAGAATATGAGAGCTGGCACTATTGTGCAGGGTGGGAGCACTATTACTCAGCAGTTAGCTAAAATGCTGTTTCTAAAACCGGAAAAAAGTCTCTCACGTAAAGTTAAAGAGATTGCAATAGCATTTCAAATAGAGGGGCGCTACACAAAAGACGAAATCCTGTCATTGTATCTTAACCAGGCATACTTTGGCAGCAGGACGTACGGCATAGAGGCGGCATCCTCTACTTACTTTGGTAAAAAGACGGAGGACTTAACAGTTGCAGATGCAGCGCTTCTTGCAGCTATTCCCAAAGCCCCTTCAACGTACTCTCCGTTTAAGGAGCCACAGAGGTCTCTTTCAAGACGAAACACGGTTATCAGGCTGATGTACGAAAACGGACTCATCACTGAGAACAAATACAAGGAGGCTCTATCTGAACCCATTCCCAAACACGTGGAAAAAACCCGCTACAAGGCCCCATATTTTGTGGAATACATAAAAGGAGTACTTGAGCAAAAGTATGGCGACAGCCTTTATACATCAGGACTTAAAATCTACACTACAATTGATATGAACATGCAAAAGACAGCGGAAAAGGCTGTTGAAGACGCAATGGAGGCATTTGCTAAGCGAGGCGTCAAAGGAGTTCAGGCAGCTCTTTTGACAGTTGAAATAAAAACCGGCGAGATAAAAGCTATGGTGGGCGGCACTGATTTTTGGGAGACTCAGTTTAACAGGGCAACGCAAGCGATGAGGCAGCCCGGGTCATCATTTAAACCGTTTGTGTATCTTGCCGCTTTCAGATATGGCTTTAAACCAGGCGATACGATAGAAGACAGAGAGGTGACGTACTTTCAAAAAAGAGGAGAGCCATGGACCCCGCACAATTATACAAGAAAGTACTACGGCACTGTAACATTAAAATCTGCCCTTGCACGGTCGTTAAATGTGGCAACAGTGTCATTGGCAAACAAGGTTGGCATGGAACGTGTGGTGGAATCAGCGCGCCTTGTGGGGATAAAAAGTGTAATACACCAGAGGCTACCCTCAGCTCTTGGCGCATCTGAGGTCAATCTGCTGGAACTGGTCTGTGCATACTGTGCATTTTCAGACGGCAACTTACATGAACCGATTTCTTACAAGCAGATAGTTAACAGATACGGTTTGGGGGTAGAGGAAATAACGCCAGTTATAAAACCAGTGCTGGATAACTCAACGCTTGAAAAGATGCATGAGGTGTTAGGGGCTGTTGTGACAGAGGGTACGGCACAATCTGCAAAATCGCTAAACAGAGTAGTTTATGGTAAAACCGGCACAACAGATGATTATGCCGATGCATGGTTTGTTGGATTTGATGACAAGTATGCCGTAGGCGTCTGGGTTGGCAGAGACGATCACACAAGCATAGGCGATGGAGAGGCAGGGAGCAAAGCCGCTTTGCCTCTATGGATAGACTTTATGAAAAATATAAGCTTTCAATAGTTCATATTATATAGGGATGCGCTGACAACAATTTAGACATCCTCGTAGCTCTCTTTGATTTTTAGAATCTCATCCAGATGTTTAATGAAAACCTCTACTAAATTAGCATCAAAGTGTGTGCCGGAGTTCTTTTTTATTTCTGCAACGGCCTCATCCACAGTCCATGCTTTCTTGTACGGACGTTTTGAAGTCAGCGCATCAAACACATCGCAGATTGCCACAATTCGCCCCTCTATAGGTATAGCCTCACCGGAGACGCCATTAGGATAACCGCTGCCATCCCATTTTTCATGGTGAGTCAGCGCTATGGTTCTGGCAAGATTCATTATCTCTGAGTCGTGATTGTCAAGAATTTCTGCGCCTTTCGTTGTATGAGTTTTCATGATTTCAAACTCATCAGGGTCAAGTTTTGCAGGCTTTAGAAGAACACTGTCCGGTATGCCAATTTTTCCAACATCGTGCATGGGGCTTGCATGAAGTATCAGCTCGCTGTGATCGTTACTTAAACCCGCACGCCTTGCCACCACCTCACAAAACTGACTCATCCTGATTATATGATTTCCTGTCTCATTGTCCCTATACTCTGACGCTCGGCCAAGACGACGGATTATCTCCAACTGTGTGCGCTTTAGCTGTCTTGTCCTTTCTTCTACTTTTTCCTCAAGACTTTTGTTGTAATCTATCACTTCATTATGCAGAAGCCGAATTTCAAGCATGTTCTTTATTCTTGTCAGCACCTCAAGTCTGTCAAACGGTTTTGTTAAGAAATCCTTTGCCCCGTGCTCAAGCGCCTTAACGCGTATTGTCCTGTCTGTGTAAGCTGTAAGAACCATTATAGAAAGATAGGTATTACTTTCTATCTTTTTTAATTCAGTCATAACCTGAAAACCATCCATATTGGGCATATTCAAATCCAATAAAATCAAGTCCGGTTTATGAAACTTATATAAATCCACAACACAGCGGGAATCAGTAGTAGTTAAAATATTTTTATAACCCTCAGCCTTTAGCATCTTTTCTGCCAACGCCACATTTGTCTGCTGGTCATCTACAATTAAGATTGCCGCTTCATATATCTGTTTTACATCCAAGTCATTGCTCCTTAACTTTTTTTGCTAAAAGTCCTTCTATTATACCCATAAGTTCTTTAAAATTAAATGGCTTAAGCAAAAATCCTGTAAAGTCATTTCTATTTACAGTAGATGAGGCCCCATCATCCACGAAGCCGCTTAATGCTATAACCGGTATCTGCGATGTCTCAACATTTTCTCTGATTCTCTTTAACACATCCGTACCGGATATATCCGGAAGGTTTATGTCTGTAAGTATTACGTCTGGTTTGTGCTCTAAAGCAAGCTGTACCCCGGTAAGACCGTTCATTGCAGAAATAAATCTCATGTTATTATAACGTGATACTATTCTCCCAAGCAGTGTTACGCTTGCCGGATTATCCTCAATGTAAAGTATTGTAAATTTGCCTTTTCCTTCTGTGTAAATACTATCATCACATACACAAGACAACTCCTTATTAAATTCATTGTCAGGAAATGTAGTTGCTATCGGAATTGTGAAATAAAATCTGCTTCCCCTACCCTCCTCACTTTCCACCCCCATTGTGCCACCCATAAGTGAAATAAGTTTTTTTGTCATAACAAGCCCAATCCCTAACCCATCATTGGCGTCGCTGCTACGGGCAGAGTTGCTAAAAGGCTGAAATAAACACTTCATATTTTCCTTAGATATACCAATACCATAGTCTGACACGCTAACTTCTAACATTTCTGCTGCTCTGCGGCATTGTATAAAAACGCTGCCGCCCTCTTTGCTGTACTTAACACCGTTGGAAATTAAATTAAGCATCACCTGTTTCAACCGCATCCAGTCTGCTCTGACCAACACCACAGTACAGCTTTCCATGTCCGATGTTATAGAGACACGACGGCTCTCTCCGATAGGCGCTGTCAAAGATATACATTCCTCAATCAGAGTTTGCAAGTTTACAGACTCAAATGAAAGCTTTACTCTGCCCGACTCTATTTTTGATAAGTCTAAAACATTATCAATCAACTCAAGCAGATGACTGCCGGCTTTCAGGATTTCCGCCGTATTTTCCAACTGGTAAGTGGTAAGAGGGTCATATGGATCAGATTCAAGAAGCTGTGCAAAACCCAATATCGCATTCATTGGTGTTCGCAGCTCATGGCTCATCAAAGAGAGAAACTCCGACTTCGCACGGTTAGCCTGTTCAGCCTCTTCTTTTGCTTTATTAAGTTCATTCTGAATGAGTTTAATTTCTGTTATGTCCGTAAGTGCGCCGTCAGCATATAACCTGCCGCCTTTTTCATAAGAGAGCATGGAGCGGCACATTAGCCAGAGTTGCCGTCCATCTTTATTAATAGCCCTGACTTCAACCGAGAAAGGTTTGTTATTTTCAAACAGTTCGGCATAGGCGGCTTTAAGTTTGCCAACATCTTCGGGAGCAATGCAGCCAGAGTCATAAATGCTGACAGCTTTTTGAAACTCTAACGGAGTTTGTCCTAAGAGTTCCTCAACGTTTTTACTTATAAACACCACCTTACCTCTGACATCGCATGTCCAGATAACGTCAGGAATATTGTTTACAAGAGAGCGGAATTTCTCCTCAGACTGAATGAGTGCCTCTGCCGCTATGTAATTGTATGTGATGTCTCTGCCTGTAGATATAAAATGCGTGACAGTGCCTTTAGGGTCTCTTACTGGTGACACAGTGATTTCCATATAGTAATGCTCACCGTTTATGTCTTTATTTTCAGCCACCCCCCTATAAACATCGCCCTCAATTACAGATGTCCGTAATTTAGCAAAAAACTCATCAGTAAACGGTTTTTCATTGATGTCTTTAATGTGCTTCCCTATGACGTCCTGTTCCATAATTCCCTTAAGCGAAAGATATGCCCTGTTGACAAACTCAATGCAGCCGTCTATGTTGGCTATGATAACACTGTCAGCAGTGTGCTCAACTGCAGCCGAAAGTTTTCTCAAATTATCTTCATTACTTTTTCTTGTGGTTATATCTCTGACTATACCAACAGCATTCCACGCTCCTTTTATTCTGACAGCAGAAAGAGACAGCTCAACGGGAAAGACTGTCCCGTCTTTTTTCACAGCCATGAGTTCCACTGTTTTCCCTATGGCATTGCCATGCCCTGTGGCGGCAAATTCAGGAAATGCCTTTGTATAGGATTCAAAAAAGTCATGATGAGCAATTAATTTGTGAATATCTTTATTCATTACTTCTTCTGATTTATATCCAAATATTTTTTCAGCTCCAGTGCTCCAAAAAGTCGTACATCCTGAATTATCTATCATGATGATAGCATCTGAGGCTGAGCTTGTTATCTTTTTAAGAGTCTCCTCACTTTCCTTTAGAGTCTCCTCGGCCTCACTTCTTTCATAGATTTCGCGCTCAAGAAGGGCATTTACTTTTGACAGGAGCTCCATATTATCCTCAAGCACCCTATTTGTCTCTTTTGAAAATGTCTCCATCTCTAATATTTTCTTTCTATGATAGACATATAGGGCTAAAAACACAGGCAGAGAAAAGGACGAAAATATGATTGCGTAAAGAATAAACCTCAGATTACTGCCGGTATCAGAGAACACATAGTAAGAAAACGTAAAAGACGCTCCAACAAAAAAACACATTGCTGCAACTGGGAAAAAAAATCTTTCTAACGTCTTATTAATATCTTCCATTGTTATATTCCTTTAAAACATAAGAAACAGCACCACACATGTAATGATACCCTTTCTTTTGTTAATAAAACAAATATTTTTCTGAACCTGTGTTAGTTTGGCTGAAGTTCTGCAAATATGTTATCATTAGGCTCATGGCTAAGAATATAGAGTTTATACCCCTTGCGAGGGAATCTTTCCTTGCGATAAAATCTAACACATTAATAATAACCCCTACGATAATATTTTCTCTGATTTTATCCATGTTCACATACAAGTACCTGGGTCCGGGACTTACTAAGTTATCCTCATTATCAACTCAATCGCTTAGTCCAAAGGACTTAGCGCTGTTTAAAGAACTCATAGGGAAACTTGCCATAGCAAACATCATTAATTTCTACATGCAGATGTTTGTTCACGCAATAACGTTAGCAATGGCGCGTGAGCTTATCGTAAATGGAACCTTAAGCTATCGGACAGCTCTTGCGGAGGTGTTCAAAAAGTTTTCTTCACTACTGTTTTCCGTAACCCTCTTTGGTATTCTTTTAGTTATCGGAGTAATGCTGCTAATAGTGCCTGCGATACTTGTTAATTTCTTTTTCATGTTTACATACGTTGCTATAATTAAAGACAACAAACACTCTTTCACTGCTATAAGGGAAAGCATAAAACTGGTAAGACACAACCTCAATGCTGCTTTTTCCATCTATGTAACCCTTTTTACTACAGCCATTACTGTATCAATAATGAATATGCTGACAACAAGCGTAATGGAAAGCATTTCTGAAACAAACGCATTACGTAACGCTGCAAACAGTATCCTAAACGGAATACTCTCTGGCATTGCGCATGATAAATATGACAAGATATTAAATATTATTAACAACACTCCAGCTTATCTGGCCATAGCTGTGACAACCATTCTAACCGGCGTTGTGATGGCTTTTATAGCGCTTATGATACTGAAAACCTATGATGTCCTAAAAGAGCCTGACTCTGCCGGCGCCGTCGTTATAGAAGCATGATAGATACCCACTGTCATCTTGAGATGCCACCCTTTGAAGGAGTTGTCGGGGAAATCGTAAGGAAAGCGGCAGAGGCTGGCGTAACTCACCTTATAACGATAGGCTCCGATGTAGGAAGTAACGAAAGAAACAAGGCTATCGCCGAAAGTTATAAAGATGTTTTTTTCACTGTAGGGATTCATCCCCACGAGGCTAAATATTTAAGCACAGCGGTTTATGAAAACCTGCAAGTTCTTTGCAAGCACAAAAAGTGTGTGGCAATCGGAGAGACTGGTCTTGATTATTACCACAATCACTCGCCGAAAGATGTGCAAAAGCGGGCATTTATCAAACAAATAGAACTGGCAAAGGAAACGAGTTTGCCTTTGATAATTCACAGCCGTGATGCCTCAGAGGATACGTTAAGGATACTTACCGACCACAAGGTGACACAGGGTGTGTTTCACTGTTTTACCGCAAATGTTGAGACGGCCAAAGAGGTTATGTTAATGGGACTTCATGTTTCCTTTTCCGGCACCGTAACTTTTAAAAACAACCCTGAAGTTGAAAAAGTCGTAAACACTGTTAGCGATAACCACCTTCTGGTTGAAACCGATGCCCCGTACCTTGCTCCTGTGCCTCACAGAGGAAAGAGAAATGAACCGGCTTATGTAGTTCATACCGCAAAGAAAATAGCGCAACTGCGAGGCATACTGCTTGAAGATGTTGACAGAATCACAACGCTTAACGCCCAAACTCTGTTTAGACTTAACACTCCCTCAGATGAGGACAAAATCGCCTATCAGATACGAAACACGCTCTATCTTAACATGACCAATTCTTGCACAAACCGGTGCACGTTTTGTCTAAGAAACGTCAATACTACTGTAAAGGGGCATAATCTTAGTCTTAAGGCTGACCCCTCTTCACAGGATTTGATTGAAACTATAGGGGACAGTCCGGCTAAGTACGACGAGGTGGTTTTCTGTGGATATGGAGAGCCGCTTCTTAAATTAGAGAATGTTATAACTGTAGCAAAATACATAAAAGCTCACGGCGGCAGTGTCAGGATAAACACAAACGGGCTTGGAAATATAATTCATAACCGCAACATATTACCGGAACTTACAGGGCTTGCCGATAAAATCTCCATAAGTCTAAATGCTCAGGACACTGAGACCTATAACAGACTATGTGTCCCGACTGTGGAAAATGCGTACGCCGGAGTTATTGAATTCATAAAAGAGGCAAAAAAACACATTCCTGATGTTACCGTAACAGTGGTTGATGCCTCAGGCGTTGACATTGCAAGATGCAAAGAGATTGCACATGAACTGGGCGTAAACTTCAGACTGCGACATCTTGACGTGCTTGGGTAGGGAGGTAATCAGGTATTGAATAATCACTGCATGTATTCGCTTTGAATTTCTTGTATTTCTTTGTCTAAGTTGAAATTTAGGTCACCCTCATAATTTACAAAACAATTAGTTTAATGCTATAAAATAATATGATTATGGCTGGAACAATAGAAACGGATTTAGACTTAACGGAAATCATCAACGGAGAGGAAATCATGGGGCCAAGTCCATTTATGAGGCATCAGGATATTGTTTTTAACTTAGCGGACATTATACGCCACCACGTAAAGACTAATAAATTAGGGAAAGTTTATTTATCACCCCTTGACGTAATCTTTGAAGAAGGGGTTAACAGGCTGCAGCCAGACATACTGTTTATCAGAAAAGAAAACCTGAGTATTGCTAAGGATTGGATAAGAGGCGTACCGGATATGGTTTGTGAGGTAATTTCTTCAGGCAGTTATGAGATGGATACGGCAGTAAAGAAGGCTATCTATGAGAAATACAGGGTGCCGGAGTACTGGATAGTCATGCCGGAGCCGCAAACTATTGAGATATTAACCATCGTAGGCGATAAGTATAAACTACATTCTTTTGCGGCATTTGATGGTTTTGTTACATCTAAAATCATTGAAGGACTTCAAGTTGATGTTAACGATATATTTGAGTAACCCGACAGCTTATAAAAAAGCAATTCACCACGTCTTAAGAGATATGAGGGATAAATGATGAGTAACGAATACTACATTGATATTGTAACAAAGAGCATACTTTCAACGCTCTCAGCACACATATCAGAGGCTATCTCCGTAGAACTTAAAACCGTTATGAAAGAGGCGTCATTGCAGTTAGAGGCACAAATTCTTACAACAATTGATGCGTTAAATAAAAATCAGTTAACGGAAATTACCAGCCTTAAGGGTGAACTCAGTCATATAAAGCAAAAAATAGACGCTGCCAACACCACACAAATTGATTCGCTTGCTAAATCCGTAGAGGAACAGTTAAGAGCGCTCCCACAGATTTTCCAAACCTCCACACAGCATATTGAAAAACAAATACAAAATACTAATGTGATTTTAAACGCTCTCATAACAGGTATCGGCGAAATCAAAACAGAAACCGCTAACTCCATAGGCGGCACTCTCAAAGAGTTGGCAGAGCTTATGCAAAGTAAGAAGTCCGTAATCGAGGAGACTATAAAGGAGACTGTGAAAGCTGAAATTCATAAGGTAGAATCATCACTCTCCGCAAATAAAACCCTGATGTTGACTCTCCTTAAGACTGTGTTTGAAAGTGAATTGAGAAATGCCGACTTTCTGGCTGAGCGCGCTCAAAACAACAAAAAAGAACTCAGAAACAATCTGGCTGTCTTAGAAAAGCTGCTTGATAGCTCCTCACAGTCATAGGGATTAAACGTGGCAGACGGAGAAAGCAAAATATATAACTTTTTATCTGATATTTTAAAAATAATATCAGAACTCAAGGCAATGAATCTTCCCCAGTTTACCAATAGAATCCACAATTTAGAACAGAATATCAGCTCTTTTTCCGTCCACACGATAAAGAGCGGACTTGTCGGTATAACAAGCTCAGGAAAATCATCTGTGTTAAATATCCTCCTTGGCACGGGAACTAAGATACTAAAGGAACAGAGCAAAGCAACAACCAATATGATAGTGTTCTGCTCCAAAGCCAAAGAGCCTACGCTTGAAATCATGTTTGAGGATGAAAAACGGCTTAAAAAAACTGGCGATGAGGTACTGACCGAATCCATCTGGAAATACAGCTCAGAGGACGAAAACCCGGGTAACAAGTACGCTATTAAGTATATAAAACTGGGGCTTCCGTCCTTTATACTTGGCGACAGCATAGAGTTGGCAGACACGCCCGGTCTTGACGCCTATGGGCTTAAAGAGCACGAGGATTTAACGCTGAGAGAGTTTCTGCCTCAGGCGGATTTAATCGTATATCTGTCTTCAATCCGAAGCCCTATGAAAGAAGCCGACCGCAAAATTCTAAATAAAATCATGGATGCCGACCAAAAGATCATATTTGTTCAGACCTGTAAGGGAGCGGTGGTTGACAGCTCTCTGGGTAAAGACTCCTCCGACACAGTAGAGGCGCGGCTGGATAGTTTTAAAGAGGAATTTGAAAAAACTATACGTCCGTACGCAAGTTTAAAAGACGCACCCATCGTTCAGGTGGAGACCAACACCGCCTCTCAGTATTTTAAAAACAACGACACAGCGGCATGGGCGGAGTCGGGCTTTGAGGAACTCGTATATGTCGTCAAGACTGTTGCAAGGCAGCTTCAGTATGAATATACAATCAGAAATCTGAGAAAAGTGGTGGATGAGGTAAATGCCCTGATTGCCCTTGTGCTTGGCGTGGGAAAAGAAGAGGCAGAGAAAAAAACCAGCATCGAAGAGCAAGTCAAAAAACTTGATAAATATAAAAAATATTACGATAAAATTACACACACAAAAGAGCAGGTGGTCACTATCTGGAATCAAAAAATGGATCACAACAGCCTATACACTGTATATGAGCGGGAACTTTCCAGAATGTTTGCATCCCGCTATGATTTTAACTATTTACGTGATACCGAATTTACTATGAAAACAAATGAAATCGGCGAAAAGATGTACGAAATCAAGGCCCACATGCTGGATAACCTTGACAATGCCAGAGGTAAGTTTAAGGAATACTTTGACGACCTTGGTCTTGACGTAAGGCGAACCGATATTCAAAACACTACGGTAAAGAGCTTCTTTCTGCCCAATATGAAAAAAAGGCGTGTCTCTGACGTTGTCGGGGGCGCTGGTTCCTCGGCAAAATCATTGATAAGCAAGGGCGGCGAAAGCGCCGCTGAGTATATAGATAAGGCTCAGTTTATAAGAGATCTGAAAGGCTCTATGGAGTTGTTTTTTATTCCGCTTCTTGAGCATTTACAGTGGTGGAACAAAACTGTTACAACATCATTTGTTGAACCGCTTAGTAATAAAATCAGCAGCATAGAAGACGACATAACGAACATTGACAAGGTCAGTGATTTTGATAAAGATCTCTACAAAAAACTTGTGGAGATAAGTAAAGCTCTGCACAACAACGTCAGAAACGTCTCAGACCTTTGTAACATTGAGCATATAGAGCAGGCATTTCCTCAGTATGCGAAGAGGAAATCGTATGCCAGAGAAAAAAGCATAGTGTTTGCCAACCTGTTTTTACAGATGTGCAATCGCTTTTATGAGTCAATGTTTCACAATTACTACTTTAAAAAATTAGCAATCCTCTCAAAAAACAACAAAAAAAGTATCGTGCTGATAGATCAGAATTTTGGAAATCACTTTAGTTTTCTTAGCCGGCTGCTACGTCCCGATAATGAGGATGCGGAACGTTTGAGAACTCTTGAAGTGCCTTATGTGATTAACCCTCAAAATCCGGTTAAAGATATAGACAGTTATACAATAAAGGGAGAGTTTTCAGACACTCTGACTTTTTATGTAATTGGAAACAATGAAAAATCGCTGTCTTTTGTGAAATCTGGCACTCTCTTTGATGAGGCCGATGTAGTTCAGGTAATGATAGAAGACCTTCACAGGGTAGGCTCGGCGCTGGTTGATCTTGTGGAGAGAAACCAGTTCTTTGACCACATTAAGAGGCACAAAGACAAATTGCTTTTGACTTATCCCGGGGGTGCATATTTTCAAAAAGCCCGGCTTCACATAATGGTGATTGAGGCAATATCTGAGATTAACAAAATATTTGATGACGCTGAAATTCATTGGTTTATATATGAAGGGTTTGAGGTTAGGTATAATCATTTCTATGAAATATCAAGGGGAATAACTCCCAATAACTTAGAGCCTGAAGATTGCCTCAATATGTGGAAAACACAGTACCTGCCGCTTGATGAGCCCTTTACAGAAGACACTCTGCTTGAGCAATTTGCAGAATTAACGTAAAGAACCTCATTTTCCTCTATCAAACTTTCAACTTATAGTAAGACCTAATATACTTATAAAAAAAGCTTATTTGACATATCTTTCTTAACTTAATACAATCGCACTAAGTAGAACGTCACTGGTACTCAAGTGTCTGTATAGATTTATTTAGGGATTTTAGGATTTGAGAATAGGCTCAAAGCTATTGTGTCTCTTGCTCGCTAATATTGTTCTGTATGGCATAATTGGTTATGTTGTTGTCAGAGGAAATACGCAGGCAATACAGTTATTAGAAAAAATCACTTTCAGCTATCTTTATAACGATGCAGCAATTGACTCCTTACTGTCTGCAATCAGAGATTCAAGAGGCAGTATGAGAGATTTGCTGATAAAAAAGTATAATCACTCTCATAAAATAGATGTATCTGCTGCAAAAAAAATAATAAATGAATCTGCTTTTAAACGTGAAAGTTCTATGAAATTGTGGCTGCAGGGCATGAGTAAGATTGAATCTTTTGAACAAAAGACGAGGATACAACATTCTCACTCAAAGGACGCCTTTGCTAAAATAGAAGAAACACTACAAGCATACACGTTAAAAGAAAGAGAATTTATCACTCTTTACCACACATCTGACGCTGCTACACTTGATGAGCTTTTTTCAGACTTTATATATCACATTTCTGAAGAAATTTATGCTAATGTGTCCAAGATAGGAGAGGATTTCCGCTCTGAGATAGACTCTGATGTAAAGCATGTAAAGAACATTCAGCACGGCCTTATTATTTTTTCAATAAACGCTGTCTTAATAGCTTCTGTTGCTGCGATTATCTCAGGAATATATTTGAGAAAGCAGATATTAGTGCCAATAAACACACTTAAAACTCAAACTTATGATATAGGTAAAAACAGGTTAAACACTATAATTAATGTTACATCTAAAGATGAAATTGGAGAGCTTACTGAATCATTTAATGAAATGGTCAGAGAGCTTAAAATTCATCGCGAAAACTTAGATGAATTACTCTATCAACGCACGAATGATTTGATTTCTTCAAATGAAAAACTTAGACAAAGTGAAAAACAACTGGTTCAGTCCGAAAAAATGGCTGCTTTGGCCCAGCTTGTGGCTGGAATTGCCCACGAAATTAACACCCCTGTAGGCGTTGGCGTAACGGCTGCCTCACACTTTGACACTATTACGAAAAAAATACTAAATTCTTATGCAGAAAAAGCCATGACCAAATCCGATCTTGAGGAATATTTTGAAAATGCAAGGGAAAGTACCGACTTGATTTTAAAAAACCTCTACCGGACTGCCGACCTTGTACGAAGTTTCAAGATGGTTTCAGCCGACCAGACAAGCCAGGAGCTTAGAAAATTTAAACTGAAACCTTACATTGACGACGTATTGCTAAGCCTTAAACCTAAGCTAAAAAAGACTACACATACGATTAACGTCCACTGTGATGACAAAATTGAACTAAACAGCTATCCCGGCGCTTATGCTCAGATAATCACAAACCTCATAGTTAACACCTTGTCTCACGCATATAACGAGGGCGTCTCAGGCAATATTAAGATGGATGTATCCACTGACGATACCAACGTGACATTGGAATACTCAGACGATGGCAGGGGTATTTCAGAGGAAAATATAAGATTGATATTTGAGCCTTTTTTCACAACCAACAGAAAACAGGGCGGAACCGGCTTAGGTCTTCACGTGCTCTACAACATTGTAACACAGTCGCTGAAGGGCACCATCGTTTGCCAAAGCAACACAGGAGAAGGAGCAAAGTTTATTATTACTGCTCCAAAAGATGTAGGAGGAAATACTAATGGATGAGTCAGAGCAAATAGTTTTTGCAGATGAAAAACAACCGCAATCAGTAAAAAAGCAGTGGAAAGTAATGATTGTGGACGATGAGGAGGATATTCATAAGGTTACCAAGCTTGCCCTTGGAAAGTTAAACTTTCAGAATAAGAAATTAAATTTTCTAAGCGCTTATTCGGCAGAGGAGGCAAAGAAATTAATTGCTGAAAATCCTGATATGTCAGTAATTTTGCTGGATGTGGTTATGGAAAGTGATGATTCCGGCCTTCAATTGGTTAAATACATCAGAGACGAATTGAAAAACAAGTTTGTTAGAATAATCCTTCGCACAGGACAGCCCGGACAGGCCCCCGAGGAAAACGTCATTATAGATTACGATATTAACGACTATAAGACTAAAGAAGAGTTAACCGATAAAAAACTTTTTACAACATTGATATCATCTCTGCGTGCCTACACCGATATAAGAGTAATAGAGTCCAACCGTAAAGGGCTTGAGAAAATAATAGAGGCAGCGGCATCTCTGTCTAATGTTGATTCTGTTAAAATTCTTGTTAACGGAATGCTGTCTCAGTTAATATCCATCCTGAGACTTGAAAGAGACTCAATATTTGGGCAAACTGTGGGATTTCTTTCTGATAAAACCAACGGAGACTTTTTAATATTATCCGGTACCGGCGCTTATGAAACCTCTGCCGGTAAAAAAGTAAAAGAGGTCATTGATCCCACGGTGCTAAAAAACCTTGATATTGCATGTCAGGAGCAAAAGAGCCTCTTTTTTGATAACCACTGCATAGTGTTTTTCCAAAACAATAAGTACCTGAACAGTTTTTTATATCTTGAGGGATTTACAGCCTTTGACAACCACGACAAGGAACTCATTGAGCACTTCTGTGCCAATGTCTCAAATGCTTTAGAGAAAGCGCTGCTACAAGAAAGAATCGAAACAGTCAAATCACTTGCAATTAACAGCATACTTAAACTTACCGAGTGCATCTGTACAAACGACTGTGGTCATATTCACAGAACTGGAAAAACGGCAGGGCTGCTTGCCGGCGCTTTAATGGCTAAAGGCAAACTCTACGGCACAGACGACCCCACGTTCCCTCAGCAGCTTGAGATAGCCGCAACAGTTTATCACGATATAGGCCGATTGTGTAACCTTGAGGATGACATATTAAACTTAAACAAACTGGATGAGCACAAGAGACGTGATATTTCTGAGTACTTATTTATTGTAAATGAGGTAATTGAAAGAGCGCTTGAAATAAACAGCAATAAGTATCTCTATATGGCTATGGATATAATACGCCATAAATTTACCAGATTTGACGGCACCGGTTATCCAGAAAACTTAAGCGGAGAGGAAATCCCCCTGTCTGCCCGCATAGCGTATGTGTCGGATTTTTACGATTGTCTGATAGGTGAAAAGGTCGGCGCAATGGACAGTAAAAGTGCCTTACTATCAATAAAAAAACTCTCAGGCAGCGTGTTTGACCCTGATATTGTGTCATGCCTTGAGGATGTTATAAGTGGACGCGATGGTTGACGATATATATTTTGCAGAGGATAGAAAAGCACCAGATGTCACAGGTTACTGGAAAGTTATAATAGTGGATGATGAGGCAGATATCCATAAGGTAACTATGATGGCCTTAAAAAAGGTTATGTACAAAAATAAGCCGCTTCAGTTTATAAGCGCATATTCAAGCTCTGAGGCCAAACGCGTGATAGCTCTGCACAATGACGCTGCGCTGATTCTGCTTGACGTTGTGATGGAAACCGATGGCTCTGGTCTTCAGTTGGTTAAATACATCAGAGACGAACTTGAGAACAAACTTGTCCGAATAATTCTTCGCACTGGGCAGCCCGGCGAAGCTCCTGAGGAAGACGTTATTGTAAATTACGACATTAATGATTACAAGACCAAAGAAGAACTCACAGATAAAAAGCTCTTTACCACCGTTGTGTCCTCTATCAGGTCATACACAGATTTGGTTAAGTTAAAAGAAAAGAATATTGAGCTGGAAAGTGAAATAACCAAACGAAAGGATGCAGAGCAGAAGATTAAGTTATCTTTAAAGGAAAAAGAAATACTGATCGGGGAGATTCACCACAGAGTAAAAAATAATCTTCAGATAATCTCCAGTTTGTTGTTTTTGCGCAGCAAAGATATAAAAGACGAATATACTCTTGAAATTATCGAAGAGACCCGCAGCCGTATTAAAGCTATAGCACTTTTACACGAGCAGTTATACGGCTCTGAGGACCTGGCAAAAATTGACTTTAATGAATACATCAAGGTGTTAACAGACGACCTTGCTTACACGTATGGGGTTAACTCCTCTGACATAACAATAATCGTAAATGTTAAAGACATTCATTTAGGAATAGACATGGCTATACCGTGCGGGCTTATTATTAATGAGCTGGTAACGAATGCTTTAAAGTACGCATTTCCCAGGGGCAAAGGAGAGATAGTGATAGATTTTTATATTGACAGCAATAATATGTATGTGTTAAAGATAGGTGACAATGGGGTGGGAATTCCAAAAGAAATTGATATTGCAAATACTGATTCATTCGGTTTAAGGCTGGTACAGGATCTGGTAGAGCAGCAAAGTGGAAAACTATCTGTTGCAACAAGCAGTGGAACTATGTATAATATGTCTTTTCCGCTTCATGAGCAGTAGAAGTATTAGCGATTTTTTTATGAGGAAACTGTGAGCGATTATACAAAGGGTATTGACAACATAACAAAAGAGATGGGCGATTTTGTAAAAGTAACTGAAGAAGTGTTAACTATTGATGCTACCGATAAAAAATTGCAGAAATGTTGGCAACTGATTCCATGTACAGAAAAAGAAATGGAAAAATGTCCTGCAGTATTGAAAAATGCCGAACGAATTTGTTGGCTGGTTGCCGGCACATTTAGCGGCAATGAAAATAAGGCAGCTTGTTTGAACACTTTGACGAACTGCAAAGAATGTGAGTTTTATTTGTTAAGGCAACACACAGGATATAAGGATGCGGAAAACATAAGGATTTTAGTAGTAGAGGATGAGCGAATAATAGCCCGAGAGATAGAGGAACGATTGAAGCGAATGGGATTTTCCGTAATTGGTATAGTGTCCTCGGGTGAGAGTGCGCTGCAAAAGATTCCAGAGGAACTGCCAGACCTTGTGCTTATGGATATAAGGCTCAGAGGTGACATTGATGGCATAGAGGCGGCAAAACATATAAGAGGTAAATATGATATACCGGTTATTTTCCTTACCGCTCACTCAGATAAAGCCACATTAGAAAGAGCAAAGGTAACTCAACCGTATGGGTATTTACTAAAACCATTTCATGAAAAGGACATCTCCGCAACAATAGAAATGTCTTTGTTTAAGCATAAAATGGATGTAAAAAACAGAGACGAAAAGCAGCAATTATCACAAAGCGTTCAAAATCAGGAAGTCACAGTACAGACAGCAGACCGAAGTCTCGGTATGTTAGAAGATATGAACAATAAAATAGAAAAAGCCATCAGTATTGCCAACTCCGATGAACAAAAAGAATATCTACAATTACTAAAAGAAACTTCACAGAAACTTCGGCAACAAATAGAAAGTATAAAAAATGGCTCCAAGCCGCTTTACAATCAGTAAAATGAAAATTTGCAACAATTTCACTAAAAGGTTTTTATGAAAAAGAAAACTTTGTTTGACCATGTTTATGAACACAGGTTTCGTATAGGTGAGGCTTTGTTTTTTTTATGGCTTATTTGTATTATCTACTGGCTTTTTAGATTCCCAGACATTGTGGCACATCCTTTTGAAAAGTTTACAGTAATTGATAAGATAAAAGATGCTGACGATGAGGGCCTAACGGCACGTGCAGCACTTACATTTATTTTTTGGTTTGCAACATCAGGCATATTTGTCGTGGCTGCCGTTATATATGCGCTTGCGTTTATAAGAAATATAATCTTTGATTTAACCAAAGGCGCCGTTCCAAACAAGTATCATCATCTAATAGCGCCGGCGCTTTTACTGCTTTCCCTGTGGCCGTGCTTTAATTACCAACAAGAGGTGAAATCAGCAATTTTGACTGTTAGAGCGCAAGGAATTGAAATCGTTTCTATGGCAATGGGCTTTGATATTAAACTTAAGCGCAAATCTCCGGCTGATATGGCTGTGACAGACAGCGATAAATCTGATTTAAAAAACGTAAAAGATGCGCTTAACGAAAGCCGTTAGGGTCTGGTCTCTGAAAAAGAGCCGATAGTCCTAAGTTTTTTTTGTCTGTTTTTCAATAACTGCTTGCGAGGGATTTTTCTTAGATATTTTATAGTTTCAATTATGTAGTTTTTTAGAGTTATCGATGCTTTGCCTGGGTCAGCATGTGCGCCGCCCGGAGGTTCGGGTAAAATCGTGTCTATGATGTCAAACTTTAATAGGTCTTTTGCCGTAAGTTTAAGCGCTTCGGCTGCTTTTGCAAAATCCTCCTGATTCAAGCCCTTATCGGAATTCCACAGTATAGCGGCACAACCCTCCGGCGATATTACCGAATAAATCGAATGCTCCAGCATCACAAGCCGATCTGACACACTTAAGGCAAGCGCTCCACCGCTTCCGCCCTCCCCTATTACAAGAGATATTATAGGCACATCTATCATTGAGATTTCCATAAGATTCACCGCTATCGCCTCAGCCTGTCCACGCTCCTCAGCACCAATTCCGGGGTATGCTCCGGGTGTGTCAATAAAAGTCACAATTGGAATATCAAACCTCTGTGCAAGTTTCATAAGGCGAAGCGCCTTTCTGTAGCCCTCAGGATTAGGTTGACCAAAGTTTCTTATGATTCTATCCTTTATGCCACGCCCCTTTTGATGCCCCACTATCAAGACCGATATGCCGCCTATTGTTGCCAAACCACCCACTACTGCAAGGTCGTCAGAAAATCTTCTGTCGCCGTGAAGCTCAATAAACGTGTCGGTTATCTTGTTTATGTAGTCCATCGTGTATGGTCTGTCAGGATGACGGGCAAGCTGGCATTTTTGCCACGGGGTGAGATTTTTAAATATCTCTTTTCTTAAGTTTTCTAACGTCTCAGTTAAGGACGATATATCTGCTGTCCCGTTACTAAGTCCGTTAGAGGAAATCTGCAACTCCTGCATCTCGGCAATTTTCAGCTCCAGTTCTTCAAGCGGTTTTTCAAAATCCAGGTATGCTCTCATTTTATTAGTGCTCTATTATAACGCTTGTAGGTAGTGAAAAATCAATATGAAAAAACATCTGCGACGTTAGATACTTGACATATTCTCTATAAAAGACTTTACTATTTGGGAACAGGCAGAGGTGGGTCGTAATAATCTGTCCTGAACAGTAATTGAGTTACATCACACTGTGTCGTCTACCCTTCTTTTATATTGACTGGTGGATGCGGCTTTCTCATCTTCTGAGAAACTTTCTTGTTTAATCGCGCCAGATACGGTTTTGTTTTTAGTTTCAACAATTGCTACAGCACCGCTTGTGTTGAAATGCTCACAAAAACTTTTAGCAGCTTCACAATCTATGTCTTTCTTTATGATAACTTTCTCACCAGAGAATAATTTTTTCAAAAACTCATCATCATTTCGCGTTAAAAGAATTCTCAGAGCAGCTTTAACCTCTTCTAACTCAAAACCATCTTTTATCTGACCATCAAATATGACATTACACATTGGCATTATATCAAGCCTCCATCTCCGAGTCAATCTCCGTAGAACAATACAACGATTGCATATCTAAAAGCAAGATTTTTTAAGGCATTAAAAATCTATCTGCTTCAATTAAGAGACACCGAGCCTCTTTCTAAAATATCCTCTATTTTGTTAATTAACCCTGACTCCACCGACACATTGTACGCTGTCACTATGGTGGTTATCGTCTCACCGCCATAGAGTTTTAGATAGACAGGAAGCGGCCCTCTGACCTCTGACAGTGTTTCTTTGAGTTTTACAAACGTAGCAGTGTTACAGTACTTTTGGCGGAGTCGTATTTCCATCTGCTTATATGAGTCATCTATAGCGCTCTGAAGCCGCTGAACCTCTGTGGCTATTATCTTGCTGCCCTTTTCGGATACCTCAAGTTTGCCTCTGATAACAACCAGGGCATCCTTTTTAAGAAATGAATCTGAGCGTGAAAACGTGTCGGGAAAGACTACAACCTCTACGGCCCCCTCATCGTCCTCCAACTGCACAATTGCCATCTGTCCCTTATTGTCTTTCACCTGTTTTTTAGTCAGCACTGACACTATACCTGCTACTTTTACCTCTTCTTTGTCCATAAAACTTTCAAAGAGGCAGGTTTTTGTGATATTTAGCTGTTTTAATTCCCTTTCGTAGTTTCTAAGAGGATGGCCTGTTATGTAAAATCCAAGCGATTGTTTCTCATTGCTGAGTTTTTCGTTTTCATCCCACTCAACCTCTATGCCGGTTCCAGTAAACACCGGCATACTGCCAAAAAGAGACGGTGTTGAATGTCCGCTGCTGTTTAATAAAGCGTCAAGGTTATCAACCGCTCCTTTACGGGTTTTTATCATAGAATCAAAAGCTCCGGCCTTTATCAGACTTTCTATAACTTTTTTATTAACCCGACGTGAATCCACCCTGCCGATAAAATCCTCTAATGACATAAAGACGCCATTCTCTCTTATCTCTAACACTGACTCTATTGCAGCCGAGCCAACACCCTTTACCGCCTCAAGTCCAAAACTTATGGCGCTGCCGATTATCTTAAATTTCCTGCCGCTTACGTTTATATCCGGTGGAAGTATCTCTATTGCCATTTCGCGGCATTCCTTTATAAATTTCACAACTTTTTCGGAACTGTCCTCAGTAGAAAGGTTGGCAGCCATAAACTCTACTGAATAGTGAGCTTTCAGATACGCTGTCAGATACGAGATATACGCATATGCGGCTGAGTGGGACTTGTTGAATCCATATTTTGCAAACATAGCCATGAGGTCAAATATCTTAACGGCCATTGCCTCTTTAATACCGTTTTTAATTGCTCCGCTTACAAAATCGTCCTTTTGCTTGTCCATCTCGTAGCTTATCTTTTTCCCCATCGCTTTTCTCAAAATATCGGCTTGCCCCATGGTAAAACTCGCTAACTTATTGGCTATTCTCATAACCTGCTCCTGATACAGGATAACTCCGTAAGTCTCATCAAGAATATCTTTTAACTCAGGCAAATCGTACTGAACCGGTATAAGCCCCTTTTTGCGTTTTATGAAGTCATCAATCATACCACTGCCTATGGGCCCCGGTCTATAGAGAGCCACAAGTGCTATTAAATCTTCAAACCTGTTTGGAGCCATTTTGATTAAAATATCTTTCATGCCTGCGCTTTCCAGTTGAAACACCCCTGTGCTTGTGCCCTGACCAAGAAGCCGATAAGTTTGTTCATCGTCAAATGAAATCCCCTTTAAGTCCAGCTCCACGCCCTTCTCTTTCAGATACTCCTGAGTTTGTTTTATCACGGTAAGTGTCTTTAGCCCCAAAAAGTCAAACTTAAGCAGCCCCATCTTTTCAATTGAGCCCATATCAAACTGCGTGATAATGTTGTCTTCATTTGTCGGCTTATAGAGTGGAGTGTAATCGGTAAGCGGAGTGGGAGAGATGACAACTCCTGCGGCATGAGTGGAGGCGTGTCGGCATAGTCCTTCAAGCCTCATCGCAATGTCTATAAGATTTTTGATTTCCTCGGATTTTTCATAAGCGTTTTTTAACTCAGGCTCTGCCTGCATCGCCTCTTTTATGGTTATATTAAGAGTAAGCGGAATTAATTTTGCGATTCTATCAACCTCAGCGTATGGCATTGCAAGTGCGCGTCCCACGTCTCTTATGGCAGCCTTTGCAGCCATTGTCCCAAAGGTTATAATTTGAGCGACGTGATCTTTGCCGTACCGTTGTGCCGTATAAGCTATAACCTCACCTCGCCTGTCCTTACAGAAGTCAACATCAATATCAGGCATACTTATTCGCTCGGGATTAAGAAAGCGCTCAAACAATAGATTGTACTTAAGCGGGTCTATGTCAGTTATATCCAGGCAATAGGCAACAAGCGACCCAGCAGCCGACCCTCTGCCAGGGCCCACCGGTATTCCCTGAGTCCGTGCATAATTTATAAAATCCCACACTATTAAAAAGTACGATGCAAACCCCATCTTTTTAATCACCTTTAGTTCGGTTTCAAACCTATCCACATATTGAGTATCGGGAGTTGGGCTGACCTTGACTGCCAATCCGGCACGTGCCAGCTTTTCAAGGTAGTCCTCGGGCGTCTGATTGTCTTTGAGGTTATATCTTGGGAGACGGATGTCATAGAGTTTAAATGTAAGGTTACATTTTTCGGCAACTTCTCTTGTGTTAGTCACAGCCTCCGGAATGTATGAAAAAGCGGCTGCCATCTCCTGTGGCGACTTAAAATAGAGACCGTCGGTTTTAAACTTAAGCCTGTCATCATCATAGATAGTCTTACCGGTTTGAATACAGAGCAGGATTTCATGAGCCTTAGCATCATCCCGCATCAGGTAATGGCAGTCATTTGTTGCAACGAGTTTTATGTGGGTATCGTAGGAAAGCTCAATTAACTGTTTATTAAGAGCCTCCTGTTCGGGAAGCCCATTGCTTTGAATTTCAATATAAAAGTCGGGGCCAAATATGTGTTTAAAAAACAGTGCGGCCTCTCTTGCCTTGTCAGTCTGTCCTTGCTGTAGTAAATATGGCACCTCACCTTTCATACATGCGGTGAGCGCTATAAGACCGCCGCTATACTGCGCAAGGAGGTCTTTATCAATTCTCGGTTTATAGTAAAACCCCTCCGTGTATGCTTTTGTGACAAGAGAGACGAGGTTTTTATACCCATCCATGTTTTTGGCAAGCAGTATCAGATGATGATATGAGCCTTTGGTTTTTTCAAGCCGGCTGCCGTTAGAAATATAAACCTCAGAGCCTATAATAGGTTTAATGCCTGCATCGGAGACTTTCTTATAAAAATCCATAGCGCCAAAGAGATTTCCGTGGTCGGTGATGGCAAGCGCTGCAAGCTTGTACGCCACAGCTTTTTCAACCAGCTCATCTATGCGTATTGCCCCGTCCAGTAAGCTGTATTGCGTGTGCAGATGTAGCGGAACGTAATTAGCGTGGTGCATGGAAAGTATGATACCTCTTTTATAGGTCAGGTGTCAAATGGACGATTATTTGTAATAATCAGTTTATATAAACGATCCACATCATCTCTATCTTTCATATGAAAATGTAAAGAATCTATAAACTGTACATATTTCCCGGTTTTTAATGAAATTTTCTCCGCAACATATTTCTGTATAGCAATAAACTCATTGAAATTCATCAATAGTTTCCCATAACAATCCGATGTTCGCATATGTACGTGCAAGTGTAAGGATTCATTTATAATTTTAAACCACAAAATCTGAAGACAAGGTGCAATTTTAGAATTGTGATCAGTCTCATTATTCCATACTGCTACCTGAGCGCGTGGGCAATCAGGCCATACTGTAAGTATATCAATAATCGTTTTAACGTAATTTTGCTTTACAAAAAGTCTTTCTCTGTATAGTTTAGTCCACTCATGCTCAATTTCTCCCTCTCCATAGACAATGTAAGTATTAATTCTATCAATAGCTTCTCTACTCATCGGAAAAAACGAAGAATAATTATTAGAGTAAATATTGTCTATCTCAATAGCAGCACACTCGTTTTTATAAAAGTTGTTGAATTCTAATTCACTCCCATTTTCATATAAAAGTAAAAAAGATTTTTCCCAGGCTGAGGCCGCATCTTTTGTCTTTATACAAAGCATTTCACTACTTCAGAGAATCTTTATCATATGGTTTACCAAGAGCCCAAATAGAATTAATCTCATGATTGAATAGATTGAACCACTCACCACTATTGCGATTAAGTACAAATTTTGGTTTTTTACTGCCGCCGTATATTCTAAAAGTATATCTCTCTATATACAGTTTACAATCTAAATCATTTAGATTAACAATCAGTGAACTATATTCGAGTAAATAATCTATTAATTTTATTTCTATTTTCACATCTGTGGTATTGAATTCATCAACTAACTTATTAAGTGTCTTTAAGCTTGAAATAGCCCTCAACCTCTCTTGTTTACTATCTACACCATTAGGAAATCTCATCGCAGCCATATCAAATGCATGACCTTCGGGATCTACTATCAAAATTTTTAAATGCCCCCCTGTTTCAAGCATCTTTCTATATTGAGAGTAATATTCATTCAGGTTTGAACTAAGATGTATTCCAGTTTGAATAATTTCTTTAGCATTAATTATATCTGTTGAATATGAGTCAAGAAATATATCTTCTATTTTAGTCTTACCAGTTTTACTCAACAGTGCATAAATAGAATCTAATTTTCTTCTATTTGTGAGCAAAACAATCGTAACAAAAAACAAGACTGTAAGATTTAATGGAACAATATCCGTATCAATTTTAATCTTAAATATACTTATTATTACATTCATAACTGCAAGTATTAATGCTACACAAATAGTTATATAAAGATCTATATTTGACCCATTTTTTATATCTTCTAATATATGACTTAATACACCGACATCTTTTCATATCTTTCATGCAACTTTAATATTTCCTTATTCTAAATTAATCCAATTTTATTTCACACTGTGCTACAACTGAACAACTTCGAATTTCCTCTGATTGTTCCGGTATTCTTTTCATATGTTCCAACGACAAACAACCTAAGTATTTGTCATTATAACTTATCAAGGACCCTTAAAAAAATACTTAATTAGAGCTATACTGAAACTAAACTGAAAAATACTTTCTGAAACAATTGTGCACATATTCAAACATAATTCATGTATTATGTCAACAATAATTCCTTTTATTGTTTAACCAAAGTAAAAATATCAGCAATGAGTAAACTAAAACAATTATTGTGGATTCCACAGAACGGACATGCCAACACTTGATAAAACATGAGAAGATACCATATAATTAAAATATAAAAAAGAGGTGACTATTATGTGTGCAACATTAAACATATCTGATGATCTCATCAAGACCGTGCAAAAGCTCTCAGGAGAAAAATCAAAGACAAAAGCAATCACAGTCGCCATGGAGGAGTATGTAAGACACAGGAAGATAAAAGACCTTCTTGCGCTTAAAGGTAAAGTTTCGTTGGCATTTGACTGGGAAGCACAAGAGGAGAGAGAAATGAAGACTCAAAAAGAAAGAGAGAAACTCCTTGAAAACAGAGGAAGGTAATGTCCTGATTGATACAAGCGCATGGGTTGAATTTTTCAGGGGAACTTCAAAAACGGCGGTTGCCGTTGCTAATCTTATCGAAGCCGGGAAAGCATTACTTTGCGGCGTTGTTCGTTATGAACTCATGCAAGGGGCAAAGTCTGCCGTGGAGTCATCGCATCTCTCCGGTGTATTATCGGCTCTCCCATATATAGAGATGACCTCCGATTTATGGACAAAGGCTGGAAATATATCAGCCATGCTTAGGATTAAGGGGATTACTTTGCCAATGTCCGATATTCTAATAGCTGCAATTGCATTAGAACATAACATAGAAGTGCTCACTTTGGATACCCATTTTGCAAGCATCGGGACTCAGACGGTATGATAATCTTTAAACCCCTACAGTTTCCCCAGAAGCATATAAACACCATAGCCGGAAAGCTCATACAGACACTCGTATGTATAGGTAGCGCCCTGAGCTATCGGTACCATGTCTTTAAAAAAGAAACTGAAACGTCTCTTGTTAACAGAGAAAGTGTCGGGATTTAATCCCTGTTTTTTAAACATTGCAAGCGCTCTTCTCATGTGGCTTTGAGATGTGACAAGCAGGATTTTTTTTAATTTTTTGTCCTCTGCAATTTTCATCATCTTCTGAGCTTCATCAACAGTCCGTTTGACCTCTCCATACAACTCAAAATCACGTCCATCAAGTGCCTGAGCAAGGTACCTCTTCGACATTATAGAACCCTCGCTGGCTGTGCCATTAGAATTAGTTACCACCCAGTCGCCCAAAAAGAGTTTTTTGGCGTGTCCGGTTCTAACAAAATATATGCCGGCAAGGATGCGGTCGGTCTGCAAAGTTGTCCGGACGTAGTTTAGCGGTATATATAAATTTTCGCCAGCCATACCTATCTGCTCTCTGGTATGCCATTCTAAATTTATAGCGCCTGATAAAACCACAACTGCATCGTATTCCGTCTTTGGATTATAAGTATCCGGTACAGCCCAAAATCTTAGAAACAAAGACGAAGCAACAGGCGACAATACGAGATAGAAGGCTAAAGCAAGAATGCCTGCAAAAACCCTTCTGTGTTTTCTCGTAAGGGTAAGGAAAACTAATCCGGCAGCCAAATATATAAGCGGATTAATCAGAACTAACGCAATGTTGCGCAAAATGTCGCCAAAGCCATACACTATGTATATGGTAACATAAATATAACTATTTTGTTATAAAAAAAGTTTTACAACAGGTCTTCCTAAAAAATCATCTAACTAATTGATTCATTACAAATAAATTAAGATACCAACTTTTCTATATTTCTTTCTGCGTAAAAATATACAGAATGAGTAAAAAAATACTTGACACACCTAACTGATGTCGTGTACCTTAAAGCGGTGGCAGGGTTATTTATGGCTTCTGATGCCATGTAGTTATGCGGGAAAATGTACTAAAGTTGACCAACACAGTGAATATTGATACAGTGGGTGTTATCGGTGCCGGAGTGATGGGTGTCGGTGTAGCCCAAAATGCCGCCCAGAGTGGGAAAAAGGTTGTTTTAATTGACCTTGACCCTGTGATACTGGAAAAAGCCATAGATAAAATTAGACGTGACCTGCGTTTTCAAAGCATGTTTAAACCTGCCTATGCTACTGTTTTAGATTCCGCAACGGTTTTAAATAACATTACACCATCCTCAGATTATAATCTTCTGAGCAGTACCGATTACATAATAGAAAATGTCACCGAGAAATGGGATATAAAGAAGGAAGTCTATCAGAAAATAGATACTCTGGCAAAAGATAACTGTATTTTTGCAGCCAACACATCGGCTATTCCCATAACCCGTATTGCCTCCCTTACAAAGAGGCCTGAAAAGGTTATCGGTATTCATTTTATGAACCCAGTGCCGCTTAAGTCTGCGGTTGAGGTAATAATGGGCTACCACACTACGGAGGAGACTCTTAATACTACAAAAGACCTCCTGTCCTCTATGGGCAAGGAAAGCATTGTGGTTAATGACTCGCCGGGTTTTGTCTCAAACCGAGTGCTTATGCTTACCATAAATGAGGCCATATATCTGGTCTATGAAAATGTGGCAAAGCCGGAGGATGTGGATAGGATATTTAAGACCTGCTTTGGACACCAGATGGGCCCCCTTGAGACGGCAGATTTAATCGGGCTGGACACTATCCTTTACTCCATTGACGTTCTATATGAGAGCTTTAACGACAGCAAGTTTAGACCATGCCCGTTACTTAAAAAAATGGTCGATGCCGGTCTCTACGGCATGAAAAACGGCAAAGGGTTCTACACCTATGACGACTTTTAGCGTTATCACTGCATTTAAAATAAACAAACGAGGTAGCGGATATCTGAATGACTCCTGAAGAGATAAAAACAAAAGTCAGAGCCTTCCTTTTAAAATATATTAAAAAGCCTGATATTAAAGACGATGAAGACTATTTTGCATCTAAACTAATTAATTCCCTCTTTGCCATGCAGCTTGTTATGTTTGTCGAAAAGGAGTTCAAAATAAAAGTTGAAGACAAAGACCTTGAAATTAAGAATTTTAATTCGATAGACTCAGTTTCAGGCCTTATAACAAGAAAACTTACTTCTTAAAAAGACAATTAAACCTCAGAGGTAAACATGGAGTTAACAAAAGAGCAGGAACAAGCACAGGTGGAATTTAAAGCGTTTGTAAATGAGCATGTTGCGCCATTTGCTGATACATTTGACAGGGAGCAGAAAATACCTGATGAACTGATAGCGCTGATTGCCCAAAATGGTTGGTTTGGATTGATTGTCCCTAAAGAGTATGGCGGCATGGCGGCGGATATGATAACCTATGGGCTAATGTGTGAGGAGATGGGATGTGGCAGCGCCTCTCTTTTAAGTCTCCTAACCGTACATGGGATGGTTATACAGGCTATTCTGCGATGGGGTAGCAGCGTTCTTAAGGAGCGATGGTTACGTAAACTTGCCGCAGGGGAGGTTATCGGCGCATTTGCCCTCACTGAGCCAAATATCGGAAGTGACGCCAGCAGTGTTGAAACCGTTGCAGTTAAGACTGAAACAGGGTTTATATTAACCGGTAAAAAGAAGTGGATTTCTTTTGGTCAAAGAGCTGACTTATTTATGATTATCGCTCAGTGCGAGGGCAAACCAACAGCGTTTTTGCTTGAAAAGAGCACGCCGGGTTTTTCTATCGCACAAATTACCGACACGTTTGGGTTTCGGGCTGCTATGATGGCAGAGCTTACGATGGATAACTGTCTCATTGCAGAGGAAAACATGGTTGGACGAATCGGTTTTGGAGTCACTCATGTAGCCACCCATGCGCTTGACTATGGCAGATATACGGTCGGTTGGGGTTGTGTGGGGCTTGCTAGGGCATGTCTTGAGGCAAGCCTTAAATATACCGCACAGAGAGTGCAATTTGGCACATACCTGCGCAAGCACCAGTTGATTCAGCATATGATTACCGACATGATAGCCTCTATCACCGCAGCGCGTCTTTTGTGTTTTAATGCGGGGCAATTAAAAGATACCGGAGATCACAGAACTATTATGGAAACCGCAATCGCCAAATACTTTTCATCCACGATGGTTGTAAAGGCAGCACTTGACGCTGTGCAAATTCACGGAGCTAACGGCATAAGCTGTGACTATCCAGTGGCAAGATACCTTAGAGACGCTAAAGTTATGGAGATAATTGAGGGAAGCTCACAGATGCAGCAGATAATTATAGCAAGGTATGGGTATCAGGAATATTTATAGTCTTTGAAAAAAGATTAATCCGCAGATGACGCAGATGAACGCAAATGACAAAATTATAAATCTGGGAAAATATGCTGGGAAAAGACATTTCTCTTGAAAAGGAAAATATGTGACAGAAGTCAAAAAAACAAAATGTCTCGTATGGGACTTGGATAATACACTGTGGAACGGCACGCTCCTTGAGGGCGACCGTATAACGTTAAATGAAAATGCCGTACATGCCATCAAAACCCTTGACAGCCGTGGAATACTTCAATCAATTGCAAGCAAAAACGACTATAACACAGCTATGTCAAAGCTCTGTGAGTTTGGTTTAGAGGAGTTTTTCCTGTATCCTCAGATAAATTGGGGCACTAAATCGGAGTCTGTCAAAAAAATCGCAGAACTGATCAATATAGGCGTTGATACGCTTGCCTTCATAGACGATAATCAATTTGAGCTTGACGAGGTGACATTTTCATTGCCGGAGGTTCTGTGCATACACGCAGATTCTCTTGACAGCGTTTTGGGCATGGAGAGTATGACCCCTGACTTTATAACAGAAGACTCTAAAAACCGCCGTCTAATGTATATGGCTGACATGGAGCGAAACAAGGCTGAGGAGTCTTACGAGGGCCCAAAAGAGGAGTTTCTGAGCACACTTGATATGGTCTTTGATATTTCTCTTGCTACCACAGAAGACCTTAAAAGAGCTGAGGAGCTTACCGTTAGGACCAACCAGCTTAACACCACAGGTTACACGTATAGTTATGACGAGCTGGATGAGTTTATTAGATCAAACGGACATCTGCTTCTTATTGCCTCACTTAGTGACCGGTACGGCACTTACGGAAAAATTGGTCTTGTGCTGATTGAAGTCACTGACTCGGCATGGATTATAAAGCTGCTTCTGATGTCGTGCCGAGTGATGAGCCGCGGTGTAGGAGCGATAGTGATAAACTATCTGAGAAATGAAGCGCGCAGGCATGGAGTAAAACTGCTTGCCGAGATGATACAAAACGACAAAAACCGGATGATGTATGTTACTTACAAGTTTTCCGGATTTAGCGACATTAGCAGAGACGGGCAGTTGGTAATCATGGAAAACACATCGCTTGATGACATTCCTCCGTATCCTGAGTATGTTAAATTGAGATTTCCACAATCGTTGTAACAGGAGAAATGCTTACTAAGTTAACTAAGGAAGAGGGTTTAATGGTTTTTAAGGAGGTAGGTTTTATAATTATTAGAATTAGGAAAAGGACTGGATTCCCGCTCGGAGGCGGGAATGACAGAGGTGGGAGTTTTCTTTTTCTGTCATTCATCTTTTTCCTGTCATTCATCTTTTTCTTGTCATTCCTGCGAAGGCAGGAATCCAGTTTTTTATCGGATTTAATTACAAAGGCATTGAAGGAGATATAAAGGAAATAAAATGAGTACCGATAGCAAAGACACGCTAAAAAATCTTTACAAGGCATATAAGGCTCTGCAAATAAAGACGGCTAAGTTTGAAGAGCCAATAGCTGTAACCGGCATCGGATGCCGGTTTCCGGGTGGGGCTGATACTCCTGAAAAATTCTGGCAGATTTTGGAAAAAGGACAGGATGTAACGAGTGAGGTGCCAAAAGACAGGTGGTCTGTTGATACATTCTATGACCCTGACCCTGACGCTGTCGGTAAGTCTTACACAAAACGCGGGGGATTTCTGAGTGAACCGGTTAGCGGCTTTGATAACGGTTTTTTTCAGATATCTCCCGATGAGGCCAAAAGTATGGACCCGCAGCAGCGGATGCTTCTTGAGGTGACCCGTGAGGCGCTGGAAAATTCTGCTACTGACCCAAACAGCCTTGCTGGAACTCTTACCGGAGTTTTCATTGGAATCGTTAATAATGACTATATGTCGGCTCATCTACGCTGTGGAGACCTTTCAAAAATAGACTCATACTCCATAACAGGAATTGCGGCAAGCACTGCCACTGGGCGTATCTCCTACACTTACGGTCTTGAGGGGCCGAGTGTGGCGATAGACACGGCATGTTCGTCCTCGCTTGCTGCAATACACTTGGCTTGTCAAAGTTTAAAAACAGGGGAGTCTGATATGGCACTTGCCGGAGGGGTGCATCTTAACCTTACGCCTGAGGGGTTTATCGGTTTTTGCAAGATTAAAATTCTTTCCCCTGACGGGCGCTGCCGGAGTTTTGATGCACAGGCTGACGGGATGTCTAAGGGTGAAGGGTGCGGAATAGTCGTCCTAAAACGGCTCTCTGACGCCATATCTCATGGCGACAGGGTAATAGCCGTCATAAAGGGCAGCGCTATGAACCAAGACGGCCGCAGCAATGGGCTTACGGCTCCGAACGGTTTAGCGCAGGAAAAGGTTATGCGCAAGGCTCTTGAAAAAGCTGCAATAGAACCCTCCGATGTGGGATATATTGAGGCTCATGGCTCGGCTACTTCATTAGGCGACACTGTTGAGATACAATCCATTACCAATGTATATAGAAACGGACGAGGTAACGCACTATCTGTCGGAACGGTTAAGGCAAACATCGGGCATCTTGAGGGCGCTGCCGGCGTTGCAGGGTTTATAAAGACAGCGCTTATGCTTGAAAAAGGCATCATACCGCCACTGGCTAATTTTGAAAAACCTAACCCGCTTATTCAATGGGACAGCGTTAAGATAGATACCTCAGCAGTCAAATGGGATAATGGCGCTCGCATTGCTGCGGTTAGCTCATACGGCTTTAGCGGCACTAATGTTCACTTAATAGTTGGCGAACCCTCTGTAATAGACAATAGAACATCTGGAGAAACGCCTGGTTACCAATTGCTTAACATTTCCGCTAAAACCAAAGAGGCATTGAGAGCACTTGCTAAGAGACACCACGATTATTTAGTTGAAGACAGCGATGTCTCCTTAGCCGATATATGCTACACTGCCGCCATCGGGCGGGCACAATTACCCTGCCGCCTTAGCGTAACAGGGAAAACCAAAGGCGAAATGTGTGAAAAACTGGAAAGCAGTCTAAACTCTGCCGACTACACGGATGGCTGTGTAAGCGGTGAGATATCGCATTTCCCTAAAAAGATAGTGTTTATGTTTGCTGGACAAGGCTCTCAATACCGCGATATGGGAAAAGACCTCTACCAAAGCTTGGAGGTATTTCGCAATGCAATGGACGCCTGTGACGCTATAGCAAAACCAATAACAGGGAAATCAATTATAGAAATCATATATGGCAATGAGGACGCTGACCTTATTAATGAAACACTCTATACTCAGCCTGCCATTTTCTCGGTTGAGTATGCTCTTGCCATGCTTTGGCTTTCGTGGGGTGTAAAACCATCTGCCGTGATGGGACACAGCATAGGGCAGTACGTTGCCGCATGTGTAGCAGGGGTGTTTTCTCTGACTGATGCTGTCACACTTGTGTGCGAAAGAGGGCGTCTCATACAGAGTTTAACAAAAGACGGCAGTATGGCTGTGGTTCTTACAGATGAGAAAACCGTTAACTCTCTAATAGAAAAGTATTCGGAACGAGTCTCGTTAGCAGCAGTAAACGGCCCTGAAAACGTTGTTATCTCCGGCGACAAGGAGTCCGTGTCGGAGGTAATCGCTCAGTTTATAGAAATGGACATACCGGCAAGAGAGATTAAGATATCGCACGCAATTCACAGTGTTCTTATGGAGCCTATACTTGGCGACTTCCTTGAAGCGGCTAAAAAGGTGTCATACTCAGCGCCCAAAATCCCGCTTGTGTCAAACGCTGACGGCAGGTTTGCTGCGGATGAGACAGCAACGCCTGAGTTTTGGGTCAAACATCTTAGAGGATGTGTCCGGTTTTATGACTCGGTTGTCAATTTGGACAGGTGGGGATTTAACGTGTTTATAGAGGTCGGAGCTGCGACAACTCTTATGAGTCTTGGAATCCAATGTCTGCCTGATAATGAATCGCTTTGGGTGTATTCGCTTGGCATTAACAACTCCATGTTTAACATGCGTCCGATGCGTTACGAATCCACAAACGATTGGCAGCAGATGTTAAGGGGGCTTTCAGAGCTTTTTGTTGCCGGAGTTGAAATTGACTGGAAAGGGGTTATCGGCTCTCACTTAACAGGACGGAAAAAGGTTGCCCTGCCCACATATCCATATGAGCGTAAACATCTTTGGATAGCTCCCGTGTATGAATACCAACAGCTAAAAGCAGAGCTTCCATCTGTTGACGTAAGCGCTCAGAACGAGCAATCCGAACCGGCGCCTCAACGTGAGAATTTTCAAAATGAGATTTTAAATTTAATAAGAAAAATCTCAGGCATAGATATATCAATTCACGATTATGATAAAAACCTGTTCACGCTTGGACTTGTATCGCTTATGATAACCCGGATAAGGGATTCTATCAGACGCACTTACGGCGTCGATATAAAGATGTCCTCATTTTATAAAGAAACAAGCACTGTTAATAAACTTCTTGATTATATTAAAAAACGTCTGCCGCAAGATGCTCCAAGTGTTACACCTCTGTCTGACAATAGCGGGACAAGGAGCATAACTGAGATACCTGTAAAACAGACCTTTACCGTGTATCGTAAGATTATGGAAAGGGAGGCGCTGAGTCTTGACAAGATAAAACAAGCCCATGTAAATAAGCTAATAAAACGCTACACGGAAAAAACCGCAGCCTCACGAGCGCACACCCAAAAGTATCGCAGCGTGTTTGCCAATATTAGAAACATTTCCGGGTTTCGTATGGAATGGAAAGACATGATTTATCAGATAGTGGCAAAGCGCGCCGAAGGCTCAAAAATATGGGACATGGACGGCAGACGGTACTTAGACATTTCTATGGGATTTGGCGTTTATCTGTTTGGTCACAATCCGCCTTTTATAAGACCAGAACTGGAAAAAGAGTTTCTTAACGGGTTTCCAATTGGGCCGATGTCGCAATTAGCCGCAGAGAATGCCCAGTTAATATGTGAGATGGCAAATGTTGAGCGCGTGGCTTTTTTTAATACCGGAACTGAGGCCGTTATGGCGGCAGTCCGAATTGCACGCACCGTTACAGGGAGGGATAAACTTGTCGTGTTTTCGGGTGCCTATCACGGTCACAGCGACGGAGTGCTGGCTACAGGGTATTTTGAGGGAGATATTTTGAGAACTGTTCCGCTTTCTCCCGGAACCCCACAGGGAATGGTCAACGATGTTTATGTTTTAAATTATGATGAGCCGGCATCTTTAGAGTTTATCAAAAAACACGGCAAAGAGATAGCCGCCGTTATGGTAGAGCCTGTGCAGAGCCGGAGACCGGACTTACAGCCCGCTCAATTTCTTAAGGCGCTGAGGGAGTTGACAGAAGACATTGGCAGCGCTTTGATATTTGATGAGATGATAACCGGATTTAGAACACACCCTGGCGGCGCTCAGGCATGGTTTGGAATTAAAGCCGACATTGTGACATACGGCAAGGTAATAGGAGGCGGGCTTCCTATTGGCGTTGTTGCAGGAAAGGCTCAGTATCTTGATGCTGTTGACGGCGGCTTCTGGTCGTTTGATGACGGCTCCTATCCACAGAGAGAAAACACACTGATAGCGGGCACATTTAACCATCATCCGCTTGCAATGGCAGGAGCAAGGGCGGTTATGCAGCATCTTAAAAACATTGGACCCACTCTTCAGAGCGAACTAAATCAACGCACCGATAGCCTTTCTAAACGCATAAACGAATACCTTACCGGTGAGGGAATCTCCACTATCCAGATGGTCAACTTTGCCTCCTTGTTCAGATTTGTGCTTAAAGGGGACGATGAGCTGCTTAACTATCATCTTCTTGACCGAGGAATATATGTGTGGGAGGGCAGGGCGTGTTTCCTTTCAACAGCCCACACAGACGATGATATTAAATTCTTTGAGGACGCCGTAAGAGACAGCATTGCTGAAATGAAAGAGGGCGGGTTTTTTCAGACTGACAGCGTTAAACACAAGGCTCACGTTGTTAAACCGACCACAGTACCAGTATCCAGCGCTCAGAGGCGGCTCTATGCCTTGAGCCAATTTGAAGGGGGGCAGCTAAGTTACCACGTGCCGGTTGTGTTTTTTATTGACGGCGCACTTGATATAAAACGATTTGGCAGCATCTTTAATGAGCTTATTAATAGACACGAAAGCCTGCGGAGCAGTTTTGTGTTAGAAAACGGAGAGATTCGCAGGCTTGCAGCTGAGAGCGTAGATTTTGACGTTCAATACGCAGCCATAAAAGAGGATGCGACAGAGGGATTTGTAAGGGATTTTATAAGGGATTTTGAACTATCCAAAGCGCCGTTAATAAGGGTTTGTTTAGCCAATATTGAAGACGGGAAAAACCGCAGTTTATGTATAATTGACGCTCATCACATTGTCTTTGACGGAATCTCAGCCGACATACTGGTTGGCGAGCTTATTGAGTTATATCGGAAAGAGAAGCTCCAGCCGCTTAAAAAACAGTATCGGGATTATACGGCATGGGAAGCTGATTATACCAAATCTCACGAGTTTCAGTTACACGAGAAATTCTGGCTTGATATGCTTTCAGATAACACTCCGGTACTGAACCTTCCTTATGATTTTCAGCGGCCAAAGATACGCTCCTTTAATGGAAAGCGGCTTTTTGTAACGATAGATGAAACTAAAACCACCGCTCTTAAAGAATATTCCGCAAAGTGCGGCGTATCGCTCTACGCTCTGCTTTTTGCCGCACACAGCGTTCTGCTTCATAAACTAACCGGACAGAGTGATTTAATCATAGGCACAAACTTTGACGGCAGAAACCACGAGGATCTGACAGACGTAATCGGAATGTTTGTCAGTACTCTTGCATTAAGAACAAGACCCGAAGTAGAAAAGCATTTTAACGCATTTGTCAGCGAGATTCAGGAAACTGTGCTTGAGGCGCTGGACTGCCAAAGTTTCCCATTTGAAATTCTTGTAAATAAACTGCATCTTAAGCGCGACGTCAGTAAAAACCCACTGTTTGATACCATGTTTGTCTATGAAAAAATTGATACTAAAACATTTGTATCCGGGGATTTAACATTTAGAAAATTTGATTATTCCATTGATAAATCCATGTTTGACCTAACTCACGAATTTTTAGAGCTTGAAGGCACACTAAACATGTCTATGGAGTTTAATACGGCTTTATTTAAGGTTGAAACGATAGAAAGATTTTTAAATTTTTATGAAAACATCTTAAATTCTATTTTAACAAAACCAGACATTGCCATCCGTGACATTGGCATTCTGTCAGAAGAGGAATCAAGGCGGCTGACAGTGGATTTCAACAGCACTGCCAAAGACTTTCCGCTTCACTTGACTATAGCGGATTTATTTGAAAGACAGGCGGCAAAAACTCCTGAAAATATTGCAATTAAATTTAACGATATAACATATACATATCGCACGCTTAATGAGAAGTCTAACCGGGTTGCTAATTTTTTAAAAACACATATAACGCTTAATGATGAGGAACTGATTGCCATAATGGCAGACCGCTCAGAGTGGACTGTTGTCGCAATGCTTGGAATACTCAAGGCAGGGGCAGCGTTTCTTCCTATAGACCCTGCATACCCAGAGGACAGAATCTCCTACATGATAGAGGACAGCGGCTGCCGAATTCTGCTTACTCATTTAGAAAATATTGAAAACGATAAACTTGAAGTCATAAATATTAAAAACATTATCTGTGATGATTCAAAAAATCCTGTAAGAACGATAACGCCAAAGAGCCTTGCCTATGTCATATACACATCTGGCACTACAGGGCGGCCAAAGGGCGTTATGATAGAGCACGAAACCCTCGTAAATATGGCGCTTGCACACATTGACTTTTTTGAAATCACAGACTCTGACAGAATGCTTCAGTTTTCTTCAATGTCGTCGGATACGTCGCTCTTTGAGATATTTCTTTCCCTATTTGCAGGGGCTGCTGTTGTGCTTATAGACAAAGAAACAATTTTTAACACGGCAAATTTTATAAAATACATTGAGGAAATGGGCGTCACATTTTTAGCGCTCCCTCCGGTCTATCTAAATAGTTTAAACAAAGCACAACTTGGCACAGTGCGCGCCATAGCCTCCTGCGGCGCTCCGGCAGTTGTCAGTGACGCTCTGTTTTATGGCAAAAATAAGGTGTTTTTTAACTCATACGGACCAACTGAAACCACAGTAGCCGTAACTTATTACAGACTGGATATGGAACGCTCCTATGATGCCCATATTCCAATAGGCCCCCCCATTTCAAACACCTGTATATACATAGTTGACGAATCGCTTAACCTGGTTCCAATTGGCATAGAGGGGGAGCTTTGCATAGGCGGTAAGTGCCTTGCCCGCGGATACAAGAATAAGCCTGAGACGACGGCTGAGAAGTTCATAATGATTGCTGCCGCCGGAGACCAAAGGCTTTATAGAAGCGGCGATATGGGTCGGTGGCTTTCTGACGGTAACATTGAGTGCACGGGAAGAAAAGACGACCAGCTAAAGGTTAGAGGCTACAGGGTAGAGCTAAGCGAGGTGGAATACGCTGTCTCCTCACACCATATGGTAAAAGCCGTTGTGGTAATAGCGCGGAAATTCTTAAGCGAAACCCCTGAGCTTATCGCCTACATAATAAAGCAAGGGACACTTACAGCAGCTGAGTTGAGGGCATATATGGGTAAACGCCTGCCCGATTACATGATTCCAGCATATATTGTGTTTGTTGATAAATTCCCGCTTTCCCCCAACAACAAAGTTGATAAGAAAGCGCTTCCCGACCCGATTAAAACTGACGAAAATGGCAATTTAACGGAACCGTCAACTGAAACTGAACGAGTTCTCGTCAGAGCACTAATGACAATACTTGACAGAAAAACAGTTGGTGTAAATGATGACTTTTTTGCTCTTGGCGGCGATTCCATAAAGGCGATACAACTGATATCCGCCCTTAATGCCGAGAGGCTTTCCATTTCGGTGCGGGATGTTTTTGAAAACCCTGTGCTAACCGATATGGCAAGGAAAATTACCGGAGCTACAGCGTTGTCGGAACAGGGGATTGTCACCGGCACAGTACCATTGACTGCAATTCAAAGGTGGTTTTTTGACAGTAACCTTACATCAAACCATTACACACAAGGCATTTTGCTTAACTGCTCCAGCAGAATTAACAAGGAGACACTTAATGAGGCATTTACAAAACTCATGGAGCATCATGACACACTCAGAATGGAATACACTTTTTCTGCTGACGGCAGAGTAATTCAGGAATGTTCTCCAGATATAAACGCCATCACTGTTGAGACAGTCGTTGTTGACAATGACTCCGATATTGCAGAGCTTTGTGCCGCAGTGCCTCCAACAGTTGACCTTAAAAAAGGGCAATTACTTAAGGCCGTCATATATAAGGGGCAGGTGAGCGATTATCTTTTGATAGTCATACACCATTTAATAGTGGACGGCGTTTCGTGGCGAATCCTTATAGAGGATATCTCACAGGCATATAAGTCAATCACTGAAAGAACAGCTGTCACATTCCCACCTAAGACAGCTTCTTATAAGGCATGGGCGGAAACAATTACTGAATATGCCGCATTACCACAATTGCTAAAAGAGGCCGAGTACTGGAACTCAGTTTGCAAAACCGTTGCAGAGCCTATAAAGACCGATTATGATAACGATGGAAATTTTGAAACGCTCAATTTTACGCTTAACTCAGACATTACAACGCTAATTTTAACGAATAGCACGGAAACGCGGGATATTCTTCTTTCGGCGCTTCTCTTGGCTGTCTATGAAACTTATGGAGTAAAGACCATAGCGGTTGAGCTTGAAGGACACGGCAGAGAGGAGATAATTGAAGGGATTAACGTGTCTAGAACCGTTGGCTGGTTTACATCTGTGTATCCTGTAGTGTTAAACATATCGGAGAGCGGCAATCTTGATGACACTATCAAGCACGTAAAGGAAACACTGCGAAAAGTACCTCAAAATGGCATTGGTTATGGGATATTGAAATATATTTCAGGGGAACACGGCTTGAGTTTAAACCAATCCCCTCAGATTGCCTTTAACTATCTTGGTTCATTTGACAGCTTACAACAGGGAGGAGTTTTTAAATTTTCCGATATTGTGGTTGAAAACACCATAAGCCATAACTTCAGAGACGTCAACGTTCTGTCTGTAGAGGGATTTGTTGTAAATAACATGTTTCACGGCTCAATATCCTATAACACTGGTGTCTATACCGCTGAGACAGTCTCAGCATTAACAGAGGCTTACAAAAGTCAAATAATAACATTGACGAGAGCAAAGACAGCTGCATGGCTTGATACAGATGATATATGCATACAGCTTGCTCTTAATGCCGAAGATATTAAAGACATCTATAACCTTTCGCCTATGCAGGAGGGGATGTTGTTTCACAGGATGTACGATAAGAGGTCATCGGCATATTTTGAACAGGTCACTTTTACGGTTAAAGGAGCGCTTGACGTCAGTGCGTTTATAAAAAGTTGGGAGAATGTTTTTGAAAGGCATGACATTCTAAGAGCAATGTTTATTTACTCTGACAGAGCTGAGCCTATTCAGGTAATACCACACCAAAGACAGATAGAGCACAGGTTTGTGGATATGTCCAAAGAGCCGGAAAGCGGCAGGTTTTTAAACGACTACAGGAAAGCCGATATAGAGAGGGGATTTGATCTTGCACGTGACCCTCTGATGCGTATTTATATTGTAAAGCGGGCTGATAACGTGTTTGACGTTGTGTGGAGCCATCATCATATTATTATAGACGGATGGTGTCTTGGTATTATTATTACCGATTTGTTTGACACCTATAGCGCATTCACTGATGGAAAACCGCTATATGTCAAATCGGCTCCAAGTTACGGAGATTATATTAAGTGGCTGAAAACGCTTGACGTTAATATTATGCTTGACTACTGGAGAGGTTATCTTGAGGGCTATGAACGGGCGGCTTTTTTTAGCGCTCAGTTGAGCCAAAACAGCGGCGTCTCAGTTTTTTGTTGTCATTTAGGCGAGGATTTAACGGCACGTTTGGATACCTTTGCAAAAACAACCGGTGTAACTATAAGCGCCGCTTTTCAGGCTCTGTGGTCAGCGCTGCTTAGTAAACATACCGGTGAGGACGACGTGGTGTTTGGGCTGACAGTGTCAGGACGACCTATAGAGGTGCCGGAGTCTGAGAAAATGATTGGGTTATTTATAAATACAATACCTGTGAGGGCTGTGCTAAATGATAACGTAACGTTCCGTGAGCTTGCTAAAAATGTACAATACGATTTTATAAACGGAAAACCACATCATTACGTATCCCTTGCGGATATTCAGAGCGTAACCAAATTCAAACAAGGACTCTTTGACCACGTCTTAGTGTTTGAGAATTATCCTCTCAGCGGACAGTTGACGGAAATCTGTCAAACAACGGGATGCTGTCTTACTGTAGATAACATTAACGTGTATGAGGAAACTAACTACAATTTAACTCTGGTTATCTACCCTGGAGTTGAAATAACAGTTGACTTTTGTTACAATACCGGAAACATTAAATCAGAGTTAATCGAAAGAACTGCTTCTGCGTTGATTCAATTAACAGAGCTTCTAATAAATAGTCCCGATACAGCGGTTAATAACATAAGAGGATTATTGGCAGGAGAGGACGAGTTGTTAAAGCAAAACGAATTTCTCGATTCAGTTGGAAAGATTGACGAGGATTTTTGATTATGAAGTTAAATTATATAAAAAAAAAGCAACCGGTCAGTTTGGATTTAGGAGTAAGTGTTGAGGAAATCATTAGATTGTTGTTATGGTAAATTATATGGTTGATATGCAAAAAATAGAAATACCATTGTTTGAGCTAAAAGCTGGGGTGACGTACCCAATAAATTCAATATCATCTGGATTTCATTTATACTATAGTCATCCAAATGGGAAATTGTATCAGGGAAACAGCATCGAGTGGCTCAATTCTCTTGAAAGCGAAAGTGTGGATATGGTGTTTGCCGATCCACCTTATAATATAAATAAGGCTGAATGGGATATTTTTGATAGTCAGGAACACTATATAGATTGGTCAATGGAATGGATACGCCCTGTATCCAGGATATTAAAAAATCAAGGTTCTCTATATATTTGCGGATTTTCCGAAATACTGGCAGACCTTAAACACCCTGCTTCAAAACTTTTCAAATCATGCAGGTGGTTAATCTGGCATTACAAGAACAAAGCCAATTTAGGGAACGATTGGGGTCGTTCCCATGAAAGCATTGTTCACTTTAGAAAGTCAACACATGTTAAGCTTAACATAGATGATATTCGTATACCATACGGAGCACACACACTCAAGTATCCTTCACACCCCCAAGCGATTACCAGCCAATATGGGAATGGAGGACAACGTGAACATTGGACACCTCACATAAGAGGCGCAAAACCAAAAGATGTTATTGATATTCCGACAACCTGTAATGGTATGGGAGAAAAAACACCGCATCCCACACAAAAGCCTGAGGAGCTTATCAGGAAATTTGTTCTGGCTTCTTCCAATAAAAACGATACAATTGTTGACCCTTTTTCCGGTTCAGGTACGACCATTGTTGTTGCTGAACAACTAGAAAGAAAGTGGCTAGGATGTGATCTTAACCCACAATATAATGAATGGGCAGTACAGAGAATTGAGAATGTAAGACGTATGTCTACTGAGGAGTGGATAGAATATGACAGAAAGGTACAAGAAAGACGGGAAGCTATAAGGTGAATATATCTGATATAGTCAAAATAGTTGCAAATAAGGAGAATTTTACTACTATCAGGCATTACATTGAATTTTGCAAGTCTTTTTTAGAATTTGTTGTTAATGGTCTGCAAGCTACCATTATTTCTCAAAACGAGAATCATTACCGATTTTTCCAATACAAGACAGATGGTTATTTCAATATAACAAGACCTATCAATTCTCAGCTTATGTATACTGCTGAACACATATTTAAGATTGAAAATGAATTTCCTATAATTCTCAAGGAAATGAAAGATGCTTCCCATGATGACACAAGCAGAGAAATAATTAAACGGAGTATATATACTATACAACAATCTGTTGGTGCTTCTCTCGATGCTCTTCCTGCTGGACAATCAAATATAGCACGGAAAATCAGTGGAGATTTATTTGAACGTTTTATTCAGGTATTGATTAATGAAATAGGTGTAAAATGTGAAAGCGGAACAATTCAAGTTCCAGTGTATATAGACAAAGAATTTCAATTCAACATGAGTTATCAGCACGACTTGCTAATCTATAAGAATTCAGAACTTAAGGTTATCGGCTCTGTTAAAACATCCAGCAAAGATCGTATTGATAAGGTTTTTATGGACAAGTTTCTCTATTGTAAATTGACAAATACTGCACTTCCACATATTGCAATTTTTTTGAATGATGTTCAAAGAAAAAATGGAAGAAGCGAGCACAAATACGGAGTTAACGCAACATTTCTTCCCGGCCACTTCAAGGTTTATACAGTAAAGTTAAACCCTCTTGATGGTGTGTATTATTGCGATATTCGCCCAAATATGATAACTGATGAGCTTCTAAAAAAACACATCAAAACTATAGATTATTTCTTTACTGATGATATATGGAGGTTAATTAGATAATAACAGTAAATAGAATATATTAGCAATAGGTTTGCTATAATTTAAGAAATATTTCAAACAAACCCACTACCTAAAAGGAGCAACTAATGACTGTTTTCTTTTGTAAACAATATTTAGGACGCATAGTTCTTTTTGTTTTATTTATTGCCCTATTTGTGCCTGTAACTGCAATGGCAGAGGTAGATAAGGACTATATCAAGGAACACTACCCTGAGGTGTATCGTCAGATATACGAGGAGGGTAAAGCATCTGTTTCTACTCCGTCAGCAAAACCCGATGCAACCTCAAAGGTTGCGGACAGTTCAAAACCTGCGGCAGCTGATAGTGCCAAAGCCACTGGCCCCGGCGATAACTGGTGGGAACACATCTCTCTTAAGTATAAACCCTTACCGGAAAATCTCCTTTTACACGTTGAGGCCCAATTCACTCCCGTTTATAAATGGGGGAACACAACAGGGTACCAGATAGACGGTCAGGGTGCGGTTGTGTTAAGGAAACAACGTTTTACAAACTCTCTTAACTACCAGATTACGCAAAAATTAACTAAAGACGCCAGCGGCTCACAAAGCACAGACGATTATCAGACCTTTCAGGAATCTCTTCAGTACGACTTGACTGAAAATCTCTACACTCAGGCCGGCTATATATGGGAACGGGACAGGGTTAACATGGTAAAACAGAGAAATATCGAGTACGCAGGTATCGGCTACTATCTTTTTGATACGCCGCGGCATAAGCTTGAGTTTTTCCTATCAGGCGGTTACCAAACTGAGATATACTACTCTCTGATAGAAGATTTATTAAATTTAACCCAAACCTCCCTTCCGGTTGTGTATTTTTATGAAAGTTACAAGATTAACATTACAAGCTATCTGTTTTACAATGAGATTTTTAGAATCATACAAAACATGTCCACCACACCGGTTTTTGCTCCAAATGAGTTTGGAATATACGTAGAAGACCACAGGGTACACAGATACCGCTGGACACTGATAAATGCTCTTGGTTACACTTTTGACAAACATCTGGCAGTGATAGCCTCGCATAAGATGGACTATGACAGCAGCGCATGGCCGACAGTGCTTGGCACGGACAACGTTTTTAAGGTAAGCCTAAGAGTCAGCTTCTGAAAAGACAAGGTTTTTAATTATGTGCGGAATTGCTGGGATATTTACTGTTCACTCAGGCACTGCAATAAACGAGGATATCTTGTTAAAGATGGGTAACTCTCTTATCCACCGAGGCCCTGATGACACTGGGCACTTCCGGCAAAAACACATAGCACTTGTGTTTAAGCGCCTATCCATTGTGGATTTGACAACAGGCAATCAGCCGATGTATAACGAGGATAGGACTATTGTATCAGTTTGTAACGGCGAGATATTTAATTTTCTTGAGCTTAAAGAGCAGCTCAGACAGAGAGGTCATATATTTTACACTCATTGCGACGTAGAGGTTCTGGTGCATCTGTATGAGGAACATGGAGACGATTTCGTACGGCAGCTAAACGGACAGTTTTCATTTGCTATTTATGATATAAAGCGAAAAAGGCTGCTGCTTGCAAGAGATCAAGCGGGGATAACTCCTCTTTTTTATACAATGACTAATGACACTCTTGTTTTCGCCTCCGAGATAAAGGCAATATTTTACCACCCTCAAGTAAGAAAAGAGGTTGACTTGCGGGGACTTGATCAGGTGCTGACATTTCCGGGGCTTGTCAGCCCAACCACAATGTTTAAGGGAATTTCAAGTTTGAAACCGGGGCACATCCTTGTTGCCTCAATACATGAGAACACAGTACGCTTAAATGTAAAAGAGTACTGGGATTTAATATACCCAGAGGAGCAACAGGCGGATTACCAAAGCAATGAGTCTTTTTATATAAATAGATTAGATGAGATTTTCAGACAATCCGTGCACTACAGACTGATGGCTGACGTGCCGGTAGGATTTTACCTTAGCGGGGGGCTTGACTCATCCCTAATCGGAGCCGTTATAAAATCGCTCAGTCCGGCTGAGAAAAGGCACTCCTTCTCTATAGCCTTTAATGACAGCGCCATAGATGAGAGAGTTTTTCAGAGGCTAATGGCAGACTCCACAGGTTCAATACACTCGGAGGTGGTCTTTGATTGGCCTGATATAAGCACACGGTTTAGGGATATGGTTTATCATGCCGAGTGTCCGGTAAAAGAATCGTACAACACATGCTCTATGGCGCTTTCTGCACTTGTAAGAGAAAACGGTCTTAAAGTGATATTAACCGGCGAAGGTTCAGATGAGCTGTTCGCCGGTTATGTGGGGTATAGGTTTGACGCTCAAAGGGCAGCTGTGGCAGACAGTGGCTATGATGACACCGAAAAAATGCTTGAAGACGAACAACGGGAGATACTCTGGGGTGACAAAGACTTTTTCTATGAAAAAAGCCACTACTCATTCAGAGAAACTAAACTTGCCCTGTATTCAGACACTGTAAGGGAGAGATTTAACGATTTTGACTGCGTCTGCGACAGTATTGTTGATAAGTCAAAGCTCGTAAACAGACACATCGTTCATAAACGCTCCTATCTGGATTTCAAACTGCGGTTGTCTGACCATCTGGTAGGCGACCACGGCGACCGCATGGCTTACGCTAACTCAGTAGAAGCGCGCTATCCGTTTCTGGATGTAAACCTTATGGATTTTGCCAAGACTGTGCCCCCACATTTAAAACTCCGCGGATTTACCGAAAAATATATAGTTAAAAAAGTCTCAGAAAAATACCTTCCCGAAAGAATCATAAATCGTGAGAAGTTTGGTTTTGTGGCTCCGGGAAGTCCATTTTTATTAAAACAGGATATTGAATGGTTAAGTGACACGCTCTCTTATGCTGAAATTAAAAAACAGGGATATTTTGATCCCAATACGGTGGAAAGATTAAAGAAGATTTACACATCCGATGGCTTTACGCTAAATTTGCCCTTTGACAGTGATCTTCTTATGACAGTAATCAGTTTTGGCGTTTTTATGGACGTCTTTGATATGCCGCATATATGAGCGGCCAATTCACTGCACCTATGGATATTTTTTTAGCTTTTGATAAAAAAGAGATTTATTGTATCCGATGGGGTAAAATAGGAGTATAAATTTTGACTGGAGGCATTTATGACAACCAAAACATTCGTAATAGACTTACCAGATGATCTACCAGCGGCTGTAGTCAAGGAGGTGGATACTGTGTATCTCAGGGAGGCATTAGCGGCTCTTCTGTACCATACCGGTAAAATATCTGAAAAACAGGCTTGTATAATTGTCGGTAAAACACGGCGCGAATTTGAAGATTTATTACCAAGGTTTGGATTCTCTATTTTATCCGACAGCGAATCGAATTTGGCAATAGAGTTTAATTCTTAGAGATATATGACAGATATAGTGGTTAGCGATAGCGGTCCTTTGATTTCTTTAGAGAGAATAAGTAATGGTTATGATTTTATTCGTAAGTTATACAAGAAAATATTTGTTCCACTATCTGTGATAGAGGAGCTTTCCTATGGTCTTCATTTACCGCCAAATGGTTATTTAGCAGCTTATAACATCAAAGACCTAGTGAAAATAATATCAGTTGCAAAAGACAAACAGCCAGAAATTAAAGGCATAGAATTTCTGCACTTAGCAGAAGCAGAAGCGATATTATTAGCAGTACAAATACAATGCCACTTATTGATTGAAGAGACAATAGGACGCCAGATTGCTATAGGAGCTGGATTAAAAATTTCAGGGATAGCAGGAGCTATAGTGAGAGCATCGAGGCAAGGCGTTATAGGTCAGGATGAGGCAATTACTAAAACAGAGGAATTGTTAAGCGGAGGAAGGATAAATAAGAAAATTTATGATTTTATGCTATTGAAGATTAAAGGACAGACTTTTGGAGAGTTTATTAGGATATGACAACTCTTGGAATACTGGGCGGAATGGGGCCGCTATCGTCGGCAGAGTTTCTTCTGTCAATTTATGAAGGCAACCGCACTGTCAGTGTGGAACAGGAAAATCCCGATGTAATCCTTTTTTCTTTAGCCTCTACAGCAGACAGAACCACTGCGTTACTTGGCAACAATGACGACAACCTCTTTGCCACACTGAAAGACAATCTGATGGGGTTACAGGCACAGGGGGCACACAAGATTATTATATGCTGCTTTACGTCCCATCACTTTTTACCCCGGCTCCCATCGGAATTGACACAGAGTATCATCTCCATAGTTGATGTAACACTCAAAGAGATAAGGAAACGAAAACGCCCGGCACTTTTACTTGCCTCACGGGGGTGTTACGAAAAACAGGTGTTTCAGGCGTCAAAACTCTTTAGCGATGTGTCAGAGTATATTATAATTCCTGATGAGCATGACAGAAAAGTTGTGCACGATATTATCTATACCGACCTAAAGGTAAATCCCAATAAGAGTCTGGCTTATGAAAAGGTCAGGGCGCTTTTGGTAAAATACAACACTGACACATTTATAGCAGGCTGCACGGAATTTCATTTGCTTGTCAGATATATGCTGTCAAACTGTCGGGACGATATGGTCTCTTTCATAGATCCGCTTTTTACTATTGCAAATAATCTAGAGGCGGTTTTAAATGAAGGTAGTTGACAAGAAAATACTTCATCTTGTTTTAGAGCAGGCTGCTGCACAGTATCCCCAAAAGTCTGCCATTGAGGACGACAATATAACCGTTTCATATAAAACATTATATGAAAGAGCAGATGAGGCGGCTTATACACTGCTTAGTGCAGGACTAATCAAAGAAGGAATTGTTGCAACATTTCTTGAAAGCAGTGCGGCATATGTAACCGCTATAATTGCAGTTATGAAAGCAGGCGGCGTATTTATGCCGATAGGGCTTGATACTCCACTAAGTCGTATAAATTATATGCTTAATAAAACCGCTCCATCAATTGTCATTACCACCGCCACTGACATGGAAAAAGTCAGAGCCATAGTTAGCGCTAAAAACGGCGGCAGTACACCCGCCATACTTATAATGGATGAGTCATTGAAACTTAAATGTGAAAACTGCACTTTAAACCGACAAAAGGCAGAAGTACAACATAACCCTGACGATGGCTTATATATAATGTTTACCTCTGGTTCAACCGGAGAGCCAAAAGCAATTCTTGGCTGCAAAAAAAGCCTAAGCCACTTCATTCACTGGGAGGCAGGCGAATTTGAGCTTGACTCATCGGTAAGGGTAAGTCAGTATGCTCCTATCACCTTTGACGCAAGCCTAAGAGACATATTTGTGCCTCTTCTTACCGGAGGCACTCTTTGTATTCCACAAAAAGAAACAAAGACAGATATGCGCAAGCTCCTTTTGTGGCTAAAAGAGCGTGCCATAACCGTGCTCCACTGTGTGCCATCTCTTTTTAGAGCGATTACAAAGGAGTTGCAGTATCATGAAAACGGCTCAATGCCGCTTCCCTCCCTAAGATACATTCTGATGGCAGGTGAACCGCTTTATGAAAAAGACGTCAAAATGTGGATGGATGTTGCAGGGACAAACACACAGCTTGTAAACCTCTACGGGGCAAGTGAGACCACTCTGATTAAGACATTTCACAGGATAACTGAAAGACCGCAGGGCAGCAATGCTATTATTCCAGTTGGAAAACCAATCTCAAACACAGCAGTGTTGATTATCAAAGGAAACCGCCTCTGCAATATCGGGGAAATCGGAGACATTTACATTAAAACCCCGTTTGCTGCAAAAGGCTACTACGGAGACCCTGAACTTACTGCAAAGAGTTTTGTTGTAAACCCATTGACAGGTCAAAGCGGAGACATCGTATATAAAACCGGAGACCTTGGCAGATACCTGCCCGATATGACGGTTGAATTCATCGGCCGCATCGACACTCAGGTAAAGGTAAACGGCATACGGATTGAGCTGGGCGAGATAGAAAAGGCATTACTTGGGTTTAGCGCAATAGACGAAGTAGTTGTTACAGCGATTAAAGACAATGAAAACGAAAACACGCTGGTCTGCTACTATACAGAAAAAACCGCCACAATAGCCGGGGATATTGTCCGCCATCTTGAGACATCACTTCCACACTACATGATACCGGCGTTTTACGTTAGGCTTGACACATTTCCGCTTAATATAAACGGCAAGATAGACAAAAAAGCGCTGCCAAAGCCCGATGAACTCCTCTATGAAAAGACAGAATGTGCACCCCCTGCCACAGAGCTTGAAGTGTCAATTGAGAGGATATGGGCGGAGGTGCTCCAGTTAAAAAGGGTAAGCGTTACGGCTCCTTTTTTTGAAACAGGGGGGCAATCGCTCAAAGCTACACGAATTGTCTCAAGACTATATAGAGACCTCAACGTGGAGGTCAGCCTTAAAGATTTTTTTGAAAATGACACTATAAGAAAGTTGGCCGCTTTCATTTCAACTGCTAAAAAGTGGCAAATGACTGGTATTGAACCCGTTGCTGCAAGTGAGCTTTACGAGGTGTCAAACGCTCAGCGCCGTCTCTGGATTCTTAATAAACTTAAGCCCGATGTAACGGCCTACAATATGCCTGGCGCTTACCTCTTAAGAGGAAAGCTCAATACCGACGCTCTTAAAAGCGCATTTAGCACCCTCAGTGAAAGACACGAATCTTTGAGAACCACGTTTGTTGAAATAAACTCAGTGCCTATGCAAAAGATTAATGCTGAAGTACATCAAATAGTTGAGGAAATTGACTTAAGCAATAAAATTGACAACGAAACTATTGCAAGGGAAATAGCAAAACAAGAGGCAGAGAGTCCGTTTAATCTATCCGAGGGGCCGCTTATAAGAGCTAAGCTCATAAGACTTAACAATGAAACTCATGTGTTTATCATAAACATGCACCATATAATAAGCGATGCTCTTTCTATGGCGGTTATAACACAAGAAATAGGGCTTCTTTATAACGCCTTTCTAAGGGGTGAGAAAAATCCGCTTGCCCCCTTAAGGATTCAGTACAAAGACTATGCTGCATGGCAAAACGCTCAACAACATAGTGCAACTATGGAGCAAAGGAAACTCTACTGGCATAAAAAACTGGCAGGGGAGCTTACACCACTGATGCTCCCCACTGACTATCCACGACCACCGGTTAAAACCTTTAACGGCGACACGGCTGCCATTTTCATTGACAAAGAGTTAGTGTCTGAGCTTACAGCGCTTAGCGCTTCTCTTTTTATGACGCTGCTTGCCATATTTAAAATCATGCTTTTCCGCTATACCGCTCAAAACGACATAATTGTAGGCACTGCGGTAGCTAATAGAAATCTTGAAGAACTGGAACATCAGATAGGTTTCTTTATCAACACACTGGCTATCAGAGATGACATATACACTTATGACACGTTTTCCTCAGTGCTTGCCAAAGTTAAGCGCACAACTGAGGAAGCGCTGGAGCACCAGTCATATCCGTTTGACACACTCGTTGATGAGCTGTCTTTAAACCGCGATATTAGCCGCCAGCCGATATTTGATGCGGCTGTCAGTCTTAACGATGAGACCGCCACAGATGGTGAGACAATTCATGGAATTAACATATCTATGTTTTATGATGATTGGAAAACAAGCAAGGTAGATGTTCTTTTCTCTTTCACAAAATCAAGAGAGACAGTATCTCTTGAGATAAATTACAACACAGATATTTTTAACAAAAATACTATTGTTGCGATGGCATCACACTTTCAGATGCTTGCAAAGGAGGCAACTCAAAAGCCTCATGTTAAAATAAGCGCCCTTGAAATAATGACGGAAAAGGAAAAACACGCCGTGCTCTATCAATATAACGGCAAGATTACCGACTTTCCATCTGAGACAACAATTCCCGAATTTTTTAGAACTGTGGCTATGAAAACTCCGCACAACATGGCGGTCTCTTGTGATAACAGACACATTACGTTTGAGGAGCTTAACTTACTCTCTGACAACGTCGGCGCTTATCTAACAAATTCATGCGCTGTGAAGCCCTCTGATGTTGTGGGGGTTATGATGAGGCGTTCAGAGAGGGCAATTGCCGCTCTCATAGGCATAATGCGCTCCGGAGCCGTGTATATGCCGATAGACACAGAGCTGCCTGATGAAAGAGTCGGATTTATGCTAAGTAACAGCTGCTGCCACACAGTGATAGCCGATTCCGATATAGCAGCAGGTAAGCATCCTGATATTACAGTGATTCCATTTGAAACTATTCCTCTAAATAATAATATTTCATGTAACATTACTGCGGATGCAGACTCTGCAGCCTATCTCCTTTACACCTCTGGTTCAACGGGAAAACCCAAAGGGGTTATGGTAAAGCACCGTGGATTTATAAACATGGCGACTGATCAAATAAAAACGTTTGGGATTAGCGAAACCGACAGGATGCTTCAGTTTGCCTCCCTTTCTTTTGACGCCTCACTGTATGAGACATTTCTTGCTCTCTTTGCGGGTGCTGCCATAGTGATAGCCGGTAAGGAAACAATTGCTGACACTAAAACTTTTATAGATTTCATAGAGACAGAGGCGGTTACGATGGTAACTCTGCCTCCTGTGTACTTAAGCACACTAAACAAACACCCGCTGCCCTCAGTGCGGACAATTATAACAGCTGGAGAGGCGGCAAGCGTTAAAGATGCGCTCTTTTACGCTGAAACGAAAAACTATGTTAACGCTTATGGCCCCACGGAGGCGTCCGTCTGTATTGCTTGCCACGTTGTTGAGCCGGAAAGACAATACGGCGGCAGCATTCCTATAGGGAAACCTCTGTCAAACCTCTCAGTCTTTGTGCTTGATGAGTCATTAAACCCTGTGCCAATTGGAATAAAGGGACAGATATGCGTAAGCGGAGTTGGACTGGCAGCCGGCTATATTAATGAACCACAAATGACCTCTGCCGCCTTTGTGCCGCATTTTCTTGATAATACTCAACGGCTGTATCTAACCGGAGACATTGGGAAATGGCTCCCTGACGGCAATATTGAGTTTTACGGCAGAAAGGACTGTCAGTTAAAAATACGAGGGTTTAGAATAGAGGCAGGTGAGGTGGAACATGCGCTTAAAGAGGTTCCAAATATAGAGAAAGTTTATGTTACAGCCATAAGTCGTAACGATAAGCCAAAGGAGCTTGCCGCATACTTTACAACTGTTTCAAACACACCTGATATTGATTCTTATCAACTACGGAGAGCAATAGCTGCCAAACTTCCCTCATACATGATACCAGCTCATTTTATACACATAGAGGCATTTGCTCTTAACGTGAGCGGTAAGATTGACCAGAGCGCCCTACCCTTGCCTGATGAGATATATCCACTTGATGGGAAAATTGAAGACGAAAAACCTTCTGACCAAACTCAGCTTCTGCTTTTAGAAGCGTTTTGTTTTATACTTGGCAAAAAATACATCGGCATACATGATAATTTCTTTACAGTTGGCGGCGATTCAATAAAAGCGATCCAGCTGGCTTCAAAGCTTGCTTCAGATGGCCTTAATATAGGGATAAGTCAAATTTATCAGCATCCCACAGTTTTTGAGCTTGCACCGTTTGCGGTGAGAAAGAGCTGTCGGATAAAAGATGAAAATCTTACAGGCAGAGTTGTGCCGCTTACTCCTGTTCAATCGTGGTTTTTTGAAACACTCGTCAATACTACGTATCACTTTAACCAGTCCGTTATGCTTAGATGTGATGAGCGGTTGGATAGCGGCATCATGCAGAAGGTTCTAACTGAAATAACAAAACATCACGATACACTTAGAATGAGTTTTAGACGGATAAATGGCAAAGTGATTCAGCAATATGAAGATGTGAGAGACTTTCCACTAGTAGTGAAGGATTTTAGAGCGATTGCGGGAGCGATGTCAGATATCAGTGCACATACTGAATCGCTGAGTGCCAGTTTTTTGCTTGAAAACGCTCCTCTTATTAAAGCAGCCATATACAAACTTGATGACTGTGATATGCTCTTTATAACAGCGCATCACCTTGTTGTAGATATGGTTTCATGGCGCATCCTTTTAGAGGATATTTCTTCGGCTTACGGAGAGGCGATAAAGGGAGAGGTATATAAATTTCCTCAAAAAACCGATTCTTTCAAAAGCTGGGCAGAGTTTTTGGCCTCTTATGCACAAAGTGCCGAACTCCTTAATGAAATACCATACTGGAGTCACTTAGATGATACCGGCTTAAGGGAGCTTCCTGCTGATTTCAAAAATCTGAAAAACGCCGCATATTGTGACATCAAACGCACCAATTTCTCCCTTAATGAAGCCTACACCGATATGCTGTTAACCCAGTCCGGGGCCGCATATAACACTGATGTCCCAGATTTGCTCCTTACAGCCCTTTTAAGAGCGCTTAAACTTTGGTGTGGGATAGAACTTGCCGCTATTGACATGGAATGGCACGGAAGGGGATGGATTACAGAAGATATTGATCTATCCCGCACTGTGGGGTGGTTTACCGCTTTATATCCTGTAATTGTTATTCTTCCTCAGACGGAAAATTCCGTGGCACATATTAAGCACGTAAAAGAGACGCTCCGCAAAACTCCACAAAAGGGTATGGGATATGGTATCATAAAATACATGACGCCGCATGATTTGAAAAAATCTCTGGCATTTAACTTAAAACCGAGAAAAATTTGCTTTAACTACCTGGGACAATTTGAGGAGCAATCATCCAACAGCCTCTTTAGAGTGGAAAGCAGCTTTAAGGCAGCCGATGTAAGCGCTGATACAGTGTGCTTATACGATATGGATGTTAACTCTTATATATCAGACGGAAAGCTGGCTGTTACAATCTCAATGGACGGCAGCCGTTTTAAACATAAAACAGTTGAGTACGTGAGAGACTGTTATGAGAAATCTCTGAAAGAGCTTATTGAACACTGTGCAGGCGTAAAGGTGTCAGAGCTTACACCTGACGATATAGACTACGACGGACTTAGCATAGAAGAGCTTGACAATGTATTGGATAATCTTGAGGAGTTGTGACCAATACGTCAGGCAGCTGCTTGGTATAACAATTCAGGAACAGGAGAGCAGTATATGAGCGAAGAAGAACAATCCCAAAATGAACAAATCAGGGTGTCAAGGGCAAGGAAAAGACATTATCAATCATCAACGGAGGAAAACACTATGACAGCAGTAACAATGGAAGTTGGTAAGGAAAACGTTAACACTAAGAGCGCTGAGGCTGGTTCTACACTGATGCAGGCAAAAAAAATAGTTAGGGATCATTCAATATTCTCAGCAGTACCCTCTTTGGTACCGATTCCACTGCTTGATTCCGCAGCGGCTATGGCAGTACAGTTGCGGATGTTAAAGAAACTGGGCGAACTATACGGAGTGGAGTTTTCAAAGCAGAAGGTAAAGACGATAATCGCCTCATTGATTGGCGCTATTGGCACAGGGGCAGCAGCAGGCTCTTTGGTAAAGACAGTGCCGGTTGTGGGAATGGCCATAGGAGTTATCTCAATGGCTGTATCATTTGGAGCGATAACCTATGCCATAGGCATAGTCTTTGTCAACCACTTTGAGACAGGCGGCACATTTTTAGATTTTGACCTTGAGAAGGGAAAAGAGGCAGTTAAAAGCAGTCTCAGTAACTAAATGTTCTTTGCATCTTATTATATTGATACCAAGCGGCATTCAGAATGCATAACGCGGCGGCAAGGAGCAAGCGACGCAGGCGTACTTTTGCGTACGGTGAGGAGCTTGTGACAAAGCCAACAAAGTTAGGCGACTGAAGGCAATTTGGTAAAGGAGAGGGTTAATGCAAACAACAGAGAAGCTTTTCTATAAAGAACCCTTCATGCGGGAATTTAAGGCAACAGTCGTTGATGTGTCAAAAAATATGCTCGTATTGGACAGGACTCTGTTTTTCCCGCAAGGAGGATATCAGGAATACGACAACGGAACACTGACAAAAGGAGACGCACTCGCACGTGTGAATACCGTTTCTGACGAAAACGGTGTCGTGTATCATCAGGTTGACTCACCAGATCTTTTCGCTGCCGGCGATGAGGTTGAGGGCAGGATTGATTGGGATAGAAGGTGGTACCTCTCAACACTGCACTCAGCCCAGCACGTCATCTCCCGAATAGTGTTTAACCTGTACAAAGTATATACGACGCGTTCTGATTTTAGCGTCAATGGCGGAATGGTATCCTTTTCGGTGAACTTTAGCAACGACTGGATAGAGGCTGTTGAGGGGGAGTTTATGAAAATTGCCGAGAAAGCGCTCCCTGTGGAAAGGCTTTTTGACGGGGCTAATATCAGCATAAAAATAGCCGATATTGACACAAGCCCCTGCGGAGGTACTCATGTTACCACTACCTCTGACCTCAAGAGCGTCTATCTGCTTGGTACCGATAAGGGTAAGCTTCTCTTTGACGGCGGTAGTCCCGGAACGATAAGATTAAAAAAATTTGGCAGGGAGCACTTTAGAATCCGAAAAATGTATAACTTTCCCGATGACGTCTTAAAAACCGTAGAGGAAAGCATCAACACTCTTAACGATATGGACACGGCTTTAGAAAAGTATAAAGTGGAGGCCTTTAGTAATGCGCTGAGGGATGAGTCTCTGGTAAGACAGGTAAAGGCTGTAAGAGTATCAGTCATTAAAAACGACGAGCTGGATACAAAGATTTTCAAAAAACTGATAAAGATGAAAGATACCGTTTACACCTCAGACCTCTATCTTATATCGATAGACAAGAAAGTCATAGTGTATGCCGCTACGAATGCCGTTGGCGCCATAGACGTCTGTGGCTGGCTCATCAATGAATCCCATGGTATCACAGGGGGCGGCAACAGAAAAAAGGTAGATATGATGCTGGAGAGGGGAAATTTTCAGACAATAGTTGACGGAGTAATATCCAAAATAGAGGAAAGTGTTTGAAAAAAATTCAAAAAAGAATCCTGACCGATAACAAGGTCAAGGTTGACCACGTAAACTATATCCACGTCTATATAACTAAACACTGTAATCTTCAGTGTCCGCACTGTTTTACGAATTCCTCGCCGTCTGAGCATTTTACGATGCCGCTGGATTTTTGGCTGGATGTTTTCAGACAGATGAGCGACCTTGAGGTTAAGACCGTTCATATTGAAGGCGGTGAGCCGATTCTATATCCGGGAATTGAAAAATTGGTCAGTTATATAACCAACTCAAGGATAAAGGAACTCCTTATCGTGTCAAACGGTATTGCGGCAACAAAAGAGAAGTTAAAAGAATTAAAAGAAGCAGGACTTAAAAAAATCGCTATCTCACTGGACTCAATAGAAGAGAGTGTTCACAATGAACTTCGGGCGCCGTCTTTCAAACACGCAATGCGCGCAATTGAGGACGCCATAAGTCTCGGTTTTTACACAAGGGTAAGCTCCGTCATAACGAAAAAAAACATAGGTCTGATTGGTAAATTTCTTGACCACCTCAGTGATGTTGGCGTAAGCACAGTGAACCTTGACTGGTTTAATGGAGCAGGACGAGGAATTACCCTTAAAGACGAGTATGAGGTAACATCCAGAGACGTTGATCTCTTGCCTCCGTTTGAAGCCGCAATAGAAAGCTTTATGAAACACAAGGGGCGGACAGGCACGACAATCAGCGTTGATTTGCCGCAGTGGTATGAAAGGCGGGGGACTTTTTTAGTTACCGATCCGGTTCGCACACATCATCTCAGTTGTGACGGTATTGTAAAGCAGCTCTCTATAGATGAGAGGGGACGGGTGTTGCCGTGTTTTATATTTTCAGGGGGGCCTGAGACTTTGGGCAGTCTTACTGAGACCACACTTGAGGGTATCATCTATGGCAGGAAAGAGCACCTTCCCATACGCTGCCCGATTGGAGTCAGCAAGCACATATTCTATCAGAGCACTAAAGACCTGTGAACAAGCTCTATCTGGATATAATAGATAACTGTGAAAAAAGTCCGCACTCTGGCCGCGTAGAGTATAAAGCCCTCAGAGCAGTATCATCTATACTTTACAAAGATTATGCCACACAACTGGTGCTGATTAATCATCTGCTGCCGGAACTTATGCAAAAAACACTTGATGAGGATATTGACACTGATTTCAACACAAGAGTTATCATAATCCCACCATCTGAGTGTGCACTCTATGAAGATAACGAGTTTTCACCTCTTATTCAAAAATACGTAGAATCCGGCTTTTGTGCAATTGGCATTCACTACTGTTATACCGATAAAAACTCTGTATTAACAAAAACATTCGGAACCTTTTATAACGATGAGATACACAGGTTTAAAGACCCTGTGTTTAAACTTGAGCTTGGATATGCCTCACTGCTTTCAAAGGAGCGATACACTGAGCTGAGTAAATTTCGGCTTGAATATGATGAGCTTACGCTTTCCGTATCGCCAAAGTACAAAAAGCATGTTGAACCACTGGTTACTGTAATGGATTTTCCCGTAGTCACCGTGAATGCCTACGGTGAGGGATATGCTTTTTCATTTGGATTTCATTCATTTGAAGACCCGGTAGTCGTTGAGCTTTTTACGTCCATCCTGCTGTATATTAACAAACGTCACAGTGTTGCAAGGATTAAATAAAGCGCAACTCATGAAGCAGAAATTACAACAGAAGTTTGATATACGAAAGCTAATCGGTGAGGGGCTTTACAGCAAAGTCTATGAGGCATCTGAGCTTGCAAGCGGCAAACCGTGTGCGCTAAAGGTTTTTCTTAATGATACAGCGCTTGTGCAAAATGAGGAATGTGAACTTAGATTTCTAAGAGAAATAGAGGTAATGAAAGATGTATCAAACGACTACACTGTAGGCATTTTAGATGACGGCACAGATACATCGTTGTGGTATTCAATGGAGCTTATGGAGGGTTCAGTGCGCGATCTGCTGCTTTCAGATGCTCTTGATAAGGATATTGTCAAATACGCCGTCGCTTTACAGTGTCTAATTTGCGTTGAATTAATCCATAAGCAAGACGTTATTCACAGGGACATTAAGCCTGAAAATTTTCTCTTTAAATATGACAGTAATCGTGAGTTACCTTACATTTATGTCTCTGACTTTGGTCACTGCAGACCGATTTCAACGAAATCCACTCTGACCCGTACCGGCATCGGCTCGGAGTTATATGCCTCCCCAGAGTCCATGTATCACGCAAGAAATGTAACCGTGCGCTCAGACATTTATTCGCTGGCTAAGGTGATTTATGAGATATTTACAGGCGTTCCGCTTGGAGCGCCATACGATAGCGGCTTTGACAAAAAGTCCTCAAATAGGCTCTTTCCACTGTGTACGGAGGCAGCCAACAGTAACCCCTCATTAAGACACGAAAGCGTCTTTGATTTTGCCCTTGATTTCTTGTTTTTTCTATTTAACGATATTAGAAACCAAAGGGATATTCAAAAAATCATAGATGTTGCTTTACGAGTAACCGATAAGAAGAGCCTTGAAGACATATTGGCTTCAAACACAGAACAAGAACTTAATCTCATAGATATTATTGTCACATGTGCCTTTCCATTTATAAAAGATGAGACCCTTCTTAAAATATACTCCGGTCATATCGGTAAAATATTCTTAAAGATGGATGAAACAACAAAGAAAGGCTTTCTTAAAATCTATGCTCAATCCATAGTAAACGGCAACTTTAAGTATGTACAAATTGACAGGGAGAGTTTTATCAAAAAAAGCAGAAGACTCAAGAGTTTTGCTTTTATTGCGTTGGAGAAGTTTCTGTTTATGTGATAGACACTTTTCCTGTGAGTTGTTTAAAATAATTATAACGATATGATTAAGGGAAAGAATATTAAAGATTTAATGAGTGAACTTAACTCTGGCCTTGAAGAGTTATACGGAGGACGCTTGATAGGAGTTTACATTTTCGGCTCTTATGCCCGCGGCGATAGTGATTTGGAATCTGATGTTGATGTTTTAGTAGTTCTGGATACAGTAGGAAATTATGCTGAAGAAGTAGACCTTACGGGTTATCTGATTTCAAACCTTTCACTAAAATATGGTGTAAGTGTAAGCCGTGTTTTTGTCCCACATAATGACTGGCTGCACAGCAACACTCCCTTTATGACTAACGTACGGAGAGAGTCCGTAACAGCAGCATGACTGAAGCAGCCCAAAAACTTCTGGAAAAAGCGTCGAGAGCAATATCTGCCGCTCTGTCACTTTTGGAAAGAAACGACATTGATTTCGCAGCCGGTAGAACCTACTATGCAATGTTTTATACAACTGAGGCTTTATTGAATGAGAAAGGAGTTCATTTCGGTAAACACGGCAGCTTACACAGCGCTTTTGGGGAACATTTCGTAAAAACCGGTCTGATGGATAAAAAATTTCACCGATGGCTTCTGGATGCTTATGATAAACGTATTTTGGGAGACTATGGTATAGAATCCACACTGACACACGATGATGTAAAGAGTATGATTGAGCGAGCAGAAGAGTTTCTGCTGGTAGCAAGAAAGTATTTTGAGCTTGGCTCAACTTCTACAGTACATAATTTGATATAATTAATCAATACCAAGGGAAATGAGTATACCGGTTTTGTAATGAAAGTAAATGAGAGTTTATGGTAGAAAGTTTGTTATAATATTTTTAATTTTAGAGAGTGATATTCAAAAAAACAGTAATTTAGGGGATGGTTAATGGACAGAGAGTTTACTGTAATCATAGAGCAGGATGAAGAGGGCTATTTTATTGCCGATGTTCCAGAACTTAAAGGATGCCATACTCAGGCAAAATCCCTTGATACACTGATAGAAAGGATTAAAGAAGCGATTCAGCTCTGTCTGGAAGTGTATGATGAAAAACAGACATTAACTCATCTTGTTGGCGTTCAAAAAGTCAGAGTATGAGTAACCTGCCAGCATTAACTGGGAAGGATATTATCAGCATTTTGAAAAGGGCGGGATTTAGGATTGAAAGACAAAGAGGAAGCCATGTTTTTATGAGGCATCAGGATGGCAGGACTACCGTAGTCCCTGTACATTCAGGTGAAATAATCGGGCCGGGGCTTATGGTCAAAATATTGAGGGATGTGGAAATGACCAAAGAAGAATTTATTGGGCTTCAGTAAAGAGAACAGATTCCACAGATATGAAGTTTGATAAAAAAATTGCATTTCATATACAACAATCCCATGTTGCGCGTGATGAAGGCGTTAAAATTATTAAAGATATAGACAACGGCCTCTGTACCCTGGAATCAGCCATAGGTGATTTGGTCGCTTGTTTGGAACAATCTTTACAGCACATCCACAAATTGCTTATTCTTTTTCCCCCGATAGACAAATTGAGAAGTTAATAGATTTTTAATTTATAACGTGGCAAAAAAAGATAATATTATAAACATCTATGCACTGAGTCCTTTGGCCTCTGGGATGCTCTATCATTATCTTAGCGATACCACATCCTCTGCGTATTTTCAGCAGATGTGTTTTACCATAACCGGTTGGCTAAATTTAAAGAGTTTTGAGGATTCATGGAATGAGCTAATCAAGCGTCATGACGCTTTAAGAACAATCTTTGTCTATAAAGGCGTACCGGAGCCGCTTCAGATTGTGCTTAAAGAGCGGCGGATGGATTTCAAGTATGTCTATCTGCGCCCGCTTAATCCTGATAACTCTGACACTGAAATGTGGCTTGAAAAGGACAGAAACTCCCCATTTAATCTAACCAAAGATACTCCAATGCGAATTACAGTGCTCCATACACAAGATAACCAATATGAGGTGATATGGAGCTTTCACCATATTTTGATGGATGGCTGGTGCACAGGAATTATTCAAGAGGAGTTTCTTGCTATCTACAACGCTATGATTTCTAAAACCTCCGTTTCGCTGCCTCCTGTAACACCTTACAGCGCTTATATAAAGTGGCTTAAACTGCGCGATTATAAAGCCTCGTCACAATACTGGAATGAAAGGTTGAAAGATTTTTTGCAAAGCACTCCCCTGCCATTTAAAGGAACTAACTATAAGCAAAAACCATATCAGTTGAAAACTGTAACAATTGAAGCCTCCAATGATATTTCCTTATCACTAAATAAACTTGCCTCCGCCTCAGGCGTTACAGTTGTGTCGGTAATCAAGGCGCTCTGGGCAGTGCTGCTTGGGAAATACAACAGTGTTACCGATGTTGTGTTTGGACTTGTTGTCTCCGGAAGACCGCCTGAAATCCCAGCAATAGAACGTATGATTGGTTTATTTATAAATACAATTCCCGCAAGGCTTACCTTTAATAGCAATGAGACTTTTAGTGATTTAGCTTATCGCATTCACGTTGAATCAACAGATGCGCAGCGTCACGAATACTTCAGCCTTGCCGATATTGCTGCATCACATCAACTTAAGACTAACCTGTTTGACCACATACTCGTGTTTGAAAATTATCCGGAGGGCAGCACCGCCATGCTGATGGGAAATCTTAATATGCAATTGAAAGGTTTTTTTGAACAAACTAATTATCCCCTTGAAGTAAGCATATTAACAGGGAAAACCATACGGTTTAGATTTTCCTTTGACGCTAATGTATATGACGAAAGCGACATTCGTGCAACCATAAACCATCTGCTCCAACTTGCCACCTCTGCCTGCCAAAACCCATCTGTGAGCATCTCTAAAATGAATATGCTGACACAGCCGGAAAGACATAAGACTCTTCATACATTTAACGATACAGCCGCCGCATTTGAAAAGGCATCTACAATTATAGATATTTTTGAGCATCAGGTGCTTTTAAACCCAGACAAGACAGCTGTAATTTCCGATGGCAAACATTTTTCATTTTCCAAACTTAATGCGATGGCAAATCGTATTGCCCATCACCTTAGAGACTCATTGGGCGTCAGAGCAGGCGATCTTGTCGGCATTATGACAGAGCGTATGGAGCGGCTTGTTGCAGGGATATTGGGAGTATTGAAGGCATCGGCAGCCTATGTGCCAATTGACCCCATACTGCCGCTTAAACGAATTAGCTATATAGTTGAAAAGAGCGGATGTAAAGTGCTGCTTACATCAGACAAATATGTTAAGGAATTTTCTGATATTTTCCCCTGTGCCATATGTAACATTAATTCAATTAAAGTGGGAGAAACCTCAAACCCTATAAAAGAAATAACACCGGAGTCGGCAGCATACGTCACATATACCTCTGGCTCAACCGGTAATCCTAAAGGCGTTATGGTGACGCATTCAAATGTGGTTTCATTTTCTGCCAACATGACAGGCGTGTTTGGTCTAACTGCTTCTGACAGCATTTTTGCGCTTACTACTGTTATTTTTGATATTTCCGTGCTTGAGCTTATAGAGAGCCTCCTAATCGGCATGACAGTGGCGCTTAGCCGTGATGCCGAAATCCTTAGCCCGCCTGATTTGATGCGAACACTCAGAGAATCAGCCGTTACCGCTCTTCAGATTACCCCGTCACGGTTAAAAATTCTCCTTGAGGACGGCGGCGTTGATGCTCTTAGCGCTCTAAGAGTGTTAATCATAGGCGGTGAACCTCTGCCGGTTGATTTATTTAATAGGCTTAAACCGCTCTTTGACTCTGTCAGTGTTTTTAATGTTTATGGTCCCACAGAGACCACTATATGGTCAACCGCTAAAAAGTTAAACGATGGAGCGCTCAATATCGGTCGCCCATTGTTAAATGAATCCGTATATGTACTGTCTTCTGACGGCAGCCTTTTACCATGCAAAACGGCTGGGGAAATTTGCATAGGAGGAGCGGGGGTATCAAAGGGGTACTATAAACAGGAACAACTTACAGCAGATAAATTCATAGAAAATCCATACGTGCCTGGAGCGCTGATTTATAGAACCGGAGACCTCGGCAGGTGGCTGCCAACCGGAGAGCTTGAGTGTCTTGGCAGAACCGATGATCAGCTTAAAATTCGCGGCTATCGTGTTGAGCCCGGTGAGATAGAGTGCCGGATAAAAGAGCATTCTTTTGTTAAGGATGCTGCCGTGATTGCAACCGATACTAACTCTACGGAAAAAGAACTGACAGCTTTTATAATACTCAATAATGCGCTAAATGAATCAGAGCTGAGAGACTATCTGTCTCAAACACTGCCTGATTATATGATTCCTACTGGGTTTGAATTTATTGAGAAGTTTCCCTATACGGCAAATGGTAAAATTGATAGAAAAACTCTTGCCACATACAGAAAATCCACCATATCGGTTACACAGGAGAGTTTTACAACTCCTCGAAATAGTATTGAAAGTACGATTGCCTCAATATGGCAATCGGTTTTAGGACGTGAAACAATAGGCATAAAGGACAATTTTTTTGCACTCGCTGGTCACAGTCTCAAGGCAATGCTTATAATGTCAAAAATTCACAAAGAGCTTTCCATTGAACTGACTCTGCGTGAAATAATGGAAAACCCTACTGTTGAATTACTTGCACAAGTTTTATTACGCAAAACACAGTCTGAATTTGACGAAATACATCCGGTGCAGCCATCATCAGGGCCATATCCGCTTTCCCATTCACAGAGACGTATGTGGGTGCTGGAGCAGATTGAGGGTGCTGCTGGGGTATATAACATGACAGTTGCATACCTTATTGACGGGGAAATTGAAGTGCCGATTTTACACAAATCACTGAAAATACTGGTTGACCGCCATGATTTACTAAAGACCACCCTTGTAACTTCACAAACCGGCGCACCAATGCAGAAAGTTAACGACCCTACAGGGTTTGCTTCATTTGAAGGCGTTGACATTTCCTCAAACTCAACTGATGCGCTTGATGCGGCACGGCAAATAGCCGAGGAGGAATCGCTAAAACCAATGGATTTGTTTAAAGGACCATTATTTGCCGCAAAACTCCTGTTACTTTCAGAAAAAAAGTATGTACTTATAATAAAGGCGCATCACATTATTTGTGATGGCTGGTCTTTCAGGATAATCACATCAGAGCTGCTGACTATCTATGAAGCTCTGCTTAAAGGCACTAAGAATCCGCTTGTCCCGCTTAGGATTAACTATAGAGATTATGTTGCATGGCAAAGTTCTCCTGTCACAATGGAAAAAACACAGATAGATAAGCAGTATTGGCTGGATAAGTTTTCCTCTTCAGAGATTGAGCCTCTTAGACTGCCGATTGATTTTCCACGGCCTCACAAGCAATCCTTTAGCGGCAAAACCATAAGCACACAAATCAATCAATCCCTGTCTGACAGCCTTTTGGATATTGGTAAAACTCATGGAGCAGGGGCTTTTTCAGTTTTTGTCATTATTCTAAAAGCGCTTCTGTATCGTTACAGTGGGAAGAGTGATATTATTCTTGGCACGCCTGTAACTGGGAGAATGCACCCTGATTTGGAAAGCCAAGTGGGGCTATTTGTCAACACTGTAGTTATAAGAGATGAAATCACTGGCAGCGACAATTTTATAACACTGCTAAAGAAAATAAAAACCACAGTTTCTGAGGCTTTTGACCATCAGAGGTATCCGTTTGATTTGCTTGTTGACGAGTTATCACTTTCAAGAGATATGAGCCGTCATCCACTTTTTGACGTCATGGTGGTTTTTGATGAAATTGACGAGGAGCCTGAAAAATCATCCAATGTCACTGGAGAGGGGCTTGTTATTTCAGAGCTTCCATTTGACTACGATGTAACAAAGTTTGATATTACCTTCCATTTTACGAAAAAACAGGGACAAGTCTCGTTAAATATAAACTATGCTGATGCGCTCTTTATGGAAAGTACGATTACCGGTATGGCTGCCAATTTAGTGACCCTTGCGCAATCGTTTGCAAACGCCCCACTTAGTCAATTAAAGCATCTTAAGGCGGTAAGCGATGAGACTCTGTTACTTGATAAATTTGCAGGCTTTGACACTCCTTTTTCACACGAGAAAAGTATAGTGGATGTGTTTATAGAGAAGGCGGCAGATTGTGCAGAGCGGCCTGCTATAATCACAAAAGATGGGGCTGTAAGTTATGCGGAACTTCACAGACAAACCGACACTCTTGCTAACACACTAACTCAGCAATTTAATGTGAAATGCGGCGACATTGTAGCGGTAATGCTCCCTCGCGGACGCTCTCTTATTACTGCACTTCTTGGTGTACTAAAAGCAGGCACCGTTTATATGCCGCTTGATACCAATTTCCCACATGAAAGACTTGACTATGTGCTAAAAGACAGCGGATGCAAACTTGTACTTACAGAGAGCACCACTGCTGTGTTTGAACATTTAAGTAAATCATACCAAGTGATTGACGTTTTAAATCTACCGCTTAACGACACTGTAACTTATCAGAGTGTGGTATCAGTGGGCGATTTAGCGTATGTGATATACACATCAGGCTCAACAGGAAGACCAAAGGGCGTTATGGTTGAACACGGTGGGTTTGTAAATATGGCATTAGAGCAGGTGCGAATCTTTGAAGTGGAGCAGACAGACAGGGTGCTTCAGTTTGCCTCGCCGTCTTTTGACGCTTCAATGTCTGAGATATTTATGGCGCTCTTTGCGGGGGCAGCTTTGGTGCCGGTAGATAACAACTGTATTAAAGACCCATCAGAGTTTACATCTTTTGTAAATGACTATGGCGTAACTGTGGCTACAATTCCACCTGCTTACATGCAAACCCTTGATATAGAGGCAATAAGTGCCATAAAAACCATTATCACAGCCGGTGAGGCGGCAAATGTAGGCACTTGTCTTAAAATAGCCCAACACAGCCGGTGTTTTAATGCCTATGGCCCCACAGAGACGTCAGTCTGCGCAACAATTCATCAAATCAGCGCTGAGCACCGCTATGCAAAATCTATCCCAATCGGGAAACCGATAGCTAATGTTTATGTCTATGTGCTTGATGCCGATATGAACCTGCTGCCTGTGGGAGCGGCTGGAGAGATTTGTATTTCCGGTGTCTGTCTTGCAAGGGGTTATCTCAATAATGAGTCACTAACGTCAAAGGTGTTTACAGACAACCCGTTTAAAGCCGGTATGAGGCTTTATCACACGGGGGATATTGGCAGATGGCTGCACAGTGGAGAACTTGAGTTTTTAGGCCGCATTGACGATCAGGTTAAAATAAGAGGCTATCGCGTAGAGCCGCTTGAGGTTGAAAGGGTTTTGTCGTCATTTCCAAAAATAAAAAAAGCAATAGTTACAGCAATAGAATCCTCTGATGGAAAGGCGCTTGCCGCCTACTATAATTCTGATGAAACACAATCTGTGGCAGCCATAAAAGAGCACATGCGAAAAACCCTGCCTGATTATATGATTCCGGCACATTTTATTCAACTTGATGAACTCCCTATGACTATTAGCGGTAAGGTCAACAAAAAACTGCTGCCGCCCATAAGTAGTATCTCTGCTGCCGCTCATCAAACACCGCACACTGAGCTTGAGGTTGAAATTGCCTCTCTATGGGAGTCAGTACTTGGCAGAGGAGATACGGGAGTTTATGATAACTTTTTTGACATTGGCGGCAACAGCATAACCGCTATTAGCTTAGCAATAAAATTACGGGAGCATTTTGACCCCAAACTCCCTCTTACTGTTGTATTTGAATATCAAACCATAAACTTACAAGCTATGGGGATTGAAAACGTGAAAAGTTTTAATCAAACAATTAACGCAAGTCCGCTTGTGCTGCTAAATAAAGACGGGGACTTTAACGTGTTTTTTCTGCCACCTCTTTCCGGTTACGCTTTTGTCTATAGAGACATTGCAAAGCAATTAGAAGGAGTTACAGTGTATGGCCTTAACTATACAGCCACTGATGATGTACTTAGTCGCTATATATCTGAGATACAAAACAATAGCCCTTGTATCCTGATAGGTCACTCAGTGGGTGGTAATCTTGCCTTTGAGTTATCACGGGTACTTGGCAGCGCAATAGTTTCAGATGTGATACTCATTGACTCATACAGAAGGGTAAAGAAATCATGCCGTAACAAACTTCAGACAGAGGAGGGTTTGCAGCAGCATTATGATAATTTTCTTTTGCAACTTAGCTATAGTGAAGTGGCAGGAGAACTCTTTTTGAAAGAAAACCTTGTAAGAAAAACCGTTATGGAACAGATGACTCACTATGCCGGATTTGTTGACAGTGTGTTAAATGACGGTGTTACTGATTCCAACCTGCATCTTATTTTAGCAGAAGACGAAATTAAACAGGACGGACTCAATGACTGCCATCTCAGTCGTAACTGGGAAAATTTGACAAAAGGCAGTTATGTTGTTTACAATGGGTTCGGAAACCATGATGATATGCTCTCCGGGCTTAATACAGAAAAAAACATATCGTTAATTCAAGGTATTCTCAGCAGTTTCAACTCTATCAGACAGAAGGAGGAATAAAACATTAACCTGATAAATAAAGCAGTTGCTTTATAATACTTATTTAATTGAAGGAGATTATAAATGAAACGAAGGTCAGAAAAAAGAGCACGCAGTAGAATTTTAGCAGTATTATGGTTGTCTCTTGCAACAGTCCTTATGTTGTCGCTATTAGGCTGTGGTTCAGGCAGCAGTTCTGACACATCAGGCGGCAGCTCATACAATAGTACCCTGACAGATTCTCAGTCAACTAAGATACAGACCATGATAACTGAAAGAACCGGCAACCCAAGTTATGAAAACGTCCCAGCCATGGTAATGGGAATCAAACAGGACAATAAGACCGCATGGTACGGAACAGCCGGTTATTCTGATAATTCAACTTTAACCCCTGTAAAATATACGGATAAATTCAGAATAGGCAGCATATCTAAGACCTTCACCGCAACAGTGGTGCTGCAGTTAGCTCAGGAGGGTAAACTGTCACTGTCGGATAATGTATCATCATGGCTGCCAACTGTCGCCAGCACTTTAACAAATTATAGTCTTGGTTCGATAACGATAAAAAATCTCCTTAACCACACAAGCGGCATACACACATATACTGACTTCACCGACTCAATATTTTTAGCTGCATATAGCAATCCTTACAGAATATTTACAAGCAGCGAGGTAATGTCTGTGATAAACAGCCATTCTCCCGACTTTACGGTAGGAACCAGTTGGGAGTATTCAAATTCAAACTACTACCTGCTGGGGCTTATAATAGAGGCGGCATCCGGTGAAACATACGAAAATCAGGTACAAAAACGCATACTTACCCCACTGGGAATGACCAGCACAGAGGTTCCGGCTTCTGGGAATCCTTACATAAGCGGCAGTTATGCACACGGCTATATGTATGACAGCACTACAAGCAAGATGATAGAACGTTCAGATAGCGACCCATCTTATCCATTTGCTTCAGGCAGTATTGTTTCTAACATACCTGATCTATTAAAATGGATGCAAGCGCTTTATAACGGCACTTTACTCAACTCAACGTATCATGCGCTGCAGATGAGCTCAATAGACCTAAGCACTTACGGGATGGGTAACTATAACTACGGGCTTGGGATTATGACAGAGGGCGATTACAACATTATCGGTCACAGAGGACAGATATTTGCATATGACTGCTCAATTCAACACTATACTACCTATGACTATGACTTGGCAGTCTGCGTAAACAGATCCCTTTTTGACGAAAACGTTACCACATACGCAAATACCAATTCACTTATTCTCTATGACACTCTCACGGTGCTTGCAGGCAGCACTGTAAAACCATCTACTAAGCAGCCGGTGAAGCGTTCCAATGTCAGGACGCCTTTAACAGAATACTAAACTTATGATAAAACCCTCAGTCTGGCGGATGATAAAGCTATCCGCCGGACTTACACCGGGTTGCGTTCAAAGCTATAAATAAAAAACTTGATTCCTGCCTCCGCAGGAATGACAAGAAAATAAGTAATGACAGAGGGAGTGGTTACAACCTGCCGCTAACCAGAGAATCAACAACGAGTGGGTCGGCAAGTGTGCTTGTGTCACCGAGGTTTTCAAGCTCTCCGTGTGCGATTTTTCTTAAAATTCTTCTCATTATTTTCCCGCTTCTGGTCTTAGGTAAAAACGGTGTGAATTGAATCTTATCCGGTACGGCTATGGGGCCGATAACTTTTCTTACATGTTTTTCAAGCTCGTGCCTTAGCTCTTCAGTTGGAACTATTCCTTCATTTAAAGTAACATAAACATACAGTGCCTCGCCTTTTATATCATGCGGATAGCCTACAACTGCAGCCTCTGCTACGTGCTGGTGGCTTACCAGAGCCGATTCTACCTCGGCAGTTCCTATGCGGTGACCGGAGATATTGATAACGTCATCAATGCGCCCCATAAGCCAGAAATCGCCGTCTTCATCGCGCCTTGCCCCATCACCGGTAAAATAGACACCAGGGAAGCGTGAGAAATATACTTCTTTAACGCGTTTGTTTTCGGAATCACCGTAAGTGCCTCTCAGCATTCCCGGCCATGGGGTTTTTATTGTCAGATACCCGCCCTCGTTTGTGTCTGTCGGAGCGCCGTCTTCTTTTAGTATTAACGGGTTTATTCCAAAAAACGGTTTGCTTGCAGAGCCAGGTTTAAGTGACATTGCGCCCGGAAGCGGTGTTATCATTATCCCTCCGGTTTCAGTCTGCCACCACGTGTCAACAATTGGGATTTTCCCGCCTCCCACCACTGAGTGATACCACATCCAAGCCTCCGGGTTTATAGGCTCACCAACTGTGCCCAGAAGCCTAAGTGACGAGACGTCATGGTTGTGTACCCATTTATCACCCTCACGCATTAAAGTACGTATTGCTGTTGGAGCAGTGTAAAAGACATTGACGCCATATTTTTCCACTATTTTCCAAAAGCGTCCCGGGTCAGGATACGTTGGTATGCCCTCAAAGAGTACTGTTGTGGCACCACTGCTAAGGGGGCCATAGACTATGTAGCTGTGACCGGTTATCCATCCGGCATCTGCCGTGCAAAAGAATATATCCTCAGGACGGTTGTCAAAAATCCACTTAAACGTAAGAGTTGTATAAAGCAGGTAGCCACCGGTTGTGTGGAGGACTCCTTTTGGCTTTCCAGTTGAACCCGATGTGTAGAGGATAAACAGGGGGTCTTCGGCATCCATCCACTCTGGAGCACAGAAAGATGTAATATCCTCAGCTCCAATCTCATCGTGCCACCAGAGGTCTCGTCCAGCTTTTAAAGACACATCCGGAGATGAGGTCATCTGAACCTTGACCACTATCATTTTCTTTACAGTGTTGCAGAGTTCAACAGCCTCATCGGCATTGCTCTTTAGGGGGACGAGTTTACCGCCTCTTGAACCAAAATCCGCAGTTATAACAAGCTTTGCTCCACAGTCCTGAATTCTGTCTCTTAGAGCCTGTGCGCTAAAGCCGCCAAACACAACGCTGTGTATTGCCCCAATGCGAGCGCAAGCGAGCATTGAGATTACGATTTCTGGTACCATTGGCAGATATATCATCACACGGTCGCCCTTTTGCACTCCATGCTTTTTTAACACATTGGCAAAACGGTTGACCTCCGTGTATAGCTGCTGGTAGGTATAGGTTTTGTTTATTATACCGTAGTTTGATTCCCAAATTATTGCAGCTTTGTTTCTAAGCGGCGAATGGACATATCTGTCAAGACAGTTATATGTTGCATTTAGTTTTCCGCCTTCAAACCATTTTACAGAAGGCTTGTTAAAATCATAGTCAAGCACTTTGTCCCATTTTTTAAACCAATGGATGTGCTCACTTGCCATCTCTGCCCAAAACCCTTCAGGGTCATTTATTGAATGAGTGTAGAGGTCTTCATACTGCTTCATAGTTTTTATGTGGGCCTTATCTGAAAACTCCTGTGGCGGGGAAAATACCCTCTTTTCCTCCATTAGAACCTCTATGCTATTTTTATCAGTCATTTGTTCATTTCCCTCCTGTCAAGTAAGTAGTTAAGCATTCTATACTGAATCTACTCGGCTCCAATACCTATGTAAGTTCTGAGTTTCTCTTTTTCAAATTTATCTTGTGCTTCAGGCTCGGCAGTTAAAAGCGATATGAAAATGCCTACTAAAAAAGCAGCACCCATTGAGATTAAACCAGGGTTTTTCAAAGGGAATAGTGCCTTTGGCATTTGAGAGTTTACCTCTTTTTTCTTTGATGCAAGCTCAGCCTTCTCTGCTGCAATTGCTTCTGAGTTGGCTGCTCCTGAATCAGCTTTTTGAAGCGATTCTATTTTTTCCTTAGACTGTGCCTCCGCCTCGGCAATTTGTTTTTCCACAGCAGCTTTTTCTTTTGAGTGCACTACGTCAACCCACACTGTAGGACTTATGATTATAAGACCGGTTGCCAGTATCAACCCTGTCCATATGCTTGTAACAGCACCTTTTGTGGAAAACTTTTTCCACGTTATAGACAAAAGAAGAGCAGGGAAATTAGCGCTTGCTGCAACAGCAAAAGCAAGTCCCACCATAAAAGCAACATTTTGGCCCTTAAACAGTATGCCAAGCAGCATTGCCGACACACCAAGACAGATAGTAGCCATTTTAGCAACCTTTACCTCATCCTTTTCATTGGACTGACCTCTTTTTATAACGCCGACATAAAGGTCATGAGACAATGCAGAAGCACCGGCAAGGGTTAACCCTGCCACAACGGCAAGTATTGTTGCAAAGGCGACTGCTGCTAAAAACCCAAGAAACACGTGTCCGCCAAGGGCTTCTGCCAGAAGCGGGGCTGCCATGTTGCCTCCCTTATCAATAGCCATTATAACTTTTTTACCAACCAGCACTGCTGCACCAAAACCTATTGTTACTGTTAGAATATAGAAGTAGCCGATAAATCCAGTAGCAAAAAAGACAGATTTCCGTGCCTCCTTAGCATCAGGAACTGTGTAAAATCTCATCAAAATGTGAGGAAGCCCAGCTGTACCAAACATCAGAGCCAGGCCAAGCGAGAAGGCGTCTATTGGGCTTGTGATAAGTCCCCCTGGCTGAAGGAACTCAGGCCCGTACATTTTTGCCGCTTCGCCAAAAAGATTTCCATAATTAAATCCGAATTTTGCAAGGACAAGAACAACAAGTATGGTAGCTCCTCCAAGCAATAGTACTGCCTTTATTATCTGTACCCAAGTGGTTGCCAGCATTCCGCCAAAGATAACGTAAGCTATCATAAGACATCCAACTATGATTATTGCTAACTCATAAGGAAGGCCAAACATGAGCTTAATCAGAGTACCAGCGCCAACCATCTGGGCTATCAGGTAAAAGAGCACTGTAACCAGCGACCCCGCCGCGGCCGACGTCCTGATAGGCATCCGTTTGAGCCTGTAGGCAACAACGTCGGCAAACGTGTATTTGCCAAGATTTCTCAGCGGCTCGGCTATGAGAAACATTATTATGGGCCAACCAACCAGCCAACCAACCGAATAGATGAGACCATCGTAGCCCTTTGTTGAAACAAGCCCTGCAATTCCTAAAAAAGAAGCGGCACTCATATAGTCTCCAGCCAGTGCAAGACCATTTTGAAATCCAGTTATGCTGCGTCCAGCTGCATAGAACTCTTTAGTTGTTTTGGTGCGTTTTGCTGCCCAATAGGTAATGCCAAGGGTACTTATGATAAACAAAAGGAAAAATATTATGGAAACAGGATGGACCTGTCCGATTATAGTTTGAGTCATACATCACCTCCGACCTTATCTTTTACCTTTTTTACAAGCACATCATAGGTGTTGTTTGCCCAGCGTACGTAGATTCCGGTTAATACCCATGACATCAGTATTACACCAACAGCTATGGGAATGCCTATGGTAATACGCTCTGTGAGCATTGACGATAAAAATGGTTTGTTGAACGCTATCAGACCAATGAATCCGAAGTAAAAAACCAGTTCAAGTATGGTCAGAACTAAAGACACTGTTTGCTTCTGTCCGTAGAGCTTTTTAAAGTCCTTGTCATCCTTAAAGTTGAATGTACTCATGTCTTTTTCTCCTCCTCAAATTGTTATTAATTTAGAAATTACTAAATTCCCCTGATGTTATTGTACTAAAACCTCCTTTTGATGGATTCCCGATTCTTAGCAAATCGCCAATTTGTTTTACGCCGTAATTAACAAGCTCGTGGAGAAACCTTTGTAACAGCTGGGCTGTTACGTAAGCATCCATTATTGCGTTATGGCTGTGTGTTACAGGGATGGCATAATGTTTAGCAATTTCATAAAGCGATGTACTGGCTGTGTTTATTTTGTTGCTGCTAATAGGGTAATGTCTGCTTCTCAGCCATTCATAAAGTGTGAACGTGTCTATGGATGGGTTTGTAAAGCGCTTTCCAGTTAATTTTTTAGTTTCTCTGTCTAAAAATGTAAGATCAATCTCAACACAGTGCCCCACTACTACATCATCTCCGCAAAAGGCAAGAAACTCCTTTAACACGTCTTCTATGCTCTCAGATGCACAAACGTCAGATGGTGTAATGCCGTGGATGGTAACGCAAGGGCCGCTGAAGGCAATTTTTGGATTGACCAGCTTGTAAAAGAAGTTTGTGAGCATAATCTTACTGCCGGCCATTTTCACGGCTCCTATAGAGACGATAGAATCATTTTTGTAATCAAGACCTGTAAGCTCAAGGTCAACCGATACACAGGCCATGGAATCAATTGGGGCATTAAGCTCTACTTCATCATGTTTGCGTTTAAATAATCTATTCCATGCGTTTACCATATCATCTCCCTGTAGATATCTATAACCAAATGTTGTACTTTAGATATGATTTGAAATGCCTCTTTAATAGTTCTTTTCTGAAGATTTGTCAGTTTATCGGGTCTGATAAAATTGTCAGGCTGCAGTCCATTTCTGATTTTTTCGTATTGGTGCTGAACTCTCAGCATTATTATAAACTCAAAGGCATGTATAAGCTCCTCAGCATATTCTTTGACTATACTGTTGTAATCAGAAAGAAGTTCTATACGCTCAATTGTGGATGTAGCGCTGATTCCTTTTTCAAGAGAGAAAAGTCTTGCTATATCAACAATAGGCGCCAGTGCTTTGACTTTGAGGTTTAATTTATCCTTGTGTTCGCCGCTTTTTTCAACAACGAATGTTTTGAGAAAACCGATAGGCGGGGCGTTTCTTATGGAAAGGCTTGCAACGCCTCCCAGTAGAAGTCTGTTACCTGCTATATGGGATTGGAGGTGGTTTCTGAATGCTGTTAGCAGGTTTTCATCTCCATAAATTGCTCTGGAATCAAAGAGAGTTACAGTGTTAAGTACGGCCTCAGGGGTAGGAGTAGCGGTCCATGAGGCGATATACTTTTTCCACGTTTTCAGCGGTTGACACCAAACGGGGTTAGATGCCATGTAGTTGGCTGGACATGGAGAAAATCCAACCTTTAACAAACTATCCCTTATAAAAACAGAAAAACCGGAAAAATAATTTTTAGCTGCCTGAGCTTCGTTTTCATCTACCGGATCGTAGTATATAATTGCATTGTCCTGGTCGGTCTTAAATGTCTGTTCTTTTCTGCCCTCGCTGCCAAACCCAATCCAGACAAATGGAACAGGAGGAAGCCCAAGTTCTTTTTCGGCTATTTTTATGACTTTCCTTACAAGTCTGTCATTTATCTCAGTAATGATTCTCATGACGTTACCGCCACTTGCTCCTTCGCTAAGAAGAATACTATATATACTGTTTATTTTACCAGAGACCGGTATTAGGCCGCTGACTGAAGACTGTGCCTCAATGTCTTTTACTATGGCAAGCGGAGAAGTGCCTTGCAAAAGCATTAGGTTGTGGTTGGTGAGAATACCCCACAGCCGTCTTTCTTTCATTACCAGCAGGTGATGAATGTTATACCGGATCATTTTGAGAATAGCCTCGTAACAGTATTCCCCGGCATCTGAGCTAATGAGAGAACGGCTCATGATAGTGTGTATTGGCTCGTTAACATCTCTACCCTGAGAGACTACTTTCTTTCGTAAGTCACTGTCGGTAACGATACCGATGGGTTGTCCTTGCGTGTTTAAAAATATCAGAGAGCTTGCGTGTTGTTCTGTCATAAGGCAGGCTGCTTCTTTTATAGATATATTGTCCTTTGCTGTGAATAAACTCCTCATTGCTATATCTCCCACCTTAGTAGTAAAGAGGATTTTCTCGCCGCAGCCGTAGCTAAAATCTTTCTTGGTGCCCTCCTTTACAGCATCATTTATGACAGGACTCAAAAAAGACTTAGAAAACAGTGTCCTTACCTCTTCATCTGTGTCAATGAGTTTTTTTATCTCATCTTTTCTTAACAGATAACAGATGGTGTCCTCAATAGCAGTAACATCAGCCCATGGGATGTCTTCGCCAAAAAGCGACAAATATCCTATTACATCGCCCTCACCCTTATAGTCAACAAGTATCTCTTCATTTTCGCTATAAAGCGATCTTTTTACACCTCCTTTTCTTATAACAAACAGATAATCAACGTTTGTATCACCCTTTCTGACAATTACCGTACCTTTGGGGTAAAACTCTGACGCCATACCCTTGATGGTGTCGGTCAGTACCCTTTCACTAAGAAACTGAAAGGGCGGCACCCTATGCAGAAACTGAACCACCTCTTCTAAAATCATAAAGATGTAACCCCAACTTTAGTAAATATGGTTTGTATATGCAGCCATAGAACTAAAATGTTCTCTTTGGTTTCATGTAATTATTCCACTTTTTATCAACTGCAAATGATTTTAGTTGATTTTGATTGATTTTGACAATAACAAGTTCATGTTTGGGTAAAAAACACACTTGAAAATAGTATAAGACTTAGTATATACTTTAGTGTTGCCGTATGGGACTATTAGAAGAAAAAGTTGCTCCCCGCTTAAAGGACAAAGAACGGAAGGTTCTGATTCTTGGCCTTCCAAACAGCGGAAAAACTCAGATTTATAATAATCTGACGGGCACGTACAATCTTGTCGCTAACTACCACCACACAACTATTGACGTCAACAGGGCATACTATGAGCACGGAGGGCTGTTGTATGAACTCTACGATGTGCCCGGTCTATATTGCCTGTATGCTAATTCTGAGGAGGAGCTTTTAGTCAGAAATCTGATATTTTCCGAAGAGCCCGATGTTCTGCTCTTTTGCCTTGACGCTAATCTCCTTAAACAATCCCTGATGCTTGGCATAGAGCTGATGGAGCTTGGAATACCAATGGTTATAGCGCTTAATGCTATTGATGAGACCTCAAAAAAAGGGATTTGGATTGATACCGCCGTTCTTTCCTCTACACTTGGGGTTCCGGTTGTAGAATCCATCGCAATCAGAGGGATTGGGACAAGAAAGTTAAAACATGCTATAGAAAGAGCGAAGGCGCCAAAGGCGGCAATTTACTACGGAGACATTGTTGAGGCAGGGGTTGCAAAGGTAATTCAAGACTTGCCCGAGGATTTTCCCTTTAAACGCAAAACAGCAATGCTCCTGCTTCTTAATGACAAGTTCTTAGAAAACGACCTGATTTCGGCATCCGGTGAAGACCAATATGCTGAAATCAAAAAAAATATATCCGATATAACCTCTCAATTTGTAGGCAGCATAGGGAAAATAGTTTATTTCAAACGCTCGGAGTGGGTTGACCAACTTTCAGATAAAATAGTGAAAACCCAGCAGTTTGACCAAAGAAGTATGGCTAAGACGTTTGCCCAGATGAGCAGGAGTGTGGTAACAGGGATTCCTATTTTCTGTATGATAATTTTAATCACTTATTTTTTAGTGGTTAATGTGGCAAATGAAATATCAACTTTGATGGAGACATATTTGTGGACGCCGGTTATGACCAGGCTTAGCACTCTGATAGTATCGCCGTTTTGGAGAGATTTTCTGCTGGGTAGTCATGGGCTGCTTTCTCTGGGATTAGGTGGCGCTATCTTAACAGTGCTTCCGATATTATCTGTGTTTTTTGTTGTCTTTAACGTTTTAGAGGATATGGGATATGTGCCAAATTTAACGGTTCTAACCCGGCGGCTCTTTACTAAAGTCGGTTTAAGCGGATACTCTATAATGCCTATTGTGCTTGGGTTTGGCTGTAAGACAATGGCTACGTTTACAACAAGAACAATCAACTCTGACAAGGAAAAATATATCGCCATCTTTTTAATAGCGTTTGCGCTCCCGTGTGCTCCGCAGATAGGGCTTAGTATGGGAATGCTTGGCAAGGTAGGGTTTAAGGCATTTTTAATAGTGTCCTCAGTGCTGCTTATAACGGAAATTACGGCAGGTGTTTTACTTAATATCATAATGAGAGATGATACTAAAAATACGTATCTTCAGGCTCTTCCTGCTATAAGAATCCCCAATGTGTTTGCTGTATTAAAGAAGACCTACTACCGGCTCTATATGTTTTTAAAAGAGGCGCTGCCTATCTTTCTTCTGTCAGCGGTGTTTCTTTTTACGCTTGAAAGACTTGGGTTTCTTAAGATAGCCAAAGTGTTTTTAGCTCCGCTTATAAATAACTTCTTAGGGCTTCCAAATGAAATGGTGGATGTGCTGATTTTAGTATTGGCACGGCGCGAGGCAGCAGCAGCCGTAATTATGGACATGGTAAACAAAGGCGGGCTTAATTTTAATCAAGCCGTAGTGAGCGTAACACTCACTACAATGTTTGTACCGTGTTTTGCCAATCTGGGTGCTATGATAAAAGAAATGGGCTTAAGGAGAGCCTTAACGATGGCATTTCTTATAACAGCCTCGTCTCTTGTAATATCTGGAGCGTTAAACAAGATTTTATTGTTTTTCAATCACGCATGAGAGTGATAGAAAGGGGGATATGTCAATGAATAATAATTGCACAGAGGTGGATGAGTATCTGGAGAGTCTGTGGTACATAAACGAAAGAGGTCAGGGAGCCGTATCTGATATTTGTGAGCACACGGTTGGAGGGTTAGAAGACGACTCGCGTGGTGGACTTAGTGATGAGGTAATAGAAAAATTAGTCTCGGATAATCTTGTGGAAATTGACAGCACCGGCAAAATTAAAGGGCTGACCCCCAAAGGATTAGAGAGGGCACGGCAAATAGTGCGCGCTCACAGACTTGCCGAGCGGCTCCTTTACGACGTCATGGGTAAAAACATAGAGGACGGTGCTTGTGAGTTTGAACACATTGTGACGATGGAGCTTGTTGACAGTATTTGCACGCTCCTGGGGCACCCTAAGGAGTGTCCTCATGGGCTTCCGATACCGCAGGGCAGGTGTTGTGAGCTTTCTACAAAGTCGGTTAACAGCTCGGTAATTCATCTTGATGAGCTGGATATTGGTAAGTATGCCCGCATTGCTTATGTTAACTGCCCTAACGACCAACTGATACACAGGCTGAACGGACTTAGCATCCGCCCTGGCGTTACAGTTAAGCTGCATCAGAACTATCCAACGTTTGTAATAGAGTGCGAGGGAATGCACATAGCGCTGGATAATGAATTGGCTGAAAACATCTGTGTCTGGCGTGAAAGTGAATTTGCTAACGACCCTACGGCTCCCGATAAAGCTGTGAAGCGCAGATTTCCATTTCTGCGCAGACTTAGAAAATAAATGTGACAATATGTCACATGATTTAAACCCATTATACATGATTTTGAAAGAGGAGTTTTCCAGCCGGAGCGACGTATGGGTAGTTGGCGGCACGGTCAGAGATATTCTTATGGGCTTAGAACAACGGGATATTGACATTGCCATTCCAGGAGAAAATCCGTACGCTGAGGCAGGAAAATTTGCCGATAAAATCAAGGGGACTTTTGTTAAACTCAATGATAAATTTAAAACCGTCAGGGTCGTTAAGGGCAGCTATTATTTTGATTTTACCTCTTTTAGAGGTAACACCATAGAGGACGATCTGCTACAAAGGGATTTTACTATAAATGCAATGGCTTTTCCACTGCACAAGGGAGTTGAAACACTTGTTGATGTAACCGGAGGTTTTGACGACCTGAAAGCCGGACTGATAAAAATGGTGTCGGTCAAAAACCTCAAAGACGACCCGCTAAGGATGCTGAGAGCATTTCGATTTATGGCAGAATTGGGTTTTAACATTGATGCCACTACGGTTGATGCTATTACATCGCTGAAAGAACTTATTGCAAACGTTCCCGCAGAAAGAGTACTCTTTGAATTAAAGGAAATGACAAGAGCGCAGAAACCCTCCTCCGCTGTGAGTCAAATGAACCAATGCGGTCTGCTTGCTGAGGTGTTTTTTGAGATGAAAACTTTTGATATTGAAAGAGCGGCGGCGCTGTATCATGAAGTTGAAAAAATTATAACCAGCGTATCCGATTCGCCCTTTATGACACATCTGAATTCATATATTGTAGGCACATCGCACAGACTGCCGTTTCTGAAACTCTCCGCTCTGTTATGTGCCGCTAATATCTCGGCAGATGCGGCATCCAACATATGTGTCCGATTGAAAACCTCAGCAGATGAGGCAAACTTTGTTCATAAAATCCTAAAACATCACGGAATAGCACTCAGCGTTTTTAAATCTGACATGAAAACTGACATGGTTGTAAGGTTTCTACTTGATGTGGGAGATGACTTTTTTGCCTCGCTCGTTTTAACCCTTGCGGAGTTGACTTTAAATTCTGATGATACATCTGGATTTATCACGTTTTGCGATGACATCACAACCTTTTACATGGAAACCTATTTACCGCGTCTTACGACAGGGCACTTTATCACAGGTCATGACCTTATCAAGACCTTTGGACTAAAACCCTCACCGCTCTTTAGCCGGATACTTGGGCAGGTTCAGGCTATGACTCTTGAGGGCAGCATTTCAAAACGCTCTGAGGCTCTGACTGTGGTTGAAAACATTTTGCTGAGAACCAACTCGGAGAACGTCAGTGTCTGACATAGTTAAAATACTGATAGTGTTAGCGCTGATGGTGTTTTTAATCAGAAAAAAACTTGAGGTTGGGTACGTTTTGCTTATAGCGTCTGTCGTCCTCTTTTTAGAATATCTGATGGTGCCCAAAGCAATTGTAAATACCGCATACGCTGCGATAATATCAAAGGAAACCTTTGCTCTTATGATAGCCCTCACCTTCATCCGAATGGTAGAGAAAATCCTGCGTGAACGGGACGTGCTTAAAGAAATGATGGCTTCTGTCAAAGGAATATTGCGTAAAAAAAAGTTTGTGATAGTGTCAATGCCGCTGCTTATCGGGATGCTGCCCTCTATCGGAGGCGCTTACTTTTCCTGTCCGATGGTAGAGGAATCTGCTGAGGGACTTAACCTTTCAAAAGAGGATATGGCTTTTACAAACTACTGGTTTAGGCATCCGTGGGAGATGGTTCTGCCGCTTTATCCGGGAATTCTGCTGGCAAGTATTATTACTCAAATAGGGCTTAGGCAATTCATTTTTCTTAACATTACGTGTTCACTTTCAATGCTTGTGATTGGATTTATTTTTGGCATGAAAGGGATACGCGGCTCGTTTGACAAGAAACAAACAGGAGATATAAAAGCAAAACGAGCAATTATGAGTTTCCTGCCAATTGCGCTTCTGCTTTTTATCGTAATAGTTTTTAAGGTAAAACTCCACATCGCTATGGTGATAACGGTGTTTTCGTTATTTGTAGTTTACCGATACGGCATCAGAGAAATCTATGAGGTTATAAAGTACGGTTTTAAGCCTGACGTCATAATTCTGATAGTGGGGGTAATGTTATTTAAGGAAACGCTTCAAAACTCTGGAGCTGTCACAAACCTAAGCGCTTTCTTTACGTCACAAGGAATTCCCCTTATGCCGCTTCTTGTGCTCTTGCCGTTTATCACCGGATTTCTGACGGGCTTTACGCTTGCCTTTGTGGGAAGCGCATTTCCTCTGCTTTTACACCTTCATGGAGTTGACCAGTATGCGTTTTCATTTGCATTTCTATCGGGATACGCAGGGGTATTGCTCTCCCCTGTGCATGTGTGTTTTGTAGTAACGCGGGAGTATTTTAAGGCTGATGTCTTACGGTTATATAAGATGGTGCTTCCTGCGGTTTTGATACTTTTTATTATATCACTTGCGCAATACGTCATCTTGAGGTAAGTTAAATAATAAGGGACAGCAGGTCAAATCAGGGAAAATCTTACTCCCACTCTATCGTTCCGGGAGGCTTGCTCGTTATATCGTAAACCACTCGGTTAACGCCCTTTACTTCATTTATTATTCTGTTGGATATGTTTGATAAAACGTCATAGGGAAACTTTGCCCAATCTGCGGTCATCCCGTCAATGCTGTTTACGGCTCTAATTGCAATCACATGCTCGTAGGTTCTCTCGTCTCCCATAACGCCCACAGTTTTTATAGGCAAAAGAACTGCAAAGGACTGCCATGTGTCTTTATATAGGCCTGCCTTTTTCACCTCTTCAAGCACAATGGCATCAGCTTCTCTAAGGATATGAAGGCGCTCAGCCGTTATTTCGCCAATGCACCTTATGGCAAGCCCCGGGCCAGGGAATGGCTGCCGATAGCAGATTTCATCAGGAAGCCCAAGCTCTAGCCCAATCAGCCGTACCTCGTCTTTAAACAGCTCCCTAAGAGGCTCAACCAGCTTAAGTTTCATCACATCAGGCAGCCCTCCCACGTTATGATGAGACTTTATTGTGGCAGATGGCCCCTTAAACGAGACGCTTTCTATAACGTCCGGGTACAGCGTTCCCTGAGCAAGAAAATCCACATCTTCTATCTTATGAGCCTCTTCTTCAAACACTGTGATAAATTCATTTCCAATAATTTTTCTCTTCTTTTCCGGGTCGGTCACCCCCGCAAGTTTGGATAGAAACCGCTCTGATGCCTCAACCGTTATCAGGTTAATGTGATAGTACTTCTGAAAGGTCTCAACAACCTTTTCACGCTCGTTTTTTCTTAAAAGACCGTTATCAACAAATATGCAGGTCAGCTGCCTCCCAATTGCTTTGTGAATAAGGAGAGCCGCTACGGAGGAGTCCACCCCGCCGCTTAAAGCACAAATTACTTTGTTGCCGCCGACAGTGTTTTTAATTTCCGATGTTGCCCACTCAATAAAAGACGCCATCTCCCATGTCGCAGTGCAATTGCATATATTGAAAAGAAAATTGCCGATTATTGCAGCGCCCTCAAGAGTGTGAGCTACTTCGGGGTGAAACTGTAAAGCGTAGAGTTTATCGTCCTTTGCTGAGGCAGCTGCAAAGGGAGCATTCTGTGTCCGCCCTATCACTGTAAAACCACCTGGCAGTGTCACTACATTATCGCCGTGACTCATCCACACGGTTGAGGTTTTGCTTACATCCTGAAGTAAATCCGTATCGTCTGTGACTGTAAACTCAGTTTTACCATATTCCCGGCGTGCAGATTTCTCAACTGTGCCGCCTAAAAGGTGTGCCATAAGCTGCATTCCGTAGCATATACCAAGAATTGGCACGCCAAGCGAAAAAATCTCCATGCCGATAAGATGCGCATCCTTGTCAAACACACTTGCCGGCCCCCCAGAGAGTATTATCCCTTTGGGGTTAAATTTCTCAATTTTATCAAATGAGGCATTAAAAGGAAAAATCTCAGAGTAAACGTGTCTTTCTCTTATGCGGCGCGCAATTAGCTGAGTATATTGAGAGCCAAAGTCCAGTACGAGAATTTTATCTTCAAACATTATTCTGTTCTGTAATTAGGCGATTCTTTTGTTATTATAACGTCATGGACGTGACTTTCCCTTAGCCCTGCATTAGTTATTCGAACAAAACTGGCATTATCTCGCAGCTCTTCAAGAGTACCACAGCCACAGTATCCCATGCCGGAGCGAAGACCTCCGACCAGTTGATAAATGGTCTCAGAAAGTGGTCCTCTGTAAGGCACCCGTCCCTCTACGCCCTCGGGAACCAGTTTCCCAGCGTCTTCAATTTCGCCTTGAAAATACCTGTCTCTAGCGCTCTGTGCATCAGCCATAGCACTCAGTGAGCCCATCCCCCGATAGACCTTATAACTTCTGCCCTGAAACAAAATAGTCTCTCCGGGAGATTCCTCAGTGCCCGCAAACAAATTTCCTATCATAACGGTACTTGCGCCCGATGCCAGAGCTTTTGTCACATCGCCCGAGTATTTTATGCCGCCGTCTGCTATGACCGGTATCCCGTGCTTGTGTGCCACAGCGCAGGTTTCAATAATGGCTGTTATCTGAGGGACTCCGACGCCTGCCACAATTCGGGTTGTGCAGATAGAACCTGGGCCAACTCCCACCTTTAAACCATCCACGCCAGCCTCTATAAGCTCAAGCGCCGCCTCTTTTGTTGCAATATTGCCTGCCAGCACTGGTATCTTAAAAACCTTTTTCAACTCTTTCACGGTAGCAACAACCGCCTCTGAGTGCCCGTGTGCAGTATCAATTACGACCACATCAATGCCGTTGTCACACAGTAATTCCGTCCTAACCATGGCGTCTTTACCTATTCCCACAGCAGCCCCCACTCTGAGTCTGCCGTATTTATCCTTACAAGCGCTCGGGTATTTCTTTTTCTTTTCGATGTCTTTTATTGTTATTAGCCCCATTAGGTTAAAATTCTTATCAACAATCGGAAGCTTTTCTATCTTGTGTTGGTGGAGGAGTTCCTTTGCCTCATCCAGATTTGTTCCCTCTTTGGCGGTGACAAGGTTTTTACTGGTCATCACCTGGCTGACCTTTTTTGACGTGTCGGTTTCAAATCTGAGGTCACGGTTTGTCAGAATTCCTATCAGTTTGTTGTTTTCCGTAACAGGCACTCCGGATATCCGGTATTTTTCCATAAGACTCAATGCCTCTTTAACCAAAGAATCCGGAGATATAGTCACAGGGTCAACAATCATACCGCTTTCTGATTTTTTTACCTTGTTAACTTCAAGAGCCTGATTTTCCGGCGTCATGGCTTTGTGGATTATCCCTATGCCGCCCTCTCGTGCTACTGCTATGGCAAGGCGGGATTCTGTCACGGTATCCATAGCAGCACTCACTATCGGGATATTCATCTTAATGTCTTTTGTAAGCCATGTCTCAACGTTTACATCGGATGGTAATGTACTTGACTTGCGCGGCACCAAAAGCACATCGTCAAAGGTTAAACCTAAACGTATATCCTCAACTCTCATATTTGGCACTTCCCTGTTTTATAAATTTTTAAGAGATATTATTGTAACATTTAACAGTAAATTTTAGCAAATTGCATATGCAGTTAGCTCCGCTAAGAAAAAACTGGATTCCTGCCTTCGCAGGAATGACAAGAAAAAGAAAATTCCCTCCTCTGTCATTCCCGCCCCCGAGCGGGAATCCAGTCCTTTTAAAGATAGACATGGATGATACAAAATCCTCTTTCGGATTTAACTCAATAAGCATTTTTAGCAATTAAAAAAAGGTTCTTGTCAAAACCTATATGAGTAATGTTACGGCATAAATATTTTAAAAATGTTATAATCGCTCATAATAACCGTGGATAAAGCGAAACACATACGATTTGCACTGGTTGGCTGTGGTGCGATAGCTAATAAGCACGTAACTGCTATTGGGCGGCTTGATGACGCCTCAATTTGTGGAGCGTTTGATATTGATCCAAAGGCTGCTCAGGCTTTTTACGAAAAACATGGAATTTCGGCATACACTGACGCTCAGAAGATGATAGAAGAGACTGACCCTCACGTTTTAAATATCCTTACACCATCTGGGCTTCACGGCGATAACATCATGGAGCTGATAAAATTTAACCGTCACTTTGTCGTAGAAAAACCGTTTGCACTGACCCTCTCTCAGATAGACAAAATTCTTGAAGAGTGTGACAAAAGAAGGATTAAGATTTTTGTAATCAAACAGAATCGTTTTAACCCGCCAATTGTAAAACTCAAAGAGGCGCTTGATAAGGGCAGATTTGGAAAACTTGTGATGGCCACCGTACGTGTCAGGTGGAGGCGGGATGATAAATACTACAAAGAAAAACCGTGGCGCGGCACATGGGCTTACGATGGCGGGGTGCTTACTAATCAGGCAAGCCATCACATAGACATGCTGATTTGGCTTATGGGACCGGTTGAGAGCGTTATGGCAAAAACTGCCACTGCTTTAGCCGATATTGAAGCAGATGACACAGGCGTTGCCATCCTGAAATTTAAAAACGGAGCGCTTGGCATCGTTGAGGCTACAACAGCGGCGCGTCCTAAAGACCTTGAAGGCTCTGTCAGTGTGCTTGGACAAAAGGGCACCGTAGTAGTTGGCGGTTTTTTCATGAATGAGCTTCAAACGTGGGAATTTGAGGACAGGGATGAACAGATGGATTCCGATATCTGGGAAAATTACTCAAAAGTGCCTGCTGTAGCAGCGTGGAATCACTCGGAGTTTTTCAAAGATGTTATACAAAGCCTAACTTATGACAAACAGGGGCTTGTTGGAGGCATTGAGGGTAGAAAATCCGTAGAGTTAATTCATGCAATGTATGAATCCGTGGAGACACAAAAAGAAGTGTTTTTGTCTTTTATTCCGAAGAGGTGTAAACTGGGGGTAATCAAATGATAAGCAGCACGGCTATCATATATCCAAATGTGATACTTGGAGAAAATTGCACGATTGAGGATTTTGTAATAATCGGGGTTGTTCCAACAGGATATGACGGAGAGCCGCTAGAGACTGTAATAGGGGACAATGCTGTGATTCGCTCTCACACAGTGATTTATGCCGGTAACACAATCGGTAATAACTTTCAGACCGGCAACAAGGCAAACATCCGTGAGTTAAACCTGATTGGTCATAACGTAAGCATAGGGACACTCACTGTGGTAGAACACCATACGGCAATAGGAAGCGGAGTAAGAATCCACTCTCAGTCCTTTATCCCGGAATTTACAATTATAGAAAATGGTGCATGGATAGGGCCAAACGTGGTGCTGACCAATTCAAAATATCCTAATTCACCTGGCGCTAAGGAATCGTTAACCAATGTGTGTGTGCGAGAGGGAGCGGTAGTAGGGGCTAACGTAACAATTTTACCCGGTGTGGTCGTAGGGGAAAAAGCTCTCATTGGGGCGGGTTCGGTAGTAGTAAAACACGTCCCTGACAGAGCTGTAGTGGTAGGAAATCCGGCAAAAGCAGTTAAGAGTATTGATGAGCTACCCTATCGTGCTTAGTTAATTTCAATTTGACAAAACCGTAAATTTGGGGTTATTTTATACCATGAACGCAGCAACCATAGAAAGAGATTTAGATTTAACTGAAATCATCAACGGAGAGGAAATCATGGGGCCTAGTCCATTTACGAGACATCAGAGGATTATTGGTATATTGCATGACATTATACACCAACACATCAAATTAAAGAAGTTGGGAGAGGTCTATCTATCTCCGCTTGACGTAATCTTTGAAGAAGGGTTTAACAGACTTCAACCCGATATATTGTTTATCAGAAAAGAAAACCTGAGTATTGCCCAGGATTGGATACGAGGTGTACCGGATATGGTTTGTGAGGTAATATCTTCAGGCAGCTATGAGATGGATACCGAGATTAAGAAAGCTATTTATGAAAAATACAGGGTGCCGGAGTACTGGATAGTCATGCCGGAGCCACAAACTATTGAGATATTAACGCTTGTAGGCGATAAGTATAAACTACACTCAGTTGCAGCATTTGAGGGGTTTGTTACATCTAAAGTCATAGAAGGACTTCAAGTCAGCGTTAACGAAATATTTGAATAACCTATGTCCGAATTGAAGCGCCGTATAAATCAGCGGCTTAATCGTTTATTTCTAAAACTCAGGGATTTTTTTCTACCAACCTCAACAAGTAAAGCTATTAGAATCACCAAAAGATTCATTACCACTAAACCTGATAAACAAAACTGCTGCAAACAAATAGTTTACACCTTAAAGCATAAATTTAACGCTCTGGGCTCTGGATGGACAGAGGTTAAACACGGCACAAAGTGCAAAGGGCTTCACGGTAATCGTTATAACTCAGGTAAACCGGTTAAACCTGACATAAACGGCATGTGGTTACTAAGACAAGTTAATCTCCCCAACTTTTTTAGATCTAAGCGGCTTTGGATGCTTATAGAGGGCACTTATACTCCGATAGACTGGCAGCTGGATTTTAAATCCGGTTACAGATGGTCTGAGCGCTCATGGTACGCGAACCTTAGAACTTCAAATAAGCCCGGAGTTGACATAAAAATCCCATGGGAACTAGCAAGACTTCAATATTTGCCGCCGCTTGCTCTTGCCTGTTTTACAAACGGTACGAAAGAGTTTAGCCCTAAGCAGTTAGCTGCGGAGTTTCAAAATCAGGTGTTGGATTTTGCGGCAGCAAATCCACCCCGTTTTGGAGTCAATTGGGTTTGCGGTATGGATTCGGCAATTAGAGCAGCTAACTTGCTCCTTACGTATGATTTATTTACGCTTGCAGGAATTCTGTTTGGAGATGGTTTCAATAAAGCTTTTGGTCAATTGATATATGACCACGGGGTTCATATTTTAAATAACCTTGAGTGGTCACAAAACATGAGAGCTAACCATTATCTTTCCGAGATAACAGGGCTCTTATTTATCTCAGCGTATTTACCTCAGACTGATGAGACCGATTGTTGGCTTGCCTTTTCAATTTGTGAACTCATTAATGAGGTCAATTTTCAGTTTAACAATGACGGCACTCATTTTGAATCATCGACAGCCTACCACTGTCTGTGCACAGAGTTGGTGCTCTATGCAACAGCCCTTGTTATTGGGATTTGTAAGACTGAGCGGATTAATGCTCTAAAAAACTATAACCACACGCTTCACAGAGTGTATCCAAAACTTTTGCCGCCCCCTATAAAACTCTACCCGCTTAAGCTAACCGGTTTGCTTACGCCATTTCCGCCTGAATATTTTACTAAATTGCACAAGATGAGAATTTTTATAACAGATATTCTAAAACCCATCGGCATTGGAAAAATTCCGCAAATAGGTGACAATGACAGCGGAAGACTCTTTAAACTTTCAACCAAATTTAAAACCATGAGCACGGACGAGGCCGTTAAAACGTATAAAAATCTTGAGGGTTTTAGTGCAAAGGATGACGGTGAAACCTTTCTTGATGAGGAAAGCCCTGATTATAACGGAGTAATTTCTGCTTTTAAGGGGCTATTTAGCCCTGAGCAAACTAATGACACAGAGACCATTATAATCAGAAACTATACAGGTGGAGTTGTAATTCCGCAAGAAGCTTACATTTCAAATTCACAGCTTATGGAATATGGCACACCTGATGATTTCCATGCTCTGATTAACGAATTTAACAACTGTGACGATACTCACAGAGATACAGTGCTCATACCGGTTAAAAATGCAGAGACATTAAACAAATTGACTCTAAGAGCATATCCTGATTTTGGCCTCTACATTATCAAAGGTGATGGATTATATATGGCTCTGCGATGCTGCAAGATAGACAGCAGGTATAACGGAGCACATGCTCATAATGATCAGTTATCTGTAGAGCTGACCGTTGATGGGGTAGAAATATTCAAGGACCCTGGAGGTTATTTATATACGCCTGAGCCTCAGATGAGAAATCGCTTTAGATGTGTATCAGCGCATTTTGCTCCTCAGCTTGAGTCAGGGAGAGAACCTGGGGATTTATCGCAAGGGCTTTTTGAGTTAAGAGACAGAAGCCGTTCAGAGTGTATTTATTTTGGCGCACGCGGTTTTGCCGGAGTTCACTATGGATTTGGAGCAGCCATATACAGAGTGGTAGTGCTTAGCTCATGCAATATAGAGATTCTGGATTTTTATAAGGGCACTGAACCAATCAGAAAACTTTCGAAAGAGGACATCAACAACATGGACTTTTCAAAGAGCTACGGAGTCTTGCAGTAAAACCCTGATTTCTGCCCTTGTTTTTTTAGTTTAATTAAAGTTAAGCTACCGAATTAATGGCGAACAATAAAGGGGGTATTTTATATGTCAAAGGTGTTTTTAGAAAATGTAAAATTTAGAAATAAACTTGTATTAATGCTGATAGTACCTTTTTTGTGTTTGGTATATTTTTCACTAAGCATATTTATTGATAAAGTCGACGTCTTAAACCGCATGGAGGCGTTGACAAAGCTCTCGGCTCTTGCCGTAAATGTTAGTGAAGTTGTGCACGAGCTTCAAAAGGAGCGCGGTAATTCAGCCGGGTTTATGGGCAGTAAGGGAGCAAAATTCGGCCCAGAGTTAAAAGCCCAGAGAGCTGAAACGGATAAGAAGTTACACAAGTTAACGGAATATTTAAAAAACTTTGACGCCGCTTATTATGGTGATGCCTTTAACACTGATTTAAAAGGGATGGCGGATAATCTAAACGCTCTGAATAACAAAAGAAGTTCTATTGATTCATTAAGCATGGGATTACCGGAGGCATTAGGCTACTATACGGGAACAATAGCAAAGATGCTATATCTCATAGGCGGTATGTCAAAACTTACAGAAAACGCTGAATTATCTCACAATGTGTCGGCTTACGTGAATTTTCTTCAGGCAAAGGAGCGGACTGGTCAGGAACGGGCTGTAATGAGTAATACATTTTCAGCAGATAAATTTGCCGATGGAATATACTTCAAATTTGTGTCCCTTGTATCTGCTCAAAACGTATTTATTGATGTGTTTAATTCCTTTGCAACAAAAGAAGAACAGGAGTTTTATAAGAGTAAAGTCACGGGCGCTGTGGTAAATGAAGTGGAGCGCATGAGAAAAGCAGCAATAGATAAGGCCCACGAGGGAAACTTTGGCATAGACCCATTGTATTGGTTTAAGACCATAACTGAGAAGATTAACATAATGAAAGAGGTGGAGGATAAATTATCAAAAGATTTAAATAACTGCGCTTTGGATTTAAAGGGCAAGGCTAAAAACCAATTGACTGTTCTTCTTGTAGTAATAGCCGTATCATTTGCATTATCAATATTGTTTGCTTACATGATAATGAGAGGCGTGTTGCAACAAATTGGGGGAGAACCTGCCATTGTATCTGGAATAACCAAACAGGTGGCAAGCGGCGATTTGACGATAGACACCACAAAACATTGCACAGGGCTTTACAGGGCAGTGCTTGACATGACAGAAAATCTAAAGAAGATAGTTATAGACGTTAAAGACATCTCAGATGAGGTGGGAGGTGGCAGCAGGCAATTAAGCGACACAGCGGCAAAAACCTCTGAGGGTGCCGCAGAGCAGGCATCAAGTGTTGAGGAGACCTCAGCATCCGTAGAGCAGATGGCAGCAAGTATCAAGAAAAATGCCGAAAACGCTGTAGAAACAGAAAAAATTGCAATCTCAATAGCCAAAGATGCTATAGAAGCCGGTGAGGCCGTGATGCAGTCAGTTGAGTCTATGAAATCAATAGCTGAAAGGGTCATAGTTATAGATGATATTGCAAGACAGACTAACCTACTGGCTTTAAATGCGGCAATAGAGGCGGCACGAGCGGGTGAATATGGAAAGGGATTTGCCGTGGTTGCCTCTGAGGTAAGAAAGTTGGCGGAAAGAAGCCAAGCAGCAGCCGGACAAATCAATACAATATCAGCCTCAAGCATTCAGATAGCAGAAAAAACCGGCACCCTGCTGAAGGCTCTTGTCCCTGATATTCAGAAAACGGCAGAACTCGTTCAGGAGATAACTGCCTCAAGCAGAGAGCTTGACATTGGAGCAGATCAGATAAACAAAGCAATTTCACAATTAGACCAGGTGATACAACAAAACGCCAGCATGTCTGAGGAGTTATCAGCTACGGCAGAGGACCTGTCATCACAGGCTGTGCAGCTTCAGGATTCTATGGCTTTTTTCAAAACGTAAGAGGCTTTAGGTGTCAAAAACCTGTTTACTGGAGTTATACCATTGATGGTTCTACTTTTGCAAACTCCAAGGATATGACTTTTGACACACCGGGTGTCTCGGTTGTAATTCCGTAAATATAGTCTGCGACCTCCATAGTTGTCCTATTATGGGTTATCAGGATAAACTGGGTTTTTTCAGACATTTTTACAATCATCTCGGCAAAGCGTCTTGTGTTCGCCTCATCCAGTGCAGCATCAGCCTCATCCAAAATACAAAGCGGCGTGGGCTTTATGACAAAACCGGCAAAGACCAGTGATATGGCAGAAAGCGCTTTTTCTCCGCCGGAGAGAAGGTTTATGTTCTGAAGTTTTTTGTGCGGAGGCTGCACTACTATATCTATACCGGACTCCAGTATGTTCAGTGGGTCTGTTAGAGTTAACTCTGCATACCCACCTCCAAAAAAACTTCTGAATGTCTCATTAAATTTCGTGTTTAATTCCATAAACGCTTCAGAAAGCCGATGTTTGGTTGTCTGATTGATTTTAGATATCACCTCTCTAAGCTCAGATATGGACGTTACGAGGTCAGCCTGCTGATTAGTCAAAAAATCGTACCGCGTTTTCAACTCCTCGTATTCCTCAATGCTTGAAAGGTTAACCGGTCCCATATCATGGATTTTTTGCTTAAGAGCTGGGAACAACTCCTCATCTCCCTCTGAAAGCTCCCCAGGGTTAAGCTCATCAAGTCCCTTACCATAAGCTGTATAAACGGTGTGCTCAATATTTTCCATCTTAAGACGATCCTCAGTGCTTTTAAGATTAAGTTCATTAAGCCTCTCTTTTCCCTTATCACTGTCGTATCTGAGCAATTGGGCCTGCTTTTCAAAATCCCTTAGCTCTGTTGAAGTGTCGGATATTAGTTCCCTCTGCTGTTTGATTTTTTCCCTGAGCTGCTTGTCCTTTTCAGAGAGCGCTGTCAATGTTTCCTCATCTGATACGACCTCAAGAGCCGCTGTATCAGTTTTTTTGCTTAGCTCAGACATCTCATCGCTGACAGATTGTATCCTGCCCTCCAGAGTTTCAACTTTACGGTTTAACGCAGCCTCCTCGCTTTTAGCTGCTCTTAGACGTTCACGCTGTTTTGTCACAGTCATTTTTTTATCCATAAGCGATGCCCTCAGTCTTTCAAGTTGAGTGCGCTTTTGCGTTGCCGTCTCTCTAAGTGAACCGATATAAGTCTCCGTATCCTCTTTGGATTTAGATACTATTGAGAGGCGTGACTCTATTTCAGCCGTCTTAATTCTGAGTGCGGCAATTTCCTTATCGGTTTCTCCTGATTCAATCTCCATGAGGGTTAACCTTTGTTTCAATCTCTCCTTTTCATCCTCACACTTTCTTATGCTGCTTTTGGTTGCGGAAATATCTTTGTCAAGGGTAAGCAATGTTTGCTCTGTTTTTAAAATATCAGATTTGTGCGTCTCTCTCTTACTCATGGTTTCCTTTTGGCGTGCCTCAAGAACGAGCAAAGTCTCTTTTAAAGAGCTGACCTCGCTCTTCAACTCTCTGATATTTCTTAAATGTTTTAGAACTGTTCCACGTTTGCCACAAAGCACGGCCCCAGAGGGTTCTAACACTTCGCCGTCAAGTGTGACACAGTAAGTGGTAAAGCCACTATTAAGCAGTTTAAAGGCAGTATCAAGACTATCCACTATGACAAAATCACTCAGGAGCGCCCTTATCAGAGCCAAATACTCCTCAGGCGCACTAACAACGTTTAACGGGTTAATAACATTTTCAGAAAATGCGGGAAGTTTATTAGGAAATGATTCTGAAACAAAATCAATTGAAAACAGCGCTGTCTTTTCCCATCCGCGGCTGTTTACAAAGCTGACAGCCTCAAAAAGTGTTTCCTTAGAACTTACAACATAACCTCTGATTTTTTCTGACATTGCGCTCTCTATCGCTGTCTCATATTGCCCATCCACCGTGAGCACCTCTGAAAGCACAGTGAGCGGGCTAAATAGCTCTGTGAATTCTTTTGTGTTTTTATCCTCAGAGGTCAATTCCTGCAAAGATGTGAGCCTTGACGAGGAGGCAGCCAACTTCTCCCTAACTGCTGAGATTTCCTCACGCAGGTAGTCAACCAACTTTTCTACATTTTCAAGCTCACTCTTAAGCACTACTTTGCGCTCTGATTCTTCAGCAAATGCAGACTGTTTCTGTTTAAGGCTTGTCTCCATTGAATTAAGCTGTGTATCGTGCGCTTGTATGTCATCAACGGCTCGTTTTAGAAACTCTGTTGAGGTCTCCTTTTTTCTGGTTAATGAGGCGATAAGCGTCTGTATTGTAGATAGTTCGTTTTTAGCATTACCCATGTTTTCAGATATCTGAAATAGTTTCTTGTTTTTATCACGAATCTCATCCTCAGTTTCAGCAAGGGTTTTTTCAAAAGAGGAGATAAGTTTATTTTCCTCAATGGCAGCGGTCTCGATTGAGTTAATCTCCGTCTCCAGGTTTTCATAAAGCCCAGAGAGTTTCTCTAACGAGTCAATAGCGTCATCACGCTCTGAGGAGTAATCACTCTGTTGTGCCATAAGCCTTTCTGTATGCTCTGCGGAGTTTTTTATTGATGCCTTCTTTAGCGCAATATCTTTCTCAAGCTCTGAGATTTCCTTTTCAAGTTTTTGGAGGTCTTCTGTCATAGTCTCCAGAGCGTTCCTGTAACCATAAAGAATCTGAGACTTTGATTTACGCTCATCCTCAAGTGTGTTCATTGCGGATGTGATTTCAGTGAGTTTTGTATTAACGGTCTCCGATTCCTCGGTGACTTTCAGAAACTCAGCATTCAGAGCTTGAAAATCACGTTTTGCAATTTTTAGCTCAATAGCATTATGCTTTGCCGTGAGGGTTTTAAACAGTTCTGCCTTTTTAGCCTGTTTTTCAAGAGAGTTTATGGAGCGTTTAACCTCGGAAATAATATCGTTTACCCTGTCAAGATTAACCTGAGCGCGTTCAAGTTTGGCAAGCGCCTCGGTTTTTCTTACCTTGTACTTCATAACACCTGCAACCTCCTCGATAAGAAATCGTCTCTCAGCGGGTTTGGTGTTTAGGATTTCGCTAATGCGTCCCTGTTCTAATATTGAATAACTTTTAACCTCAAGTCCAGTATCAAGAAACATCTCACGGACGTCCTTAAGGCGGTTGCGCTTTTTGTTTATCAGGTATTCGCTGTCACCGTTTCGAAACAGCCGTCTTGTAATTTCTGTCGTTTGATGGCTTTCACCATTAGAGCCGTTTCCATTGCCGCTGTTCTCTTCGATTGCAAATGTGAGTGTGACATCAGCCATCCCCTTTGGTTTTGCCTCTGAGGTACCTGCAAAAATCACCTCCTCCATCTTGTCGCCGCGGAGGTTTTTTGCACTCTGCTCCCCAAGTACCCATCTGAAGGCATCGACCACGTTACTTTTTCCGCAACCGTTTGGACCAACGATACAGGTTATCCCCGGGTGCATCGTAAAGGTGGTTTTATCCAAAAACGACTTAAAACCGTTTAATTCAAGACTTAATATTTTCATTGCAAATTGCGCTTCTTTATTGAATCGTGTGTCTGTATTGTACAGAGTGAAGATGAGGAGCGTCAAGGTTTCAAGGGTATTTTGAAAAAATTCATTGTAGAATAACACCAAAAAAAATTTGTTTACAAGCAGAAAAATTTTTATGCTTTATTGTATAATAGCAAAAAAATTATCACGTCATTGAGAAAAAGAGAGAGGGAAAGTAGAGCCTATAAAATTAATTTATATGTTAATCAGTTTTTTTTATTTGACCAAAAGACGCTATATTTAATAGAGTGTAGCGATAGTTTGAAAAGGGGTTTTGACGCAAAGGGGTTTTAAAGCAGGAATCTCTTTCACATTAATAAATATCATAGCAGGAGGTAATTATGGGTAAGAAGTACGAAACGCCGTTACTGGATGAGCTTAAAAAAGGAGCTTTTCCGAGTTTTGTAACGGAAATTGAAAAAGCAGCAGCCCGTTCGGGAATGCCGGATGACCTGGCAAGCATGGCATCTGACCTTTTAGGGCATACTGAGTTGTGCTTTAAAGAGAAAGTAACCCACTGGAAACACGGTGGAATCGTTGGAGTAAGGGGGTACGGCGGCGGCGTTATCGGAAGATATTCTGATATACCGGCTCAATTCCCGGGCGTTGCCCATTTCCACACTGTAAGAATAAACAGCCCGTCAGGGTTTTATTATCAGGCTGATGCGTTACAAGAGGTCATGGATCTATGGGATAAACACGGTTCTGGACTTACCAATATGCACGGTTCTACCGGCGATATGGTTATGCTTGGAACACGTACAGAGCATCTTGAGCCTTTCTTTGCTGAGGTTTCATCCAGAGGATGGGATTTGGGCGGTTCCGGTTCAGCTATGAGAACACCAAGCTGTTGTTTAGGTATGTCTCGTTGTGAGTGGGCAAACATTGACACAATGGCAATAACCAATGACATAACTCAGCACTATCAGGACGAAATGCACAGACCTGCGTTCCCTTATAAGTTTAAATTTAAAGTGGCAGGCTGTCCGGTTGACTGTATCGCATCCATAGCAAGAGCCGATATGTCGGTAATTGGCACATGGAAAGGCGATATTCGCATAGATCAGGCTGAGGTGAAAGAGTACGCTAAGAAAATGAACATACAGTCTGAGGTCATTGATATGTGTCCAACCAGCTGTGTTACTCTTAGCGGCAGTGAGTTAAAGATTGATAATTCTCAGTGCAACAGATGTATGCACTGTATAGCAAGAATGCCTAAAGCTCTAAGACCCGGAACTGAAAAAGGCGCGACTCTTCTTATAGGAAGCAAGGCGCCAATCGTAACCGGAGCACTTCTTTCATGGGTAATCGTGCCGTTTATAAAGATGGAACCACCGTATGAGGAGTTTTACGACCTCATTGGCAAAATATGGGAATGGTGGGATGAAAACGGCAAAAACCGTGAGAGAATCGGTGAGCTAATAGAAAGAGTATCGTTCCCTAAATTCCTGAAAGAAGTCGGCCTTGATCCACACCCTGCAATGATTAAAGAGCCGAGGCGTGACCCGTTCTTCTTCTGGTCAGAGGAAGATCTTATAAAGTAAGGTTCATAATGTTTAAACATATGAAAAACTTTAATTATAAATTAAGGAGGAGTTAACAGTATGTCAACACCGGAAAGACAGACAGACATAGGCCCACCCCATTATGAAAAATTTTTACACCCTGTAATAAAGAAAAACTACGGTAAGTGGAAATATCACGAAATCCTGAGTCCTGGACACATGGTCCACGTGTCAGAAAGCGGCGAGAAAATCTTCACCGTAAGAATAGCATCACCGAGACTTTTATCCACTGATACAATCAGAGAGTACTGTGCAATAGCCAAGAAGCACTCAGAGGGTTTCCTTCGCTTTACCACAAGAAACAACGTTGAATTCTTTGCAACCACCGAAGACGGCGCAAAGGCTCTAATGGCTGACTTAAAGTCAAAAGGTTACATGATGGGCGGCATAGGGCCAAGAATCAGTAACGTTGTTCACACTCAGGGATGGGTACACTGCCATTCAGCAGCTACCGACGCATCCGGCATAGTGAAGGCTCTTATGGATGAGCTTGCCGAATACTTTACAACTAAAGAGCTTCAAAACAGAGTCAGACTTGCCGTAGCTTGCTGCGTTAACATGTGCGGTGCTGTCCACTGTTCAGACATAGCAATTGTGGGAGTTCACAAGACCCCGCCAAGAATTGATCATGAAAACGTTAAGAACGCTTGTGAAGTTCCCTCAACAATCGGTTCATGTCCTACAAGCGCAATCAGCCCTGATCCAACTAAAAAGAGCGTAAAAATTAAACTTGAAAAGTGCATGTACTGTGGTAACTGCTACTCTGTTTGTCCTGCAATGCCGATATCAGATGCAGAAAACGATGGCGTGGCCATAGTTGTTGGCGGAAAGGTCGCAAACCTTAGAACTCCGCCCAAATTCTCACGTCTTGCAGTGCCATGGATTCCGAATGAGCCGCCGAGGTGGCCAAAGGTCGTTGCAGCTGTTAAGACCATTCTTGATGCCTACATAAAAGGCGCCAGGAAGCACGAGAGAGTCGGCGAATGGGTTGATAGAATCGGCTGGGAGAGTTTCTTTAAAGAGACCGGTCTTGAATTCAAAATCCAGCACATTGACGACTTTACATTTGCTCGTGAGACATTCAGAACATCAGCGTCATTTAAGTGGACGTAGAATTTAGAGAGTAATCTGACAGACGAAAGGGAAGGAAATATATTTCCTTCCCTTTCGTTATAAAAAAAATAATTGTTGAGGTGTTTATGGATAAAGAAGAAGTAAAAAAATTAGTATATAAACTGGTAGAAGACTCAACCGGCAAAAAAAAGCTGAAACAGACCGACATCCTTAAGAAAATCTCGGCAGACCACGGTATAGAGAAGGACGAGGTAAAGGCTGCAGTGCGTGATCTGGTGGATGCCGGAACCCTGATATTTACATATTTTGGCGGAAGTTTCATAGAGATTCCACCTAAAGAATAAACATTGCCACCTTTTATAGGGTAGAGAAACTGTTTAAAGGTTTTCTCTGCCCTTCTGTGGTTTTTTGCCTATCAAAAAAACTTGACTTTTTCCCTGCTATTTGCTATACTCGTTTTCTGCGATAACAAGGTACAATGAAGTATTGGCAAAACTCTCAGTTTATGAGATAATAACAATATATACAGGAGGAATCAATGTCAAAGAAGATGACGGGACATTTTGACGATTTGATTGAGATGGCATCAGAGTTCGTACAGAAGCAAAAGGGAGTGTGGGATCACACAGCATGGACTAACTTCTTAGCTGAGGCTAAGACTATGGGCTTTGAGGTAAACGATGAGTTAAAGTCGTATCTTGGCACTTTGCTTGACTCAATGAAGAGAGTTTACAATGCCGCAGCTGCCACTGAAAGCATAACTAAACTAATGACTGGCATGACAGAAAACACTGTTGATTTCATGAAAAAAACAAAAGGCGTGTGGGATCACGATGGTTGGCAGAGCTATCTTAAAGACATTCAGAAAAAGGGCTTAGACCTAAATGATGAAACAACGAAGTACCTCGGTGGTGTGTTGGAGGCATCTAAGGAACTTTATGCGTTTCCAGCAATTGCTAACAAGATGATGGCAAAAGCTTCTAAAAAGTCAAAAGAAGCCTAAAGAACACAACAAAATCAGTAGTTGACTCTTACGGTTTACGAAAAGTGGACGAAAGGGGTGACGTGATGATGGGCTGGCTGTCGTTAAGCAGAGGATGAGTGATAATATGTCGTTTCTGAGGATAGTTAAGGCTGCCGTGTGTTGTTTGCTTTTATCGGCGCTTTTAGCAAGTTGTGGGTTTGTTTCTGACGGACCCTCCGGTTGGGCTGTTAATAATATCAAGCTTCCTGTAGCTAAGGGCCCTGCCGCAAGTGGATATAAAGAGGGGTTAGCGTGTATTTATGCCGCATTTGGTATGATTTCTCTTGGGGATGCCTCAATAGAAAGCGCTATGAGATCTGGCGGTATAAAAGAAATATATACCATTGATACAACTGCACAGAGCTTCTTTGGATTTTACACCAGGCAATGCACTGTTATTGTAGGAAATTAGGACAGCAGATTACTGAAAAAAGTGTGATGGCAAGGCAGGGCAGAAAGTGTGCGAGTAAAGCTGGCGGTTCCCATGCAACTTACCCACTCAAGCCCTGTCATGTTTGTATGTGTTGGTGTAGATAGAGCACTTACTATATTTAGTTCACTTAATGCCGTTTAGAATGGATTTTTTGATGCAGTTTGCAAAACGCTGTCGCAGCTCAGGGTCATTAATTACAGCAGTTGTTTCATCTATGAATTCCTTGTCGCTTTCTTTTAAAACTGTTGGCTTACTCTTAGGGGCTTCTTCTGTCGCAGCCTCAGGAATATCTCTGACACGGAATTTTATTTCGCTTATTTTGAAATTCTGTAGTTTTGAAATCATCATCCCCCTGTAGAAATGCAGTTCTTTAAGCCACAGCTCCGATGATACATCTACAGTGAGACGACCGCTTTGAAAGAACACTGGCCGAGTGTTATCAGAAACGGCGCCTTTAAACACTAAAGCCCATATGTTTTTTATTCTCTCTAAAGTAAAACCATCCAGTATCCCAAGATCTCCGCAGAGAGACTCTAACAAAGAGGCGGACGTTATCATTTAGTTATGATGGTTATATCGCTTTTGTAACAAATCCGGAACGTAAACACCTTGTGCACACTATAACTCTTCTTGGGCCTTTGTTTGTTATAGCTTTTACCTTCTGAAGGTTTGGCTTAAACCACCTTTTGGTTTTGTTATTTGCATGACTGACGTTGTTACCGACGGTTTTTATCTTACCACAAGCTATACAGGTTGCCAACTTTACATCCTCCTTAAATATTTCTTTATTACATCTCTTATTCTTACGTAATCAGGTATTGTAACATAGAAAGTATATGTAAATTCAAGCTGCTTTTTATTTGTGCAATTTTTTCTCATTGAACAGGAAATCACCTGTCAGATTAAAACACAACGCTGTCAGAGCAATAGCCAGCCCCGGAAAAATTACCATCCACGGTTCTGAGAGCAGATAGGCTCTGTTTTCGCTAATCATGTTGCCCCAGCTTGGAATCGGCGGCTGTGGACCCAGCCCAAGGAAACTTAACGATGCCTCCGTTAAAATGTAGCCGCTGAACTTTAATCCAAACATCGCCACCGCTATGGGCATACACTGCGGCAGCACATAAAGGGCTATGATTCGCAGATTACCGGCGCCTATTGCACGTGCCGCCTCAATGTAAGGCATTTCCTTTATCTTTAACACCTGTCCTCGTATAAGTCTTGCAAAAGCCGCCCACCCCACTATTGATATTGCAGCCATCACTGTAAAAACACTGGGCGGCATCAGCACAGAAATTCCTATAGCTAATAATAGAGACGGGAAAGAAAGCGTCAGATCCACTAAAGCCATCAAAAGTGTATCCACTACACCGCCAAAAAACCCTGAGACTAATCCCACAAAAAACCCGATTGACAATGCTGCTGCTGCTGCGATAAATGAAACCCCAAGGGAAATCCTCCCGCCGTACAGTATGCGGCATAACACATCACGCCCTAAGCTGTCTGTGCCGCATGGGTGTTTAGCTGTCGGAGTCTCCTTAATGCTGTATAAGTCTATTTTAAATGGATCATACGGGGTTAAGAATCCAGCAAATATTACGGCTAACACTATAACAGCTAACAATCCCAGCGGGATGAATTTGACTGTTGCACTCATGACACTCTGACCCTCGGATCCACATACCTATAAATAATATCCACCGCCGCATTTATAAAAACAAAAATAAAAGTGCCAGTTATTATACACCCTAACACAACCGGATAGTCACGCTTTAAAATGCCGTCAACCGTGAAACGCCCAATGCCGTCCCAGCCAAAAATTGTCTCAGTTAACACTGCCCCGTTTAGAAAACTTGCAAAATCAAGTCCTATCACAGTTATAACTGGTATCAGAGTGTTTTTTAGTATGTGAATAAAGTTAATCCTGAGATGAGTCAAGCCCTTTGCTTTTAACACCTTCACAAACGGCAAGTCAATTGTTTCTATAACGGATGCCCTGGTAATTCTGGAAATGCTGGAAATTACAGGCAGCGACAATGTTATAGCTGGAAGAATCAGAAATTTTAAGCCACCAGTACCAGAGGGTGGAAGGAGTTTTAGTTTTAAACTAAGAACAAGCATTAAAATTAGTCCGCTCCAAAACACAGGCATACTTATACCTGCCAGAGAAAGCGTTGAAAGCATCCTGTCAGCCAATTTGCCGTTGTTAAGACCGGAGAGAAACCCATAGAGAACTCCCAGCACTGTTGCCAAAAGTACGGCAGAGGCGGCAAGGGCAAGCGTGTTTGGGAGTTTTCTCAGTATCTCATCAAGCACATCTCGGTTTGAGTAGTAAGAGCGACCAAGATTACCTCTTATAACAAGACTTACATACCCTGTGTACTGAAAAATTATCGGCTTATCAACTCCCAAAGACGCTCGTATCCGCTCTAAATCCTCTGGTTTTGCGTGCTGTCCGACAAGCCCCTCGGCAGGGTCACCTGGCAGCATGTTTATTAGTAAAAAAGTGATAAGGGTTATCCCAAAAACCAACAAAACCACAACTGCTGTTTTTTTTATGATAAACCTAAGCATATCCCAGAGCCATCCTAAGAGTAATTATAGCATACTCGCTAAATCCGGCGTACTACCCCTAAATATATAATGGAGCCTCTAAAGTTTTCTCTTAAAGAACTAATTAAAGTGTTTGTGTTACAATATATCTGCTCATGTTTGTAGCTTGCTTATTTTGAAATTTTGGAGGAATTTGTTATGAAAAGGTTATTTTTCTTATTGTTTATATTTCTTATTATCACATTAAATGGATGCGGAGGAGGCCCCATAGCTGGGTCAACAACAACGACAACAACATCGGATGGCTCCTCGTCAACAACAACGACAACGGCGGCTTCTTCTGACAACTATACATGGACAGCTGAAACGACTGCTAGCAGCAGAAATTGGCACTCAATAGCGTCATCATCGGACGGAACCACACTTGTTGCAGCAGTTTACGGCGGATATATTTATACATCGTCAAATTCCGGTTCCTCATGGACAGTGCGAAGCGGCGGCGGGAGCAGAAATTGGTATGCTATAGCGTCATCATCTGACGGCACAAAGCTTGCAGCAACAGTGTATGGCGGATATATCTATACATCGACAGATTCCGGTTCCACATGGACGTCTCAAACAGGTGCCGGCAGCAGAAATTGGTATGCTATAGCGTCATCATCTGACGGCACTGCGCTTGCCGCTGTAGTTTATGGTGGATATATTTATACATCGACAGATTCCGGTTCCACATGGACGTCTCAAACCTCTGCTAGCAGCAGAAATTGGTATGCTATAGCGTCATCGTCTGACGGCACTGCACTTGCCGCTGTAGTTTATGGCGGATATATTTATACATCGACAGATTCCGGCTCCAAATGGACAGCTCAAACCTCTGGCGGCATCGATTATTGGAATTCTATAGCGTCATCATCAGACGGAACAGTGCTTGCTGCTACAGTTTATGGCGGATATATTTATATCTCGACAGATTCCGGCTCCACATGGACAGCTCAAACAAGTGTTGGCACTGGGAATTGGCATTCGATCGTATTATCATCAGATGGAACAGTGCTTGCAGCAGCAGTTTATGGTGGATATATTTATATCTCGACAGATTCCGGTTCCACATGGACAACCCAAACAAGCGCTGGCAGCAGAGACTGGTACTCAATTGCGTCGTCATCCGACGGGAAAAAACTCGCTGCTACGGTTTATGGCGGCTACATTTACATCGGTTCTTCAAACTGATACTACTGTTTAGTAAAATGTTGTGATAAAATTTACTGAGCTTAAGAGTCTCAATGGCTGCCAGGAAAAAACGATATGCTTAGCCAATAAAAGAACACCAAAGAAGCTATTCCAATTCCAAGGCTCCACGCTATAAGTTTTTTCTCTATTGAGGACAGCGGCTCATACTCCATCCTCTTTAACTCTTCTGAAAGTTTTGGTTCATCTGCCATATTTGAAAACCTCCTCTTAACCAGTAATTACTGGCGGTTTTACTCCATGGAAAAACAACCATGAAATGAAAAGCCCGACCCAGATTATAAACCCAAATAAACATACTACATACACCACTGCAAGTTTGCCTATCCCCTCTTCCCACAGTTTTTTGAAGTTTGACACAAGCCCAATTGTGAAAAACGTAAGAACAAAAAACATGACTCTGAATGTGTTACTCTCATCTGTGGCAAGTTTTGCGTTAGCAAGCACTCCCCTCTGCTCTTTAATGCTACCGTTTAATGCTTTTATTTTATCCTTTGACTGCCCTATTTGAGCTTTTATCGCTGATTCCACTGGTGTATCTTTAGCTGAAGCCACTTTCTTTTCCATCAAGGTGATTTCATCTTTCAAGTTTTTTATCTCCTTATCCACTGGTGCTATCGCCTTGGTGGATGGAAAACATATGGCTAAAAGCAGTATGAAAGTTACAACGTATCCGATAACGAACTTAGGGAATCTCTGCCAGATTTCTATTACTTTTACCTTTTCCCCTTCCTTACACTCTATCTTTGTGCACCAGACGATAGCCAAAACGAAGGCCCATACGCCGATAAACACATCTATAAACATCTTAACTGTTGTGCTGGTCATGGTAATCCAGCCCTCAGTGTACTTAATGCCTGTCATCTCCAGTGCTTTGGCGCGTATCAGAGCGTCGGTTATGGCTCCACTTGCCACGGCCCCTCCGTCTGTTTTAACCGCTAGCCCCATCCATGCTCCGGCAACAAGTGGCTCATTCCATAGAAATATCTGAGCTATAAACGGTAAAATTAGCATTTCAACTACGGCAAAAATCACAACAAGCGAGGACACCATAATTGGCACCACAGGACGTGCCCTGATGGCTCCTCCTACCGCTATAGCTGCCGATACTCCGCAGATTGATATGCCTGCGGCAAGGGGAGCCGCCCATTCGCTGCTAAATTTAAAGTACTTTCTTGCCACGTAATAAACCACCGCCCAATAGATTAGGTAGGCCTCAACAATGGCACAAAACCCCCTGAATAACACAGCCGAAGCTAACGTGAAAGACTCCGCCGCCTTAAGTCCCAGCAATGCACCCATTATTACGATAGCTGTTTTTATATATAGTTCGGGCTTTGCAGCATCTTTTAACAACTCCGATAACCCCGGAAAGAAATTGCCCACAATAAGACCAGCTATTAGAGCCACTATAAACCCTGCCTCACCAGTCAGACTCAAAGCCCAGCTTATCTTAAACCCAGCTAACTGGTTTTTAGTGGCCGCTATGTGAGCGTAATGCCCCGTAAACCAACACAGGTAACTTATCCAAAATATTACGGTAAACCCTACTGCAAACTTACCCACATTGATACGCATTAAACCTGCTCCGATTAGCATAACCGAAAGCATAGCCAGATAGGTGAAAAATAGAGAGGCAAAACCGCTAACACCCTTTTTTTCATAAGTGTCGCCGACTTTAAGAGCAGAAACATCCTCCTTTACAGTGATGGCATCCTCTTTGCCGTCAGCATGTTTAAGTGTCAGCTTAGAACCCTCTATTTTTGTATCTCTCCCTTTACGGACTGAAAATTTTTTGACACCGGTGAGAGCGCCTTAGCCGGGTCTGTCCACACTTTGTTGCTAACCCCCCAGCCCATAAGATCAGTGCCCCAAAAGACCCCCAACGATACAACGAAAATGAAAATACCAAGAAACAACGCCAGCCAGTCCTCACTTATCCCTGCATTGCTCTTTTCCATGACTTAGTGTCCTCCATATAAGTTTTGATTGTGACAATCGTAACACACAGACTGCCAAACGCCAACACTCTTGCAAACTTAGTCACTGAAAACGCCTATCCTCCTTAAAATACGACATTTGTTCTGTATAAACAGTAACTTTTCTTTGCTGCCTGCCTAAAATATTTGTCGTGACCATAAAAATAATATGCACCTTGTGAAGACGCCTACAGTATAAAAAGTGAAGTTAGAAAAGTCAAGTGTGCGAATATGAAAGGTGCAAAAAAAATTTTAAACCTTTTTAAACTCTCCGGTGTCTAATGCTTAGATGATAAAGTTAGCAGCTATCAGACACAATGTCCCCTGTCAGGGGTCAAATCAACAAATGGAGGTAATATGAAAAGGAAAGTAATCAGTATTTTGGTAATGCTGTATTTTGTGGTTTTTGCGATGGCCGGCAGTGCCTTAGCTCATAATGACGACGAGGGTAAGAGCAGCGATAAGAAATCAGACCACAAAGAAATGTGGAAAAAGCATAAAGCCATGATGCAGGAAAAGATGATTAAGGCGCTTGGCCTGGATAAAGAAACCTCTGGAAAGCTTATAACAATTTTTGACAACTACGGCAAAAAAAGGCATGAGCTTAGACACTCCTTTAAGAGTAACATTAAAGAGCTAAAAGAGGCCGTAAACAAGAAAGATGAAGCCGCGATGAAGGATATTTTAGGGAAAATGGATGAGGCTCATAAAGAACTAAAAAATCTGATGGAATCTGAAAAGGGTGAGATTAATGGTCTTTTGACAGTTCAACAGCAGGCCAAATATGCACTCTTTAAGGCGGATTTCCGCAAAAAGATGATGGGAAAACACATGAAGAAGGACAAATCCTAATGAACTTGTGTTTCTTCTTTTAGCAAGGCTAAATCAACCCAGAACACAAGCAGTTAACGAATAGTTACGGGGAATTTTCCCCTTTGTACCGTTGTCATTTGCAAGCACTATACGCAGCCTCTTCAGAATCAAAGATTTTGACGAGGCTGTTGTAGAGTCCTGCCATTTTAAATATCCTGTTGACGTCTTCGTTTGAGGAAACAAAGAATATTTTTTTACTATTTGCGGCAAGTTTCTTTAAAACTATTACAATATTTCTCAAACCAGCACTGCTTAGATGGGTAAGTGAATTAAGATTCACTATGAAAACACTTTCACCGGCGTTGAGCTTTTCGTCAATGATTTTAGCAAACTCCGGAGCGTTCTGGCTGTCCATACTCCCAGACACAGTTATGACCAAAGCCTCGTTGTGTTTTTTGAAATCAAAAACGAGACCGCCTTCCTTATCTTTTTTTGTATCAAATTTCATATGTTCCCCCTTTTATAGTTTTTAATATCAGACATTTTATTCTTTATCATTGTAAGTGTATTTACGTTATCTATAGAGTTATAGCTGACCTCATCCATAAGCTGATGAATAAGATAGACTCCGAGACCGCCTATTTTTCGCTCTGACACTGATGATGTTAAATCTGGTTTGGCTGCTGTTTCAGGGTCAAAGGGTTTACCGTGACTTTCTATTGAAATCACAATGTCAGCCACTCTGTTATGTAGTTTAATACAAATCTCGCCGCTTTCGTCATACCCGTGATTTACTATGTTTATACATGCCTCATCCATAGCCGTTTGCACATCAAACGAATCATGTTTGTTAAAGCCCAGTTCATTTAAAATACCCTTTGTAAATTTTAGAATAACCGGTATATTTTCTAACAGTGCCGGCACGGTAAGTTCATAGGTTCCTCTGTCAGTCATATTAACCAGTACCGCCAATGTATTTAATGGATAGTATGGTTATGTCGTCAGATTGAGGGGCGTCTTTTGTAAATTCCCCAACCTCTGACATCACGCTGTCAGTCAACGCCTTCAAAGAGCCAACTTGAGCGTTGCACAGTGAGTTTTTCAGACGTTTTAACGTAAACATATTACCGTCTATGTCCTTAGCCTCATCAACGCCGTCTGTGTATGTGAATATGATATGACCTTTGTCAAGGGTGACAGAGTGTTCCTTAAACTCTGCATCATCCATAAGTCCCAGAGCCGGGCCCATATCTGTTTCCAACTCCACAGCATTGCCACCTCCTGTTAGTATAAATGGAGGATTATGTCCGCCGCTGCAGTATGAGAATTGTCCGGAGGTAGTGTTTACTATACCTGCAAACATGGTTACAAACATCATTGTCTCGTTATCTATGCAAAGCTCCTTATTTATTTTGTGCATGATTTGCCGTGGTGATGTGTCTTTTTTAGCATTGGCTCTTCGCTCCATTCCACTCCATCCGGTAACCGTCTTTGTAGATGTGTCATTTATAGCAAGGGTTCTGAAAAGAGTTTTAACCCTTACCATAAAAAGGGCTGCCGGTACACCTTTATCAGAGACATCCCCGATGGCAAAACATAACAGATGGTCATTTATGAAGAAGAAGTCATAGAAATCACCGCCTACCTCTTTAGCCGGAGAAATAAAGGCGTCTATATCAATATTGGATTCATCGGTGGCGATGGGAAACTTTCTTGGCAGCATACTCATCTGTATTTCGTAAGAAAGTTTCATCATCTCCTGATCCTTTTTATGTTCTATGTATAGTTCAGTTAAAAAAGCCCGCTCAATCGCAATTGATACATGAACCGCTATGGATTCAATCAGCATTTCGTCGTTTTTATCAAAAGGTAATCCGCTTTTTTTGTTAATCACCTGCAAAACGCCAATCAATTCTCCTTCGTTATTGATAAGCGGCAGACACAGTACAGAGCGAGTCCTGTAGCCTGTTTTTAAGTCAAATTCACGATTAAACCACTCATTATCATAAGCGTCAGGAACATTAATCTTTTGGCGGGTTCTTGCCGCATATCCGGCTATTCCGAAAGCTACAGCAAATCTGATTTCGTTACGATCCAATCCCTTTCCGACATAGCTCCAAAGCTCCTCCTTGTTCTCGTCGTAAACAAAAACCGTACACCTGTCAGCCTCCATAACATCAGAGGTATGCTCAACAATTACGCTAAGTATGTTTTCAAGCTCAACCTCGCTCTGTATAGCTTTAGAGACTTGAGTAACAGCACTCAGATAATACGACAGACAATGATCGTATCTGCCACAAAGTGCCTCCTCTTTCTCAGTTGTAAACAATGTAATCCTCACACCTCATGCGTCTTATATATATGCCCGATTGTTTACAATTGTACATTAAGAGATGCTAATTTGACAATAGAATATGAGTTTTATTAGAATAGGCAAGGTGTCTGTATTTTAATAGCAGCCACTCCACATATACAAGGTCTTGGGTCTTGATGTGGAGTCAGGCAAGTTAGTTTTTAAACGGGGGTCTGCGTTTATGTGGATTATAACGGAACATTTTGAGCTGCTTAATTTAGACCATGTTGTACGAATAAAAAGAGTCAAGGGTGAGGACACGTGCACGATAGTGGCAGAGACTGTCAAAGGCGATGATGTCTTCATCAGGCTTGCTCACACACCAAACGGATACAAGGAATGTGCCGATTGCAACAAGTCAGGCAAAGAGACCGGTATGATTAAGATTATAGAGTCTCTCAATGCTCTGGATATTAGTTCAAAAAGCACATATGAGCTGCACTTCAGATCAGGGTAGAGTATGACAACGGAGCGGAGGAGGCGTATCGGCGAAATGCTGATGGACTCCGGAGTCATTAACAAAAAGCAGCTGACGTCGGCCCTTCAGAGGCAAAATCAGCTAAGAGAACAGGGCGAGGTAGCCCTTCTTGGCAGTGTTCTGATTGAATTAAAGATACTGACCTCCAATCAGTTAGTATCTTTTATCCAATTGAACAAAATCAACGTCCCTCTTGGCGAGTATCTTGTTATCAACGGTAAAATAACGAAAGATGAACTGAGACGGGTTTTAGAGTTACAGAAACTAAATCCTCAAAAAAGACTTGGCACTCTCTTAGTAGAGGAGCTGAAACTCATCAGTGAAGAGACACTCCTTAAGACCATAGCAAAACAAAATAACATGCCCCGCATTAAGCCCGATATGTCTGAGGTTGACCCGGAGCTATTTTTCACTTTTTCAAAGAAAACTTTAATGGAAAACAGATTTATCCCCTATAAAAAGTATCACGGAGAACCCTCAGCCGTAGTTTACCAATGTATTATTTCTGAATCTGACATTAAAAATATGCAAAAGATAAAAAACTATATGACAAGAGAAATAACAAATTCTTTGACTGTCTCAGATGAAAAGACCAAAATGACATTGAGTATTGAATTTGCCCTTGCAAGCCTAAATGAAATACTTGCGTTTATCCCGCACGTGTATGACAATAGAGAAGCAGTATCTTTATCACAAAAAATAATCGTGGAATCCACATCAACTACCGACGTTCTCACTGTCGGCGCTAAATATTACTCATCAAATCACAATCTGAATATTTTTATGCAGCTTTTGATGAGGGCATTAGATTTGCGCGCATCAGACATACATATTGAACCCTCAAAGCACAATCTCAGAGTTCGCTTCCGTATAGACGGGATATTAATAGAGCAGCCCGGTCTGCCAAAGACATTGAATGCAGCTTTTGTAAGGGGATTGAAGAATTTCTTTAGGTTTAAAGACTCACACGTACCAAACATCATAGTGGATGACCGCAAGCGGGTTTATTATGAGGACAAGGACATTGAGGCAGACTTAAGAATAGCCATAATTCCAACAGTTTATGGCGACAAGATGGTGCTGCGGATTTTAATACAGGCTGAGGTAGTGCCTACATTTGAAAAGCTGGGTATGTTTAAAAATTTAATCGAAAAATATCGCATTGTGTGCTCTATGGCCTCTGGGATTGTGATTGTAACAGGCCCTACTGGCTCCGGTAAGAGCACCACGCTTTATTCTACTATGGACTATCTAAATCGTGAGGACATCAGCATTCTAACGCTTGAAGACCCTCCGGAGTATCTGATTGACGGCGTATCACAGGTGCGTGTGGGGTCAGACGATTCAAGAGAAACATCGTACAGCAAGGGGATAAGAGCAGCGCTCAGACAAGACCCGGACATTATAATGTTTGGTGAAATGCGTGATAAGGAATCCGCCTCGGTGGCACTAACTGCAGGGCTAACCGGTCACTTACTGTTTACAACGCTTCATACCAATGATGCCGCCTCAGCCATAGCCAGACTATTTGATATGGGCATCAGGCCGTTTCTGTTGTCATCAACTTTGGTCTCTATACTGGGGCAAAGACTGGTCAGAGTACTATGTCCCCACTGTAAGGTGGAATATATGCCGGGATGGGAGGAGCTTGAGTTTTTCACATTATTCATACATGATGTGGAAACAGATATTAAAAACGGTAAGATAAAGTTTCATCGGGGCAGCGGGTGCAAAAACTGCAATAACACAGGGTTTAAGGGCATGATAGCAATTCATGAGCTGCTTTGCTTAAACGATGAGATAAAAAGAGCAGTGTTACAGGGCGCAGTTTCAAAAGAAGCGGAAAACATTGCGAGACGCTATGGAATGACCTCTCTTGTGGAGGATGGTTTTTTGAAAGCTGTGGAGGGGGTTACAACAATAGAGGAAGTTCTGAGGGTGTCTAAAAATCTTGAAAATCCTAAAAATAAGCGGACTATTGATGAGATTAGATACCTGCTTGAGGGTAATATGCAAAGACAGGATATACTGTCAGCAATGTTTAGTTATGGTTTTGAACCGGATGGCTTTGGACGCAGCGGCAACAACCTATAGTATCAGTCATCTCATCAATAAAATTACTAAATGCTTATTGAGTTAACTCCAGTTGAGATTTTTCAAGATTCTGATGAGGTAGGTTTATATGTTTTGAAGTGCAAAAAAGGACTGGATTCCCGCTCGGAGGCTGGAATGACAAAGGGACATAACCCCTCTCTCTGTCATTCCTGCGAAAGCAGGAATCCATTTTTTTATTTATGTCTTTGAACACAACTCAGTATTAGCTAAATCAATTCCTATCATGTTATACTACAATTTTTATTGACCGTAGTTCTATGAATAATTTCAGGAGGAATCACATGACTGACAATAGATGCAGTGTTTTAATAGTTGACGATGAGTCAGGCAGCAGGCAGCTCTTAAGGCTGATACTACAGGACAAGTATAGGCTGTCGTTTGCTTCAAGCGGTAAGATGGCGCTTGAAGCAGCCCAGAGCGTAAAGCCTGATTTAATACTTCTTGACATCATAATGCCTGAAATGGACGGATATGAGACGTGTAAAAGATTGAAGACCATACCGGCAACATCCGATGTTCCGGTTATTTTTATAAGCGCCCTTACAGACATCACAGAGAAAGTTAACGCTTTTAATAGCGGAGCGGTGGATTATGTCTGCAAACCGTTTCAAAGCGATGAGGTTATCTCCCGTATAGAAACCCATCTGAAACTGTATAATCTGCAGCGGCATCTGGAAAAACAGGTTGAGATGGAGGTTAACAAACGCAGAATGGACGAGCAGATGCTGATTCAACAGTCAAAGATGGCAGCAATGGGCGAAATGATTGGCGCAATTGCCCATCAATGGAAACAGCCGTTGAATTCACTGGGGCTTATAGTGCAGGATGTTGAGGATGCCTTTGAGGCAGGTGAGGTCGATAAAGAGTATCTCAAACAGTTTTCCAATCAATGTATGGGACTTATTACGCTTATGTCTCACACGGTAAATGATTTTCAAAACTTTCTGAAGCCATCAGATAAAAAAGATATTTTTGACGTAACAGGGGCTTTTTATGAGGTTGTCAACCTGTTTTCTGATCTTCTAAAAAAGGATGATATCTATGTGCGGATTAATACCCCAGAAACATGCCGCTGTTATACAACAGGTTATCGTAATGAATTAAAGCAGGTTATCTTAAATCTGATAAATAACAGCCGGGACGCAATAAATGGGAGAAGGAAAAAAGGGGCAGCTGTAACAGAAGACGGTTGGATTACGATTGACATCAAGGATGTAGAAATGAAAGTTGTTGTACACATATGCGACAACGGGGGTGGAATCGCCGATAATGTGATAGACAAAGTCTTTGAAGCATACGTTACAACCAAAGGAGAGGGTGGCACAGGGATAGGGCTTTACATGTCTAAAGCCATTATAGAGAACAAGATGAACGGCAAAATCTCAGCATCAAACATAGAAGGCGGAGCACGGTTTGTCATAGAGCTGCCGCTTGTTAAACCCGATGGAGAGATACAATGACGGACACTACGTTTAATATTCTGATAGTTGACGATGAGGCCGGTAACAGGCAGGTCATGAGGCAGATATTGAAAGATTCGTACAAACTGTTCTTTGCCACAGACGGCAACGAGGCTTTGAGTATTGCAGAGAAAGCAAAACCGGATATGATTTTGCTTGACGTTATGATGCCGGGAATTGACGGCTATGAGACATGCCGCCGTTTAAAAGGAAACACTGATACTGAGGACATTCCTGTTATTTTTATTACATCTTTGGCAGAGACGGGAGATGAGTCAAGAGGGTTTGAAGCCGGTGGAGTGGATTACATCACTAAGCCAGTGTCACCGCCTGTTTTATTACACAGGGTTGCGGCTCATTTGGAAATCTTCAACCAAAAGCGGCTTTGTGAGGAGATTATCAAGAATCGCACAAAGCAGTTGCAGGAAAGCCAGGAATCCGCTGTGTTTATGCTTGGAGACGCAGGGCATTTTAACGACTCCGATACTGGAAGCCACGTATGGAGAATGGCCTCTTACTCTGTAGAAATTGCAAGGGCATGTGCATGGCCTGTTGAGGTGGTTGAAATGATAGCGCTTGCTGCGGCAATGCACGATACGGGAAAAATAGGAGTACCCGGCAGCATTTTAAGAAAACCCGGCAAATTGGACGCTGAGGAGTGGAAAGTAATGATGGCACATACAACAGTTGGGCACAGTATCCTTTCTAAGAGCAACACACCCCTGTTTAGGATGTCGGCAGACATTGCGCTATATCATCATGAAAAGTGGGACGGCACGGGTTATCCTAAGGGGCTTAAGGGAAAAGACATACCGCAAAGCGCCGCAATTGTGGCAGTAGCCGATGTCTTTGACGCACTCACTATGATACGCCCTTACAAAGAGGCATGGCCTGTTGATAAGGCTCTGGATGAGATTAAAAAAGGCGCCGGAGCCCATTTTGACCCGCATATTGTTAGGTGTTTTTTTGATATTGAAGACGAAATCAGAAGACTCAAGGAGTTTTGGGATGAAAGGGAAAAAGACGGAAATCCTCAGTAAGATTGCCAGTAAGACCGATTGAAATTACATAAAAATATTGTAGCGGCGGCAATATTGATTTTGGCACTAATTGCCGGCGGCGCTCTCTACTATTTGTCAGCGAAGAACAGCTCAAAACCGCATCAAACCAACAGTGATAAAAATGTATATAAGCTGCGTTTTGGTCATAATATGCCCAAAGACAGCGCAATGGGTGTTGCCGCCTCTAAATTTGCCGAAGTAGTTTCGCAAAAAACAAACGGTAAAGTGTCCATAGAGATTTACCCCAATCAGGAGCTTGGCAATGACCACAAAATGATAGAGATGGCGGTTGGGGGTGATTTGGACATACTGCTCTCTCCTACTGCTAAAATGAGTGCCGTGCTTCCTGCCATGCAGTACTCTGACATCCCGTTTCTGTTTCCACACAAAGAGGACGCCTATGCAATGCTGGATGGGGAGCCAGGGAAACTGCTTTTGGATGAGCTTAACCAGTATGGTCTTATCGGTATTACGTTTTGGGGAAACGGTTTTAAACAATTCACTGCAAACAGGGAAATACATTCCCCCGGAGATTTTAAAAACGTAAATGTCAGGGTCATGAAAAGCCCCATGATAATGGATCAGTTCAGAGAATTTAACGGCAATCCTATTCCTATTGATTTTGCAGAAACCTATAAGGCTCTCAAGGACAAGGTCGTTGAGGCGCAGGAAAACCCGATAGCTGCCATTTACGGAATGAAATTCCATGAGGTTCAAACTCACATCATAATAAGCAATCACGCATATTTGGCGTATGTGTTTTGCTTTAGTAAAAAAACTCTTGATAAACTTCCGCCCGATATTCAACAAACACTTATAACTACTGCCAAAGAGCTGACAAATTTTGAAAGACAACTAATAGACAGCAATGAAGCGGATTTACTAAAAAAGATGGCTGACTCTGGAGCGAAAATATTATATCTTAATGACAACGAAACAAAGAGATTTCAGCTTGCCTCTAAAAGCATTCTTTATAAATATACACCCGTCATTGGTGATGAGATAATAGATGCAACGACGGAGTATCTTAAACAAAAGTATAACCTTGACATTGGAAATGAAATTATAATAGGTTTGAATGCTGATATGACGCTTGGCTCAGCTCAGGCAGGGATTGCAATAGAAAGAGGCATGAAACTTGCCGTAAAGGAGATAAACGAAAGGAGTGGAATACTTGGTAAAAAACTGATGCTTGTCACAATGGATCACGCCGGAAATGTATCCAGAAGTAATGAAAACATAAGGGAATTTGCTAAAATCAAAAATCTCGTTGCCGTTATGGGAGGTCAAAACAGCCACATCGTATTAAGAGATTTAAAACTAATACATTCTAATAATATTATTTATCTTATCCCGTGGGCGGCTCACCCTGAGATAGTCCAAAACGGTTTTGATCCAAATTATGTTTTCAGACTTTCTGCCAATGATACATATGTCGCACCGTTTTTGTTAAATCAAGCGCTAAAAAGGACCAAGAAAATTGCCCTAATCAGGGTTAACTCAGCGTGGGGTACCAGAAATGAGGAAATAATGGTTAAATATTTGAAAGAGCAGAAGCTCTCTTTCACCACAGTAGAATCTTTCAATGTTGGTGATACGGATTTTTACAACCAAATAGAAAGGATATACAAATCCGGCGCTGAGGTAATCATAATGATAGCGCAAGCCGATGAGGGTGCACTAATAGTGAAACATATATTTCATACAGGCAAAAAAATACCCATAATCGCACATAGAGCTATGACGGGAGGAAATTTCTACACCGAGGTAAAAAAAGAACTTAAGACAATAGATTTATCCTTTATCCAGACATATTCCTTTTTAACTGCAAACAATACGAGCCTTGTGCAAGAGTATATGAAAGAATATAATATAAAGACGCCGCAGGAGATATTCTCCCCAAGTGGAACGGCAAGTGCTTACGATTTGGTTTACCTATTGGCTGAGGCCATCAAGCAGGCGGCAGCGATTGACAGAGAGTTAGTGCGGAATGCTTTGGAAAATATTGTGCATTTTGAGGGACTTTCTAAGACACATTCACCGCCGTTTACGAAAGACAGACACGATGCACTGGATGAAAGCGCTTATTTTATGGCTGTGTATGACAGTAATGGGGTTATAGTTCCAATCCATGAAGACAAAAAATGATTGAAGAAATGTTCGGTAAAAGCATCAAAACCAGACTGCTGGTCAGATTTGCTGCACTTGTTATAGTGTTGATGGTTTTGACAATATCTACCGTAGCTACACTGTTAACAGACACACTGTTACAGGAGGCAAGTAACGACATTGCGGCATACAATACCCAATGTCTGGATAACTTTGAACAGCATATAAATATGATGTTTGATGCGATAAAAAATTTAAGTAAAAACACTCTCGTGATTAACGCCTTAATAGACCCTGGTGAACGCTCTAACAATTTGTCCAAAATAGTGGAGACTTTTAAAATTCATGGGGACATCAGCATAGTGGATTTTGCCGGATACACTATTTACACAAATATGAATAAGCCGCCTGAATATTCAAAATTGTTACAAACGAGATTATCGCTTGCAAGCGGCAGCGCAAGTACATTTCTGTCCGATAGGGGTTCAATTGTGTTCATCGTCCCAATAGAGTATTACAGAACGCCGCAGGGGGCGATCATTTTTGAGTCCGATTGTTTGGATTTATTTTTTCGCACAATTCAAAAGGAACGCACATATTTTTACAGGTTTTATGCCGCTGATAAAATGATAAGAGAAGTGAATTTTACAAAAAATGAATCATATATTACATCAAAAAAATCAGCTTCAAGTAGAAATCAAAATCTTGCCAATCTGAGATTTACCTTGGAGGTGGGGCAATTAAAAGCGGTGTATTTACAGGTAGTCTATGATGCGGTCATGAAGTTAAGTATAATAGGCGTCATTTTTCTTTTGGCAGCGCTGTATATAACTAAGAAAATCGGTAACAGCATAGCTGATCCTATTTTAGAGTTATGCAATAAAATTGAGAAGGCGGCAGATAACAAAGAAATCAGATGCAGCCCAACCGGTACCGGCGATGAGTTGGAAACACTTGCCAAAACATTTGATATAAGAACAGACAGTCTCATGGCTGCATATGAAACACTTGAGGACAGGGTGGAGAAAAGGACTGCTGAGCTGGCAAAAGCAAAAGAAGCCGCCGAGGCAGCATCTGTTGCGAAGTCTGCCTTTTTAGCTAATATGAGCCATGAAATAAGAACCCCTATGAACTCTGTTTTGGGATTTTTAGAACTTGTAGCGGAAGACGCTGCTTTAAACGATAAAAACCGGCAATATATTGCAACTGCCGCCGTCTCGGCAAAATCGCTTCTGAGACTTATAAACGATATTTTGGATATAAGTAAACTGGAAAGCGGCAAGGTAGAGTTAGAAACTCAGGTGTTCAATCTTAAGAGGTTAATCAAAAACATAGAAAATTCCTTTGAACATCAGATTACACAAAAGAAGCTTTTTTTCAACTTAAATGTTGATTCCGCTTTGTCGGAGCATTTTATTGGAGATCCATTGCGGTTAACCCAAATAATCAATAATCTTGTCGGTAATGCCGTTAAATTTACAGACCACGGCGGGGTTACTTTAAATGTAACTCCCGCAGAGATTGATAATACAGTAATGTTTTCAATATCCGACACAGGGATTGGAATCCCTGATGATAGAATGGAACATATTTTTGAATCATTTACACAGGCCGACAGTTCTACGACCCGCCGGTTTGGCGGAACCGGTTTGGGTACAACGATATCAAAGCAATTAGTGGCGCTGATGGGAGGCCACATATGGGTGGAAAGCAAAGTTAACAAGGGAAGTACATTTTATTTCACTGTTACATTAAACCCCACAGAACTTGTTGCAAGCGATACCGCCGATATAAAAGAATTAAGAACAAACAGAAAGTTCCGGATATTGGTGGCTGAGGATATAGAGGAAAATCTGACGTTGATTAACATCTGGCTTAGGCGGCAAGGTCACAGGGTTGAGACAGCCCGCAATGGATATGAGGCGGTGGAGCGTTATAAAAACGGCGGGTTTGACATAATTCTAATGGATATGCAAATGCCTGTGATGGACGGTCTTGAAGCAACCGAGCATATCCGCAATATGGAATTGGAAACCGGCAGGCACATTCCTATTATAGCCCTAACGGCAAGCGTCACATCGGATGATAACATGATATATATTGAAAAACAGGTTGATGAGGTAGTGGCAAAGCCGATTGATTTTAAAATTCTGTTTGATACTATGGAAAGATTAATTCAGGGAGATGAGGTGCAGACTGACAACTTGCAGGAGCACTCTGAGACTTTCCATTCAACTGTGATAGATACTCTCAAAGTAATGGATTTATGGGGAGACTGGGACATTTACACAAAGGCTTTGACTAGTTTCATAGAAAGGTATCGGAATATAACTGCGGAACTGACTTCTTATCTGGAAACTGCCGATACCGATTCAGCAAAGAAAATAACGCACACACTGCGGGGTGTAGCTGGAAATCTTGTGCTTACAAATGTGTATGAAACGGCTATGAAAATTGATGATTTACTTAAAGATGGAAAGATTGACAACGCTAAAGAGTGCTTAAAAGACTTAGAGCAAACGCTGAGTGATGCGGCAAATTATGTTAAGACTATGGAATTACAAAAGACTGACACAGAACAGGAAATAAGGGAATTAAGCAAAGAAGAACTGAAAGAGGTTTTTACAAAAATATTAACCGCCTACGATCAATATAATCCCGATGAGGCTGAGCCTTTAATTAAAACGCTCAAGGGTGGGTTGCTGCATACTGATATGGTTGTTTCCATAGAGAAGAGTATTGAGGAGCTTGACTTTGGCAGGGCTAAAGAACAAACAATAAAGTTAATGGAAAGCCTTGAAATACATAACAACGGGTAATGCTAAACATTCTTCTTGTGTTACACAATAAAAAAATCTTGACAATTGCAAAATATTGTGTTATCATCACCCGAAATAGTTAGAACAGTTAGCACTCATCTATGATGAGTGCTAACAAAAACACTAAAATAAAACTAATGAAAGGAGCGTGCAGTATGAAGTTCAAACCCCTTAAAGAGCGTGTATTTGTAAGCTACAAGGACGAACTGGAAAAGACGGCCGGTGGTCTTTACGTGCCCGACACTGCCAGAGAAAAACCGCAGCGCGGTAAGGTTGAAGCAGTAGGGTCTGAGACCAAAGAGGTGAAGGTAGGAGACGAGGTGCTTTTTGATAAGTACTCCGGCTCAAAAGTCCAGATTGATGGTAAGGATTACCTGATTATCAAAGAAGAAGATATTTTAGGAATATTAGAATAAGGAGGATAAAGTACAATGGGAGCAAAACAATTAGCCTTTGATGAGACGGCAAGAAGGGAGATACTTGAGGGTATCACGATATTGACCAATGCCGTTAAGGCAACACTGGGGCCAAAGGGCAGGAATGTTATTCTGGATAAGAAATTTGGATCTCCACTTATAACCAAAGACGGCGTAACTGTCGCAAAAGAAATAGAGTTGAAAGAGCCATACCAAAACATGGGCGCTCAGCTTCTTAAAGAAGTAGCTTCAAAAACATCTGACACCGCAGGGGATGGCACAACCACTGCCACCGTGCTGGCTCATGCCATCTACAAAGAGGGTATGAAAAACGTCGTAGCCGGCGCTAACTCCATGGATTTAAAACGCGGTATTGAAAAAGCTGTTGAGGCAGTCGTAGGAAACCTTAAGAGCATTAGTAAGACGGTTTCCGATAAAAAAGAAATTGCTCAGGTAGGCACCATCTCTGCCAACAACGACTCAACAATTGGCGATCTGATAGCAAGCGCCATGGATAAGGTCGGAAAAGACGGCGTAATCACCGTTGAAGAGGCTAAGAGCATGACCACCTCGCTTGACTTTGTCGAGGGTATGCAGTTTGATAGAGGTTACATCTCCCCCTATTTTATAACTGATGCAGAGAGAATGGAGTGCATCTTAGAGGACTGTTTCATACTGCTGCACGACAAGAAGATTTCAAGCATGAAAGACCTGATTCCTCTTCTTGAACAAATTGCAAAGATGGGCAAACCGTTGCTTATTTTAGCCGAAGATGTTGAGGGAGAGGCACTGGCCACCCTTGTTGTCAATAAACTTCGCGGTACGCTTCACGTAAGCGGCGTAAAAGCTCCGGGATTTGGCGAGCGCAGAAAGGCGATGCTTGAAGACATTGCAATTCTAACTGGCGGCACTGTAATTTCAGAAGACCTCGGCATGAAACTGGAAAACGTAAAGTTGACCGACCTCGGGAAGGCACGTAAAATTACCATTGATAAGGATAACACAACTATCGTTGAAGGCTCAGGAGACGCTAAGGCAATTCAGGGCAGAGTTAAGCAGATAAAGGCTCAGATTGAAGACACCACCTCAGACTATGACAGAGAGAAACTTCAGGAGAGGCTCGCAAAATTAGTTGGCGGTGTTGCCGTTATCAATGTTGGAGCAGCCACTGAGACCGAAATGAAAGAAAAGAAGGCGCGCGTTGAGGATGCTCTTCATGCTACCAGAGCAGCCGTGGAAGAGGGAATAGTTCCCGGCGGCGGTGTTGCTCTTATCAGATGTATCAAGAGCGTTGAGACTCTCAAAGTTACAGGTGATGAGAAAATTGGAGCCAACATTATCAAGAAATGTCTTGAGGAACCTCTCAGGCAGATAATCTTTAACACAGGCCTTGAGAGCGCCACTATTATAGAGAAAGTTAAGGAAAACGCGGACGTCAACTACGGTTTTGACGCTCAGGCTGAAAAATACTGCGATATGATAAAAGAGGGTATCATTGATCCCACTAAGGTGACAAGATGTGCCCTGCAAAATGCAGCATCCGTAGCATCCCTTATGCTTACCACTGCTGTCATGATAACCGACCTGCCTGATAAGGATGATAAAATGCCTATGGGCGGCGGCGGTCACCCAGGTATGGGCGGTATGGGAGATATGTACTAAGGAAATAGATGAGTTAGGGAAAGGGCTTTGCCCTTTCCCTAAAACCCAATCCCATAAGGGGCCTAACCCCCTTAACCCCAGGTTTTGAGGTTGATGATTGGGTGTTGTGTTTGTAGGGGCGAATAATTATTCGCCTTTACCCCTACTTGAAAGTGTAAGTATATAAGTGTTACAGTTTAGAATGGGCATTAGCCCTGTTTCTATTTTACAGTCGGTAGGTGAGTTGGGCTTTTGGACGAAAGACTGAAAAAAATACTTTTTGCTGTTATTGAAAGCTATGTTGACAGCGCTTCTCCTGTGGGGTCTCGCTACATAAGCAAACGGTTTGGGCTTGGCATATCCTCTGCCACAATTCGCAACGCCATGTATGATCTTGAAGAGATGGGCTATCTGTCTCAGCCGCACACATCTGCCGGCAGAATGCCCACCGGTAAGGGTTACAGATTGCTTGTTGAGGAGCTGATGGGCTTTGGAGTGTCAGCTAACGCAGAGCTTTTAAAGCTGCTCTGTGATGAGGTCATTGGCGTCAGAAGACATTTAACTGATTTTCTTGGCGCAGCCTCAAAGATTCTCTCAAGTTATTCCCACTACATGGTGGTCGCTATGGAGACAACTATGGAAAACAGTATTTTGGGGAGGATAGAACTTTTAAGTTATCGTAACGATATGGTGGCCGTTGTGCTTATGACTGAAGAGGGCACGATAAAGCACAAAGTATCAGAGCTTGATGTGCCGCTTTCACGAAGGGATTTAAAAAGCATAGCTGATTTCCTTAACTCTGAGTTCAGAGGACGCACTTTGGGAGAAATTAAAGTAATACTTGAAAAGGAAGTACGCAACATAAAGGTTCAGCGAAACACTCTGATTTCAAAAGTCTTTGGCTTCTTTGACAGGTATTTGAGTTCCTTTGATCGTGATGTCTTTATTTCAGGTCTTGGTGAGCTCATTAATTTGCCCGATTTTGACGATATTGGGAAAATTAAAGAACTCTCCAACACAATCAGTGACAAGGAGAGAATTATTGAGATTCTAGATAAAATAACAGAAAACGGCGGAGTGCAGGTCTTTGTAGGTTCGGAGCCATTTCTTGATACAAAGGAGTTGAGCCTTGTTGCCTCATCAGTATGTGACAGGGGCAGACCTCTGGGAGTGCTTGGGCTTATTGGCCCTCAAAGAATGGATTATGCAAGCGCCATTTCAATTATAGAGACCTCAGCGCGGTTTCTTTCAAGCCGGCTAGAGGGCAGACAGGAGGTTGACTTTGGAGGAAAAGACTATTGATATAACAGTTGGCGATGACGGAGTAAAGTCCGCCAATACAGAGCAGGCGTCTGACGCTGAGTTTATGCCGGATGCCAAATCACAACTGGATGAGCTGGAGAAGCTGCGTGTTGATAACGCTGAGCTGAAAGACAAATACATTCGGCTTCATGCCGAGTTTGATAACTATAGGAAAAGGGTTCAGAAGGAAAAGGACGAAATATACAAGTACGGAGCGGAACCTATGGTTTCCGATCTCCTTAATGTTATTGATAACCTTGAGGCTGCTCTTTCTCACGTTACAGATATGACAAATCCATTAGCGCAGGGTATTGATTTGACACTAAAGGAGCTAAAGAAAATCCTTAGCAAATATGGTCTTTTAGAGATAGATGCGGCGGGTAAGGCTTTTGACCCAGCGTACCATCATGCGATGACAGAGGTGCAGAGGGACGACCTTTATGATAAAACAGTTGTCGATGTGTTTAGGAAAGGCTATACGTATAAAGAGAGGGTGTTAAGGGCTTCTATGGTATCAGTGTCCAAAAGTGCGGGAGTGCAAGACGACATAGAGGATACCTCGGAGTCCAAAGAGGAAAAAACTGAATTTAATGATATAAAGGAGGGTAACAATGGCTAAGGCAATTGGAATTGACCTTGGGACTACAAATTCGTGCGTTGCAGTTGTACAGGGGGGAGAATCTGTAGTAATACCAAATCAGGAGGGCAGCAGAACAACGCCCTCAGTTGTTGCGATAACTGATAAAGGAGAGCGAGGAGGGCAGCAGAACAACGCCCTCAGTTGTTGCGATAACTGATAAAGGAGAGCGTCTCGTTGGGCAGATTGCAAAACGTCAGGCAATCACCAACCCAGAAAACACAATATACTCAGTTAAAAGGCTGATGGGCAGACGTTTCCAGACTAAACAGGTTACGGAGGCAATTAAGCGGCTGCCATACAAAATAGTGGATGCGCCTAACGGAGATGCTCATGTAGAGATACGAGGAAAAAGGTACTCGCCTCCTGAAATATCGGCAATGATTTTACAAAAACTAAAGCAAGCAGCCGAGGACTACCTTGGCGAGAAAGTCACAGATGCGGTAATAACCGTGCCTGCGTACTTTGACGACAGCCAACGGCAGGCCACTAAGGATGCCGGAAAAATAGCTGGCCTTAATGTGCTTAGAATTATCAACGAGCCGACTGCCGCCTCACTTGCTTATGGTATAGATAAGAAAAAAGAGGAAAAAGTAGCCGTGTATGACTTAGGCGGCGGCACTTTTGACATATCAATCCTTGAAATCGGAGAAGGTGTCATTGAGGTTAAGTCAACAAACGGCGACACTTTTCTTGGCGGTGATGATTTTGACCTTAAAGTGATGGACTGGCTTGTCGATGAGTTTAAAAAAGACCAGGGAATTGATTTAAAAAACGACAAGATGGCGCTTCAGAGGCTCAAAGAGGCTGCAGAGAAAGCTAAAGTAGAGCTTTCCAGCGCTACTGAGACTGAGGTCAATCTTCCGTTTATAACAGCGGATGCCTCTGGTCCAAAACACCTTCTGATAAAACTTTCCAGAGCTAAATTTGAGCAGTTGGTAGATGATCTGATAGTAAACTCCGTGGGGCCATGTAAAAACGCCCTAAAGGACGCTCAGATGTCCACCTCAGAAGTTGATGAGGTGATTCTGGTTGGCGGCTCAACAAGAATGCCAAAGGTAGTTTCTACGGTGCAGTCATTTTTTGGCAAAGAGCCTAATAAAACCGTAAATCCTGACGAGGTAGTGGCAGTAGGAGCGGCAATTCAAGCGGCTGTGCTTAAGGGCGAAGTTAAAGAGGTTTTGCTATTAGATGTGACTCCGCTTTCACTTGGAATAGAAACTTTGGGCGGAATTTTTACAAAGTTGATAGAGCGCAACACTACAATCCCATCAAAAAAGAGTCAGGTGTTTTCCACTGCTTCAGACAATCAACCGGCCGTTACGATTAAGGTGTTTCAGGGCGAGCGTGAGATGGCGGCAGATAACAAACTTCTTGGAAATTTTGAGTTGGTTGGCATACCGCCGGCACCAAGAGGTATACCGCAGGTAGAGGTGACTTTTGACATAGACGCTAACGGCATTCTGCACGTATCTGCCAAAGACCTTGGCACTGGCAAAGAGCAGTCAATTAAGATAACAGCCTCAAGCGGACTTACTGAAGAAGATATCAAAAAGATGGTGCGTGATGCTGAGACGCACTCAACCGAGGATAAGACGAAAAAGGAGCTTGCAGAGGTTAAAAATGAGGCCGATGCATTGTCATACAGCGTTGAGAAATCATTAAAAGAGCATGGTGATAAAATCTCTGAAGGAGAGAAGTCGGATATAGAAAATGCGCTAAAGCGGGTCAATGAGTTGAAAGACGCAACACAAGACCCCAAAGAGCTAAAGTCAGCGGTTGAGACACTTCAGACCGCCTCCCACAAGTTAGCTGAACACATATATAAAAATGCTGGGCAGCAAGCTGGCGATGGACAGTCTGGACATGACGGCGGGGCACAGCACGATGGAGGGCAGCATCATGGCGGCAGCGGAAAGCCTAATGAGGATTTTGTTGAGGCTGAGTTTGAGGATGTGGACAAAAAAGACAAAGACAAAAGTAAGTAAAGACCGGATAACGATAAATGACGAAAGATTACTATGAAACTCTTGGCGTAAGCAGATCGGCAACACCGGATGAATTGAAAAAGGCGTACAGGCAGCTTGCACTGAAATTCCATCCGGACAGAAACGCCGGAGACAAAGAATCAGAGGAGCGGTTTAAGGAGATAAATGAAGCGTACTCATGTCTGAGCGACCCTGCCAAAAGATCAAGTTATGACAGATTTGGTACGGCTGATGGTTTTAGTGGCGGTGGTCCTGGGTTTGGTTCATTTTCAGGCGGGTTTTCCGATATTTTCGGGGATATATTTGAGGATATTCTCGGTGGATTTGGAGTTGGAGGCGGTACTCAGAGGTCAAACAGGCCGAGACGTGGCTCTGATCTCAGGTACGATATAGAGCTAAATCTAATGGAGGCCGCCTTTGGAGTTGAAAAAGATATAACTGTGCCGCGTCATGAGCCTTGTGACAAGTGCTCTGGTACTGGTTCAGCCGGAGGCAAAGCTCCTGAGAGGTGTTCAGCGTGTAAAGGCTCCGGGCAGACGATGTTTCAGCAGGGATTTTTCTCAGTCAGTAAGACCTGCAGCAGATGCGGTGGGGCTGGGGCGGTTATCACAGATCCGTGTAAGGAATGCAGTGGCGCCGGGCGTGTGCGTAAAACCCGTTCACTCAATGTGAAAATCCCGCCTGGTGTTGACAGTGGTATGAAACTTAAACTCAGCGGCGAGGGTGAGGCTGGAACTAAGGGCGCCCCACATGGAGACCTTTATGTCTATCTGTCGGTTCATGAACATCCTTTCTTTAAGCGTCACGAGCGTGACTTATATTGTGAAGTGCCAATAGCGTTTTATGTAGCAGTGTTTGGCGGTGAGATAGAAGTTCCAAAACTTAAGGGCAGCGGCAAGATAAAAATTCCCTCCGGCACACAATCCGGCGAGGTTTTTAGGCTGCGGGGTGAGGGGATTCAAAGAGTAAACGGCGGACATAAGGGCGACCTAATCGTTAAGGTTTATATAGACGTACCCAAAAAAGTTACGCCAAAACAAAGAGAGCTTCTTGAGGAATACGCCAAAGAAAGCGGCGATGAGGTTCAAAGGAGTTTTGCTGAAAAAGTAAAGGGATTTTTTACAAACTGACAATGGATAATTCATGCACCGTTTATACGTAGAAGAAATAACTGAAACAGACGGTCTCATCCGTTTAAGCGGGCAAAATGCCCACTACCTTACCAATGTGTTAAGGCAGCGCGAGGGTGACAATGTGCTGCTTTTTGATTCGTCAGGGCAGGTGTTTGACGCCACAATTACAGACGCCGGAGCTAAAGAAGTTGTCCTTAAGCTAACTCTTCAATACAGACCAAAAGAGGAACAATCGGTAGCTATAGTGCTGTGTCAGGGACTTATTAAGGGCACTAAGATGGATTATGTGGTTGAAAAAGCTACAGAGTGCGGCGTAAGTGAAATCATTCCATTTTACAGTACCCGCTGCCAATTTACCGAAACAAGAAAACTCGCGCGATGGAACAAAATTGCTATAGAGGCATCGCGGCAGTCACAGCGGGTGACGGTTCCGGTTATAAAAGCGCCGGTAAGTTTTTCCGATTTACTGTCAATGATAAAAAATCAGACTGACAGCCGCTCTTATATTTTTTATGAAAAGGGCGGGACAAGTTTGAAATCTCAAGTATTGCCTGATGATATAAAAACCATATATACGATTGTAGGCTCAGAGGGTGGTTTCAGCCCTCAAGAGATAAGCGAGGCGGAAGCCACAGGCGTAACAGCACTGTATTTAGGCAGCCGAGTGCTCCGCTCCGAAACAGCCTCTTTGGCCTCAGTCCTGCTCCTTCAATTTATGTTTGGCGATATGGTTTATTCATAAATAATGTAGCTGCCGTGTCTCCCCGTTTTTTTGAATTTGTAAACACATTATAAATTGATTTATTATTTTAATTCAATATATACTATTTTCACCTTATTTAGTGGTAGCTTATGTAGTAGTAAAAAGAATTCCAGAGACGCAAAAGGGGAGGATATAAAAAGGATGAAAGCACAAGCTGTCAATCTAATGAACTATCTCAAGGGACCGAAGCAATTCATTATTCCCATTTATCAACGAACTTACAGTTGGACACGAAAGGAGTGTGCTCAACTTTGGGATGATATTATCAAAGCAGGCAGTGATGATAAAATCTCAGGTCATTTTATCGGCTCTGTGGTCTATATTGAGCGAGGCATTTATCAGGTTTCTTCAATACCACAGCTTCTTGTCATTGATGGGCAGCAACGGTTGACTACATTATTTCTCTTGCTTGCAGCATTTGGACGAGCACTTCAATCATCATCTGAATCTCTCGACGTCACAAAGAAAAAAATTGACAATTATTTTCTCCTCAATATCGAAGAAGATGGAGAACTTCATTACAAGCTCATCCTGACACAAACTGACACTGACACACTGAAGTGCCTTATTGACGACAAAGAGCTGCCAGAACAAAAATCTGTGCGTATCTCCGAGAACAATGATTTTTTTGTAGAGCGTATAAAATCATCAGGTATAACTCTTGAAACTATATACAAAGGCATATCCAAGCTCATCATTGTTGATATTGCACTTGACAGGAGCCATGATAACCCACAGCTAATCTTTGAAAGCCTGAATTCCACAGGGTTAGAGTTAAGCCAGGCTGATCTAATCCGAAACTATATCCTCATGAGACTTGAACCAGGGGAGCAGTCCGAAATTTATAACAAATACTGGTACGCTATGGAAAAGCGCTTTGGGCAAACAGCATACATCACCCAGTTTGACCGCTTTATGCGTGACTATCTTACTCTGAACTTAGGACGCATTCCAATAATAGGCGAGGTTTACCATGATTTTAAAATTCATGCCCAAACACGTCATAACGAAAGTATCAAGTACATAGTTGCAGATATTAACCATTTCTCTAAATGCTTTGTTGCGATGGCACTTGAGCAAGAACAGGACAAGCAACTTCTTGAGGCGTTTCAGAATCTTAATAACCTTAAGGTAGATGTGGCATACCCATTTTTACTTGAGCTTTATGATGACTATTCTAAAAACATCTTGAACAAGGACGAATTTATTGAAATAGTCCAACTTATCGAGAGCTATGTCTTTAGACGTGCTATCTGCGGGATTCCTACAAACTCCCTTAACAAAACCTTTGCCACATTATGCAAAGAGTCAAACAAGTCAGACTACCTAATGAGTTTTAAGGCGGTTATGGCGCTAAAAGACTCCTACCGGCGTTTTCCTATAGATGATGAGTTCATGCGAGAGTTAAAGACAAAAGACCTATATAATTTCCGGAGCCGAAATTACTGGCTCAGAAAGCTTGAAAATCACAATCATAAAGAAAATATAAATACAGAAGAATTGACAATAGAACATATCATGCCTCAGAACAAAAACCTTCCCATTGAATGGCAGAACGAGCTTGGTGTGAACTGGAAACAGATTCAAGAGCAATACATCCATACACTCGGAAATCTCACGCTAACAGGATATAACTCTGAACTTAGTGATAGACCTTTTCTTGAGAAACGGGATATGCAGGGAGGATTTGCTGACAGCCATCTTCGTCTTAATAAAACTTTAGCCACACTTGAACATTGGAATGAGGATGAGATAAAGAATCGCGCTGAGTCCTTGGCAAGACTGGCAGTACAGGTGTGGACTTACCCAGCTGTACCAGATGATGTGCTGATTATCTACAAAGAAAAGGAACAACCCAAAGAACATGTGTACACTCTTGCAGACCATTCTTACCTTACAGGGGAGATATTGGAGCTTTTCAACAATCTCAGACGGCGCATTTTGAATCTCGATGCCTCAGTCAAAGAGGAGATATTAAAGCTCTATATAGCATATAAAACCGAGACAAATTTTGTCGATGTTGTACCACAAAAGAACCGTTTAAGGCTTTCCCTTAATATGAGCTTTAACGAGATTGACGATCCAAAAGGTTTGTGCAGGGACATCACAGGCATCGGACGTTGGGGCAACGGCGATATACAGGTAGGAATAAGCTCATCTGAGCAACTTGATGACGTAATGTATCTTATAAAACAATCTTTTCAAATAAGTATGGATAGCAACTAATATAATTTCTATACTGAAGCTATATAGAAATTACAAGCGAACTTGCTGATTTTTTATATACCTTTATGCTACATTAAAAGCGGTGTTAAGTTTTACATAGAAAGGAGCGCAGCCCATGTACATAGTGATGGTATCGCCGGAGATAGCGCCGGTAGCAAAGGTCGGGGGACTTGCGGATGTCGTGTTTGGGCTTTCCCGTGAGCTTGAAATCAGAGGCAATTCCGTTGAAATCATTCTGCCTAAGTACGACTGCATGTGGTACGACCAAATTTATGACCTTCAAGTCGTCTATGAGGGCCTTTGGGTGCCTTATTACAACACATGGATCCACTGCACTGTATTTTTTGGTTTTGTTCACGGCAGAAAGTGCTTTTTTATAGATTCTCACTCAGACAAGAATTTCTTTAGCCGCGGCGTGTTTTACGGTCATGGGGATGACAACGAGCGGTTTGCGTTTTTTTGCCGCGCTGCTCTTGAGTTTATGTATAAAGCCGGTAAAAACCCAGACATCATACACTGTCACGATTGGCAAACTGCGCTTGTGCCGGTTTTGCTCTATGAAATATATCAACACATCGGGATGAGCCACCCAAGGGTAATCTTTACGCTGCATAATTTAAAGCATCAGGGGATAGCCGGCGAGTATGCACTTCGTGAGGTTGGGCTGGACGACTACAAGCTAATCAATAATGAGCGGCTTCAAGATGACCACAACCCTCATGCGGTTAACCTTATGAAAGGCGGCATTGTCTATTCCAACTTTGTAACAACCGTCTCGCCTCAGTACGCATGGGATGTGAGGACGTCCGATCAGGGCTTTGGAATGGGACACACTCTGCACGTCCATCAAAGTAAATTCGGCGGAATTCTAAACGGTGTTGACTACGAGGTGTGGAATCCGGAGATTGACCCTCATATTCCGGTTAAGTACGGGCCGGCAAATATTGACGATAAATATAAAAATAAAGAAGCGCTGAGGCATCGGCTGCTCTTAAGACAAGAGCTTAAACCAATAATATGTGCAATTGGGCGGCTTGACCATCAAAAAGGTGTGCATTTAATCAGACACGCCCTGTATTACGCTCTCCAAAACGGCTGGCAGTTTATCCTGCTTGGTTCAAGCCCCGACAAAGCGGTAAATGACGAGTTTCTACACATAAAAAATCAACTTAACGATAATCCCGATTGTCACCTTGAAATCGGCTATAATGATGAGCTCTCGCACTTAATGTATGCAGGCTCCGATATGCTTTTGATACCCAGTCTGTTTGAACCCTGCGGTCTAACTCAAATGATAGCCATGAAATACGGCACTATTCCAATAGTTAGAGGCACAGGGGGGCTGTCCAACACCGTGTATGATGCTAATTACTCAGACAGACCTTTTAATGAGCGAAACGGTTATGTTTTTCACGGCACCGATTACGGCTCTCTGGAGGACGCCATGCACAGGGCAACCGGACTTTGGTATTCATATCCCGCAGATTTCAGACAGCTGATAACAAACGCTATGGGTTACGATTGGTCATGGAACTGGCCTGGTAAGCATTATCTGGATATTTACGAATTTATACGGAATAAATAACACGCATCCATAAGTCAACAACAGTATGCGTTAAATATCAAAGGGAACTGATATTGTAAATATTGCCCCGTCAGGGTGGTTATCGGCTAAGATTAAGCCATTCATGTTATCAACAACGATAGTCTTTGCCATGTGAAGACCAATTCCAGTGCCGGAGTGTTTCCCCTTTGTTGTAAAGTACAGGTCAAATATTTTTTCCTTAACACTGTTGCTTATCCCAGTACCGTTGTCTTTTATGGTTAAATTATAATATTGACCGGATTTAAAAAGTGTTATCTCTATTTTACCCTTATAGCGTTCATTTCCCATAACCTTTCTCTTTTCAACTATAGAGTCCTTTGCATTATTTAAAATATTAAGTAATGCTTGCTTAAACTCATTCGGATAGCCTGATATTTTAGGGTCAGTCTGAGTTTCCACTGACAAAAAAACGTCTATTGAATTATGCTTAAGCAATGCTGACAATATGGACATGACAGAATTAATTGCCTCTATCAGAGAAAAAATAAATTTCTTTTTAGATGGTTCAAAAAAATCTTTAAAATCTTTTATCGTGTGGGACATGAAATCTATCTGCTCAGTAGTTTCCTCAACAAGCTGTGTTAAGCTCTGGGCAGATGCAGTGCCGGATTCAACAGCGGCAGCATAGTCGGCTATTATCAGAGAAAGACTATTTAGAGGAGATATCCACTGGTGAGCTATGATTGAAATCATCTCACCCATTGCTGCAAGTCTTGATTGCTGAAAAAGCAGCTGTTCCTGATCTCTGCGTTTTTTTACCTCTTGTCTGACTTTTTCCTCAAGGTTTTCATTTAGTATTTTGAGTGCTTCGGCATTTTCTTTGAGTTTTTCCTCATAAGCTATCATTTCGGTAATATCTCTTGAAATTCCAACCGTGCCGATAATGTTACCGCTGTTGTCATACCAAGGGATTTTTGTTGCAGACACCCATGCCTCAGTGCCGTTTAGATGAGTAATCTTTTCAATCTTGTTTTTAATTGGAACTCCTGTGGAAATTACGCTAAGTTCATCCTCAAAAGCCCTCTGAGCTTGAGCAGCTGGTAAGAAGTCAAAATCCGCTTTTCCAACCATATCCTCAGCCGTTGTCTTGGAGTTTTCAGCTTTGGCCTTGTTTACACGTACGAAACGACTCTCTGTGTCTTTAAAAAAGATTGAATCAGGAATATTATCCATTATAGCCTGAAGAAAGTCGAGACAGCGTGAATCTTCGGAGCCTGCGGGTTTATCAGTGTTAGTAATCATTTTTTAAGCTGTTACCATGGAGCAAATTCGCTCTTTGTAACATCGCATACCGGACAACGCCAGGTATCTGGTAACGATTCAAAAGAGGTGCCACGCGCTGTACCACGTCTCTCATCACCTTTTAAAGGGTCATATATGTAGCCACAACCGCCGATACAAACGTATTTAGTCATGTTTTCTGTTTACCACCCCTAATTTCTAAAATGCCGACCGACTACACTCACAAGGCTTCTCTATGGCAATGGTGTTCCGCTTCATGCCATTGCCTACATTCTATGCCCTATATTCTGAAACACCTGTACCTATAAAGTCAAGAATTTCAGCATTGTGTGTGTTTTATATTACAGTTACACCAAACAAATGGTTTATCTTTGCAAAGTATTCTTCTGTAATTCAGCCGGCACGAACCATTTTGGTTGATTGTAGCCAATTCCTATTGTGGTTGGAACTATGCCTTTAATCCGGCTGCTTACTACAACAAGTGAATCAGGCACATATAAAAATACGTATGGCAAATCCTCGGCTAATATCTCATGAATTCTGTGGTAGGCCTGTTTGCGTTTTTCTATATCAAAAGTGCGTCTGCCATCCTCTAAGAGCGCATCAACCTCCGGGTTATTGTAGCTGATAAAGTTAAATTCCTTCTCTTTTGTTTTACTTGAGTGCCAGATATCGTACTGGTCAGCGTCAAGCCCGATTGACCAGCCAAGCACCACCGCTTCAAAGCGTTTCTTATCTACAAATTCATTTATGAACGTGCTCCATTCAAGTGCCCGAATGTGAACCTTAATCCCAATCTGCTTCAGACGATATTGAATAATCGTTGCCGTCTTTGTCCTAAGTGAGTTTCCCATGTTGGTTATAATTGTAAATTCAAAACGATTGCCGTCTTTTTTAAGAACTCCGTCACTGTCCACATCTACCCATCCAGCCTCTTTAAGCAACGATCTTGCTTTTATTGGATTGAAATCATACTTTTTAACATTTGGATTATATGGCCATGTGTTTGGCACATAAGGGCCTGTTGATGTTGCACCCAGACCAAACAGTACGGCGTCGACAATTTCACTCTTATCTATCGCATGAGCTATCGCTTGACGCACACGTTTGTCCTTAAAAAAAGGATGCTTCAGATTAAATCCCATAAAAGTATAGTTAAATGCCGGATAACGGAACTTTTGAAATTTCTCTTTAAAGAGCGCCGTGTCTGTTTGTCTTTTGTACTGAATCGGGGTAAGCCCCATAAAATCAATGCTGCCCGTCTTAACTTCTAAAAACATAGTTGCGCTGTCAGGGATTATCCTGAAAACGTGTCTGTCTATATATGGTCTGCCTTCAAAGTAATCATGATTTGATTGCAGCTCTACCCGCTCGCCGGCTATCCATTTGTCCAGCTTGTATGGGCCCATTCCAACAGGCGCTCTGCCAAATGGTTCCTTCATTATGTCCTTATCTTTTAGTAAATGCTCTGGCAGGACAACAAGTGCGCCCCAACTGCTAAGTGCTGGCGCAAACGGCTTTTCATAAGTCACCCTAAAAGTGTATTTATCTAGCACCTCAGCCTTCTTGACTTGCAGAAAATCCTCCTTGTAGGCTGTAGGCGTTTTTTCGTCAATAATGGTCTTATACCCAAACATAACGTCATTTGCGGTAAACTCCACGCCGTCAGTCCATCTGACTCCCTTTCTTAGATGAAACGTTATCACAAGACCATCCGGTGAGACATCCCAGCTTTCCGCCAAATCTCCGGTTAACTGCAAATCGGGAGCATACTTGACAAGCCCGTTAAATATGAGACTTGAAACGGCATGAGAGGCGCTGTCTCCGGCAAGCATAGAGATTAAAACACTCGGCTCTCCTATTATGCCCTCCACTAACGTGTCACCATAGGCGGGTTTAAAAACCTTTGTAACATTATCGGCAGGATGACTCAGAGGCTCGACATTGCTGCTTTCACCGACGGTAACGATGAGTGTGCAAAGTAGAAACATTAGTACGAGTTTATTCATACGGCTATTCTACTATTTTTTGCATAGTAAAATCATAGAGAAGGCAATAGTGATAGAAGGTAGTCTGAAACTATCTGTCAAGACACCATTTGAGTGAAGTTAAGGGATAACACTCTATAAGTGTATTTAGTATGTTTATGCTTGAAAAATCCAATTGAGTTGAAAAGAAATCTGCTTTCGTGATACAATTAGTCTAACAACGAAGACAACTATGAACCTAAAAACATATTTAGCTGAGACAAAGTCTCTGATAGAGGATTTTTTAAAAATGTATTTTCGGCAGACCGGAGAGCCGGAAGTTCTGTTTGATGCGATGCGGTATTCTCTGTTTGCAGGCGGCAAAAGAATCCGTCCTATTCTCTGTCTTACCGCCTATGAGACCTGTGGAGGAGTTGGCACTGACATTCTGCCGCAAGCCTGTGCCCTTGAGTTAATTCACACGTACTCGCTGATTCATGACGATCTGCCCGCTATGGATAACGATGATTTAAGACGCGGAAAGCCCACAAATCATAAAGTGTATGGCGATGCAATGGCAATACTAGCCGGAGACGGGCTTTTAACCGAGTCGTTTAGAATGTTTACAACTGTGGCAGGCGATAGCGGCATCACTAAAAATATTCTACCAGCAATTAAAGAACTTGCCTCCTCAGCCGGACTCTACGGGATGGTGGCAGGACAGGCACTTGATATTATCTCAGAAGGGAAAACACCGGATAAGACCACTCTTGAATTTATTCACAAAAATAAGACAGCGGCGCTCCTTAAAACCTCCGTGCGGCTTGGCGGAATACTTTATGGAGCACAAAAACCTGAGATGAGCGCTCTTAGCGACTATGGAGAAGCTATAGGGCTTGCCTTTCAGGTAGTGGATGACATCTTAGACGTAACAGGCACTACAGAGGAGCTGGGAAAGCCGCAGGGCTCCGATGACAGTAAAGATAAGATGACCTACCCGGCCATGTATGGCATAGAACGCTCAAAGGAAATAGCCCGGGAACTAATAACCCGGGGGTTAGAATCGGCGGAGTTTTTTAAAGGCAAAGCAATGTGGCTAAAGGAGATAGCGAATTATCTTCTAAAGAGGACAAATTGACAGTTTCAAATGGCAGTGACGACTACTTTTCCAGACTTTCAGAGATAAAATCACCAGAAGATATAAAGGTTCTTTCATTAGATGAGCTTTCAGAGTTGGCCCATGAGATACGCGATGTTATAATCAAACGGGTATCTATAAACGGCGGGCATTTGGCATCCTCGCTGGGAGTTATTGAGATAACTCTGGCGCTTCATTATGTATTTAGAAGTCCAGTGGATAAAATCATCTGGGATGTAGGGCATCAGTGCTACCCTCATAAGCTGATAACCGGGCGTTTTGACCGCTTTCATACACTAAGACAGCACGGAGGCATTTCGGGCTTTCCTCGCCGTGATGAAAACCCCCATGACGCCTTTGGAACCGGTCACAGTTCAACCTCCATCTCGGCAGCGTTGGGAATGGCTGAGGGCGGATACAGGCTTGGCAGGTACAATAAGGTTATAGCCGTAATTGGAGATGGCGCACTAACAGGTGGGCTTGCATTTGAGGGTTTAAACAATGCAGGACATTTAAAACGTGACCTTATTGTTGTGTTAAACGACAATGAGATGTCTATATCTAAGAATGTGGGCGCACTGTCCTCTTATCTGACACGCGCTATGGGAAGCAGTATCTACCAGAAATTAAAGAAGGAAACGAAGACTATATTTGAAATTATCCCAAAGGTGGGCGGTCATTTCTCAAAATTAGCGCAAAGGACTGAAGACACCCTGAAGTGTTTTTTTATTCCCGGGATGTTATTTGAAGAGCTTGGATTTACCTACATGGGGCCAGTTGACGGCCACGACATAGCGGGATTGATTGACACATTTGAAAGTGTAAAAATGCAACAGGGTCCGGTATTGATTCATGCCATTACAAAGAAAGGCAAAGGGTATGAATTCTCAGAAATGAAACCGTCACGGTTTCATGGAGTTGGGCCATTTGAGACAGATACCGGAGAGCCTAAAAAATGTGTACAGTGTACATCCTTTAGTGAGATATTTGGCAAAGCGCTGACAGAGGCGGCAAAATATAACCCCAAGGTGGTAGCAATAACAGCGGCAATGAAAGAAGGTACTGGTTTACGTCAATTTGCCGAAGCATTTCCCGGCAGATTTTATGACGTTGGAATAGCAGAGCAACATGCCGTAACGTTTGCCGCAGGGCTTGCTGCATCCGGCATTAAACCTGTTGTGGCTGTGTATTCAACATTTCTGCAGAGGGCGTATGATGAGATAATTCATGACGTATGTCTTCAGAACTTGCCTGTTGTGTTTGCAATAGACAGGACGGGACTTGTAGGAGAAGATGGACCCACGCATCACGGTCTTTTTGATATTTCATATTTAAGGAGTATTCCAAATCTGACCATCATGACCCCAAAAAACTCAATCGAGATGAAAGATATGCTTACGCTTGCCTTTAAACTTGCAACTCCATGCGCTATAAGATATTCAAGAGACACAGTGTCGGACGAACTTGAGGGGATTAATTCAAAACTGGAACTGGGAAAGGGTGAAATCATAAGAGACGGCACAGATGTTGCGATTTTAGCCTCAGGGCAAAGCGTTCACTATGCGCTTTTAGCGGCAAAGCGATTAGAGGGTTCCGGTGTGTCCGCAGGTGTTGTCAATATGAGATTTATAAAGCCGCTTGACGGAGATCTGATTTTAAAATTATCTCAAAAAGTTAAAGCCATAGTCACAGTGGAGGAAAATGTAACGGCAGGCGGATTTGGCAGCCTCGTGCTTGAATTTCTTAACGCCTCAGATGTAACCAACGTAAAAGTTAAGGTTTTAGGAATTGCTGATAAATTTGTCGAACACGGCAGACAAGAAATCCTGAGAAAGTTATACGGTATTGACGACGAAGGCATTTACCAAACTGTAATGGGTATTTTTAGTAAGTGATACCGCTTTTTTCAGTAGTCATAGATACATACAATTATGGCAGTTATTTAGAGCAGGCAATAGAGTCGGTTTTAAATCAATCTTTTCCCTTGAAAGATGTAGAGATAATTGTTGTTGACGACGGCTCTACCGATGATACGCCCATGCGTGTGAAGAGATTTAAAGATGCGATAACCTATATCTATAAGGAAAACGGCGGGCAAGCCTCAGCCCTAAATGCAGGCATTTCGCATGTTAAAGGCTCTATTGTCTCACTTTTGGATGCCGATGACTTCTGGCATAAAGATAAATTAAAGGTTGTGGCCGAACATTTTGAAAAATTCAATGATGTGGACATTATAAACCACAACCTTAGCATTCTGGATGAAAACGGTGGAAATGAATACTTGTGGAACCAGGATGAGGGCGACGTCGCCTTCAGACTTTATAACCCTGAAGATTATCTCAGGGGTGTGCTTATCCCTGTTGCTCCAACCTCCGGAAATAGCTTTAGGATAGATTGTCTTAAAAAAGCTCTGCCGATTCCGCTATCATATAGGGTCTGCGCCGATTCATACCTGCACACGGTGTTGCCTCTTGTTGCAAGAAACATTCTATACATACCAAAGTCTCTGGGCGGCTACAGAATCCATGGTAAAAACTGCTGGTCAAATCATGATACATTCACCATAGAAAGGATAATTGAAAAGGAATCTCTTAACCTGCAAGACCTGCAAAAATGGATGGACAACATGGCTATAAACAACAGACTGATTGAAAACAAAATGCAGATGGCAATAAACAGAAAAAAAATATTTTTTTATAACGGCAGCGGTCAGAAACTTAAGGCCCTTAAGCAGGCAATTCTATATAAAGATTTTGCCCATATAAATCCTCCTCTGTCGTACAGGTTATTGAAGAGGATTTTTGTACTGGCAAGCGCTGTGGTACCACCTGATGTTTACCATGAAATCTGCGAAAGGTCATACTTTTTGTATGTCTGGATGATGAAAAAATTTTGGAAAAATTTGAAGTATGCCCCTATACTCAATAAAATTGCTAATAACAAGGTATATTCGTCAAAGAAGAAGTGATGTGCTTAAAGAGATTCTGGAAAAATTTTAGGTAATTTATCTTTTTGAAAGCGAGCCGGTATTAATGTATTTTTCCCAGATGAAAAGGAGTTTTTGAGTTGCCCACAGGTCTCCGGCGCAGTATCGCGCAATTTTTTCAAACTCCCCTGACCTGAACAAGTCTTTTACCTCATACCCTGTAACCCCATCTGATTTTGGACTTTTTATACCAAACGTGCGGCACCAGACATCAAGGCTGAATCGTCTTTTTGAAGCGCCAAAGAAATTGAGCCTGTCCATCAAATCAATATGCTCACCTCCGTAACGGTTAGGCAAAAGCTCTCGTGTAGGCAAAACTCCACAGACAGCGCTCCTTACCAGAATAAACGGGCAGTCAAACGTGCGCCCGTTAAACGTTACGAAGGTATCGTACTTTTTTATAGTTTCCCAAAAGTGCGACAATATATCGCTTTCAGTGCCGGGATAATACGATATTTTGTCCTCCTCAAAAGGCTCAATCAAGCCCCCCGGAGCCTGAAAGTACATCGCTCCTTTTTCAGTATCCGGATTGAGCATCCCTATAGCAACTACCTCAGCCGTGTTTGGATAAAAGGAGAGGCTGTCTTTTACAGCCTTCACCTCATCCTCAGTGTGTACCCACTTAAGAAGATACTCCTGTATCCCGCTGTCAAGGCTTTCAAAGTCAAACCCTGCCGTCTCTATGTCAAAAATTACACGGGACATATCAGCTGGTTTTGTTGCTTTTCTTAAGCATATCCCCTGTCTTTAATATATCGATAGCTCTCTGAAGCTGAGTGTCGTCTTTCTCTTCAAGCTCAAGCGGTGTTGAATCCATCTCCTCACCCTCTTTGCCTTCAACCTGCTCGTTCTCCAGATGTCCGGTCAGGTCCTTTTCCCTTAACACCTTGTGCTCTTTTCCATTTTCAGATTTAATCTTCACTATAATATCCGGTGTTATTCCCGTGTTTTGTATGGAAATGCCGTTTGGCGTGTAGTACCTTGCGGTAGTCAGCCTTAAACCAGAACCGTCACTTAACCCAAGCACACTCTGAACAGAACCCTTTCCAAATGTAGTCACACCCAAAATTACCGCCCTGTTCCAGTCTTTGAGAGCGCCGGCTACTATCTCTGAGGCGCTTGCACTGCCTTCATTAACTAACACCACCATGGGCAGCGTATCAAGTTTTCCCTCTGACTCGGTGTAAAAGTCCTTCTTGTCACCTGACCGATCCTTTATATAAACCACCAGCTTGTGCGACGGTAAAAACTGTTCAGCTACACCAACAGCGCTTTGTAACAAACCGCCGGGGTCGTTTCTTAAATCAATAATCACTGAGGTTATCTTCTTTTCCTTCAAAACGTTAATAGCCTTAACAAGGTCTTGAACGGTCTTTTCCTGGAACTGACTGATTTTAATATAGCCGATATTGCCCTCAAGAACCTTTTGTTTTACGCTCTTAACTTTAATAATTTCTCTTGAGATTGGAAAATCTTTTGGCTCAGTCCATCCTTTTCTGAGAATTGAAAGGATAACCTTTGTTCCCCTTGGGCCTCTCATCTTATTGACAGCATCCATAAGGGTCATCTTGTCAGTAGATTCGTTGTTAACCTTCATTATAATATCTCCGGCCTTTATGCCAGCCAGATATGCAGGGGTATCCTCAATGGGCGCAATTACAGTTAGAAGACCGCCCTTTTTACCTATCTGGATGCCTACGCCGCCAAATTCGCCCTTTGTGTCAACCTTCATCTCCTTATACATATCCGGAGTCATAAAGGCTGAATGGGGGTCAAGAGAGCTGACCATGCCTTTTATAGCGCCATAGATTAAATCCTTAATCTTAACATCCTCTACATAGCTGCTCTTCACCAAAGATATAACCTCAGTAAACAGCTTCAACTCCTGATAAGTATCAGACTCGGCGCTTACCGACTTTACCGTCCACCTGCCAACTGCAACTCCACTTGCTGTTATTACGACAAATGCCGCCCAAACGAGCAAGTACTTCAGTCTTTTATTCATTTATCCCTCCTGAACATCCTTTAAAATTATCGTTGTTTAAGCCATTGCATAGGGTCAACCGGTTTCCCCTTATATCTTACCTCAAAGTATATTCCTGTTGCATTTAAAACACCAGAAGCACCTGCTATACCCAACACGTCGCCTGCTTTTACGTAATCAGCCTGTTTTTGTGATATGCTGCTCAGATTTGCATACACAGTATGATACCCAAGTCCATGGCTTAATATAACCACTTGCCCAAGTCCCTTAAAGGTATCTGCATATGCCACCTTTCCCTCATACACGGCATGAACTTTTTCGTTGTCATCGGTGCTTATGTAGATGCCGTATCTGAAAACCGGCGTCTTAAACTGCGGGTCCTGGTGTGAACCGTACGGTATTGAAACCTGCCCCTTGACTGGCCACCGCAAGGAACCCTTCAGTGAGCGAAATTCCTTTCCCTGGTCAGACAAATCGGAATCGCTTTTTTCTATTATCTCCTTTATTTGTTTTGACGTAGATTCAAGCTCATTTAGCATAGCGGCATACTTGAACTGCTCTTTTTTCACAGAAGACAAAATATTCTGATGCTCTTGTTTTTTCCTTATCAGGGAGTTTTCTGCCGCAATCAACTGTTCATTTCGTTTATTTATATCCTCGTACATCACCCTAATGGATTTTTCCTTATCAGAGAGCTTTGCAGATAAATCCTTATACTCCTTCATCTGTTTATACTCAGTGGTTGTCAGTCTTGCCATGTATCTGTTGACCTTTAAAAGCTCGTTAAAATCCTCAGCGTTAAGCACCACGATTAATCTGTCCAGTCCGTAGCCGTACCGTTGTATCAACTGGAACCTTTTCTTAAGGTTCTTTTTGACTGCCTGCACAACTTTTGTTGTCTTAGTGATATCTGCCTTAACCACTTTTATATTATCCTCTAACTCTTTTATTTTTTTTCTATCTCTTGTAATTTCGGAGTTTATTTTATTAAGCTCTCGTCCTGCTCTTTCTATTTCACTCAGTATGGAGCTTTCTTTTTTCTTTGCCTGATCCAGCTTCTCCTTATTTTCCTTTATATCATCCTGTATCTTTTTGTACTTTTCCTTCAGTGCCTCAGCGTGACAATCTACACCATAAATGAGAAACACGAAAATAAATAAATAAAACACTTTTCTTTTCAATACCTAACTCGTCCCACGGCAAGCACAGCCCCCCCAAGCCCCAACATCAAACCAATCACCGGAAACAGCAGAAACACCGTATAGGGAATGTTAACTACTGCAAACAGGGGAATTTCTGCAGTAAGCTTAGAAAGCGTAATTTTATTAAGAACCTGAAGCATAACAGCTCCGCTAAGTCCGCCGCAAAAACCAACTATAGATCCCTCCAGAAAAAAAGGCAGTCTGATAAACCCTCTGGTGGCACCCAGAAGTTTATATATCTCAATTTCCTCCTTTCTTCTGTAAAACAATATCTTTACAGTCGTATAGCTTATAAAAACCACAGCACAGGCAAAGGTTGTGGAAAGTGTTATGCCGATAGACCTAACTCCGCGCTTTAAAGCCGAAAGGGATTCCATCTGAGCCTGTCCAAACTCAACATCATCAACCGCCCTGTGTTTTTTTAGTTTTGCTATTAATGCTTTTATATCGGTTGTTTTAACATCCTCATCACTTTTAAATTTGATTTCAAAAGAATTAAAAAGAGGATTTTCGCCAAACCCTTTTAATATAAAATCATCAGATTTAAAAACTTTTTTAAGGTCATCCATAGCCGCCTCCTTTGAGATGAAGTCAATGCTCTTTACAAGTTTGCTTCGTTTGGCTTCACTTTCAACGGCGGTTATCTCCTCCTTTGAAACATCATCTTTAAGCACAACAAGTGTGGAGAGTTTCTCAGGTATTTTGGAGGTAAGAATCTCCACATTATAGAGGACAAGAAGTATTGCAAAAAAAATAAACAATAAAACGCCAAGAGTCGCCATTGTAAGGAAATTAATCCACTTTTCCCGAAAAATGCTATCCAGCGCCATTTTAACGGAAAACATCTACGCTATCTCTTCTTTGGCAAGTGCACCCTCATCCAGATAAAACACCCGTTTACCGGTATTGGTAAACAGCGCTCTGTTGTGAGTAGCAATCAGTATGGTTGTGCCCTTGTTGTTTATGTGTTTAAATATTTTCATGATATTGTCTTCATTTTCAGCATCAAGGTTACCGGTAGGCTCATCGGCAAGCATAACGGATGGCTCGCCCACAATGGCACGTGCCAGTGTGATTCGCTGTTGCTCACCTCCGGAGAGGGTTGCCGGGTACTTATCGGACTTATGTCTGAGATTTACCAATTTTAATACACTATGGACACGTTCTTTGGTTTCTCTCTCCATTATCCCTCTAATTCGCAGCGCAAGTGCAATGTTGTCAAAGACTGTCTTATTGTTTAATAACTTAAAATCCTGAAACACAACGCCTATATTTCGCCTTAGAAACGGGATTGTGGCCTCTTTAAGGTTAGAGGTGTTAAACCCTGCGATGGTTATTGTTCCCTCATCGGGTGTTTCGGCAAGGTAAAGGAGTTTAAACAAAGTGGTCTTCCCGGCGCCGCTTGGGCCTGTAACAAAGGCAAGCTCCCCTTTTTTTATAGAGAAACTAACGTTTTTTAAAGCCGCCTGCGCATCGTAGTACTTTGAAGCCTTCTCAAGCACTATCATCTATAGCTCGTCTCAGTTCCTTTCGCCCGTATTGTATTTATTTAATGTATAACTCTCATTATAACAAAATATATTTACTAATTAAAGAGATTTTAATTTTTATTTTAAATGTTTATTGAGTTAACTCCTGTAGATTTTTTTCAGTCAGCAAATGATACAGTTAAAAGGACTGGATTCCCGCTCGTAGGCGGGAATGACAAAGGGGGGGCAATTTTATTTTTTTAATTTAACATTTGTTGTGGGCAGAAAAAAGAATAGAATCCGAAAGCCTGTGCGTAGGCCGAGATTGCCACGCTTCGCTCGCAATGACAGCACGGGCGTAGGTTGCTTTGGGTTTGACACAGGTGCATTTTCGCAGCTTAGAGATGAAGCGTTTGTATGTATGGGGCTGGTTGTATTGCTAACAAGACCAGCGAGGTGTCATTGCGAACCCCCGCAGGGGGTGTGGCAATCTCGGCCAATCAACTAATCAACTCGTATGACATATAAAAAAAGTCTTTAAAAAACACACTTAGAAAAATTACTTAGACGTAGCGTTGATCTTTTTATAATCTTTATACTGGAGCAGCATCTTTTCAATTCTTTCTTTCCACAGTGTGTCATTATCTGGGGCTTTTTTAATAGCAAAGGTAAATAATGTAAAAGCCTCGTCAGTTTTTCCTGTTGTAAAAGCAAGAAGCCCAAGAGCATACAAGTCCTCGTGTGTGCTGCCGAAGGTAAAAATATCAATGGCTTTTGAAAGCATTTCATAAGCCTCCTTATCTTTTTTAAGGCTTGAATAACTGTACCAGAGTTTTTTATAAATATCTTTTTTTACCGCATCCTCGGCTGCATTTGAAAGTGCGGTTTTCAATGCTTTCACAGCCTCCTTGTACTTGCCCTGTCTGTTAAGTAAATCCCCCTTTAGCAAAGACGCTCGCGGATTAAGCGGGGAGACCCTTATCATCGCATCAACATAAACCATTGCCTCGTCATATTTTTTTTCCTCTGTTAGAATAATGGCAAGAACCTGGTTTACAAGCTCAATGTCTGGGTCGGTTGCGTTGACAAGTCTCATCTCCTTTAAAAATGACTCCCTGATATCAGGTGTTAAACGTCTTATATCCAACCCTGTCAGTGTGAATGGATCAATTGTTTTAAGGACGTATTTTTCTGTAATTTCAGAGTTTTTTGCATACAAAACTTCAACGTCGTCAAAAAACACGATCCTATACTCAGGGTATTGTGCAATCATATCTTTAAATGTGCCATTAGGCAATGGGACAGATATATAATCGGGTTTGTAGGCGCTTAGAAACCTCCTTAATGCTGACGGATTTGTAAATGAACTTACAGCGTCAAACATATCCTCATCTTTAAACAAAAAAGGGATTTCCATATCCATAAATATCTTGTACTTTGGGTACAGTTCCCACTCAAGGAAGCCGCCGCTATTGGGGTGGTTCATAATAGTGCCGCCAGTGTTGACCTTTTTTAGAAATGACACGACTCCGTGAGGAACTACAGACTTTGATACGGGTAGCGCTTTAAGCAGCATTTGCACGTATATAAATGGGATTGTCATAAGAATCAGCGATACGACAACTATTGAAGGGGTGTGAAACAGAGCGCCATCGGATTTTTTTACAGGAGAGCTTGCACTAATCAGAGGAAGCACAAGGAGCGAAAATTCAAGTGTAAACCTGTTTGCTTTAAGAATAAGAACCGCTCCTGCAAGAAACAGAATCAGATGGCTCAAACGCAGTTTCCTTATGCTTGCCGCAACAGCAGTGACTGTTACAATTAAAAACAAACTAAAAACAGTTTGAGAGGAGACCTCTTTTGTGTTTACACTAAAGGAAAAATAATTAGACAGCGGCAGCTTCACCAGTTCTGTTATGTACTCTGAGGCATACTTTGTACTGATAAAGGAGGTCTTAAGCAATGCAACTCCATGAGGGGTAAGATACACGCAACACAAGACCAGTGTCAGAGACAGCAAAAAAACATACTCATCTTTTGTAAAATGCCTCCTTTCCCTAACTCTTGAAACATAAGCCTCAAAAAGATAAGTTCCGGCAATGAGAATCATAACCGGATATTCTATGCCGTGAAAGTTAACCCACAGAGCTGCTATCACAGGCAGAAGCCATATTTTTTCCCGTTTAAATTCCAATATATATATAAATACCGCCACACACAAATAACTGACGGCATGAGGGCGGCTCTGCAGCCCTCGTGGCAGCAGGAGGAGAAAGTACATGGAAAATATAAATGTGACATACGGCAATGATTTGTTTTTGCCTTTTAAGAGAAACATAAACACTATCAGTTCTGTTACCAGAAAAATGAGTGACCTCACAAAAACCAGACCAAAGCTGCCAAATAAACTGTAAATCTTATAAGTAAACACCTGAAACAGCCAATAGTAGTCAACCCACATTCTTTGCGGAGACACAAAGGAAAAATAAGACGTAGTGGGAATTTTCATATGGGTCGTTATATATCTGCCGCCGCTTAAGTGATAAAATATATCTGTATCCCCTTTAACAATAGGCAGCGTGCTTATTGAAATCATGGTATAAAGCACAAGTGCTGTAAGGTATATTATGCAGAGTGTATTTAAAGAAAATTTATCAAATAATTTTCGTATCATGCGTTTTAATTGTTGCAGAAAGAGTCTTTTTTTTCATCGCAAAAATTTCTATAACACCACCTCTTTTTTTCACGTACGATTCATAAAGTGAAAGAAACAAGGATATTGGCGCAAAAAATATAAATAAAAAAACAACTATAAGCACATAAAATTCTGGAACATCTTTAATCAGTTTCTTTGACCACTCCATGTCAAGGATGTATGAGTAGAGGATGTTTTTTTTGACCCCCACTGAGTTTAAAAGACTTTGAAGCCAGCCAAACGGCGAGTACTCAAGATCAAAACGCCGTACCCTTACAATTTCAAATCCACGCTGCTCTATAATGCGTATCAATCCGTCCTCGGTAAAGTGGCTAAGATGATATGGAATATCAAGATGAAACCAATTGTCTTTTCCATAAGTTGCCTGGATGCTTGAAAAATTAGGCACTGCAATAACAATAAGTCCGTCTGGTTTTAGCAGGGCGGTGCATTTATTCAGCATTTCAAGCGGCCAAGGGACGTGTTCTAAAACATGGTTTAAAGTTATTACATCAAATGAGGATTCGCTAAAACTCCACAACTCAGGGTGGCCGGATATACAGTGAATACCAAAAGTCTCAGATATATTTGAAGCTGTTATTTCGTCAAATTCCACTGCTGAGACATCCCAGCCACATTGTCTCATGATGTGCAGAAACAGTCCGCGTCCGCAGCCTATGTCAAGAATCCTGCCGTTTTTCCTAAAACGCTCTATACGTCTTCTGCGGGAGTGTCTAAATGTTAGTATCAGATACTCCACAAAGGGGACAAACCTCCTCCCCTTTTTTTCACGGTACTTGCCGACTTCATAGAGTTTTGACATTTGTGCGTTATCTGGCTCTGGAACAGTCATGCCGATCTCACACTTGTCACAAAAAAAAACGCTGTAGTATTTATCACCGCAGGTTATGTTATCCAGAGACGGCCTGGCTATCGCATGACCGCAAAATTTACAGATGACTTGAGCCATCTATCGGCTAAACACTGCTTTAATATCTGATAGAAAAAGTTTCAAACTCTCCCTTATACTCCGGCCATTTTAACTTTACATTGGTAACAAGAGCGCCGGGAGGCCCCTTATAACAGGCAGCTACTACCTTTGACACGGCACTTTCCGTCCCCTCAAACACAGCCTCAACATCGCCGCTGTCTAGGTTTCTGACCCATCCGCGCACACCCTCACGCCGTGCAGTCTCTGCCGTAAACGCCCTGAAACACACACCCTGCACCCTTCCCTCAATAGTCAGATGTGCTCGCTTATTCCTCTTTTGTGTCACTATAAGGCGATTATAACAAAATGCTTAAAGAAATTTCTCTCACAGCAGTCCATTAAAGCAAGCAATGATTCTTCTTTCTTTTTCCAGCACACGAAAGTTAAAATAGGTGAATGATTTTATTGGAAAGTTAAAATGAAAAAATTCATACAGGTATGCTCACTTGTGCTAATGGACCTTGCTGCCTACTACAGCTCTTTGTATCTGTCGTGGCATGTCAGGGAGGATGTTTTACCCTTTTTTTTTACATTTGAGACAGATAACTATAGTATTTACTACTATCTTGAGTTGTGGTGGATTCCTGCTATTTTTGTTTTTTTTATAGCTAACCAGCAAATATACACGGCAAGGACAACGTTTTGGGATGAGAATAAAAAACTCTTTCATGCTATAACATTGGCTTTTGTTGTGCTGATGGCGGTGGTCACTCTGGGACGCATTCCGGGTCTTGTCTCCCGCCCTGTGCTGGTATCATTGTGGTTATCTTCTTTTTTTATCTACCCGCTGTTTCATCTATATGGTAAAAAACTGTTGTTTCAAACCGGCATATGCAAGGAAAAGGTACTGGTGCTTGGAGCCGGGAAAACCGGAAAACTGATTTCAACATGGCTTGCCAGAGAAACCCATATAGGATATGATGTGATAGGGTATCTTGATGATGATACGGAAAAAATAGGCACTTTTATAGACGGCAAAAAAGTATTTGGCGCAGTCAGGCATTACACTAAATTTGTAAAAGAACTTAAGATAAACACTATTATAATCGCTATGCCGTCTTTGGGCCCGGAGTTAACGTCTTCAATGGCTTTTGAGATTCAACAAAAAGTAAAAAACACCCTGATAGTGCCAAATCTCTACGGAGTGGCATTGCTTAACACAGAGCTTCTGCATTTGTTTTACGAGGAGATATTTCTGCTTAAGGTAAGAAACAATCTGAAATATCTTATTAACAGGGCGCTTAAAAGAGTGTTTGACCTTGTTGTTAGCCTTACGCTTATGCCTTTTGTGCTTTTACTTATGACGGCATTTGGTATAGCCATAAAATTACAGTCAGCCGGGCCAATAATTTATTCGCACGAAAGAATCGGTAAAAACGGTAAAGTGTTTAGGTGTTATAAGTTCAGAACGATGGTTAAGGACTCAGAGGACCTTCTTACGGAGCTTTTAAACAGCAATCAGGAGCTTAAAGAGAAGTGGGAAAAGTACTGGAAACTTCCCAATGACCCGCGAGTTACTCCGATAGGTGCGTTTTTAAGAAAAACATCGCTTGACGAGCTGCCGCAGATTTTTAATGTACTATTAGGGAGCATGAGTTTAGTGGGCCCAAGACCATATTTACTGAGGGAAATGGGTGCCATAGAAGACCATCTGGAGGCCATAACGACAGTTGCTCCCGGAATAACCGGTCTATGGCAAGTCTCAGGCCGTAACAACACAACTTACGAATACAGGATAAGGCTTGACATCTGGTACATAATGAACTGGTCACTGTGGCTTGATGTTTTTATACTATTGAGAACCGTCAAAGTGGTTCTTTCAATGAAGGGAGTGAGCTAAATGAAAAAATTGTTGGTAATTTCTATTTTGTTAATTACGGTATCGTCGCTATTTGCAGGCAAGCCGTTTGTCTCTATGATTAAAGACTACTATGAATCGGTAAAAGACATACGGGGGAGTTTTGTTCAACTAAGTAAGCTAAAGGATTTGGAAAAAGAACTATCGTTTACAGGGAGCTTTTATATAAAACCACCAGGGCGGATGTCCTGGCGGTATGAGGGCACAGAGAGCCAGGAGGTTTATATAAACGAGGGTGCATTGATAGTTTATCAGAAAAAAAACGCTCAGGCTTTCCGGTCTAAGTATGATGAGAAAACAATCGGTCAGACTCCGCTTGCACTTTTACGGGGGTTTAAGGATGTCCAGATAAATTACAATGTTGAGGAAAAAGACGGCTTTACACGGTTTACGCCAAAACAGTCAAGTTTTAATCTCCGGTATTTTGACGTTTATCCGTCCAAGGATGGGTTTCCAATCAGTAAAATAGTGGTATACGATAAAAATGAAAACGTGGTTGAGCTTACTCTGTCAGGTGTCAGTATAAACACAGGACTGGAGAATGCGCTGTTTAAGTTTACACCGCCTCCGGGAGTTTCCATAATAGATAATTAACCGGAAAATATACTCTATTTTTTTAGAATACTGTTTAAAGTTTTTAGCGGATGTAATATCATGTTTTTTAAATTGGCAGGAGCATTGTCGTCTTTATACTTTTTCAACAGCCTGAATTCAAGCATTGTTATTGAGTAAATTATATCTTTACTCATTCTCTGAGCCTCTTCAAAGTCTAACTGAGCCTGTGCATCCAATCGTGTGCTGACTCTGGGAGCATTATGCCACTTAATAACCCTGTCGGCAGCAAGGTGAAACATCTTGTGGCTGTTTTCAAGCAGCTCAATCTCAGGTATATCTGAATACATCCTTATGGCCTCACTGTAGAGCCACTGACCTAATTCACATTGCTCATATGAGCCTATGTCAAATATTATATCTCTTTTTTTTAAGGCCATTTCAAGTTGATAAGCCCACTCAACATGCTTTAACCTTGCTATCATAATATCAATCATAAGACAACACGTCCTCCTCTGATTATTAAGCTACTTGCTAATCATAGTTTTATACTATAAACACACTTTTGTCAAGTGCTCTGCAAATCACATGTTCAAATTAATCAGAGTTAAAGAGTATATCATTTACTTCTGAACTAAACACTTGTTGAACATGTATTGGAATAGAGCGGCTGTAATATGCTATAATCCATATAGGATATGGGAAAGACATGGCGGGAAATTAAGGAGTCAATTGAGACACACGTAAAGGAAAAGTATAAGACGCCCTCGTTGTACAAAGTCATCCTGTTAAACGACGACTATACCACTATGGACTTTGTCGTGTATGTCCTAAGGCATATATTTAATAAACCAACCGATGAGGCAACGCGGTTGATGCTTAATGTGCACAGGCAGGGGGCGGCAGTTTGCGGGATTTATACAAAAGACATCGCAGAAACAAAAATAGCCACGGTTCATGACCTTGCAATACAGCACGGGTATCCGTTAAAATGTACTATGGAGCTTGAATAGGTGCTAAATAAGGAACTTGAGATAAGCCTTGAGGCAACGATACAGGAGGCAAAGGGGCGGCGCCACGAATACATCACTGTGGAGCACATTCTCTATGCCCTGTTGCACGACATAAAAGGGATCGATATAGTGGCAAACTGCGGCGGAGATGTGAGCAGACTGATTATGGCGCTGAATGATTTTTTTATCAAAAATATACCGACAATTCCGGGCACAAAAGAGCAATTCCCACAGCCCACTGCCGGATTTCACCGAGTTCTTCAGCGTGCCATTCTGCACATCCAATCGGCAGGGAAAAACGAGGTGGAGGCGGGCGATCTGCTTGCTTCAATTTTAGAGGACGAAGATTCTCATGCCGCTTTTTTTCTTAAGCGGGAGCGCATTTCTCGGCTGGATATATTAAGCTACATATCTCATGGAATCTCTAAAGCAGCCCCTCAACAAGAAGGTGCCGAGGAGGAGGTACACAAGCGCGGACGTGACCCTCTAAAACTCTTTACCGTGGATTTAGTTGAAAAGGCGGCTAAGGGCGAAATAGATCCGCTTGTCGGGCGGGAAACTGAAATTGAAAGAACGCTTCAGATATTAAGCCGCCGCAGAAAAAATAACCCTGTCTTTGTAGGCGAGCCCGGAGTCGGCAAAACCGCATTAGTTGAGGGATTGGCCCTTAAAATCCATCAAGGTGAGATACCGGCGGCTCTTAAGGGCATGAAGATTTTCCTCCTTGAAATGGGAAATCTGATAGCTGGAACCAAGTTCAGAGGCGAATTTGAAGCAAGATTAAAGTCCACTATGGATGCCCTGAAAAAACTAAAAAAAGCTGTGATGTTTATAGATGAAATACACACGGTAATCGGAGCAGGTTCAACCAGCGGCGGCACTCTGGATGCTTCAAACATCCTAAAGCCTGCGCTTAACTCAGGACTCCTTAGATGTATCGGAGCTACTACTTATGAGGAATACAAAAACCATTTCGATAAGGACAGGGCACTTTCAAGACGTTTCCAAAAGGTGGAAATCTCAGAGCCTACAATTGAGGAAACGTATCGGATTTTAACAGGTCTTAAAACATATTACGAGGAGTTTCACGAGGTAAAATATTCAACTAAAGCGATACGGCTTGCCGTTGATCTCTCCGCAAAGTATGTAAACGACAGGTACCTGCCCGATAAGGCAATAGACGTTATAGATGAGGCCGGAGCGCTGGTTAAGCTGACTAAAGTTTCCAGCAAAACAGTGACGCCGCTTGATATTGAAAAAGTGATTTCAAAAATGGCAAAAATTCCGACAAGAAACGTATCTGCTACTGACTCAGAGAGACTCAAAGCGCTGAAAGGCGATCTGATGAAAGTGGTGTATGGTCAGGAACACGCAATTGAATCAGTGGTAGCCGCCATAAAACGCTCAAGAGCAGGGCTAAGCTCTCAAGAGCGTCCGACAGGGTGTTTTCTATTCACTGGCCCTACGGGAGTGGGTAAGACTGAGGTTGCCAAACAGCTTGCCAAGACACTTGACGTCAGCTTTCTCCGATTTGATATGAGTGAGTATATGGAAAAACATGCAGTTGCAAGACTTATTGGAGCGCCTCCCGGATATGTTGGATTTGACCAGGGCGGACTTCTTACCGATGCCGTCAGAAAAACTCCGTACTCGGTGATGCTGCTTGATGAAATAGAAAAAGCTCATCCTGATATATTTAACATCCTTCTGCAAGTTATGGACTATGCTACTCTTACGGATAACAACGGGAAAAAAGCTGATTTCAGGAATGTTATTTTGATAATGACATCTAATGCCGGAGCACGCGAGATGGACAAAGGCACAATAGGTTTTGGCCGCAAGTCTGGTGAGCAGGCATCCGTCAGCAAAGAGGCGATAACAAAACTATTTAGCCCTGAGTTTAGAAACAGACTTGATGAGATAGTGCCGTTTAATCCGCTTAATGCAGAAATTATGCTTCAGGTGGTGGATAAATTTATAGCAGAGCTTTCAGAGCAGCTCCATGCAAAGAGGGTGACCATCACATTAACCACGGAGGCAAGGTCTTGGCTGTCTGAGAGGGGATTTGATGCTCAGTTTGGAGCACGACCGCTTTCTCGGGTAATACAGAAAGAGATAAAAACAGTGCTTTCTGAGGAAATCCTTTTTGGCAGACTTCAGACAGGGGGCAGTGTTAATATTTCTGTATCGGATGGAGCTCTGTCGTTTGACTACATTGTTTAATGCCGGTATTTCTACTAAATGAAGATATCTTTTTCCCTCCGGTTTACTTAGCTCGAAATGATGGGCTTTTGGCAGTTGGCGGAGACCTTTCCAAAAAACGTCTGATTCAAGCCTACAAACTGGGGATTTTCCCGTGGTTTTCCGAGGGGGACCCTCTGCTTTGGTGGTCGCCTGACCCAAGGCTTGTTATGTTTTTGGATGAGTTTAAACCATCAAGAAGTCTAAGACAAGTGATTAAACGCTGCATATTTACCGTCACCTTTGACAAGGATTTTTGCGGCGTTATAAATAACTGTGCAGCAGAAAGATTGGGCAAACCTGACGGCACATGGCTTACTGAGGAAATGATTCGTGCATACATCGGACTCCACAAGTCCGGTTATGCGCACTCGGTAGAGTGTTGGCAGGAGGGGGAGCTCTCAGGTGGGCTATATGGTGTAGCCATAGGGAAAATGTTTTTTGGCGAAAGTATGTTTACAAAAGTAAGCAACGCATCAAAAACAGCCTTTGCTTTCCTTGTGGAAAAATTGATAGAATTGGAGTTCCATTTAATAGACTGTCAGGTAAGGACAGAGCATCTTGTAAGTATGGGAGCACGTGAAATAACTGGAGAGGAGTTTCAGGCAATACTGAAGGCAGCAGTAAAGCCGCCGTTAAAAAGTATATGGCAATAGTGACAGAGGAAATAAAACACAGGCTAAAGTCTTTTCCAAAACCGCTTAACTCTGTGCTTGATTTGGTCGGGAAAACTCCACTTGTAGAAATTACACGAGCAGTTGACGAAAACGCGGACATGGCCGAAATATTTGCCAAAATAGAATTTTTTAATCCATGCAGCTCCGTTAAAGACAGAATCTGTAATGCCATGATTGAAAGAGCGGAGCGTGACGGACTTCTTCACGCAGGGGACACAATCATAGAGCCAACCTCGGGCAATACGGGCATAGGGCTAGCCTTTGTGTGTGCCGTTAAGGGGTACAAGCTGATTCTAACGATGCCGGAAACAATGAGCGAGGAGCGGCGGACTATGCTCAAAGCATTTGGAGCAAAGTTGATTCTTACTGAGGGCTCCAGCATGACAGCGGCCGTTGAGTTAGCCGAAAAATTGGCTCAAGAAAATGGTTATTTCCAACCGCATCAGTTTAAAAATCCGGATAATTCACGCGCTCACAAAGAAACAACAGCAATTGAAATCATAGATGAGCTTGGAGAGCCGGATGCCTTTGTTGCAGGGGTGGGCACAGGGGGCACAATAACCGGAGTGGGAGAGGTGCTGAGGGAAAGGTTTGGCTGCAGAGTTAGAATTATTGCGGTGGAGCCTATGGGAAGCGCAGTGTTATCAGGCGCACAACCCGGCTCTCACGGAATACAGGGTATCGGCGCCGGATTTGTTCCCGATGTGTTAAATCGCAGCATAATTGATGAGATTATACAGGTCTCTGATGAGACAGCGTATGAGTATGCGCGGCTCCTCATAAGGAAAGAGGGAATCCTTGCGGGGATTTCATCGGGCGCTAATTTCTATGCCGCACTGCTGACAGCTAAAAAACTTGGCAAAGGCAGACGGGTTGTAACAATATTTCCGGATACCGGAGAGCGGTACTTGAGCACTCCGTTGTTTTCCGGATGGGAAAATGATGCCGATAAGACATTTTAGGATAGAACTTTGACAGCGCACAGTATTCTTGATACTATTGGCTGCACACCGCTTATACGTCTTGATAAATCATTAGGGTTACAAGGCGGTGGAATAGAGATATACGCTAAACTTGAGATGTATAACCCGGGGCGCTCTGTAAAAGACAGACCGGCGTATCAGATGATATGCGATGCCGAGGGTTCTGGGGAGTTAACACGCGATAAGATATTAATTGACTCAACCTCCGGCAACACCGGCATTGCATACGCTATGACAGGGGCAGTGCGTGGTTATAAGGTAACAATCGTAATTCCCAAAAATGCAAGCCCTGAGCGAAAAAAGATAATCGCAGGGTTTGGAGCAGAGATAATATATTCAAGTCCATTTGAAGGCTCAGACGGCGCAATTCGGTTAGCTCGGAAAATCTACAGTGAAAACCGCAAGAAATATTACATGCCGGATCAGTACAACAATCCATCAAACTGGAAAGCGCACTATTTAACAACAGGTCCGGAAATTTATGAGCAAACCGGAGGCTCTGTCACTCATTTTATAGCTACTGTGGGTACGGGAGGCACAATTACCGGAACCGGCAAAGCGCTCAGGGAATTTAATAAAGACGTCAAAGTAATCGCAATTCAGCCCGATGACGCCATGCACGGGATAGAGGGTTTAAAGCACATGGCAAGCTCTATAGTGCCGGGCATATATGATTTAAACTTTGCCGATGAGACGATTTTTGTAGGCACCGAGGAAAGCTACGATATGGTCAGACGTTTGGTCAAACTTGAAGGGCTTGCAGTAGGGCACTCCTCAGGAGCAGCACTTACTGGAGCGCTTTCTTTGGCAAAACGCCTTCAAGCCGATGGCGTAAATGAAGCCGTAATCGTCTGCATTTTCCCTGACGGCGGTGACAGATATTTAAGCCATTGTATTGATTGATTTGGTAAGATTAGGAAAAGAAATTGGCGCTAATATATCTTTTGGCTTGAAAGAAGGCGATGTGTTTATGCACCCTCTAAATTATGAAATAAAAACTGAAATAACAACTGTCTTTAAAGATATCCTAAACAATGACAGCGTTTTTACAAAATACGCCGATAGTCACATTCGCGAGCAAATTATGCATAGAGCAAAAGATAGAATTTTTAGAGAATATGGTTTAAATAATCTCCAGAATATCTTAGCAGCTCCAGATGTAGTTTTAAATGATAAAAATCAGCAGGCTATTATGTACTGTAAAAGGTTTGAAAGCAGATACGTTGCTGTAGTTGTAGGCAAAAATAGCAGATACATTTATACAATACAACCAATACCCTTGAATTTTTCATTGGATAGATATATAATAATTTATGAGGGGAAGTAGCTTGAATTTAAGTTTCACAGATAAAACAGAAGGTTTTGTTCTGGGAGCATATGTTGACGTGGAGGTAAATTCTGAGTTGATTGATGAGTTTTTGACTGAAGAGCCTGACGATGACATCATTATTAATAAAAACGACGAAATCGTATATCTCAACCACTTTTTTGCAGGCGACAGCCCAATAGGCGGTGTCGCTGAGCTAATTAATGTCATAAAGAACTACGACATTAAAAATCATTATACAGTTGCTGAGTTAAACCTGTTCGGTGTTGTCTTTACAGAAGTATTGGAGGCTGTAAAAAAACACTATGAATTAACTTATAACACAAAGAAAACCCCTCAAGTTGTATTAGTTTGAGCAAGGTTTAGAAAAATTTTTTGCGGTTTTGGTTTTGACAATTTTTCCCCTGATACCAATTAACAGTCAAGTTACAAAAGATTGTTATATTGAGCATGAGTTCCAATCCAAAACCATATTAATCCTTTTTCTGTTTCTACAGACAGTGCCCGGTGTCTTAAGCCAACTCTTACAGACCAGTACCGGTCAACTTTTTTGATGTGCAGAGATGGATGATGCGGGTTATCTTTTAGAAGCGCAAAGTGTCTGTCTGCCAAATCCTGAATATGCTTTGGGAGTTTATCGTAACACTCCCAAAATGAGGCAACGGCATAATGTCTCATAGTTCTCTAAAATTACCGTTATTAAAATCAGACACAGCCCTTTCAGCAAGAGCATCAAGCCTGCCTGAGACTGCATCGTGTTCAAATTCCGCATCCCATTTTGCAGAGTCAAATTTTTCTTCAAACCAAACTCTGAACTGGGCTAACTCCTCTTGTGATAAACCTGATACCGCCTCTTCAATTTCCTGTACTTTTGACATGTTTAACCTCCTGTTAGGCTATTGCATCAAACCAAAATATCAAAAGTAGTATAAGCAATTTGCTCTATTTTTGAAAACCGAAAACGCAGAGAGTGCCTGCTACTACAATGTGTATTTTACCGAATTGTAAATTATTTTGCAATTTATCAAGAGTTTACAAAGAATATCCACATATTAAAATAGCTTATAGCTTAGGGATTAGCCTTGAAAATAATAATGTTATCGATGGAATTGTTAAGATAAAATTATCTTGGCGTGGCATCGGGGAGACCGCCGTCAACGGGAATTGTGGCGCCGGTTGTTGGGGTCTGTCTTGTAACGAAAAACAGGACTGCTTTTGAGACGTGCTCACCGGTAACGGGAGATTTTAGCAGGTTTCGGTTATGGTAATATTGCTCAAGCCCTTTTTCATCAAGTCCGCGGGCTTTCATTCTCTCTGGGCCTATTTCCTCCCAAAGCCCTGAGCGCTTTGAGCCGCCTGAAAACACCGCATCAGGAGATACCATATTAACTCGCACTCCAAGAGGGGCAAGCTCAAGCGAGGCAACACGAGCTATCTGATGTGCCGCAGCTTTCGTTGCGCTATATGCCCCAAAGCTGGCGCTTGGGGAAAACACATTTTTGGTTGACACCAAGACAATGTCGCCTCCCGTTGCCTGACGCTTAAAAAGACGCGCCGCCTCAGACACTACCGTTAGAGTGCCATCCACATTTACTCGCTCAAGACGCTTAAACCCATCAAGCGGCATATCCATAAGGGTTGATACCAAAGCAATGCCGGCATTTGGAATTAAAATATCAACGCCTCCCCATAGCTCAGTTACTTTTGCAAAACACAGTGACACCGACTCCGTATCTGTGACGTCCATAGGAATTGCCGCCACACGCTCTCCAAACTCCTCTCGTAAGTTTTCGTACATGGAGTTGAGATTATCCCCGGGCAAATCTGTTAAGGCTACACATGAGCCGCTTTGCAAAAGCCCCTTGCTTACAGCTCCGCCAATTGCGCCAGCTGCTCCAGTTACAATTGACACGCTGCCGGAAAGCGGAAACATGTATTTCTCGATGTTTAGTTTTGAGTGCTGATACAGTCTGTATTCCATTTTAAAAATGTCGTCCTCTGTTATGCCTTTAAACTCTGAGGTTTCTGCAATATCAAGTTTCACCCGAATATTCTGTTGTGTTATATCACAGGCTATCGCTGCCGATTTGTGGTCGTCGCCTGCACATATTATCCCAATGCCGGGAATTGCAATTACCTTTGGCAGTGAATCAAAATGAGTTATTACAGATGAGTCAAGGCTGTGCCTTTTAAGGTAATTGCCATATTCCTTAGTAAAACTCTGTAGTGCATACGATATGGTCTCTCTGATTGCGTTATCATCATCGGCTGCGACACTGTCAATCCAAAGGGGAAAAGCTTTCGTTCTGATAAGATAATCCGACGTAATGGGCGGAGTCATAATGACATCCCGTGCTTTTTTGGAATTTATAAACCCGAGTGTCACGTCATCTATTATTGGTTTTAAGATTACCTTATTAAATGGATTGTCTGTGTCGTTAGTCTTTTCGGAAAGTAACCCTCTGAGAATCGGTGCAATTTTAACGTATCGTTGCTTTGCATCATCAACCTCATTCTGAGCGGCGTTAATAAATAACTTTCGTTTTAAGCGCCCCTTAGCGGCTTCAATATATTTTTCAGCCTTCGTTACAAAATCAATCATACATGAATATGAGTCCTTTGCAGTATCTCCCCATGTGAAAATTCCGTGGTGCATAAGAATCAGCGCTTTCACTTTGGGATTGCTCATGTAAAGCGATGCGGCAGCTTTTGCCAGTTGAAACCCGGGCGTGTAATAATCTAAAATTGCCGCATCATCGCCAAACACCTTTTTGAAGGCTTCTTTTCCGTCAGCCGAGTTACCCAGAGTGAGGATTGCCTCTGAATGGGTGTGATCAACGTACTTAAATGGAATAAAGGCATGAAGGAGGGTCTCTAACGAGGGTGTGGATGCGCTGTGGTCAAACAAATGGGTGCGAAACTCATTTATCATCGTCTTGTCGTCTAAATCGTCAAGTTCAAGCAGTTTTAGGAGATAGTCAAGTTCAAGCGCAACGTGGCCATCCGGTTTAATCCTGTCCATGTCGTAACCGGATGCTTTAACGTAGAGAGCGCTGACAGGCTGTCCAAAGACATTAGTGTAGTTAGATTTGACGGAGGTATTTCCGCCTCCATGAAGGACAAGAGATTTATCTTTGCCCAAAAGCTGAGTCGTATAGGTTCTTAAGGCAAGGTCATCCCCATATTTTTCGCCATAGAGTTTTATGAACTCTGCGGCTTCATCGTCTGACCACTTGTTTATCAATGTCTCAGCTCCCCCCACGATGCTCTTTATAGTTTCAGTTTAAAAAACTCATAAATCTTTTATGAATGGGTGTTTCCACTAATTATATTCTACCTTCAACCTGACGGGTTTGTCTATACGTATTGACTCAGACGTCATTGAAAGCATACAATTAAGCATGGGAGCAGTGAAACACTCTAAGACACATACAGAACGTGAAGCGTACCGGTATATGGAAAACGCGAAAGGTTTGCTCAGGGCTGCCGCCATTGAAGATAATATCTACCTCGACAAAAAGCCCGTCCGTGAAGCGTTTGGCACGGCGTACCTTGCTATACTTGAAGCCATTAACGAGGTACTGATAAAGAAGGGATTAACCGTTAAAGAATTGCCTAAGTCCGTTGACGGCTACAGGGCAGCCCTACAAAAATATGTGTCTGTCAATAACGGCAAGCTATTGAGAGAGTTTGAAAATCTATATGAAACCTTGCATATCGGCGGTTATTACAGAGGATTGTTTAGAGGCGTCCCGCTGGTCAAAGATGCCATGAAAGCCGCAGACGCCTTTATAAAGAAGATATTGCCTTAAGCCTGCACCAGAAACCCTACGATTATCATTCTGCCACAAGCCCGTGGAACTCGCCTGAAGAAAATTAGACAGAAGAATACGTTTTGTCTAATTTTGCAACAGACACCTCAGAAACGGGGTTAAATCGTGTAGGCAAAAAGGGGTTAATTTACTCACCACCACCGCCGCCTTCACCGCCGCCTGGTGTTGGTGTTGGTTCTGGTTCTGGTTCTGGTGTTGGTTCTGGTTCTGGTGCTATAGGTGTCGAATCAAGTAAACCAGTAACGATAAGAACGGACATAGATGCTACTGCTTCAGCAGTTATACCTGCTTCTTCTAATACTGTTAAGGCTGCTGCTTCAAGAGACTCTGCAAGTGTTGCCTTAGCCACATCGGAAACTAAGCTTAAAGCTACATCTTCCGTAAATTCTTGTCCAGCCTCATCTATTTTATCTGCAGCAGAAGCTAACTTTGCTCCGTCAACTACTCCTGGTACACCAAATCCTCCAAACATCAAGAAACCGAAGGCTTTGGCCATATCTTCAGAGCCAGTTTTTTCTTTCATTGCCCTAATCGCGAGTTCCTTAATCATGTCGCTGGAAATAGACATTGTTTCCTCCTTTTTTAAAAAAGTGATTCATAATTAATTTGTTTTATGATGTTAGTTTAATACATAATAAGAAAAATAATGAATACAGCAGAACAAGGACTGGACAATAACGGATATGTCTTTTTTTTATTGCACAAGAGTTTTTTGCATGGTGAAAAAGAGATACTTAGACAAAATGTATCCTTCTGTCTATTGTTTTACCCGCTGCAGCCTGTAAACCCGCATTTTTGTTGAAGCCGGGTAAAGCCAACACATAGACAAAATGATAAACGCGTACTATTTTCTAAAAAAGATGTTGCAAAAGTGGTGATAGATATGTCAACATATAGCAATGAGAGACACGCGGCTTATTTCATGGATGAAAGCGGCGCGGAGGGATTTTGACGAATTTCCCGATGATGTGCAGGCTGATATGTTGAGAGCGCTTACGATATCAGCCGAAGGCGGCAAGGCGGACATTGCCAAACCCTTCAAAGGTGTTGACGGCGGTGTTTTTGAAATAGCGCTTAAACATCAAGGTAACGCTTTCCGCATCCTCTATGCCGTGAAGATTGGCGCAGACATTTGGGTCATTCACGCCTTTCAGAAAAAATCAAAGACCGGAATTGAAACGCCTCAAATGGAGATTGATATTATCCGTGAACGATTAAAACGATTGAAGGAGGCTCTAAAATGGAAGACGATTTTGAATTAATACACGGCAGCGGTAACGTGTTCCGTGACTTTGGCCGTCCCAACGCCAACGTTGAACAGGCTCGTGCCATCATCGCGGCAAAAATTATTGGCACGCTTGACGAACGTAGCCTTTCCACACGCGAAGCCGAAAGGTTGACGGGCGTGTCACATTCGGAGTTTTCACGCATCAGAAATGCGCGGCTCAAGCACTTTACGCTTGACCGAATGATTACGATTCTTGAAAAACTTGACGAAGATATTGAAGTTGACGTTATCTTCAAGCCACGGACTTGTGTGCAACAAGTGGTACACGCCTAAGCGCGATGACAGAGCGCAAAAACCTATTGGTTGCCGTGTTGCCTCTTTCCTCTAAAATTGTTTAAACTATAGTCATGAACGAAACTGTTATTGAAACAAGTCATAAGGCAGCTGATGAGCAGAGCTACATTGACCGGATAGATAGTACGTTGAGTAGTTTGTCTCTTGAGCGGCTTAAAGAAGTGTCAGATTTTGCTTCTTTTCTCGCTGACAAGGAGCGTAGGCATAAAGAGTTTGTTGAAGAGACACTGGCTGCTGAACAAGAAGAGGGCTATACGTTTGATACGGTTGAGGAGGCTATGGAATTCATTAAAAGTTGGAAAGAATAGCTTGCCTAAGTTGAATTTCAAAAAGCCTTTCGTCCGGAAAGCGTCTAAGATTACTAAAAACTCACCGCCCCTTACTGCAAAGTTATCAAAAACCTTAGAGACACTACGAGATAATCCTTTCACCCCATCGCTTAAAACACATAAACTCTTCGGTAATCTAAGTGATAGATATGCGTGTTCATTGACTGAGGATATACGTATTACATTCAAACTATCCGATGACACTGTGCATCTGCTCAACATCGGTTCTCACGATATTGTTTACGATTAAATCAAGGGGTCAGTGTATTAAATAAAAGTGTGCGCAACACTCCCTATTGCTTTGCTCTTTCCCTCTCAAAATGAAAACTACGCTTTTTAGCGTTTCTTTTCGTTTTTCAAAGTTTGATATAATTCAAGGGCCTGCTTAGGCACCATACTTTCGTGTACGACTTTTCTTACGGCTTGAATCATTGCAATTGGGTCATCGGCCTGAAAAATGTTTCTGCCCATATCAACCCCTGCCGCTCCTTGCTGTATTGCATTATATGACATTGTAAGAGCGTCCAATTCGGGCAGTTTTTTGCCGCCTGCCATAACTATAGGCACAGGACACGATGACGTCACAGTGTCAAACCCGTCCGGCACATAGTAGGTTTTTACGTATGAGGCGCCAAGCTCAGCACAAATTCTGCACGCAAGCCTGAAATACCGAGCGTCTCTAACCATATCCTTACCTACGGCTGTAACAGCCAACGTAGGAATCCCGTAACGGTTGCCGATGTCAACAAGGCGGGTCATGTTGTGAATGGATTTAGTTTCGTATTCGCCGCCGATAAAAACCTGAACTGCCATAGCCGATACGTTAAGCCGGATGGAGTCCTCAATGTCAACGGCGATTTCTTCGTTAGAAAGCTCCTTCAGTATGCTTGGGCCTCCGCTTGCTCTCATCACTATTCCTTTTTGGTATGTGGGGGGAATGACGGATCTTAAAATCCCGCGGGTCAGCATCAGAGTGTCCGTGTAGGGCATAAGCGGCACAATATTGATATCAACTCTTTCAAGACCTGTCGTTGGTCCCTGGAAATAGCCGTGATCAATAGCAAGCATAACGGTTTTGCCGGAGGTGGGGTCAAAGATTTTAGAAAGACGGTTTTTCATGCCCCAATCGAGGGAGTTTGAACCTTTCAGAAAAAATACATCACTTTTTTGAGGAACCTCAGTGTAGAAAAGTTTAGCTTCTTTTACGTTGTCAAGGTCTGCCATGTTTGTTGTCTCCTTAATTTTATAATTAATAGTTTGTTCTACGGTTTTTGGGGTTTATCTCTTATATGGTCAACGATGCAGAAAAAACCAAACGGCTCTGCTGATTCGTTTATAAGCTGATGAACCTGCATGGGGGGCACGTAGGCTACATCAAGCGGACTTAGAGTTATTTTCTCAGTGCCGCATATCAGTTGACCAAAACCCCGCACACATATTATTACATGTTCGTGGTGGTGTTTTTCAAGGCTTGAATAACCTTTTTCTGCGATTTCAAAATATCTGAGGTCAAATTTGGTCTCTTCACCGTATCGTCCTGTTAATTCATGGCGGATTATGTCTTTAAAATCCTGATGTTCCAATGGCTTATAAATTTTTGGAGTTCTGCCTTGCCACGAGAAATTACTAAATGGAATGTGGCATGGAAGCTCACCTTGCGTATTAGCATAGGTGTTGCAGGATGAATGAGTAAGGTTAGATGATAAGTCAGGAGTCGTTGTTTTTTCCTCTGGAAATACCTCCCGTATTTTATTTAAAAAATCTGCAGTGCCTTTTCTTAAACTCTTGTTGTAAAGATGAAGGGCGCCTCCAATTAGATACACAGTGTCAATGCCGTAAAGGGTTGCCATGTCGGTGATTCTTTCATAGCTCATACCACCCGCTGGGGCAGGGAATGACGGTTTGATATTGTAAAGGGGCTGTCTCAGGGCATCGTTTAGTTTTTTGCAGTCATCAGAAGTAAAGCCAAAACGTCCTCCCGTGTTGGGATAGATAGAAATATCGGCGCCGGCCAGCCTAAAAATTGTCCCAAGTAAAACATCAATAGCTATTCCGTGATTTATGTCGTGAAAATGAGTGCCGGTAAGAGCCGGGTGTGTCATAAAAATCATATTAAACTTTTCGCTTAAGTATCGCACCGAATCAATTCCAACCAAAAATGGAGAGATAAGAATCCCTCTAATACCCTCACCTGCGGCAAAGCTGACGCAGCTCTCAAGCATATCCGCCGGTGCGCATATATTTGGAAAATATATAGTGTTTTTACCGGTTTCAGCGTTTGCTCTCATTACAGCCTTTGTGCATAAGGAAATTCGCTCTTTAAATTTATCAAAACTTCGGTCAACAAGACCGTGATCGTCTTTTACAAGATCGCCGCCGCCAAGGGCAAAGTTGTAGGCGATTTCTGCTAACTCAGAGTGAGAAAGTCCCATCGGCTTTAGTGCGGTGCTAAGAAGCGGACGCCCATAAACACCGAGGAGTTTTCTAATTCCATTAATCCCATAGTTTGGCCCCCGGAATTTCTCCACAAAGCACTCAGGGAGCTTAATATCTATTATTTTAATCCCGTTAAGGAGTGAAATATTACCGTAGAGAACATTTAGAAACTGCGGCAGCTGATATGCCGTTATCTCAGGGTTATAGGATATTACGGCAAGATAGATATTTTCCTTATTTGTGGGTGTGATACTTTCCGTTTTGCCGATTATTGTCTCACCGATGCCTCGTATGGCAGCAAGCTCATCAGGCACCTCAACGGTCTGTTCAAGGGCAATCTTTCTTACAAGCCGCTTAACATCCTCGCCGTGGTAACATTTTACACGATAGGTTATCTCGATTTTTTTCAGCATGTGGTTATAATTGTCTGAACTCTGTCTGCCCTCAAATTAAAGCTATGTTACAATAACAATAATTTAAGCAATAATTCAACTTGTGTGCGACAATTCATACTGTTAACGACATGAGCTTACCTCTTGTGGTATAATTATAATTATTAGGAATATTTTCATAAACCGCTATAGAGTACTATCAAATGCCGGATCTGCCGTTTCAGCCGTCAGGGCATATCGCCTTAGGAGTTTTTTCTGCATACTTAGCGTGAGCATTGCTATTGCTGCAATAACAGCCATAGTTGCCGCAGTTGAGGGCGCTTACAAGAGCGCCTACGAACTGGTTGATAAGTTTGGCCCGGACACCGCCCTTATAATTGGCGGCGGAGAGGTTCAAAAAGCCTCCGGATACAGATATAAGACTCTCACACTTACCGATGCTCAGGCAATCCGGGACGCTTTCATGTCGGCATGGTTAGTCCTCCCTGTAGCCATAAAACCCGGGACAACTGTTTCATACGGCAGCAAAAAACATCAAACACTGGTTTTGGGCTCATCGGAAAACTACAGCAAAAGCTGGAGCTGGCCTGTGGAGGAGGGCAGTGATTTAACTGCTGAGGATATTGCCTCTGGCACAAATGTCTGTCTGACCGGTGTAAAAGTCGTCGGTGAACTGTTTGGTGATAAATCCCCTGCCGGAGAGACTATCATGGTCGGTAGAATTCCATGCAGAGTCATCGGTGTTCTTGCCGACAGAACCATTTCACAGATGGGACAGGACCTTAATGACCGGATAATTATGCCCATCTCCACTGTTATGCGTAAGCTGCTTAATGAATCCCGCTACGTGTCTGTAATAAAAGTGCGGTTTGAAGATCAGGGAAATCTGAAATACCATATAGCTGAACTCAGGGAATTTCTCAGACACCGTCATAACCTTAAAGAGGATGATGATGACGATTTTAAGATAATCACCTCTGATGAGATAATAGCGTTTCTTGTAGCACTAACCGGCTCATTGGTCGTCTTTTTAGGGATAACCGGTTTGGTGTCGCTGGTTGTATCAGGGTTTGTACTGGCAAATTTGTTTCTTCTTTCGGTTAAGGAAAGAACTCGGGAAATTGGAATAAGGAGAGCATGCGGAGCTACCAGAGGCGACATTTTCAGCATGTTTTTATTTGAGGCAGCTATTGTAACGGCTCTGGGCGGTGTTATGGGGTTTTTACTTGGAATAGGAGTTTCTGAAATTCTCAATGCCACAGCGAACTTTCCCATTCATTTTTCATGGCGGGCTTTTGCGGCAGCTATGTCTCTTTCCATTGTTACAGGAGTTATATTTGGTATAAAACCCGCCGTAAATGCCTCATCGCTTAAACCCATTGAGGCAATACGGTGACCACACTCAGGAGACGTAACTATACTTTTAAAAACCTGACTCTGAATCTCAAGATAGCTCTGAAGTCACTTAGTACCTTTAAACTGCGAACCACACTTGCTGTTATGGGTGCTGTGTTTGGAGCGCTTTCAATTACTGTAGTATCAGGTGTCTCATTATCAATGGAAATAAAAACAGAAAGAGAATTGGCCTCATTCGGTAAAAATCTGCTTATAATCAGAAGCGGTCAAATGAAAACCCACGGCAGACCGGATATTATGACCGAATCTCCCAGACTGAGCGCTCTTGATGCCGCCGCTATCAGGGACCATACATCGTATGTGAAAGAGACGGCTGTTGTTTCCACCAAGTCAATGCCTATACGATATGGTGACACGACTCTTCCTGGAGCCGTTGTGATGGGAGTTTCGGTAGAATATTTTAAAATCAGAGACCTTAAATTAAGCTCCGGCACACTGTTTACACAGGCCCATGACAAGGAACTTCAGAGAGTGGTTGTGATTGGTTCAAATATAGCTGAGAGATTTTTTCCCACTGATGAGTCCCCTCTTGGAAAATACATTTACATTTATCAACTGCCATGTGAGATAATAGGGGTAGCAGCGCCTATGGGAGAGGATTTTTCGGACATTAATCAGGATAACCTTGTTTATATGCCGCTTCAGACATTTTTAAGAAGGTTTACAAACACTACAAAAGTTAACTTTATTCAGGTGCAGGCGGTAGATAGCGCAGTAATGGAACCGCTTAAAGCAGAGACCGAGAGAATACTTAAAGAGCGGCACAGCACCGGCGAACAAAATGATTTTTCTGTTTTTACTCTTAAGGATTTAACAGTAATGCAGGACAAGACTATCAGAATAGTTAAAATTCTGGGGCTTTGTGCCTCTGCGGCATCGTTTTCAATTAGCGCAATCGGGATTCTTTCCATAATGGCCCTCATGGTGACAGAACGCCGCACAGAAATAGGAATTAGACGGGCTGTTGGGGCTTCAAAGAGAGACATTGTGCTTCAGTTTTTAGGGGAATCATCGTTTATATCAGTTAGCGGAGGAATTGCAGGGGTTTTGCTTGGCACGCTGATTAATGCCGGAATAAGTTACTTTTCAGAATTGCCGCTTAAAGTCTCTGCCACAGGAGTTATGCTTGCGTTAATCTGCTCTGTATTGACAGGGATTGTATCCGGAGTTTATCCCTCAATGAGGGCAGTCAGGATAGCCCCCGTAAATATTGCTCACAATTAAAATCCTCTGCTAAAACACCATCGGTTGGTTAGTTGCAAAAAATAAGTAAAAACTGTTAATCTATATGACAGTTAACTAAAATTAAGGAGAGATAATAATGAAAAGACTCTTTTACTTATCACTTTCGCTGATGTTTCTTTTTGCATGTGGAAACTCAGGCGAACAGGGAAAAGCGAAAACCGGCACAACTGTAATCAAAATTGGAGACGTAACAATTACGGACGATCAAATTCAGGATGAGTTGGCAAGCCTGCCGCCAAATGTCAAACCTATGTTTGCCGGCAAAGAGGGCATAAGCAAATTGGTTGATGAGTTAAAGAAAAGAGAGGTGTTGTACCTTGAGGCTAAAAAGGCCGGACTCGATAAGGACCCTGTCTATATAAAAAAGGTGGATGACTTCAAGAAGGGTTATCTGATAAATTCTCTTGTTTCAAGAAACGTTGGAGCTGAGGGAATAAAGGTAACCCCGGAGGAGGCCAAAGAGTATTATGAAAAAAATCCTAAAGACTTTGAAGTGGCTGAACAAAGAAAAGCAAGCCATATATTAGTGAAGTCAGAGGATGAGGCTAAGGAGATTTTAGCAAAGGTCAAAAAAGGCGATGATTTCGGAAAACTTGCAAAAGAGCACTCCATCGATAAAATGTCCGCAGAGAAAAATGGTGACCTCGGGTTTTTTGGACAGGGACAAATGGTGCCTGAGTTTGATAAGGCTGTATTTTCCATGACTAAGGGAGAAATTGGCGGCCCAGTGAAAAGCCAGTTTGGTTATCACATTATTAAACTTACAGACATTCAGCCCGCTAAGAAACTTGAGTTTGAAAATTCTAAAGCTATGATAATTCAGTTTTTAACTCAGGAAAAACAGAAAAAAACGTTCGAAGCCTATATGTCACAGGTAGAGAAAGGTTATACGGTAACAGTTGACCAGAAAGCGATTGACGATTTTGTAAATAAACATATGGGAGTAAAACCTGAGGCTGGTGCTGTTGGAGCGCTCCCTCCTGGTCATGGCGCACCGCCACCATCGGATAAAAAATAGCTTGTGCTAAAACTTAAGGATGGCATAGTAGAGCTTTTTAAGAAAGTGGTTACCTCAATTCCTCCCGACGTTGAAGACGCCATAAAGGCGGCTTACGGCAAGGAGGATGAGGGAGGCCAAACCAGAGGAGTTTTAGGCGCTATCCTTGAGCAGATAAAAGAGGCCAGAGTTAAAAACAAGCCACTCTGCCAACATGCGGGAGTGCCTGTGTTTTGGGTCGGTATGCCTCGCTCACTTAGCAGAAGAGAGATTTCTGAGATAATTTTAGACGGCACTGAGACAGCCTATAAGAAAATTCCAGCTTTTTGGGATAGGAATGAGGGCGATATGGCACCCTCGTTCCCTGTCCCTGTTGTTTTTTTTGAGGAGACAGAGGGCACATCTCTTGTGGTTGATTTACTTTTAAATGGAGCTGATTGTGAAAATGCTGGGATGTTTTTTTCTATAAAGCAGCCATTTACCGGTAATTTTACAGAAGTGAAAACGGCTTTACTGGACTATATATCACAAAGGGGCGATAATCTCTGCTCACCCTGTGTCCTTGGAATAGGAATTGGGTCAGAAAGAACACAGGTAGCTGCATTGTCAAAAAAACAGCTGCTTCGTAAGATCTCTGACAAAAACACTCATCCAGAACTTATGCAGCTTGAGCAGGAGTTAGCCGAGGCGCTAAACACACTTGTAGCTGAGTTTCCGCCTCTAAGCTGTAAGACTGCCATTTTAGGAGTAAAGGCAGCCACTGTTAATCTTCACAGTTTCTCTTTTTTGGTTGACGTCTCGGTCTCTTGTTGGGCATTAAGAAGAGGACGACTTATCTGGAGCTGATGAGCTCTTAGTGTATTTTGTTTAATGCTTATTGAGTTAACTCCTGTAGATTTTTTTCAGTCAGCAAATGATACAGTTAAAAGGACTGGATTCCCGCTCGTAGGCGGGAATGACAAAGGGGAGCAATTTCTTTTTCTTGTCATTCCTGCGAAGGCAGGAATCCATTTTTTTGTTTGCGGAGCTAACTGCATATGCAATTTTTGTTTTCTAAGTAAATCCTGTATATGACAGCTCAGGGCAAACGCATTAGAGAAAAAAGCAGCAAAAGACTTCTCTGTTGCAAGGCAGAATTTTTAGAGAAATGGACTGGATTCCCGCTCGGAGGCGGGAATGACAAAGGGGAGCAATTTCTTTTTCTTGTCATTCCTGCGCAGGCAGGAATCCAGTTTTTTAGCGAAGCTACACTGCATTGGCAATATATTATTATTTCCTGTGAAATGCGTTTGCCCTGTATGACAGCTGTGTTGACCGGCCTATTTGTGTTTACTTATAATATGCTGTGAGAGGATATCAAAGTATAGGGTCCAGGGTCGACTTAAAGATGTTGGTTATATTTGGACTTATCGTCATAACTGTCCTTGCCTACTACAATTTAGTAAATAACTCATTTGTAAGTTACGATGATTTTAAGTATATAAGTGAAAATCCCCACATAAAAGATGGACTAAATTTAAACTCTCTTAGTTGGTCAGTGACAGCCACTCGCGGCTCGCACTGGCATCCCATAACGTGGATTTCCCACATGACAGATGTGCAGATTTTTGGCTTAAACCCTGTTGGGCACCATCTTACAAGTTTGTTTATACACATTGCCAACTCCATTCTGTTATTTTTATTTTTGTTTGAGATTACTGAAGAAAGGCTTTGGCAAAGTGCGTTTGTTGCGGCGCTGTTTGCAGTGCATCCTATAAATGTGGAATCAGTAGTGTGGGCAGCTGAAAGAAAGAACATCTTATTTATGTTTTTTATGATTCTTTCATGGTTTGCTTATGTCTCATACATTAGAAGCAAAAATATTCCGGTTTATATTCTGTTGCTTTTGCTCTCAGCATGTTCTGTGATGTCTAAATCGTCAGCGGTGGTGCTTCCATTTACTTTGTTGCTTTTTGATTTCTGGCCACTCAGAAGATACGAAATAGGAGTGCTTCATAATGGGGTACTCTATCAGGAGGAAAAACACATGGTACTGTGGCTCCTATTTGAAAAAATTCCTCTTTTTCTGATTTCTGTCGCAGGGAGTGTTGTCATAACCCTAATTCAAGAAAAAGCCCACACTATACTCTCTCTTGATGAACTGCCGCTTGCTAACAGACTCTCAAACGTCGTGCTTTCCTACTTTGAGTACATAAAAAACCTGCTTAACCCTGTAGATTTTGCAGTATTTTATCCCTATAACGATATACAGTCATTTGTACCAGTAGCAGCGGCTACTATTTTTCTTGTTGGAATAACCACCCTTGCTATCGCCAAAAGAAATAAAGCGCCGTATGCAACAATGGGATGGCTGTGGTATGTGGGAACGTTTCTGCCGGTTATCCAGATTGTACCTGTAGGCCTTGCAAGGATGGCTGACAGATATGCTTACCTGCCTGAGATAGGAATATTTATAGTCATTGTATGGGGGGCCGGAAAGCTGCTTGAGAAAACAAAACTTCAAACCATTGCAACAATTTTTATTTGTCTTATTGTTTTTCCACCGTTGATTTTCCTAACCCACAAACAGACAGCCTACTGGAAAGATTCCGCCTCACTGTTTAAACATGCAATAGAAATAACCACGGGAAACTACGCTGCGCATAATAATTATGGGCAGGCGCTGCTGAAAGCAGGTAGAATCACGGAGGCACGAGTGGAATTTGAAAAAGGTTTAAAGATACGCCCATACAACAGGGAGCTAAATTTTAATATGTGGTTAGCTCTTGAAATGGATGGGAAAACTAAAGACAGCGAAAAGTATTTCTTATTCCTTAAATCATTAGGAGAAAAAAGCGCGGCTCTTAATCTTTACAAAGAGCTTGGCATCGCTTTAGTAAAATATAACCGGTACGAGCCGGCTGCTAAATATCTGAGCTTGTACGTAAAACAAAACAATGGCGACTGGGAGGTCTATAAAAACCTTGGTGTTGCATACGGTGGAATGAAAAACTATGATGCTGCCATCTCTGCCTTAAAACGGTCTGCAAAACTTAATCCGGTTGATTGGGAACCACACTTTTTTAACGGAATCCTGCTCAGAGACAGTGGTAAGAGGACTGAGGCAGTTTCAGAGTTTATGTCCGCATACAGGCTCAATCCGAACTCTAAAGCATTAAAAGATATTCTGGAACACACTGTTGACAATATAGGAATAAAACCATGACACAGAAGCTTAAAACAAAACCATACACCGATGGACACTTATAACAAGCGGCATAAAAACAGAAAGACGGGGACTATCCCGTCTTTCCATTAAATAAAAACGTATTAGCAACCAGCTACTGCTTTTCTTACAACTTTACCCTTTGCCTTTGTTTCGACGGTAACTTTTGCGCCAACTGCATCTGCGCCAGGTTTAACATCACAGTCCTTATTGCAGTTAACTACGACGTCTTTACCAGCTTTTTCATCAGTTACGGTAATATCCATAACGCCATCAGCCTTTTTGTCTATTGACTTTACGGTGCCAACTACTTTGTCGCCTGCAAAAAGGGCTGCTGCTGACAGGAGCATTGCAAATACCATAACTATCGTAATTACTTTCTTCAATTGATTCACCTCCTTTATTCTTTATTAGTTATTTAGCACTTTTATCGTGCACATGATAGCATATTTAAAATAAGCAAGTCAACCACTTTTTTAAATTTTATACTTAACCAAAAAACAGTCTTACTATTTTCCTTTGTTTATTATTAAACCAACCGGAAGCGTATCGCCAAAAACCTCCCTTTCCTCATCAAAACTAACAGGCAGTGCCTCTGAAAGCCGCTTAATGTAACGCTCTGCGGCTCCGGCTGTGACTTTTTGTATCCACCGTGAAGCCTCCTCTCTGAGAGCATCATCAGTGTCGCCTGCCCTGTCACCGGTTTTTCTTGCCAACTGAGATATTGCGTATGAGGCATCGGCGGGGTGTGTCCATTTTAGAGCCATTATCTCTCGTATCCATTTTTCAGCAGCAGCTTTTGGTATTACCTTTTCCACAGGGCCATAAAATGGAACACGTCCTCCAAGGCGAGATAGTGCCCACATGAGTTTAGCAGTGTTTTTGTCGCCAAACTTTTTAATCTGCCGTAGCAGCTCATCCCCAAGCTCCACCTTTGCGGTGCTGCCAAGCCGCTCAAGACTTGCTGTGAGCATCCAAAACTCCAAAACTTCAGGGTTTTGGAGTTTTGGAGTGTCTTTCTTTTTTCTGCCAGGAATGAGATGTTGAGCTGTCTTCTTAAAAATTATATCCTGATTTTGCTCACTAAGACCGCCCGCTACCCGTCGCCACATAATCCACCACTCTAAACAACACCCGCCATAGCGGTAAAATTTGACTCCCTCTGAAAATATTTTCCATAGCTCCTTTATCCGCTCAGTATCTAGCAAATAACCAAATCCGGGTCTAAGCAAAAAACCGGACATGTTTAACCATCTGGCCTCATGCACAGGGGTAATCAGCCGTCGTTGTTTAAGCTCCATTAACGTATCCCAGAGTTTACGAATAACAGGAAGCGGCCAGTTGTCTTTTTCCACTCCGATGATTTCAGTTATCGTTTTAGTTAAAGCACCAAGCGCCTGCTCATTGCCCCACAGTGCTGCCCTTATTGCCTCACATGCCTGCTCTGAGGTTTCCTGATCAAGTGTGCGAGTATCAGTCAGCGCTGCTGTTTCCTCTGATGTGTCATCTGACGCAGCAGCGTCTCTCAACTGGAATGACAGTCTCCAGCGATGCGGTGTTGTTTTTGACTCACACCATATATCCAGTGTTCCGTACTCATTTAGTTTTACGCTAAGTGTTACAGGAAGGTGAGCGGTACCAGATTTTTTACCAAACTGAAGAATGGTTTTGACCGGTGGCAGTTTAAAAAAGAAATCCTGTTCGGCTGTGACAATGTCTCCGGGCTTATCTCCGACCCGGTAGCTTGAGCTAAACATGTTAAAAGAGGCCGGAGTGTTTGCCATAACTTGAAACTCCGGCTCTGTTAGAGTAATTTCATTATCTGGCTCAGCACCACGCGGCAGTATGCAGACAGAGGTAAGCGGCGATTTCAGCTCAGAAGGTGCAGCGCTTTGATGCGCAACCTCTATGTAGTATGATTTCCCTGTGCCACCGGTAATCCGCACGCCCTCCCCTCTCAGCACAAGTCCGTAATAAGCCGCACCGAGGGCAACAGCGTGGTCAAGTTTGTCATTTTCCAGTTCTTTTACGTTAAAGTTCGGTTCTGAGGGAGAAAACCAGTGATTAATCATATCAAGCGATGCTTTACGTAATGATGCTGATTTAAACACACCGCCGTTAAAAAGAACAGCATCAGGGCGAACGGCTCTTACGCCGCCTGTGTCAGCGGTTTTTACCCATGGAGCTAAAAACGGATTAGCGGCATGTCGTTTTAAAAATGCCGATAGATGCTTAAACACTGCCGTCTCTGAGACATAGGGCAGTCCCAATTCCTGAAAACCTAACCGCCGTTCGGTTACATCCTCATCTATTCCAACATGTTTAAAAAACCCGTTCAGTACGATATTTTTAGCAGCATTAGAGGTAATCACGCCCTTAACCGAGCCTCCTATTACGCTCCGTCCTGAGCCAAGGAAAGTTACCTCTACCTCATTGACGCTTTGCTCGGAAAGGAGTGTTTCTTTAGCCTTACGGCACTGGTGAGTGAGAGACGTCCAGCCGGCAATACCCATTTTTTGACCTGCGCCAAAGATGCTTTCCTCAACTTCTCTGGCAAGCGCCAGATCCATGTTGTCGCCTCCAAGCATAAGGTGATCTCCAACCGCCACTCGTTTAAACTCAGGTTTGCCGCCTCTTTCCTCAACCGTAATGAGATTAAAGTCAGTAGTGCCGCCTCCCATATCAAAGACTAAAACCAGAGTGTTTTCTTTTATAATGTCGCCGAGATTTGCTTCATTTTGAGAAATCCAGCTGTAAAACGCTGCCTGCGGCTCTTCAAGCATCGTGAGGTTTTTAAACCCGGCAAGTTCTGCGGCTTTAAAGGTAAGCTCACGCGCAGTCTCATCAAAGGAGGCTGGAATTGTAACAGCTACCTGCTCATCTTGAAGGGGATGGTACTTACCGCGCACGCCGCCTCCATCTGAGTTCCATGCGTTAATTATATGTTTTAGATATGCAGCAGAGGCGCTTACGGGAGATAGTTTCCCTGCAGTGTCTTCACGACCCCACGGTAAGATTGGAGCGTTCCTGTCCACACGGCTATAGCAAAGCCACGATTTAGCAGAATAGACAAGGTTGGACGGTTTTTTCCCGCCTATTATACGGGCATATTCGCCGGTTATTATCTTTTCAGAGCCGGTTTGCCACGGAAGCCCGTCAGTTGCAATCTCAGCGTCATATGCTCCTGGTATATACAAAAAGGACGGCAAAGTGGAAATCTTACCGACAATTCCGTCGTCAACAAACTGTGGAATATCAAATACCACAGGAGCCTTTTTTAATTCGTGAGGTTTCTTCTTGTTAGATGATTTATCCTCAGTATCAATATAGGATACTGCCGAGTTAGTCGTCCCTAAATCTATGCCAACTATAAAGCGTGTCTTTTTATTCATATCTTATCCATAGAGGAGAGTCAATCACTGCCATTTTTTTCATTATTCTTTCCGCCGCTGAAAATATTGAGTTTAAAATAGCAATGACAAGTGGTCTGTCATACATAGATTGTATCTTTGTCTATTCTTTCTCTTAGCAATGTGTTCATTTTTTCTCTATAATGCACAATATCAACATGCTTGTTGATAAGCTCCTCTATTTCCAGACGAATACGGGACAATGTAATTATATTAGGATGGGTTATTTTTATCACAACATCTACATCGCTGTCACCTTGCATTTCCCTGCGGGCAACTGAGCCAAAAACTCCAAGAGCGACTATTCCATATTGGTCAGCGAATTGTCTTTTATACTGCTCTAATAGAAAAATTATGTTATCACTTTCTTCACTCATCATAATACCGACCATACTATCATTGTAACAATTGAAGTTACTGAAAAGTCAAGGTTGTCGCAATACTGTTTGTTTCCTCCAAATGGGGATTCCCCTAAAATACTTTTTAAGCGGCGGAACGCCGATTGAAAAATTCTTTAATCTGGGCAGCCACAGGGGGCAGGACAGAGTCCTTCCCCTTAACTATCTTCCACTATCCTTTATCATTTTTAACATTAAGTAAAAACACGGGGATAGCAACAATTATGAGAGACGCCATCATCCAGAAGGTATGCAGGTAATCAAACTTTGCTATCAGCACGCCGGCAAGTATTGGGCCTGAGGCGTGTCCGATGTCAAATATAGTGCCAAATGTTCCCATAGCGGCGCCAAAGTGTTTTTCCTTGCAAATATCGGCTACAAGTGCTGCCGATGACGACGTCACAAGCGCCTCGCCAAAGCCAAACACTAAAGCGCAGCATATCAATAGATAGAAACTCTTAAACAGCGGAAACATTGCAAAGGAGACGGCACAAAGGAGCAATCCTGCGGCAATTATCGGAGTTCTTCCGTATTTGTCCGAGGTTTTACCCATGACAGGTTTTGAGAGAATTGTCACAAGCACTTGCACTCCCCACAAAAGTCCTGCCTGGAGTTCGTTAAGGAGCGCTACTTTTACGGCATAAATCGGCAAAAACGCCTCAAGCGCCCCCATAGACATGTTTTGTATGCCCTCCATGGCTGAGGTTATAACCACCCTCTTGTCGCTTATGACCTCTTTTATGCCTGAGGCAAATTTTTTGTAGGCGGCTTTCAATCCGGCTTTTTGGCCTGTTGGTTTGTCATCTTTGAGCATTTTAATGCCAAAAATCAGAGCCATTATTCCTGTTATACCGCTTAGGAGATATGCCCTTTGAAAATCAACAAAGGTTGGATTACCGTGAGCCAATGTGTGAAGAATAAATCCACCGACAGGCGCTCCAAGAAGATTACCTATAATTGTAACCGATGAAAACCATGACAGCACCTCGCCTTTTTTGGCTCCAGCCTCATCAGCTACAACTGCCATAGCAACAGGCCCGTATATTGCCGTAGCAAGCCCGTGAATGAACCTTATAATCACAAGCAGGTTGTAGTCTTTTACAAAAAGGTACGTAAATGGCATAACGGCAAAGACAATTAGACCTGCAAAGAGTGTCCTTCTTCTGCCTATTACGTCAGAGAGGGCGCCAGAGGGCATTTTAAAAAATATACCGGTTACAGTTGAAACGCCCACAACAAAACCTATTGCCTCAGGGCCTGCCCCAAGGTACAAGGCAAAAAGCGGCAGCACCGGAGACCTTGCCAGCGCATAAGAAAATCTGGCAAGAAAGCCGACCAAATATATCGGCATAAAGTTTGGCTTAGTATCAGTCATTTTTCATAATCCTTAGTGCTTTATCGGGGTCTGTCTGTCAAAGTAAATATTCTTACCTGAAACACTTACAGGAATTCCCATCGCTACCTCAGCTTTGATAAAACCGAGCGCTTTAGCTGCAGCTCCCACCCTCTGCTGCACACGATTATCGACGTTAAGCGTGCTTGCCGTTTTTGCCGCCGATGACAGAGCCACACCAATATCCATCATTCTCATAATGCAGTGAGGGCCTGAGTATCCCATCTCTTTTTCTTTCATCTGTTTGTTTTTGTTAAACTCGGCACAGGTTGGGTAGCCGCATCCGCCACAATCATAACCTGCCGTCACAGCCGACTTTAACCCGACAAGCACAAGCGCCCCTGAGTTTTCAATGTTAGAAGCGTCACGTAACCAATATGCCTCATTGGTGCTCTTAGGAGCATAGTCTTTCATAGCATCCGCAATTTTTTGTAAGTCACCGCCATTAGTTATAACTACGATTTCCATAAAATCCTTGCCCCCGGCCTTAGGCGATGTCCTTGCCGATACCGCCATTAATCCGGCTACTAAATCTGTCATCTCTTTCATTAGTTTACGCTCCTTCTTAGTTTTAATTATTTTTTTGACTCATATAGAAAATCAAAAATCTCTGTTGCCTTATTTACCAAATCCTCATCGGTTTTAACGCGTTTTCTCATACCGCTTATTATTTTTTCAACTCCAGCGCTTTCGACACTCCGGTACTTACCGTCTTTCATATCAATTTCGTGAACTAATTCGGCAATATGCTTTACAGCAGCGTCTTTTATGCTAAACGATTTAACCAAAACCTCAAACGTGCAATCATCTCCGATATGAGTAAACTCCCCGCCAACCACATCAAAATAGATTGTATCAGAGGCAGCCGATAAGTCCATCTTACTTTCGTCCTCAAACGCAATAACTGCGTCCTTATCAATAAATCTCCTGATAAGCCAACTTGAAGACAGTCTGTCAATGTAGGGCTTTTTCCTCGTCACCCAACGTCTGCCGCCAAAATCCTCAATTTTTCGGAGCTCAATTTTCCGTGTTTTTTCCGATGATGCAGGATTCAAATGAAAAATCACAGCCTCTTTGAGTTCATTCAATCTATCCTCTATTGTCTTTGTTTTATAGAGGTTAAAAAAGTCTATTTTTTTAATCTCTTCAAACTCGCTATATAACTTATTTAAGCGCTCAAGAATCTTTTGAAAACTGTTAACGCAGGTAGAATCAGAAGACATCTTAGCATTAATAAAGTTTCTGTCAATTTCATCAAGGTGTTTTTCGTGTTTTTCGTAATCGCCCTCTCTAACTGTATCAAACAATTTAATAACGTCGTTGTCTTTGATGTTTTCAAACTTTTCAACTACAACGAAACCACCGTCCCCTCCGACAGAGTCAACCTCGCTTAGCAGCCACTGAAAGAATTCGTAATGCGCCTCTGTAAATGGGAGAACATATACGGAATTTTTAAACTGAATGGCACCAGCCTTAGCAAGCCGCCTCCAAACCTTAACCCTGTTGTTAACAGGCGAGGCTGACACTGTGTAAAAAAATAAAAGCCATCTCCTATTTTCATGTAACATGTGTTAATAATATAACATGTGTTTCATTATGTCAAGGAAAATTTTTAAAAAATATGTTACGATAGTGTATGGAATTAAAAGATGTACCAATATTTGAAGGCCTTACAGTCAGCGAATTAAAAGAGATAGAACCATACATTCAATTTATCTCCTTAAGGAAGAAAGAAGCTGTTTTTAACGAGGGTGATAAGTCCGATTGGTTTTACATTGTGGCTGCCGGCAAGGTTAAAATTACCAAATTGTCTCAGGACGGAAAGGAGTTGATTCTTGAGATAGTGCAAGACGGCGAACTTTTTGGAGCGCTGGCTGTGTTCAGGGGGTTTCCGTATCCAGCTAATGCAATAGCTATGGAAAATGCAAAAGTAGTAAGGATTTTGCGTAAGAATCTGTTTAGAATTCTTGACAGGTTTCCAATATTGATGTTTAAAATCACCTCGATTATCGGAGACCGCATGAAAAACTCCCACGAAACGCTAAAAAACATAGCGCTTGAACGGGTGGAATCAAGAATTGCCTCGTTACTAATAAAACTCTCCGACAAATCCCCAACCCCCGGGCAAATTGACATTAAATTAACCAAACAAGATATTGCCGAAATGGTTGGTACAACTGTTGAGACCTCAATAAGAACCTTGAGCAAATTTAAAAAAGAAGGACTTATAACCGACAAAAAAGGACTCCACGTTATTACCGATAAAGAGGGACTTGAGCAATACGCTAATTAATGGAGTTTCAAAGATTTTTAACCACAGATTGCACTGATAAAAGATTTCTATCCGCAGATTGCGCAGATTTCCGCAGATGAAAAGATTTTTTATCTCAAATTGTATAGCATTTTCTTTCACACCTAGTGTATCATAACGGACAATTACTGCTTAGGGAAGAGTGATTATGAAATCTGTGTTGATGTGTTTGTTTGTCTTTGCGTTTGTCGGGATTGTATCGGCTATGGAAATCAAATATCAAGAAGCTCTCGTTTATTATGAAAAGACTGTAGAGTTAGACCCTCAGAACGCTTTATATTTAAATGACACCGGATGTATTTACCACACGTTAGGTCAGTATCAGAAGGCGATTGACTACTTTATAAGTTTTTCCAGGGCGGTGGCTGTTGAGCACAGAAAAATTAATTAGCAGCAAGTTTCTTTAACTCTGCAAGTGTGTTTAGTGCCTCATCGGGAGTCAGCTTCTTTAAATCAAGATTGATAAGAGAAAGCACGGCAGGATGGATTTGAGAAGAGAACAAATCAAGCTGAATCGCTGTTTTTCCTCTCCTTTTGATTAAATAGACCTGAGCTTCTACCTCTTGAACCTCCTTTTTTTCAAGCTCCAACAGAATATCCTTGGCACGTGTTACGATGCTGTCGGGAAGCCCTGCAAGCCTTGCCACTTGTATTCCATAGCTTTTGTCTGCGGCACCTTTTACTATTTTTCTGAGAAAGATTATCTCGTCTCCCCACTCCTTTACCGACACGTTGTAGTTTTTTACTCCAAGGGTTGTAACTACAAGATCCGTTAATTCGTTATAGTGTGTGGCAAAGAGAGTTCGTGCTCCGATTGAGTTAACAATATGCTCTGCTACCGCCCATGCTATGCTAATGCCGTCAAATGTGCTTGTGCCGCGGCCTACCTCATCAAGGATTATAAGACTCTGTTTTGTTGCATTGTTTACAATATTTGAGGTCTCTATCATTTCAACCATAAACGTGCTCTGTCCTTTGGCAAGAAAGTCAGAAGCGCCGATTCTCGTAAAAATTCTGTCAGTGACCCCAATTTTTGCCGAATCTGCTGGAACAAAAGAACCCATCTGAGCCATTAGGATTATCAGTGCGTTTTGTCTCATATAGGTTGACTTGCCGGCCATGTTAGGTCCTGTGATGATTAACATCCTGTTGTCTTCTGTATCCAGCACACAGTCGTTAGGGATAAACTTGTCAACGGAGGCAGTCTTTTCTATTACCGGGTGCCGCCCTCCTTTAATAACTATCTCTCCTCCGCTATGAACCTCTGGTTTTACATATTTTTTTGCCTTAGCTGTTTCTGCAAGCGACTGCAGGTAATCTATAACGGCTATGGCATTTGCAGCAGCTTTTAGTCCCCCTGCATATAGCTCCACCTTTTCTACAACCGCTCTGAAATAATCATACTCAAGCGCTTTTAACTTTTCTTCGGCTCCGACTATCTTATTTTCATACTCTTTTAACTCAGGAGTGATAAACCGCTCGGCATTTACAAGGGTCTGTTTTCTGATAAAGTGCGGCGGCACAAGATGCAGATAACTCTTTGTCACCTCTATGTAGTAGCCAAATATTTTATTGTAACTGACCTTAAGGTTATTAATTCCCGATGAGGAGCGCTCTTTAATCTCAAGCTCCGATAGGAACGTTTTTCCCTTTGTAGCAATCTCTCGTAAATAATCAATGTCTTGAGAGCAGCCGTCTCTGATTATCCAACCGTCTCTAATAGAAGCCGGCGGTGAGTCTGTTATCGAGTCTTCAATGACTTCAATTAAAGATGTAAAGTCGGGGATTTCGCCTGCAAGCTCTCTGAGATAGTTGTCAGTCTGATTATTTAATAATTCCTTTATCTCAGGCATCGCTTCAACGGAGCTTTTAACGGCAAGTAAATCACGGGCATTAGCACTCCCTTTAATTAGTTTAATCGTGATTCGTTCAATATCCTGTATTGATTTAAGTTTGGCTCTTAGGTTTCCCCTTAGAGTATAGTCATAAACCAGAGTTCCAACGGCATCAAGTCTTTTGTTTATCTCAGTGGTATCAATAAGAGGCCTTAGGAGAGCGTCTCTAAGAAATCTTGTTCCCATAGGGGTAAGATTGTTTTCGAGTATCGCAAGGAGGGTATCGTTTTTGGTTGAGTCTTTAAGATTGCCGACAAGCTCAAGGTTCCTTATGGTTACGGCATCTATAAACATAAATGAGGACATGTTGAGAGTTTTAATTTTAGTGAATTGTAAGTTTGATCTCTGAGTATCGGTTAGATACGATATAAGACCTCCGGCAGCAGAAATTGCTCCGTTTTTTCCCTCACAACCGTACCCTTCAAGGGTTGATACCTTAAAATGCTCAAGGAGCAGCTTGTAGGCCTCCATAAAGTCAAAAGGCAGGTCGCTCACGTATGAGACAAAAAAGTCTTTTAAAATTGTGCCGTAGTGAATGTCGTCCCTTAGAGACTCTGGACAGATGATTTCACGGGCGGCAAATCTGTGGATTTCGTCAGTCAGACTTTCTTTTGTCTCATAGACCATAAACTCACCGGTGGATATATCGGAAACTGCTATGCCATGCAGGTCATTAATTGGATAAAACGAAAAAATATAGGTGTTTTCTCCGGGGTTTTCCGGCTCATACGTGCCGGGAGTAACAAGGCGGACAATTTCACGCTTAAAAATTCCCTTTGGAGACCCTGTCTCCTCTATCTGCTCGCAAACAGCGACTTTGTGACCGGCTTCAATAAGTTTTTTAAGATAGGCGTCGGCGGCAAAATAAGGAATTCCACACATCGGCAGTGACTCCTTCTTTCCCTTGTTTCTGGCCGTAAGAGCAATCTGCAAAACCTTAGAGGCCACGATAGCGTCCTCGCCAAACATTTCGTAAAAATCCCCAAAGCGAAAAAACAGTATCGCATCCTCATAGACCTTCTTTAGGTCAAAATACTGTTTCATAACCGGAGTGAGCTCTTGAAATTCCATTGTATTGTATTTAAGAATATTTTTAGTTAAAAAAGAAAGGTCGTTACTAAAAATGATTTGTACCTTTGAGGGAAACTCTCAAAGGTACAGTGCTAAGGTTGGAAAGGGTTCATAAGAACCCTGACCTGCCTATGAGAACATTTACTTTTCACATTCCGACGCTACTATTGTGCAATTATGAGCACAATCGTCAAGGGCTTTAGACTCTGCTGTCTCTTTATCTTTACCCCATCCGATACCAAAGTATTTATGGCTTTCAGCTACAGCGCCGCATTTTTCAAACCACACACGGAACTTACAATCTGTGCCACCGTGGTCCTTACATGCCTTTACCGCACATGACTTAGCCTCGTCTTTACCGTCTGCTCCAGTACAAACACCATACATTTCATCCTCATCGGAAATTGCAATTGCTCCTGTTGCATAGACCTTCTCTGAATAGCTGACAACAACAATCAACGCTAAGACCAACAGATAAACCAACTTTTTCATACATTCCCCCTGATACGATTTTAAGCGGTTAAACCGCACCGTGAATTATAAGTATTTTTGGTTAAAAAAGATAGAGTGCTGCGTTGATTTAGTTAAACATTAAGTTCTATTGTAAACACTGCCCCGTCTGGAATATTTCTGAGATATATTTTACCTTCTATACTGTCTTCTATTATCATTTTTGACATATAGAGTCCTATTCCCGTTCCAGTTGTGTTGTCTTTGGTTGTAAAATATTGGTCAAATACTTTATCCATTATCTCATCCGGAATTCCTCCACCGTTGTCGCTTATTTCCATCTTTAATATGTTATTGTCCCTGTAAACATCAATCGCTATCAGCCCCATGTCGTTTTTACTTAATCCGCCACTGCTTCTTCTTTGAATAATTGCATCCTTAGCATTGCTTATGATGTTCATAATAACGTGTGAAAGGTAGCTCTTGTATGTAGTTATTATAGTAGCTTCACAGGGTACAATTTCAGAGAGATTGTTAAATGTCTTACCATGAGTGTGGCATGTGATTTTATAGTCAATCATGTTGTGTTTAAATTGGCTTGACATCATAGAAAATACATCTGCAGATATCCCGATTAAATCAAAGGTCTCTTTTTCTTTTGAAGGTTTAAAAAAGTTTCTAAAATCATCAATAGTCTTAGATATGAAATTAATTTGCTGCAATGAGTTTTTTATAAAACTATTGATATACTCATCATTGATTTCATTATATTCATATGCGTCTTTAATGTCTTGAACGATAACGCTGACTGCATTTAAAGGCTGTTTCCATTGGTGGGCAATAGCGGCTATCATATCGCCCATTGCCGCCATTTTTGACTGCTGAATCAGTAACTTTTCTTTTTCTTTTATCTCCTGGACTTTATTTTTTACAAGACTGTCAAGGTTTCTATTTAAACGGTCAAGGATATAGTTTTTTGTTTTTAACTCATCCTCGCTTTCTCTTAACGCATTCTGAATATCTTTTAAATAAGTAATATCCCGAGCTACATGAATAGTATAGTGGACCCCATTGTCAAGACCACTTTTTAGTGGACTTAAGGTATAGCCCTCTAAGAGGGTATTTAGTCTGTTAGTATAAGGGTAAGGGATAGGGTAATGCATCCTTACGCCGCCATCGCAAAATCAGAGCTTTTATAAACCTCGGCAGGTGTTTTGCCTCTAAGCGTAGAATGCGGACGCTCATTGTTATAAAAATCAAAATAGCTCCTTAGCGCTTTAATCAACTCATCAACAGTTTCATAATCTTTTATATAAACCTCCTCATACTTGACACTGCGCCACAGCCGCTCAATCATGATATTATCCATAGCCCGTCCTCTGCCATCCATACTTATCCGAATCCCATTGCTCTGAAGCACATTGATAAACGCTGCCCCTGTATACTGGCTGCCTTGATCTGTGTTGAATATCTCAGGACTGCCATAGAGCCTAAGGGCTCGCTCAAGGCTACTTACGCAAAAACCATCATCCATTGTCACTGACACCTCCCATGACAGCACATAGCGGCTATACCAGTCCATTACTGCTGTCAGATACACAAAGCCATGTCTCATTCGAATATACGTTATATCACTGCACCAGACTTGGTTGATGATAGTAATATCTAATAATCGCAGTAGATAAGGGTAAACTTTATGTTGCTTATTCCGTACTGTCGTTCTTTTTCTGGGTGCTATAGATACAAGACCCATCAACATCATCAAACGCTTTACTCGCTTGCGATTTACTTTATATCCTGCTCGGAAAAGAATGTAAACCATTGTGCGGCTTCCATACCATGGATGCATTGTGTACTGCTCATCTATTGCCCTCATCACCTTCAAATTCTCCTCGCTCTCCGGTACTGCCTGACGATAATAACTGGAGCGTGGAAGGCTTAGCAGGTTACACTGCTGACGAATACTCAATTCCTTATTTGCTGGCTCTATCATCGCTCGTTTCTCACTTACCGTTGCGCAAGTAACAGGCTCTTTTTTTTTAGCCAGTCCACTTCTACTTGCAACTTCCCTATTTGACTATATAACCGCTCTCGCTCTGATTCATATGCCGCCTGAGAATTTTCTTGCACTCCATTAAATAACGTTGACGCCCCTTCTACTAAATGCTTTTTCCATTCATTCACCTGGTTCACATGAATATCAAATTCCTGCGCTATCTCATTGGCTGTCCTCTGACCTTTGAGCGCTTCTATTGCTACTTTTGCTTTGTACTCTTTGCCAAACTTCCGTCTGTTTTTCATTTTATCCTCCCATTCATTACAACCAGCTCTATCTTAACTGATTGTCTCATATTTGGGATCCACTATACATATAGAGTTTATAATCCAGATTGCCTTTTCCTATAACCTCCATACCACTGGTAAGTTCTCTTATCGGTTTGGCAATGCCTTGATTGATTAAACGTAATATAACAATTATAAAAAGTGTTAAACCGATTACAGTTATAATAATCATCATGTGTGCTTTAGAATGAAGAATTGAGAGTTCTTTGTAGCTTATATCGTAAAACTGAGAAGATAAAGAAACAATCGTCTGCGACCTTGTCAATACCTGTAAAATTAAATGCCTCTCAAGTTCAAGAGACGATTTACTATCAGCTTCTGTTTGTTTATCGTGAGTTTTGCTAATCTCTAAAAACAATTTATTTATACCCTTCAGATTATCGCTTACATCGTTAAGAATTTGCTGTTGCTTGGGATATTTGGATTGCAGTTCAGTCAAAAGGCGCGACAATGAATCGGTTTTCAATTGCCATTGTGTGTATATACGTTTTCTGGTTTCTGCTTGCTTTAGCATATAATCATAGACTAAAATATTCATCTCATAAACTTCCTTTACCAATTTTTCAGCTGTTTTAGTTGCATTACTTATTTGCTCATCCTGCTGCCTTTCATAGTTAAGCGTCAATCCTATGAAAATTACGACAATAAGAGAGATAATTGCGCCAATTTGTAGTTTAGTTTTAATTTTCATAATGTTTCACCTTATTATAGTAACAGCTTCAGGTTTCAGTGAGTTTAAGCTATCCGTGTGGATAAAATAAAAATAATTTGGCACATCGGCGCTCTCCACTACTTTATCATTTATCATCCATCGTGCCTGAGCCTCAAACCTTAAAAGCATTGATTGCTCTAAAAACACTTTCAATTTTATATCCTGTAGTGATTGTGATATTTCTAACTCACTGAAGCCCATCTTTTTTGTCACGATGCTTATAGCACGTTTCGGATTATCTATAGCATACTCCTCAGCCTGTATCAATGCTTTAAGAACTTTTTTTATTACGCCTGGTTTGTTCTTTATAAGGCTGTTTAACGCTACAATGTTAAAGTTTTTTATAAGAAGCCCTGGTTCGGCAAAAACTGTTATATTATCTCCAAAATGTTTGACAGCTTGTTCAATAAACGGCTCTCTTGTGGAAATGGCGTCAACTTCGTCCTTTATCAGCGCATTGTAGGTTTTGGCAGGATCATTAAATGTTATATTAATATCGCCTTCCTTCATGCCGTGTTTCATTAAAAAAAGATGCAGAAAATAGTGAACACCAGTGCCTTTAATCGTCCCAAGTCGTTTTCCTTTTATGTCCGATGGATTTATAATCCCTTTGTCTTTACTGGCAACGATACGTGGATCGTTATCTGCGCTGCCGATAGTTGCTATTACACTAAAATCCTGCCGCTTAAAACTGTTAAATACCACCATATTATCGGCTACCGTAACCATATTAAGTTTGCCCTCAAACATATCTCTTATAGCCACGTTCCCGCCTTCAACATACTTTACCGTGATATCAAGCCCATTAGAAGTAAAGTAGCCTTTTTCGTCTGCAATCATACAAAGTGCAGTTATAGGCTCAAAGGCAACAGCAATAGAGGCTTTTTCACGAATTAACGTGTTTTTGCTGCTCTTTATGCTATACCCCAGCACAACTATAGTTATTACGGTAGTAATCAGCATCGCCAATATTAAAAAAGGTTTAGATTTCACACTGCCCTCCTTAATTAATTTTGAAACGTTTACTGTAACCGCATTCTTACACTGCCTTACAATACAGTACTAACTAACAGCTGCTCACCCACTCCTAATTCTATAATATTAAAATTACCTGTTAATTGTCAAAACATGTCTAAATACCGTATTGCGTTCAAAGACATAAATAAAAAGCTGGATTCCTGCCTTCGCAGGAATGACAAGGAAATAAGGAATGCCAGAGAGAGGATGCCCTTTTTCACCGCCTTTCCTCCTTTGTCATTCCCGCCTCCGAGCGGGAATCCAGTGTCTCCACTATTATATTACCTTTTTAAAAGCTGGTATAAACTATTGTCTTTTTGCCTGTTACAATGATAAACTCTATTAATAATGAGCGTTAGGAGGGAGATATTATAAAATGAGACTAATAGTGTGTTTATCTATAATAGTGTTTGTAATGTCAGGCTGTGTTTATCATACTGCCGGCACTGGCGCTGACATTGACGTAAGCGTTGTAAGAAACTACATTGACCCCGTAACCGGTATGAAGTTTATCTATGTCGTGGGAGGATGTTATCAGATGGGAGACACCTTTGGAGACGGGCAGGACAATGAAAAACCGGTGCATGAGGTTTGTCTGGATAGTTTTTACATTGGAAAATACGAGGTTACACAAAGACAGTGGGCTAAAATAATGGGTAATAATCCCTCAACGTTTCCCCTTGGCACTGATGACATTCCGGTTGAACACGTCACATGGTACAATGCTCAGGATTTTATAAATAAACTAAATGAACTGACGGATGGAAAATATCGCCTGCCCTCAGAGGCGCAGTGGGAATATGCCTGTAGAAGCGGCGGTAAAAACGAAAAATACTCAGGAGGTGACAGTGCCTCAGAGTACGCATGGCTTGCTGCCTATACTGGTGTCAGAACACAATTGACTGGTCAAAAAAGCCCCAATGGACTTGGAATTTACGATATGAGCGGTAACGTATGGGAGTGGGTTTTGGATGTATATGACAAAGACGCTTACAGCTGGCATGGATATAGAAATCCGGTATATACAGGTGCAGGGAAAGAGCATGTCATACGGGGTGGAGCGTGGAACGTCTCAGCTCAACAAGCAAGATGCACTGTTAGATACACCGATGCACCGGCCAATAAGGGCTACAATATAGGTTTCCGGCTGCTTAGGACTAATTAATTTGTCTGAATTGTTTTAATTGCTTATGCCCTTAGCTCCGCAAAGAAAAAACTGGATTCCTGCCTTCGCAGGAATGACAAGAAAAGGAAAAGAAATGACCTCCCCTAAAGGGGATTCCCCTGTAAAATCGCTCCCCTCCTCTGTCATTCCCGCCCCCGAGCGGGAATCCAGTCCTTTTTAATATATCTTTAGCTGACATAACACTATGTACCTGAGTTAAGTATATAAGCATTTTGTTTTATACGACCATAGCAATTAGCATAGCAATGGTCAGCAAAATTATCAGTACAATTGTTATCCATGTAATGATGTTGTAGCCGCGCGGATTTATATACTCTCCCATCAGAGTTTTCTTGTTGATAAGAGTCACTGCATAAATAAGCACAAAGGGCAAAAGCAGTCCGTTAATAAAAGAGGAAAGTACCATTAGAAAAACAAGCGGTGCATGCGGTAGTATTACAAAAAATGCGGAAAGAAAAATAGTTACCGAATAAATCCACACAAACTGAGGCGCTTGAGAGTACCGTTTGCTGATTCCGGTTTCCCAACCCAATGCCTCGCATATATAGTAGGCAGTGGCTATGGGAACGATAATAGCGCCCAGAAGGGAGGCGCTTCCCAAACTGAGGGCATAAATTGCCGAGGCATAATGCCCGGCAAGCGGCTTAAGAGCAAGGGCTGCCTCCGATGCCTCATTTATTACAATACCTGCCGGAAACAACACCGCTCCACACGTTACTACCATGAAAAACGAGATTAAATCCGTCACGATGCTCCCTACAAATATTTCAAGCTTTGACGTTGCAAAATTATCGGTCTTTACCCCTTTTTCCACAATAGAAGACTGCAGGTAAAACTGCATCCACGGTGTAATCGTTGTACCAATTATTGCAATGGAGAGCATTACGTATTGAGGGTCAAGCGGATGGGTTATTTTTCTTATGGTTTCCTTTGGCGGAAAGAGGGTTGCCTTAAAAACGCTGCCCCATTCAGGCTGCGCTAATATTGCTGATATTATGTATCCGGCATACATTATACAAACAAGCAGAAGGATTTTCTCTACCGAACTGTAAGTCCCTCTTGTTATAATTAACCAAATGGCAAAAGCACCTGCCGGTACCATGACATACTTTGTAAGACCCAACACCTCCATGCTTGCCGCAAATCCGGCAAAATCGGCTACCGTTGTGCCAAGATTTGCTATAAAAAGGCCAACCATCATAAGGCAAGCTGCCTTTACCCCATAGTTTTCCCTGATTAAGTCCGAAAGTCCCTTACCGGTTACCACCCCAAGCCGCGCAACCATCTCCTGTACCACAACCAGTGAAACTGTTATAGGGACTATTGTCCATAAAAGACCATAGCCATACCTTGCGCCCGCCACAGAAAATGTAGTAACACCGGCTGCGTCATTATCTATCATCGAGGTGATTAGCCCCGGTCCTATAACGGCAAGGTATATTTTCAGACGTTTCAATGTCATCGTCTATATTTTTTTCCTCTTTTTTCTTGCGCTTGGGGGTAACATAACGTCTATAATGTCGTCGGCAGTCACTATCCCAAGCATTACGCCCTCATCGTCAACTACCGGAATTGCCACAAGGTTATACTTTGAAATCATGGCAGCAACTGTATCCTCATCGTCGTCGGGCTTTAGTGACTTGATGTTTGTATTCATACAGTCCATAAGTTTGATGTCAGAGTCAGAAAGGAGAAGCTCTTTAAGCGATATAACGCCAATCAGTTTATCGTCGTCATCAACAACATATACGTAGTAGATGGTTTCAACATCTTTGGCGTCAACCTTAAAACTCCTAATGACCTCTATGACTTTAGTGTCCGGGCTATAGGAGAGAAACTCTGTGGTCATTAGCCCCCCGGCAGTATCCTCGGCGTGTCCCAACAGTTCTCTGATATTCTCAGCATCATCCCTTTGCAGTGTGTCAAGAATTTCGCCGATTTTACTTTTATGCAGGTCGCTGAGAGTATCAACGGCGTCATCAGGTGACATCTCCTCAATTATCATGGCAATCTTTTTTGTATCCATACTGGCAATGATGTCAGCCTGAGTTTCAGGCTCAAGTTCCGGCAGGGTTTCAGCCGCAGATTCAACATCCAGATTGCTAAAAAAGTTTGCCCCCTCTTCTCTTGACAGCGAGCTTATGATTTCTGCCAAATCCGCAGGGTGCATTTTAGAGAGCATCTGCTGCGGCATTGTAAGAGAAATGGACTTAAGTCTTGGGCTTATGGGTTGAAGGTAATTCCACGCAATAAGGTTATATGGAATGGAGACTTTAAAGAATTTAAGGAAATCTTCTCCTTGTTTTTCAACCCTGAGCCGCCTCAAGATTCCCCTTATACCAACATCAATAGCAAACAACATGGCATGGTTTTGATAGCCGCCCAATTTAATATCGTTAACCCTAACCACCTTAGCGCCATTAATATCCACAATCTGCTTATCAAGCACATCGCGCACGGCAAGGAGATCATCTTCTGTAAAATCATAGCCCTGAAGCTCCTCGTGAGTTAAGGAGCTTGTTATTATTCTTTTGTTAAAAATACTTAGGCTGCTAAAATCCACCTTATAAAATTTCTTTCGTTTCTCAGACAAACTCCCTGTCCCCTCCACGATGAGAGCGTCAAGGAGCGGCAGGGTCGTGCCCCGCACTATCACCATATCGTTTAGCTTGCCTAACTCCTCACCATTTTGGTCATAGACAACTTTTTTCAGTATCTCACTTATAAACAACTCGCCAATGAGAGGCATTTTCCCACCTCGTGATTTTTTTTAGGAGCAGTGTATCCAATAAAATTAATCGTTTATGATACCACATCAGAGAGTATGTTTTGGTTACAAAAGTGTTACAACTTGAAAGCCGTTATTGTTTCTATGGCGATACAGTACAATTTTAATGTCTGAGGCTTTGCTTAAGCGCTCTGTTAGTTATAGCAATTTTTTAACATAACAAAAAAATATTTTTTATTGACAAAAATATGTTGAAACTTTTAGTTAATATATGTTAGAGTGTGTCGTTTGGATAAGAAGCTAAGTAGTGTATAAACAATACCAAAATAAGCAGGAGGATTAGTGTATGGCAAAAAAGTGGGTTTATTTCTTTGGTGATGGTAAGGCTGACGGCGATGGTTCTATGAAGGACCTTCTCGGCGGTAAGGGAGCAGGGCTTTCAGAGATGACCAAGCTCGGTATTCCAGTACCCCCTGGGTTTACAATAACCACAGAGGCTTGTAACGAGTATTTCGTAAACGGCGCCAAGTACCCTGACGGAATGTGGGATCAGGCTATGGAGGACATGAAAAAGGTTGAGAAAATTATGAACCTGAAGTTTGGTGACGCTGAAAGGCCGCTTTTGGTATCGGTACGCTCCGGCGCTAAATTTTCTATGCCTGGAATGATGGACACCGTTTTGAATCTCGGTCTTACCGACGCCACCATTAAGGGCATTATAACAAGAAGTGGTAACGAGAAATTTGCTTATGATGCTTACAGACGTTTTATCACAATGTTTGCTTCAATCGTTATGGGCGTTGACAGAATGAAGTTTGAGCACGTTCTTGATGAGGTAAAAGACAAGGGTAAAGTAAAATATGATGCAGACCTCAACGTAGATCAGTTGAAAGACCTCGTGGTGAAGTTTAAGGCCCTTTACAAAAAGGAAACCAAACAGGACTTTCCGCAGGATTCTATGGATCAGCTTAAAGCCGCCATTGATGCAGTGTTTAACTCATGGAACGGCGAGCGCGCAAAGACCTACAGAAGACTCAACGGAATACCCGATGATCTCGGTACCGCTGTTAACATTTGTACAATGGTGTTCGGTAATATGGGTGACACATCAGGCACTGGTGTTGCTTTTACAAGAAACCCATCTACTGGTGAGAATAAGTTTTACGGCGAATGTCTTATTAACGCTCAGGGCGAGGACGTTGTTGCAGGTATTCGTACTCCTATGCCGGTTAGCGATCTTAAGAAAGACATGCCAGATGCGTACAACCACCTCATGGATATCTACAAGAAGCTGGAGCTTCACTACAATGATATGCTTGATCTGGAGTTTACAATTGAAGAGAAAAAACTCTTCATGCTTCAGGTAAGAGTCGGTAAGAGAACTGCTGCTGCAGCATTAAAGATTGCTATGGACTTGGTGGATGAGAAGAAAATAAGCAAGGAGACGGCAGTTTTAAGAGTAGAGCCTCCGCAGCTTGACCAATTCCTGCACCCTATGATAGACCCTAAGGCAAAACTCAACAAAGTAGCTAAGGGACTTCCAGCCTCACCCGGAGCGGCAGTAGGAAAGATAGTGTTTACCGCAAAGGACGCTGAGGATTGGGCAGAAAAGAAAGAGAAAGTCATACTGGTCAGACTTGAAACATCCCCAGAGGATATTGGCGGAATGCACGCAGCTCAGGGAATTTTGACAGCCCGCGGCGGTATGACCTCACACGCAGCCGTTGTTGCAAGAGGCATGGGTAAGCCTTGCGTTGCAGGTTGCGGTGACCTCGTAATAGATTCTAAGAAAAAGACCCTCGATATAAAAGGCAACAAACTTAAAGAGGGTGATATGTTGACCATAAACGGCTCAACCGGAGAGATCATAATTGGTGAGACCAAACTTATTGAGCCAGCTATAACCGGCGATTTTGCTAAGTTTATGGGCTGGGTTGATGAGTGCAGAACGATGGGCGTAAGAGCCAATGCTGACACACCTCATGATGCAGAGGTAGCAATTAAGTTTGGAGCAGAGGGTATTGGTCTTTGCAGAACAGAGCACATGTTCTTTGAAGAGGACAGAATCAAGGCCGTACGTGAGATGATTCTTGCCGATGACGAAGAGGGCAGACGTAAGGCTCTTAAGAAGATTCTCCCAATGCAGAAGAAAGATTTCAAGGGAATCTTTAAAGTTATGAAGGGCAAACCGGTTACAATAAGACTCCTTGACCCGCCCCTCCATGAGTTCCTCCCACACACAAAGAAAGAGATCGATGGACTTGCAAAGGAGATGGGAGTATCCTCTGCCAAACTTAATGAAAGAAACGAAGCACTCCATGAGTTTAACCCAATGCTTGGACACAGAGGCTGCCGTTTGGGCGTAACCTATCCTGAGATGTATGAGATTCAGGTTCAGGCAATTATGGAGGCCGCATGTGAGCTTCAGAAAGAAGGCCAGACTGTAATTCCTGAGATAATGATCCCTCTGGTAGCAGTACCTGAGGAGTTCAAGAGACTCAAAGAGATGACGATAAAGACCTGTACGGCAGTTATGGAAAAGGCAAAAGTGAAAGTGGATTATTTAATCGGAACGATGATTGAGCTTCCACGTGCAGCCATTGTAGCCGATAAGATAGCAGAGGATGCCGAGTTCTTCTCATTTGGCACCAATGACCTTACTCAGACCACCTTTGGCTTAAGCCGTGACGATGCTGGACGCTTCCTGCCGTTTTACGTAGAGAAGAAGGTGCTCCCCGATGATCCATTCGTAACCATTGACATCGGCGGCGTTGGTCAGCTTGTAAAGATGGGTATTGAAAAGGGACGTTCCACCAAGCCTAAACTCAAAGTAGGAATCTGCGGAGAGCACGGCGGTGAGGCAAAATCAGTTGAGTTTTGCTTTAACATAGGAATGGACTATGTAAGCTGCTCACCTTTCAGACTGCCGCTGGCAAGACTTGCAGCAGCTCAAGCAGCGCTTAAGAAAAAGGCCGGAAAATCAGCTTCAACAACTGCTTAACCGGTTTAACTGTTATAGTTTGTCAAAAGGGGGAGAGGGTATACCTTTCCCCCTTTTTTATTTGTGTTAGCATTAGGTACAATAATAATGGAGGTGAGTATGACCGATGACATCAGCATTTGCACTGTGTGTGCATACCGTGAGCACTGCAATAAGAAATTTTCCATAAGTGGTAAAGACATCCGGTGTGTGGATTTTACAAGAGATATTTCTATAAAGGAAACAACCGAGAAGAAAATGTAGTAATTATTTAGAAAATCATGCCGGATTGTTTAAAACATTATGGTTTAGGTTTCTGGAGATTCTTAGTTCTGTAGAAGACATTTTTCCCAAATTCTATGTATAACTCTTTTAAATCCTCTGGGTCGGGTATCTGTATATTGACAGAAGAATGACGAGTACTACGTCCGTGGGCATACCAATGTCTGAATGTAAAATAACCTTTGAGTATGGAGCATTGAGAATGAAACGGGTCATATGATTCTTTAAAATATTTTTTGATTTTGTCTAAGATGTCATCAAAAGGTATTTTACTGCAGAATTTCTCTCTCTTTTTGTCTTTATTTGACTTAGTGTAATGTTTGTCACACAGAGCAATGAATTCTTTAGATAATTTATCCTTTAATTTTGAACTTATTGTACGATTGAAATCTTTTCTGACAACGGCCTCGAAATTGGCCAACATATTAAATGAAGAGCAGAGCTTCATTTCCTCTAAGAGTTCCATTTTTATTTTTTGCTCAGTTTCTTTGGTTTCGTAAATGAATTCGCTGTTTATTTCTTGTTCTGCATCTTTGTTTTCGACAAATGACTTACTGTTGATGATAATATATTTGCAATTAAGATAATTGCGAAGAATCTCGTCTGATGATATCACGATTATAATAGGAGTCTTTATATATTCTCAGTATTCGTCAATTAACTCGGATAAGAATTTCTCGAAATTATCTTTATTAAAATCTGAGCCTACACGTTTTCCAAATCTGTCACGTTGTACAAATTTCCAAGAACCGTCATCATTACCAATTATCATAATGACATTCAGTCCCTTTTTTATGTCCAATCTTCCATTTCCACCCAACACATATCGTCCTATCGGTATAATTTCAATCGTTTCATTGTTCAAAAAAGTGACTACCATAGTTTCGACAGTATAAATGCCAAGAAGTTGTTCATGAATTTTTATCTTAGTTTTTGTAATGGATAGTAACTGCTCATCCTGCATCGGTTTAAGCCACTCACTTATCTGGGTAAATAAGTTGTTAATTCTATTTATCCATTCTTCTTTTTTTTCTTTTGAAGTCATTTTACGTGTTTCCACATTAGTCTTTATTGCTAATAATTTTTCTTTTAAAATTGACATGTTAATATTTCCTCCTGCTATAGTGAATCAGCCTTGAAGTTTTTGTTTAAACGCTAAGAGAGCCAGCTTTCTCATAACTTTCAGATTCCAGATCATATCTGCCTTAAGAGAGGCGTTTCCTCCGTAGATGACATCGCCGTATATCATCCCTATTGGTTTATCATTTAGTACAATTGGGAGCGCTGTAAAAGAATGGGCATTTATTGTGTTTATGTACCAGTCGGGAATGCGGCTGCGAGCGTCTTTCAAAGTTGAATCCGCTACCAGTATGTCTGTGTTGTTGGTAAGCGATGAGTTAAATATATCTTCTGAGTTATTTAGTGGAAACTTAAAAATCCGTATTATTTTTTCCACCTCTGAGCCAAACCCAAACCTTGCCTCCATTGCATTGGTTTTAGGATTTCTAATGCAAATAAAAACGCGTGAAAACCCCATAGTGCGATACATTATCTCAAGTATTATCCTTAAAACATCATTTACGGTGTATTCACCCGTCAGTGCGCCAACTATGTCAGAAAGCCCCTTGCTGAGGCTCTCTCCTTCTGCGTTAATCTTTGCCTCAGCTTTGGTTAAACCCAAAATTTCAGTCTCCACAATTTCTATAGAATCTACCCGCTCGCTCTTTTCTCCTACCACAAACTCAGACGCTTTGGCTGCCTTTAAAAAGCTGTTGATTTTCTCTATAATCGGCTCTTTTTTTGCCTGTGATTCGTAAACCTTGAGGAATACGCCTATTTCTTTTAGAAGACTGTCATAGAGACCTCTGATTTGCTGCTCGGTTATGTTAAAGCATACGCCGTAGTGTTTGGTAAGGTCGCTTATGGAATTTCGTTTTTGTGTGTTTGTCAATGCCTGATCAAGTATTACGGTGCCTAAGTCTGTTGAATAAGATACCAGCATGTGGCTTTTATCTATGTCTGTTATCGGTTTAAAAAGATTAGCTCTGTCAACGTGTTTCATGCTGTGGATTATGTGTTCAGGAAGTGACCATCCTTTTGCTATGCTTACGCTGAGGTCTTCGTACGATGTGCCCAGAATGGCTGTGGATGCGGCGTTTTCGCTAAGCTCCTCATCTCTCATCTTTTCTGTTATTGCAATGTGTTCCTCAGGAAGAAAATATGCTACCATGATTTTTCCAAGATCATGCAACATGGCGCAGATAAAGGCCTCCTCAGGGTCGGCTGTTATAATTTTCCCTGCCAGAGACTTTGCAATGTTGGCTTTTATAAGCGAGCCGACTATCAACTGCTTAAGCTCGTTTGCCATTGATTTGTCCACAATCCCCTCAAACATAATCAAGGAAAGAGCAGCATTTCTTACCTGAATAAACCCAAGCAGCATCAGAGCCCTTGATATAGTGCCAACCTTACCGCCATATTGACTATAGTAAGATGTGTTTACAAGGGCAAGAATTTTACTGGTCAAGCCATAATCGGTAAGAATAGAGTTTGTAACATTTGCTATGTGGGTGTCATCCTGCAGGACATTTACCGGAAGTTTCATCAAAATATCCACAGTTTTACTCATTATTGGAAAGCCGCCGCTTGAAGTAAACTTACCTTGCAAAGTATCAATGGCGCTCCTGCTTTTTACCTCAGCCACCTGTGCCTGTTCCATATAAAAGGTTTGGTCAATCGGTATTGGAGGTGATGTTTGTGTAATCTCATTTTGTGGTACCACTTGCGCTACCTCTTGTTGTTTGGGGGCAGGCTGCACAATTTCCTGCTTCTCAGGCGCCGCTTTGTATATCTTTACCGGTCCCAGACCTTTTATATCCAGAGTACTTTCAAATTGACAAAGCCCTTTGTCATCACTGCTTATTATGTCAAACGTGTCCTCAGTGAGGTATATGCCAGTGGCTTTTATAGTTGCCAAAATAACCATAGCCACAACTGAAAGCCCGGAGGATTCAACATCGGCATAGAGCGTGCCCAGTCCTGAGTGGAGCGCTACCCTGGTTGAGACGGGTTTAGAGTTTATTTTCAGATTGTTATACTTATCCATTAACTCCATGATTTTATGCGCCGTTGCAAGTGCGCTGCCGCAGTCCTCAAATGAATACACGGTGCGGTTTTTGTAGTCCTTTATCATTATGCCACGATTTTTTTGAAGCAGCACATCATTTAGCCTCTTAATAATGTGACTAGCTGAGGACTTTGTTGAGCTGTCCTCATCAAAGCCAAACTCCGTCACCATCACGGTTACCACTTTCAGTTCTGTCGCCGTCTCATTCATCTACAAGCTCTCTCTCTTCCACAATATTATTATACAATAATATTACAAATTGTTAACATTAATCCATGATTTTCTTAACAAATCTATAGTATATTAAAACACTTTGAACTGTTTGAATAAAATAAGAAGTACTGTAAAACCGAATTTCTAAACAACGATGGATTTTGCGGTAAGCCCAAAAAAGAATAAATGGTTAAAAGAGCAGATGGATGCCCTTAATATAAAAGAAGAAGACTTATTTGAAAAATTTATACGCTCCTCTGGGAAAGGTGGTCAAAAGGTCAATAAGTCCTCAACGTGTGTTTACATAAAGCATCTGCCAACAGGTATAGAGGTAAAGTGTATGAAAGACAGAAGTCAGTCTATAAACCGGTTTTTGGCAAGACGAACTATCGTGGAAAAGTTGACAAATATGCAGAAAGAGCAGTAAAATCAAACATAAGCGCCCATGGCTCAACTGGACAGAGTGTCGGACTACGGATCCGAAGGTTGGGGGTTCGACTCCCTCTGGGCGCGCCAATACTGCCATACAAAGCCCTTATTACCGTAAAGAGGAGTTTTAAACTATGCTCAATCGCATTGTTTTAGAGGATATGTCCAATATATTGTCAAGCCTTGACAATAAGGAAAAACTCAGAGGTTCTAAGGTTTTAATAACTGGTTGTGCAGGTTTTCTTGGGCTTTATTTTCTTACGTTTTTTTCTCAATTTACAGAGCTTCTTGGAATTAGACAGATAGTATGTATTGACAATTTTCTGCTGGGTAAACCTCAATGGTTTGATAAAATCATTAACAAAATCGGCAGCAAACTAAAGTTGATAACATTTGACATAGCAAAAGATAAATTTAATGAACTTCTGGAGATTGCGGATGCAGATTTTATAATCCACATGGCATCAGTAGCCTCGCCGACATTCTACAGAAAATTTCCACTTGAAACCGTTGACGCAAATGTCTGGGGATTAAGACAGCTGCTTGAATACTACAAGGGCAGGCCGATAAAAGGGTTTCTTTACTTTTCCAGCAGCGAAATATATGGAGATCCCTCAGAGCAGCATGTTCCGATAGAGGAGGATTATCGTGGGAACGTTAGCTGTATCGGCCCCAGAGCGTGTTATGACGAGGCAAAAAGATTCTCTGAAACTCTGTGTTATCTATACGCTAAGCTCTACAATATGCCGATAACTATAGTGCGTCCTTTTAATAACTATGGACCAGGGATGAAGCTTGATGATAAACGGGTTCCGTCTGATTTTGCCAACGCCATAATGAATGACAACGATATTGTGTTGTATTCAGACGGCTCGCCAACCAGAACTTTTTGCTATATTTCTGATGCGCTAACCGGCTATTTGAAAGCTCTTCTGTACGGGAAATTTGATTACTTCAACATCGGAATTGATAAACCTGAAATATCAGTGCGTGCCATGGCCGATATATATGTTGAAAAAGGAAAACTCCTAACAAGATACAGTGGAACCATCCGGTATGAAAAGCACCCGGACACCGACTACTTAACCCACAATCCAATCAGAAGGTGCCCTCAGATAGAGAAAGCAAAACGATTGTTAAACTATGTCCCTCAGGTAGAGGTCAGAGAGGGAGTGGGACGGTTTTTAGAATACTTAATTACAGAAAGAGAATATACAATCGTATGATAACAGTAATAGGGCTGGGGTTTGTAGGACTTACAACAGCGTTGGGGTTTGCTCATAAAGGATACACTGTTTATGGTTTTGATACTAACAAGGATAAAATGGAGGCTCTCAGACGGTGCGAAATTCCCTTTTTTGAGCCGGAATTATCTGAGGCGCTGAAAGAGAATATGGACAAACGGTTTTTTCTTTCCGATTCTTTGAGCGAAGCAGTTGATAACAGTAAAGTAATATTTCTTTGTGTCGGAACACCCTCAGATGAAACAGGCCTTGCCGATCTGTCACAGTTATTAAATGCAGTCAAAGACATTTTGAAAAGTATTAAGAATGGTCAATATAAGATTATGGTTATAAAATCAACGATACCGCCCTCTACCACAAATGAAGTTATAAAACCGTTTATTGAAAATCAGGGATTTAAGGTTGGTAAAGACATCGGGCTAACAAATAACCCTGAGTTTTTGAGAGAGGGAACATCGTGGAACGATTTTCTTCATCCTGACAGAGTGGTTATAGGCACAGATGACGATACTGTTTTCTCTGTACTTAGTGAGTTATATAAACCTTTTGGCGCCCCGATACATAAGGTTTCATATAACACGGCAGAGTTTATCAAATATCTTTCAAACACACTTCTCTCAACTTTGATAAGTTTCTCAAACGAAATGTCTATGATTGCCTACACTCATGGAGATATAGACATAAGTAAATCCTTCAAAATCCTGTCAGAGGATAGGAGATGGTCTGGAACTCCAGACGGTATGACAAGTTATGTCTATCCTGGGTGCGGGTTTGGGGGGTATTGTCTGCCTAAAGATACACGTGCCATGTATGCCGCTGCAAAAAGCAAAGGCTATGAGGCAACGCTTTTAAAATCAGTGCTGCAAATAAACGATAATATAAAACACTTTTTAATACAGAGATTTTCTAAGGAAACAGACACTTCAAACAGGGTTGGAATTTTGGGATTGTCCTTTAAACCAGACACCAACGACGTAAGGGAGACCCCAGCTGCCCCCATTATTAAATACCTTACAGAGAGTGGATACACAAAAATAATCGTCTATGACCCAATGGCAATGGAGGAATTCAGGCAAACATTCAACTCAGACGTGGAATATGCCGATAACTTTGAAGATATGCTAAGCAGGTGCGATTGCTTTATAATAGTTACATGGTGGAAAGAATTTGAAGCTAAAAAAGAGCTTTTGCTCCAAAAAAAGGTATATGATTTCAGATATGCAATACAACGTGGCTAATAAATGAAACGGCACATTGGAAACATATACGAGGTAAATTTTACAGAGCCTTGCTGCGATGGACAAAACATCCAGTATGTGCTTGCCGTAACCGACACAGATGACAGCGGCGACATTGACTGTTACGCAATAAAGTTTACATCGTCTGTGGATAAAAACTTAATAGCTCTGCCTCCTAATACGTTACCATTTGACGCAACTATTGATATAAGAAGAAAGTACCTGCTGAGAGAGTTTTACATTGTGAAGGAAATCTGTACTATCAGCAGAGAGTCTCTTGAAAATGTACTAAAAGAAATCATATTTAAAGAAATTGGAAACTACTATGAAGCCATACACGGCAATTTAAGGACTGAGGAGTTCAAAGAAAACATAACGAAAATTAATTATGCCGGCAGAATCTTTGACAAACATGAGATGGTAAACGTAATTGACGCCTCACTTGAATTTTACCTGACAGCCAGCCGCTATGACAAAGCGTTTTGTAATAAGCTGTCTGAATTTCTACACAATAAAGCAATGCGTGTTTTAACGGCAAATTCCGGCTCATCTGCTAATTTGCTTGCCGTTACGGCTCTTACTTCAAACAAACTTGGAGAGCTTAGACTTAAAAAAGGCGATGAGGTTATAACGGCAGCCGCAGGTTTTCCCACTACAATAACGCCGATAATTCAAAACAATCTGGTTCCGGTCTTTGTAGATATTGCGCTTTCAACATATAATATTGATCCCAATTTGATAGAAGATGCAATTACTGAAAAAACAAAAGCTATTTTTATTTCTCACACACTTGGTATCCCGTTTGACATTGAGCACATTGCCGCAATAGCGCAAAAACACGGTTTATGGCTCATTGAGGATAACTGTGACGCTCTTGGAGCAGAGTATTCTCTCGCTAAAGAGTATAAACTCATAGCCGGTAAGACCATATCAGGAAACTTGAAAACAGGCACTTTTGGTCACATCGGCACATCCAGCTTCTATCCGGCACACCACATTACAATGGGAGAGGGCGGAGCGGTTTATACATCTGATGATAATTTGTACAAAATTATGCTTTCGCTGAGAGACTGGGGACGTGACTGCTGGTGTGAGCCGGGCAGCGACAACACATGCGGCAGACGGTTTCAGTGGAATATGGGAGATTTGCCTCATGGATACGACCATAAATATATATATTCACATCTCGGTTATAACCTTAAGATAACTGAAATGCAGGCAGCCATAGGATGTGCTCAACTTGACAAGCTGCCGGCTTTTGTTGAAAGCAGAAGGAAAAACTGGCTCACACTGCACGAGGAACTAAAAGACCTTGAGAATTTTTTCATACTGCCATCATATCCTGAAAACGCTTTGCCATCACCATTTGGTTTTGCTCTTACTGTAAGAGAAAACGCAGGATTTACACGTAAAGAGCTGACATCGTTTCTTGAAAAAAACTTAATACAAACCAGAACAATATTTGCCGGAAACATGTTAAAGCAGCCGGCTTTCATAAATGGAGATTTTCAGTACAAAGTTTATGGAAACCTAAAAAACACTGACATTGTCATGGATAACACATTTTGGGTGGGAGTATATCCGGGAATTAACAAAGAAATGCTTAACTTTATGATTAACAAAATTCGGCAGTTTGTGTCTGAACATGGTTAAAACGGTGAGTGTGTCATAATTTACTGGTGTAACTTGCAAGCCAGTTTGCTTTAAAATCATCAAAGCGCTTTTCTTTTATCGCAGTGCGGATATTACCCATAATATCAAAATAGAAATGCAGGTTATGTATGGTGTTTAGCCTCATTGAAAGTATCTCGCGGCATCTGTAGAGATGATTAAGATAGGCTTTGCTAAAATTTTGACAAGTGTAGCAACTGCAATCAGGATCAAGCGGAGACTCATCCGACCTGTACTTTGCGCCCTTTATGCTGATGCGGCCTTTTGAAGTCAGAAGCGTGCCGTGTCTTGCAGTACGAGTGGGTATGACACAATCAAACATATCAAACCCAGCGCCAACAGCGTTTAATATGTCCTCTGGAAACCCAACACCCATTAGATACCGTGGTTTTTCCTGCGGCAGCTCATCTGCCATATAATTTACTATCTCATACATCAACTCACGCGGTTCACCGACACTTACGCCGCCAAGAGCATAGCCTTCAAAATCCAGCGCCCTAAGCTCCTGAGCACTCTGTAACCGTAAGTCTTTAAACACTCCCCCCTGAATGATTCCAAACAGGCTTTGCCCATGATGCGGAGTCTCTCTGCAGACTTTAGCCCACTCTGAGGTAAGCGCCATAGACTCTTGCGTATATTGATATGAAGATGGATAAGGGGTGCAGTCGTCAAAAGCCATGATGATATCAGCGCCAAGCTCACCTTGTATCCGCACTGCATCGGCAGGCCCAATAAAATGCGATGAGCCGTCAAGATAAGACTTAAAAACTACTCCCTCTGCGGTTATTTTTCTAAGCGGTGATAGACTAAATATCTGAAACCCGCCGCTATCGGTTAGAATCGGTTGCTGCCAGTTGATAAACTTGTGCAAACCGCCAAGCTTAGAGATAAGTGTACTCCCCGGCCTTAAGTACAAATGATATGTGTTACACAGAATTATCTCTGCCCCAAGGTCTGTAAGCTCATCCGAGGTTACCGCTTTAACAGTTCCCATTGTTCCCACAGGCATAAATACAGGTGTTTCGATTGTTCTGCCTCTTATGCTTAAAGCTGCATGTCTGGCTCCTCCATCAGTTGTCAATACTTTAAAATTCATCCAACAGAAGTATATCATTAATGGGCAGTTCCTAACAAAGTCAGGCTAAAAATCCTGATTTCTTGTGTCATTATGTGACAATGTGTGTCATATTTATAACACTTTATGTCAATACACGGTAGTTTTAAAGCGTATAAGTTCTTGATTTCATTTATATTTTTATTTGGCATGAAATGTGCATTATAATAAACAATGCGGTTTTACCGTGTTGCAATTTTCCCTAACACTAATGTGGGGTCGGACCCTTGGTATCTGTTATGTATTTTACGTAATATTTGCTGGGCAGACCCCCCATCCTTTTCTCCTCTCTTAGTTAAAATATCTAATCTGACTGACAAACTCTATTGCGTCCTGTGCGTTTGGCTTGATACATTGCCTCATCAGCTCGGCTAAGCAGTGTTGCCTGCACATCCCCTGTTCTGTTTTGACTGACTCCAATGCTTACGGTTATAAAAAATTCCTCATTTTCATATCTGACAGGAGTTTCTGAAAGAGTAATCCGTATCCGCTCAGCCACCGCCACAGCATCGGCAATCACAGTCTCAGGAAGCACTATGGCAAACTCCTCTCCCCCAATACGTCCCCAAAAATCATTAGCCCTAAGCCCAGACATCTGTACAACACGCGCCATTGTGCGCAGCGCCTCGTCCCCTGCCCCATGCCCTCGAGTATCGTTTACGGACTTAAAATTATCAAGGTCTGTCATCATCACGCTGAATGTGTGGCCATAGCGGCGCGCTCGTTCAAATTCAGTTGTCAACAACTCCATAAAGTAGCCGCGGTTATTAATACCTGTCAGAGGGTCTGTGTGAGCTATCTTTATGAGTTCCTGCTCACGCATATTGAGCTTAGTCATTGAGTCATCCAGCTGCTTTACCATAGTGTTAAATGCCTCGGAAAACTCGCCCATAAAATCCACCCGCTGAGTGAAATCCCCGGAGGCAATTGCTTTGGTCTGCCACGTCAGGTGACGCAATGAGGCCTGAAGCCCCTTTATCGTTCCAGCGATATACCCTTTTTTACGTATAGGATAGTTGAGATCCCCTACGGAGGTCGCCATTATAGCATTACGAATCTCAAGCAAAGATTCGTAAATGTGTACAAATCCATCCATATCGAGAAACTCCACTGGAGGGTCTGCCAATATGGCACGTGCATCCAGCAGATTTTTTAGGGATTTGAGCACTCCGTCAACAGATGCTAACGGCTCTTTTAACATTTTACTCACGCCTCTGCTTTAACCGCCTTTGCTGAAAAACGGCAGGTACGGTCACCCGTGCACCAGCAGTCAATCTCTTTTACTTTAAACTTTATTCCTGAAAAACTTTCCAGAAGCGCTGCTATAAACCCCTCATCATAGACGCAAATCTCGTGGTCAAGCTCCGGCAATCCAGAGCAGTCCAGATCCTCAGAAATGGTAAGCACAAACTCACCGGTTTCCACATCGGCCTGTTCAAGACGTAAGATGCCGATTCCCATATCTTTCAGCACCTGTTGCAGCTCCCGGACAAAATCACCGAGGTCTTTGGTTGGAGTCAGTTTGTTAGCGTAGAATTCTTTACCGGAGAGATAGCCGGCCTCATGAAAAATCTTGTCAGTCATTTCTGTTCCAACGTGGGTTTCAAGTACATCCCGAAAGGTAAACAAAAGCAGACGATACACCTCAAGGGAGGTCTTATTGCCAAGATTTGGCCGTCCTGCTGCGATGTCACCCAAAAGTTCCCATGAAAACTTATACTTTCTGTCATTAGTCATAAACTGTGCTCCTTTTGCCTTAGTTTAGAGAGGTAGTTTTTTTCTTATTAATCAAGTTGGTTATTCTTTCACGGACTCTGCCTGCAATCTTATTTGGATCAAACTTGCCTATGAAATCGTCAGCCCCTGCCTGCATTGCTTTCCCAACGTTAGACTCCCCTGTCATAGAGCTGTGTAAAACCACATAAAGGCTTGATAGTTTGGGATTTTCTTTTATTTTTCTAACAAACGAAAAACCATCCAACCCGGGCATTTCTATATCGGAAATTATCAGATGGAATCTGTCATTGATTGGCACTGTGTCTTTTGAAAAATCCTCCAGCATCTGGTACGCTGTCACAGCGCTGTCTAAAAGCGTATAGGTTAGCCCTATCTGCTCCAACACCGACTGAACCATCGTCCTTGCCGCTCTTGAATCGTCAACAACAAGCACGTGGTAGTCCTTAAAGTTAATGCTGTCCTCATTAAGTTTCTCCTTAACACTATCTGAAATTTTATCATCAATACCTATTATCTCACCAAGTATTTTCTCTATGTCAAGAATCTGAACCGCCTTATCCTCCTCTATATATGTAAGGGCTGTCAAATAAGCAGACTTACCCATTACTGAGGAGGGGCTTTTAATATCCGTCCAGCTTTTGTTTATCAAGGCGTTAGGCTCTTTAATTAAAAAACCGTGAACGCTTTGATTGTATTCACATATTATTACGTAGCTTATAGAGTTTTTGTAATCAACGGTGTCCATCCCCAGCGCATCCGAGAGATCTATTGTCGTAATGGCTTTCCCTCTGAAATTTATTGTCCCTTTTACTGAGGGATGAGAGTTCGGCATCTTAATGATTTTTGATGGACACTCTATCACCTCTATTATCTTAAACACGTTTATACCGTAGAGCTGACCGTCTGATAAGAAAAATGTCAGCATCTCCATTTGGTTTGATGCGGCAAGGTTTGTACGTTGGTTGACCTCCTCCATTAGCTCGCTCATTTTAATATCCCTCCCTGATACATATTTTTTATAATTCCTTCATTTAATCACTTGTATTATAGCACATTGAAAATTAAAGGTTATACATGATAACATACATAAGGTGGTTCGTTTGAACGAGGAAATTACATTGAAAACTGACAGGGGGTGCTATATGGGCGGTAAGTATTGGGATGACATGGAGGAATTCATGTCTATACATGAGAGGGTAAAGAAACTCTTTCACAGCACTGATGACGATGCCATAGCCCATCAGTCATGCGCATGGAGTCCGCCATTTGATATATATGAAACGGAAAGAGAATTCCTTGTCAAAGCTGATATTCCTGCCGTCAGTGAGGAGGATGTGTCCATAAGTACGGAGGATAACGTGCTTATAGTAAAGGGACAGAGGAGGCCGGGTACAGACGCCGGTAAGGAGTTTTACCACTGCATGGAGCGGAACTTTGGCAGGTTTATGCGCTCCTTTTTGCTCCCTGACACGGTTGACTTCGGTAACATCAACGCAACCCTTATTGACGGTGTGCTGACAGTGACCCTTCCTAAACGTGATGATAAGGCTGCTGAGGAAAAAATTAAGGTTACATTTTAGAGAGAACATTCTCAGGAAAGTGATATGCTTGTTGGGGTAATCAGTGATTCGCACGATAATATGGACAATCTCAGACGTGCCGTTACAGTGTTTAATAGAAGAGGTGTTTCAAAGGTCTTTCATGCCGGTGATTTCACATCCGGCTTCACTTTCAGGGTGCTTAAGGATTTAGAGGCTGAATTTACTGGTATCTTTGGCAATAACGACGGCGATATATACCTGTTAAACAAGCGCTCCGGCGGCAGAATTTTTAAACAGCCTTATGAATTTGTGCTTGATGGGAAAAAGGCAGTCATGATTCATGAGCATTTCTTAGTCAAAGCGCTTACAAACTCAGGGCTCTATGATATTGTAATATTTGGGCACACTCACACGGTTCATAACGAAAAGACTGGAGGCACGCTTGCGCTAAATCCTGGAGAGTTATGCGGCTGGCTTCATGGCAGCTCTACCGCGGCTGTTTTAGATACGGATTCATTGGATACTGAGATAATCAGGCTTGACTGAAGGATTGACAAAAAAATGCCGATTTTGCTACAATACTTGTCAGTCTATGGCGGACTGTCATATTGCAGAGTATTGTAACTAATGTACTGGCAGGGCACTGTAGAGGGCCTAAGTATATATGGTGACTTTAAACACAAAATCAGGAGGTAAAAAATTAATGTTTGGAGGAGTATCAATGAAAAAACAGCAGTATCTGTCAGCAGTAAGAAAAATGAATTGCCTCGTCATGTCGGTAGCAATTTTGGCAGCGCTTTCTTATGCATCCATGGCGTATGCAGGTAAGGATTCAGCAGCAGCTTTAGGTGACTCCGTGTCGGAGTCAGAATCTGTTACAAAAGATTTTAAGGGTTCCGACAAATCAGCTCCCAGCAAAGAAGAAACGATTGCATTTATACAGGAAAGATGCGATAACCTGAAGTATTATGACGATAAAATTGTTGATAATGTAAAACTTGAAGGATGCAATCTGGTGCTTTTGCAAACATACGGGAAGTTTGGAGAAAAGGATACACAGAAGTTAAAGATAACCATCCCGTTGAAAGATATGGACCCTGCGGTAATCAGGCTGGGTTTTGACCCTGCCCGTGTACTTTACACAGGCTTTGTTAACTCAGGTGTTCAACTGAACGTTAAAGATGAGGCTAAAAAGATTACTGTACTCAAAGAGCGTTATGATACTGAGGGCAAATATAAGAAAGAAGAGTCAATGGTTTCTGCCTATACTTTTCATTGTAAGAATGAAACCATAGCCGAGAAAGTTGCACACGCTTCTGCCCGCTTAATAGAAGTCTGTGGCGGTAAGAGAGATCTGTTTTAAGTATTTATAAAAAAAATACTTTTGTAGTTAACTCCGTTAATAAAAAAATGGATTCCTGCTTTCGCAGGAATGACAAAGTGGTTTCTCTGTCATTCCCGCCTCCGAGCGGGAATCCAGTCTTTTTCAATATATCCTCAGCAGGGAAAACCCTTCACCCAATGTTAACCTCTTAAGCATTAAAAAATATTTTTCTCATGCCATTTTAGCTCTTGACAAAGGTTAGCAAATTTGTATAGATTTACAGTGACTAAAGTATTACAGTAAAAGAATTAAAAAAGGTCGGGAAAAGAGGCCTGAATTGGAATGTCAGATTTACTAAGTGAGGAAAAGCGCCCCTTTATGGGGTTTTAGTAAATAGTGGTTACTGAGTGGAGGGTTTAGATATGGAAAATGTTGCACATGGCGGCTCGCATGTGTCAGGTGATGTTCATCACGAGGTAGAGTTAAGTGCATGGCCTTTTGTTACGGCCGTAGGTAGTTTCCTTATTCCAATTTCGTTCATGCTTGCTTTTTCGTGGGGCATGTCCCATCTGGGTTTGCTTGTTGCAGGGGTTGCTCTGGTTGTTCTTCTGATAGGTCTTTTTGGCTGGCTTAATGAGGTTCATGCCAAAAAAGGCGAAACATCTATAAGCAAGACAGCCATCATCATATTCATATGTTCTGAGGTAGCCCTTTTTGGTGGGCTGTTTGCTGGATACTTATACACTCTGCTCCCTGCCGGTACATGGCCTCCGGCAAATACGCCTGCAGGTGTGCCGCCAATGGGTCTTGCTGTTTTAATGACTGTTTTTCTTGTTTCCTCATCGCTCACAATACATAACGCTGAGTCTCATCTTGAAAAGGGCAACGCCGGCGGCACCTCTTCGTGGCTTATGTTGACCACCGTTTTAGGCCTGGCTTTTGTACTGTGTATGGCATATGAGTGGCATCACCTAATCTCCGAGGGTTTTTCACTCTCTACGAATGAATATGGAAGATTTTTCTTTCTCATAACAGGTTTCCACGGCTCCCATGTTATTATTGGCTTGATTATGCAGGTGTTTGTCCTTTTGATGGTAAAAAAGGGCAGGATTACAAAGGAGAGGCATGTTTTTGCAAAAGTAACCAGCTTGTACTGGCATTTTGTTGATATAGTCTGGCTGCTGGTTGTTTGTATGATATACATACTTCCGTTCGTTAAACTCGGCCGATAGTCTGTATGCGCATTTTGTTTTTGATTTTGCTGCTTTTAATAGCGGCCCCTGTAGAGTCGTTTGCTCCAAGTGCCGGTAACTCTACGTTTGACGCACAGTCATTGAAGATAAACGAGGATGATTATCTTGGAAAATCAGTTCCAGATATAGCATTTACCGACGAAAGGGGAACTCAGTATAAACTGTCTGATTTTGCAGGGAAACCGTTAATCCTCTCTATTGTTTATTACACATGTTACCAGTCGTGTCCGATTTTGAACGAGGGGTTAAGCACTGCTTTGTCAAAGATTGATATGAAGCTTGGAAAAGACTACAACGTAATCACACTGAGTTTTGACCACAAAGAAAACGCTGCTTTAGCCGCCCAATTCCGCAAAAATCTTGACGTCAAAATGAAGGGCGACATTCCCGCTAATTTTGAAAAGTGGATTTTTGCAGTCAGTGCGGAGCGTGACATTAAGGCTTTGACGGACTCTGTTGGTTACAGATTTTTCTTTTCAACAGAAGATAAGATGTTTGTTCACCCAAACGTCTATGTTTTTCTCTCACCGGATCGCAAGATAACGAGATATTTGTTTGGTTTGTACCCATCGTCATTTGACATAAAGATTGCTCTGCTTGAATCAGCAAAGGGTAAGGTTGGAAAATTTCCGCTGGTTAGTGTCGTTGCTCTTGCTTGTTATAAGTACGATGCGGCAACCGGAGTGTATCGCCTTAACCTGCCTGTGATATTTGCCTCTATAGGATTTTCGTTGGGTGCGCTCACAGGGCTGATAGTGTTTTTGTATTCCAGAAATCTGAAAAAAAAGAAAGGGCTTATAATAAGCCGTTAAATTTTTAAGGAGGGGTTTGAGATGAATAGGTTTATTATGTTAATTGCCGCACAACTGGTGTTGCCAGCGGTTGCAATGGCTAAGGACAGTATTCCTGATCCGGCAAAGGGGTGGGATGCACACCTTATACTTTTAACTGTAATTTCAACCGTTGTTTACCTGATTGTTACCATTCCTTTGATTTACTTCGTTATTAAGTACAGAAGAAAGAAGGGAAATGAGGTTGGAGCGTATATTGAGGGCAGTGTGGGTCTTGAGATAACCTGGACGATAGTGCCTTTCATATTAATAGCTCTTATCGGAGTTCATTCATGGGCTCTTTTTAACGACTACAGAAACGTGCCAAAAGATTGTTTTGAGGCTAAGGTGATAGCCCAGTCTTTTTCCTATGAGATGATTTCTCCTGAGGGAATCAGGACAGTAAACGAACTAAGGGCGCCGGTAGGCCCTGTGAAGGTGAACCTTACCAGTAAGGACGTTATTCACAGTTTTGCAGTTCCACACTTTAGGGTACGTGAGGATATGGTGCCGGGGCGTGAAACGTATCTTTGGTTTAACGCTAAGGACCCGGGCACTTACGAGGTATTTTGTTCTCAGTACTGCGGAGTCGGACACTCTCAAATGCAGGCTAAAGTTATAATACTTAAAAAAGAAGAATATGACGCATGGGTAAAACAAAACACTGCTGAGGCTTCTGCCTCACTGCCTCCTGAGGAAAAAGGCAAAAAACTTTTTGAATCACTTGGCTGTATAGGGTGCCACTCAGTAACCGGCGATAAGAGCCCTGGTCCAACATTTAAGGGAGTTTTTGGATCTAAGACTGCACTTGCAGACGGCACAGAGATTGTTGTAGATGAGACGTTTATAAAGGAAAAGGTAAAAAATCCAAAAGACAAGGTTGTTAAAGACTATCAGCTTATGATGCAGCCTAACAACGTGATGGATACAGACCTTAACGCCATAGTGGCATACGTAAAGACACTTAAATAAGAATTAAAATAAGAGGAGGTTAATAGATAATGAATGAGCCGAAGGGATTTAAATCGTGGTTGTTCACAACGGACCATAAAAAGATAGGCATCATGTATCTTGTGACTGCAATGATCTTTTTTGTGGTTGGACTACTGCTTGCAACAGTTATGAGAATAGAGAATATGGACATGAGCAAGCAAGTGATTATTGGGCCTGAGCTTTACAATGTTGCCTTTACAATTCACGGGGCTGCTATGGTGCTTTTCTGGATGATACCGATTTTGCTTGGGTTTTTTGCTAACTACCTTGTGCCTCTTATGATAGGGGCGCATGATGTGGCATTTCCCAGGTTGAATGCTCTAAGTTATTGGCTCTACGTAGGGGCCGGGCTTATAGCGGTGCTTGCCCTTGTTATGCCCGGGCGACTTGACACCGGCTGGTGGGCATACCCCCCGTACTCAATAAAGACAACAGCTAACATAGCATTTTACGTTTTTGCAGTACATCTGCTTGGAGCTTCAAGCATAGCTGCTGCCGTTAATTTTATTACAACAATTGTAACCCTGAGAGCGCCCGGCATGACCTGGGGCAGATTAAACCTCACCGTGTGGGGACTTCTTGGCGGGTTTATAATTCAGTTGATAGGAGTCCCTGTGCTTGCAGCCGGCGTGACACTGCTTCTATTTGACAAGTACCTTGGCACATCCTTCTATGACGCCTTTAAGGGAGGCTCTCCGATTCTCTACGAGCACCTTTTCTGGTTCTATGCCCATCCTGCAGTTTATGTCGTTGCTCTGCCTGTATTTGGCATAGTATCAGACATTATCTCTACATTTTCACAGAAAAAGGTCTATGGCTACACAAGTATGGCTATTGCAATAATGATTATAACAGTGCTTGGGTTTGAAACATGGGTGCATCACTTGTATGTTGCAGGCACATTGAACTGGTCAAGAATTGTCTTTATGTGGGGAACGATTCTTATAGGAGTTCCAACAGGGATAAAGACCTTTAACTGGCTGGCTACTCTCCATAAAGGCTCAATTGATCTTAAAACACCTATGCTTCATGCGCTTGGCTTTATATCGCTTTTTACCATAGGCGGTGTAACCGGCGTAATGAACGGCTCTGTTTCATTTGACATCAACGTTCATGACACACACTGGGTAGTGGCTCATTTCCATTATGTGTTGGCAATCAGTATGTCAATGCTCTGTATCGGAGGAATTTACTACTGGTTTCCAAAAGTTACCGGTAAGATGTATAACGAATCGCTTGGTAAGTTTGCTTTTTGGCTAACGTTAATTGGCGCCATGATAGCATTCCTTCCCCAGTTCCATATCGGAATTGAAGGTATCCCAAGAAGATACTGGAAACTGCCGGTAAGGTACATGGGTGAGATGAGAGTAGCCTCAATATTTTCTTTCATAGCAATTCTTGGGTTTTTGCTGACCATATTTAACTTTTTGAAGTCAGCGATAAGCGGCCCAAAGGCGCCTTCTAACCCTTGGAATTCAAAGTCCCTTGAGTGGCAGATTCCCTCACCGCCTCCTTTCTACAACTTTGATAAAATCCCCGTTATAACCGAAGGGCCGTATGAGTATGGTAAACCTGAGGGAGATGTTAAGAAGGGTCATTAACAGATAAAGTATATAAATGAGGACTGGATTCCCGCTCGGAGGCGGGAATGACAAATGGGGAGATTGTCCTTGCTGTCATTCCTGCGAAAGCAGGAATCCAGTTTTTTTATTAAATTAGCCAATTACAAAAGGGTTTTATAGACTTTTAACTACAGTCATTCTAAAAATGATACAGTATTTCACTAAAAGCATAGTCAACGTGTTATAATATCGGCAAGTCAAAAAGTAATGGAGGCATAAAGTGAACATAAACCGAGTATCTCTTGTTAAAGGTTGGCTGTATCTTGCCATATCGAGTCTTGTTTTTGCGGGGATGCTATCGGTGATTTTAGTGTTTTCACGGACTCCCTATATACAAAACATTTTCCCGCTGATAAAGGACTTCAGGGTGGCGCTTGTCGTGCATGTGGACTTATCGGTGTTGATTTGGTTTGTGGCTTTTGCAGGTGTGTTGTGGAGCGTGTATGGAGGCGAGAGGCTCTTGAAGTTTGGGGCAGTGTCTTTATTTTTTAGCGCTCTGGGGACTTTAATAGTGGCGCTTAGTCCGTTTTTAGGAGCAACTCATCCGCTTATGAATAACTATGTGCCGGTTTTAAATGACAAGGTGTTTTTGGTTGGTTTGATTATATTTTTTATAGGTTTTTTAATGCTCACTTTGAGAGGCTTGATTGTGATAAAAGTGGAGGGGGCGTTTAAGAGTTTGGATGCAGCTCTTCATTTGGGGTTAAAGCTGGGGGCGATTATAGGTCTTGTGTCAATAGCATCAATAGTATATACATACTTCAAGATACCCAACAATTTAGATGCTACACGGTACTATGAGGTACTGTTTTGGGGTGGCGGGCATATGCTTCAGTTTATGCACACACTGCTTATGCTTATAGTGTGGCTGCTGCTTGCGGTGGAGAGCGGCGTAGATTTCAATAAAACTCCGCCGTGGGTGTTTACTGCGGCTTTTTTGGCACTTTTTGCTGGCTCGCTTGGAGGCCCATATATTTTTGCAACTACTGCGGTAGAAACCGATCAATTCCGTGAGGCATTTACTGAGCTGATGGAATGGGGAGTTGGGTATTCGGTTGTAATTTTAGCGTTACTAATTATTTACGGGCTGATAAAGAGCAAAGCTGGTTCAGACAATAAACACGTGCGGGCAGCGCTCATTAGTTCTTTGTTTTTATTTGGAGCCGGAGGATCTATCGGGTATTTGATAAGCGGTGTAAATGTAACAATTCCAGCTCATTATCATGGAGCAATTGTAGGGGTAACACTTGCCTACATGGGGCTTGTCTATATGTATTTGCCCAAGCTGGGTTTTGGTAGAGTATCGGGCAAGTTGGGGGCAGTACAGGCGTATCTGTATGGCACAGGGCAGTTTATGCACATATCAGGGCTTGCGTGGGCTGGCGGGTACAATGTACAGAGGAAGGTTACCGGTGTTGAGCAGGGACTTGATTCAATCAGAAAAATAGCCAGCATGTCGCTGATGGGTTTAGGCGGAGTGGTTGCAGTAGCCTCGGGGTTTCTGTTTCTTTACGTTACAATAAGAGCGCTCAGAGGGAAAGAGACAAGCGGGTCGGAATTTGACAGGATTTCTGTCTGAAATATATGATATAAAGAATAAACATGAAGGCTACCATAAGAGTAACCTTGTAAAGAAGACTCATAAATAAAAAATGAGAGGTTGGAGATGGTAAAAGGTGAAGGTACAAAGAAGAAACAGAAAGCACACAGTAGTTGCAACATAGACCAACTCCGTCAGCTTCCGTGTCTTTCACAGGTTAGTGACGATGATCTTGAAAATATTGGACGGAAATCATTTGTGAAGAAATACTGTAAGAATGATTTTGTTTTTTTAGCGTCAGATGAGGTTAAGTTTTTCTTCATAGTGGAAAGCGGGGCTGTCAAACTTTACAAAAACTCAGAAGAAGGCAGAGAGATAGTAATACAGATAATGGGGATGGGTGAGCATTTCTGCTGTGCGCCAATATATGCTGATAATAAACAAATGGTAAATGCGGTGGCGGTAGAGGACACGATAGTGCTTGCGATACCTGTGAGTGATTTCACAGCTATGCTCCATTGCGGGCTTACGGACTTTGGTGTAAAGATATTACGGACTCTTTGTATGCGTGTTAAGCATTTGTCATCAATTGTTGAGAATATAACGTTTAAAGATGTTGAGATGAGAGTTTTAATGGCAATTATGAGCTCAGCCGAGCGTAAGAGTCCTGATGCTGAGATGGTGCCGCTGACGTTGACTCATCAGGAGCTAGCAGCTATGACAGGAACAGTCAGAGAGGTTGTCTCGCGTACAATGAGTAAGCTGCGAAGGTGCGGCGTACTATCACATGGTAATCAGAGGGAGTTTATACTAAACAAACAAGCTGCTGTTGAGTATTTAAAGCAACCGCATTAATACGCTATAAAAGTTTGGGCGGTTAGCTCAGTTGGGAGAGCATCACGTTCGCAACGTGGGGGTCGGGGGTTCGAATCCCCTACCGTCCACCATTTAATTGATTGATTTTAAAGAATAAATTTTCCCAAAACCCCTAAAAAAACCGTCACCAAACCGTCACCAGCTTATTTTTTTAAGCCTCACAACTCATGAAATGTCTTAGTGAAAAATAATCGCTCTGTGACCGTTGTGGTTTCTTTGGTGAGGTGTTTTTGACAGGGTTACATTGTTGCAGACTATTTTTTTTACAGCTTATGGACTACTATTTTTACAGTCAAGGATTTTGCAGCCCGTCTAATATTTCCAATACTGCTTTAACAGGTATCCGCTTAGCTTTCCGTATGTTCACTGCCGGTATCTCTCCATACGAAATTAACCTGTAAACTGTAGAACGAGAGACGCTTAAGACCTTAGCCGCTTCTGAAGGTGTTAAGAAGTGGCGATTGTTGAGGTTTATACCATTCATACGGCTATTGTATCAAAATTTCCCGTGTTGTGGCTATTATTTTCTTTATAATCAGTGGGTTATATACTATTGGCATCCTTTGTTGGTAATGGACACTCTCAAGAGTGCTTATTGAAAATAAGGTTACCCTGTAGCAAGCTACAGGGTATTACAAGTTAAAAATACTGCCCGATAATAGTATCGACATGGCTATTGTGGATCCGGATTACAATGTTGGCATTAAATATAACGGTATATCCTATAAAATGAAGTTTGGCGATTATATAAAATGGTATATTGATCTAGCAAAGGAACTTCATAGGGTTTTGAAAGATGACGGAAATATGTTTTTTATCAATTATCCGAAACACAATTCACATTTAAGGGTCAGATATCTTGATGATGCATGTCATTCTGTTAATGAATATGTCTGGTTCTATAACATTCATGCCGGTTCATCATCTAAGAAATTTACAACTGCGCATAGGAGCATACTCCTCTGTACAAAATCAGAAAATAACAAATGGGATAACGATGCCGTGGCTGTGGACTATATATGTAAAATCGACAAGCGGATAAAAAAGAAAATTGATATGGGTTCGCCTGGCAAAACGCCTTATTCTTGGTTTTATTATGACATCGTAAATAATGTAAGCCGAGAAAAGACAATACACCCTTGCCAATTACCGTCAGTGTTGATAGAAAAGCTTATAAAGGTATCTACGAAGCTTGGGGATGTGGTTTTAGTGCCTTTTGCCGGTGCTGGGAGTGAAGTGCTGGTGGCGAAGAGGTTGGGCAGGAGATTTATAGCGGCGGAGGTTGAGGAGTTGTATGTAAAGGTGATTATGGAGAGGTTAAAAAAGGTAGATTTTTAGTAAGTAGCCTATTTGAGGTTATTTTCTTAGTAAAAACAAATAGGTGTAAGACAAAAATCCCTTCCACAGTGTAATAATTTCATTTTCATTTTATTATGTTATAATTGTTTAGTGACTGAGGTTACGTTTGTTTCACTGTGGGGGTTTTATGAGAGATGAGGAGAAGACAAAAGAACAGCTCATTGAAGAACTAGAGCAATTACGATCTGTAAAACACAGTAACTCTAACAATGATTTTATAAATGCGGCGATATTGGAACTTATCGCTACTGGCGTTTGGGTTGCTGATGAGAATGATATTATTTGTTATGCCAACGAAGGAATGAGCAATATTGCTGGTGTTCCTGTAAGTGATATCACAGGCAAACACGTCTTAACTGACTTTCCTGAAAAAACGCTACGCTTTTTTAGACCTTTTTATCTCAAAGCAAAACAAGAACTATCTGTAGTACCTTATAATGATATACCAATTCAAACTCCTTCTTTAAAACCTACCTATCAATCTGGCAGATTGAAACCATTAGTGATTAATAATTTATATAAAGGCATGATTTGCATAGTTGATGATGTGACTGAGCATAAAAAAGCACAGGATGATATTGTGCAAAACAAGTTATTTCTGGAGGCTGTGCTGGATTGCATAGAGGATGGAATAGTAGCGTGTGACGGCGATGGTGTTTTAAAACTTTTTAACAGAGCAACTCAGAAGTTTCACGGGCTGCCGGTACAACCTTTATTGCCTGATAAGTGGGCTGACTACTACGATCTGTATCATGATGATGGAAAAACAAGAATGTCCATGGAAGAAGTCCCATTGTACCGAACACTTAAAGGCGAAGATATAACAAATGTTGAGATGATCATAGCACCAAAAAATGCTCCTTCATATATCATATCAGCAACTGGAAGAGTTCTTAGAGATACTAATGGAAATAATATCGGCGCAGTAGCTTCGATGCATGATATTACAGAAAAGAAAAAAGCAGAAAATGACTTAATAGAAGCCTATAAAAAGTTAGAAAAACTTCAAATAATGCTGACCGAGGATTTAAGACTTCAAAGCGAAATCATGTCTAATATGGCTGAGGGAGTAATCCTTATCAAGGCAAATGATGGAAACATTGTATATTGCAATCCAAAATTTGAACAGATGTTTGGTTATAATAATGGCGAGTTAATCGGTAAACATATATCTATAGTTAATGTTCCTACAAAAAAAACATCAGAAGAAACATCGCAGGAAATTATCGAAACATTAAATAAAAACGGATACTGGCACGGTGAATTACAAAATATAAAAAAGACAGGTGAACATTTTTGGTGCTTTGCAACCGTATCAACTTTTAATCACCATAGTCACGGCAAAGTGTGGGTATCAGTACACACTGATATTACAGAGCGCAAAAAATATCAGGAGGATCTAAATAGATTTTTTAACATTTCAATAGCTATGTTATGTATCGCTGATATCAACGGATATTTTAAAGTAATTAGTCCGTCTTGGGCAAAAACGCTCGGTTATACTGAAGATGAGTTAAAATCTAAACCTTTTATTGAATTTGTACATCCTGACGACGTTGAAAAAACATTGAATGAAGTCAGGAAACTCTCTCATGGAGTTCCAACCATATATTTTGTGAACAGGTATTTATGTAAGGATGGTACATATAAGCATATAGCATGGACATCGGCACCGGTTCCTGATGAGGGCATAACGTATGCCACTGCTTATGATATAACTCAACAAAAGATGTTTGAGGCGGCTGTTGAGTTAGAAAGAGACAAACTCAAGGGAATATTGGACATTATGGAGGATGGCGTATATATAGTAACCAAGGATCATGATATAGAGTTTATTAACAAGGCCTTAGCAAATGAGTTCGGGGAGGTAAACGGACGTAAGTGCTACGAATATTTTCACGACAAAACCGAACAATGTTCATGGTGCAAAAATGATGATGTGTTTTCCGGTAAAAGTGTTTCGTGGGAATGGCATTCATCAAAAAACAACAAGACATATTCGCTATTTGGTACTCCACTTAAAAACGTTGACGGTTCAGTGTATAAGTTTGAGATATTTCACGACATTTCAGATATTAAAAAAGCTCAGGCAACAATGAAAAAAGAACTTGATTTTCAAACAGCAATTGCAGAACTATCTGAAGCTCTGCTTTCACATGATAAGGATATAGTTGATATTGCTAATATAGTGAATAGACAGGCTACAAAATTGACAGACAGCGCTCAAGGATTTGTAACTGAGATAGACAGAAATACGGGAGAAGACATCGGGCATAATTTTACAGAGATAATGGTGGATGGACAATGTAATGTTGATACGAGAAACCAAAGAATTTCATTTCATAAAGGACAGGATGGTTATAATGCGCTTTGGGGCCACGCTTTAAATATTAAACAAGGTTTTTACACCAATGACCCTCAAAAGCATCCTGCATACAAAGGCTGCATCCCTTCTAATCATGTTACGTTATCAAGGTATATGGCAGTCCCAGCAATTATAGGGGGCAGACTAATAGGTCAGATTGCTGTGGCAAATGCAGAAAGAGATTATACAGATGAAGATTTAAACATTATAAAACGCCTTACCTCGATTTATGCTTTAGCTGTGGAGCGTAAGAGAATGGATGAAGCACTACGCCTTGAGATAGTTGCTCGTCAAAAAACAGAGACTTTGTTAAAGGAAAGAGAATTTGATGTAATAGAAGCACAAGGTAAAGCACACTTTGGTGTTTGGACCTATGATCCTGTAAGTCAGCAACCAACATGGTCATTAGAAATGTTTAATATATGGGGTAGAGATACTAAACTTGGTCCACCACACTACTCTGAGCATATAAAATATATCCATCCTGATGATTATCAACGTTTTGATGATGCGGTAAGAGAAGCAGTAGAATTTGGTAAACCTTACAATTTAGAACTACGTCTTTGCCATCCTGACAATAATGAAAGGATAGTTATAACTATCTGTGAGCCTATTTTGGATGCTGAGGGTAAGGTAGTGAAGCTGAGAGGGTCAAATCTGGACATAACAGACCGAAAACAAATGGAAGATGAACTGATAAGATTAAATATCAACCTTGAAAGTGCGGTAGTTGAAGAAACTCAAAAAAGAAGATTAAATGAGCAAATGTTGATCCAACAATCTAAAATGGCTTCAATGGGAGAGATGATAGGATTAATAGCCCACCAATGGAAACAGCCAATCAACGCTATAGGACTAAATGTGCAGGATCTGCAAGAGAGTTACACCTATGGCGAGGTTGATGATAAATACATCGGAAATTTAGTAGGTTCCACGATGCAGCAGATAGATTTTATGGCAAAGACAATAGATGATTTCAGAAACTTCTTTATTCCCTCAAAGAAGAAAGTGCTGTTTGATGTGAAAAAGGCTATAGAAGAACTACTCTCAATGTTTATAAATGTTTTTAGTAAAAGCGATATAGATGTTTCTGTAAAAAGTGATATAGATACCGTACTACTTACTGATGGCTACCCTAGTGAGTTTAAACAAGTGATCCTCAATATTCTGAATAACTCAAAGGATGCTATTGTCTCAAAAAGGAAAATAACTCCTGAGTTACAAGGGCGCATAGAAATTAATATTAACAATAATGAAGACAAATCCAAAGTCATAGTTTCAATAAAAGACAATGGCGGCGGAATTCCCGAAGAGGTTATAGGTAAAATATTTGAGCCATATTTTACTACTAAAGAGAAGGAAGGCACAGGGATTGGGCTTTACATGTCTAAAACAATAATAGAGACTAACATGGGCGGCAGTGTGACAGTACAGAATGTGGATGGCGGCGCTGAGTTTTTAATTAGTTTAGACGCATTTAAAACTTAGAGAGGGGAGCTTTAGTTGTATGGAAAACAAAGACAAGACTAAAGAGCAGCTAATAGATAGGGTAGCAGAGCTGGAACATCTTTTAGATAAATGCAGGAAAGAAGAGCAACATAGCCATAAGAAAACGAAATCCCTTTTAATTTCTGCTCTGGAATCAACTACCGATGGTATTCTTGTTGTGGGCAGAAAAGGAAATGTAACGTACTTTAATCAGAAATTTGTAGAGATGTGGCAAATACCGGATTCCTTATTGTCCACCAAGGATGACACCAAACTTATCTCTTATACGCTTGAACAGTTGAGTGAGCCGGAGGAATTTCTCAAAAAAGTAAATACACTCTACGATAACCCATTAGAATCGAGTTTTGATACTATTGAATTTAAGAATGGAAGGATTTTTGAACGATTCTCACAGCCGCAAAAAATGGACGATGATATAATTGGAAGAGTATGGAGTTTTCGTGATGTAACGATACATAAATCGGCACAGCGTAAACTTCAAAGTAGTGAGAAGAGATATCGCCGTTTGGTTGAACTGCACCACGCCGGCATATGTGTCTTTGATAAAGATGGTTCTGCTGTATATGTAAATCCAGCGATGGCAAATATGCTGGGGTACAATGCTGAGGAAATAATTGGGCATAAGGCACAGGAATTTTTAGAGGAATCGGATATTCCTTTATTGGTTGATGTCAGAAAAAGATTACGTGAGGGGAAGCACGAGAATTTGGAGTTTAAGTTTACTAAAAAAGACGGCACTAAACTATATACAATGGCAGACTTGTCACCCATGTTTGATGAGTTTGGGGTATATGAGGGAACAACAGCAGGGGTTGTCGATATAACAGAAAAGAGGTTTATTGAACAAGAACTGCGACATTCTCAGAAGATGGAATCAATCGGACAGCTTGCCGGAGGCGTTGCTCACGATTTTAATAATATAATATCTTCAATTATAAACTATGTATATTTGATAAAAAGAAAACTAAATGACATAACAAAAGATGAATTAAAAGACTTTGTAGATGAGATACAAGCATCGGCAGACAGAGCGTCAAATCTTACAAAAAGTTTATTGGTATTTAGCAGAAAACATGCCTTTGAGTTTAATACTGTAAATCTTACGGAAATTGTTTCAAACCTAAAAGATTTCTTGATTAATCTGATAGGTGAAGATATCGAATTAAATATCGGTATAAATGAAAAAGATTTACCAATATATGGCGATAGAAATCAGATAGAAATGATGCTCATTAACTTAGCCGCCAATGCTCGTGATGCAATTGGTAACTGTGGGAAATTGAACATTAATTTAAGAAGAGTAAAATCAGACGAAAAGTTTATAAACCTAATGAGTGTGGAAAAAACCAAAGAATATGCTTTGCTCAGTGTTGCAGATACAGGGACAGGAATGGACACAGAGATACTTAAAAATATATTTGATCCATTTTTTACTACAAAGGAAGTGGGTAAAGGAACCGGACTTGGATTATCTACTGTTTATGGGATTGTAAAGCAGCATAAGGGCTATATTGATGTACAAAGCGAATTAGGCATAGGGACAACATTTTCAATTTATCTTCCCTTGACAGATAATTTTATAACAGATGCAGAACCGTTGCTTAGTGGTGAGACAGAGTATGAACATGGGAGGGGACTAATCCTTCTTGCAGAAGATGATGAATCATTAAGAGAGATAACGTCTCGTGTACTGACAAGAGTAGGTTATCAGGTGATAACCGCAGGAGATGGTCAGGAGGCTGTAAATCTGTATAGTGAGCATAAGGTAGATTTGATAATAATGGATATTATAATGCCAAAGATGAATGGAAAAGCGGCATACGATAGCATAATAAAAATGAACAAAGATGCTAAGGTCATATTTGTCAGTGGATATACAGATGTTTTTTTAGAAGATAAGTTGATAAAAGAAGAGGAATTTAATTATATAACCAAGCCTATCAGCACAGTCAAGTTGTTATCGAAGGTTAAGGAGATGATAGATTGTTAAGTTCAACTGCAAAAGGGAGAATACTGGTTGTAGATGATGATAAATCTTTGCTTAAATCGTCAATGATGATTTTGAAATCTGAGGGCTATGACGTAGATACAGAGCCAGACAGTAGGGTAGCATTAGAGAGAATTCCTAAAGGAGAGTATGACTTAATAATAAGCGATATAAAAATGCCTAACATTACAGGTCTAGAGTTAATAGCAGAGATGAGAAAAAGAGGTATGGAAGAGCCAGTAATCTTGATGACAGCATATGCAGATCTACCAGCAGCAATAGATGCAATAAGAAGAGGAGCATTTGATTTTTTGCTAAAGCCGTACAAACCTGAAGATTTTATTTTGGCAGTAGAGAGGGCAATACGGTTTAGATATTTACTGAAGATTGAAAAAAACTATAAAAAGCAATTAGAACAAGAAGTGTCTTTAAAAACAAAAGAATTAAAAGATGCTTTTAGTAAGATAACCGAATTAAATAATGAAGTGATGTTCCGTCTGATAAAAGCATCGGAATATAAAGACTACGAGACAGGCACACATGTTCTAAGAGTCAAGCAATATGCGGTGGTTCTCTCAGAGGAGCTGGGAATGCCAAGGGATTTTATAGACAAAATAGCATTTGTAAGTCCTTTGCATGATGTTGGGAAAATAGGCGTTTCTGAAAATATTTTGTTAAAAACCGAGAAATTAACCAATGATGAGTTTAATATAATAAAAACCCATACTAATATAGGTTCCGATATATTGAAAGGATCAAACAATGAGCAGATAAGGCTTGCAGAAATAGTGGCACTAAGCCATCATGAAAGATGGGATGGCAGCGGTTATCCTTTTGGTTTGAGAGGTGAAGAGATTTCTTTAGAGGCAAGGATAGTAAATATCTGTGACCAATATGACGCTCTGATGTCAAGCAGACCGTATAAGCCATCGTTTGGACATGACAAGACGTGTGATATATTAACCAATGGAGATGGTAGAACAATGCCGAATCACTTTGACCCTAAAGTGCTTGAGGCATTTAAAAACTGTGCTCATATATTTAAAGACATATATGAGACTAAGTAGGGAAGACGTATGCCATGTAAACTAGAGGATATTCTTGGTAAAATATTTGATCCATATTTCACAACAAAAGGTAAGACTAGGGAAAAGGGACTTGGTTTATATACTGCAAAATTATTAATAGAAAAGAGCATGAAAGGCACTATCACAGTCAGAAACATTGATGGATGGTGCGAGTTTAGGATTGAATTATGACACAAAATGATGAATTGCTGAAATCAGTGTCAGTGCTTTACGTAGAAGATGAGGCATCGATAAGAGCAATGATAACCCGCTTTCTAAAAAAAAGGGTTGCTGTCATTTACGAGGCTTCTAATGGTAGTGAAGGTTTGGATATATACAATTCAAACAAAACTGAGATTGATTTAGTGATAACCGATATTCAAATGCCGGTTATGGATGGAATGACAATGATAAATGAAATCCTGAAAATAGATGAAAACCAGCCAATTATAATAACCACAGCATATAACGATGAGCAGCACACCAGTGATAGGGTTTGCAGAAATGTGATAAAGCCGATAAAACTTGAGAATTTGCTTGAGAGTGTTATGTTTTGTGTGTGGGTGAGGTAATAAGTAACGATGGAAGACACAACTAATGGATAGAAAATATCTTTTCTCGGTACAAACACCTTTAGGCATAGAGGTTAGAATAACAGAAGATTACTGGAGCTACCTCATCTCAATCAAACACCCTGTTATGCTGGGAAAGGAGGATATTGTCCAATCTGTTCTTGTTATCCCTGACGAAATCAGGCTGAGTAAAACTGACAAAGACGTTTTTCTATATTACAAGAGATTTGATAAACTATATTGCGTAGTCGCTAAACACACGGTAACTGAGGGGTATGTGATAACGGCGTACCCAACTGAAAAGATTAAGGAGGGTGAGACAATATGGACAAGGTAACAGTCTATTACCATAAGGAACTCGACACCATGGATATCTGGTTTGGAGATCCAAGGGATGAGTATATCTGTGAAGAGGCTGGGGAGGGAATAATATTTAAGAAAAACAGAGATGGTATGGTTATCGGAATCGAAAAACTCTATGTAAGTAAAACAGCAGGTATGGTTGGTAAGGTTATCCCTTTTGAGTTGGTAGTTGCATAGAAAAAATATGGGAATAGATGGGGATTAATGATAACTCACCAAAACCAACAGCACTCCACAAAACCCCACTGGTTCCGGAACCGTTCCAGGATACACCGCAAACCCAGTATCCATGCGGGTGTTCGGGGTTTCGAGTCCCCTACCGTCCACCAACTAACTGCTTGACTGTGCATGAAGCAATTCATCCCACAGACGCTCTACCTCTCCGAGAGCATAACATAATATGCCTGTGTGATGTTGTGAATAAACATCATAAGATATTATTTTTGCAGGCAAACTTATCTTGACATTTATATATTTATATGCTACCTTACCACATTGTGGTACAGTCGTGGATTGAAGAGGTTAAAGCTTGCAAAATATGGGAGACCGTAGCATTTATGTTACTTGCGTGTAATACAAAGATTGTTGTTAAGCCGCTGAAACATCTATCTATCTATCTATCTATCTATCTATCTATCTATCTATAGCTCCGTCCTTAGTGCCTCCAGTCTCTGTGAAGAGACAAACAATATCGTAATAAATTCACTGGGAGAGTTGCGCGCTCCTGGGATAAAATAATCACACAGGGAGAAAAAAACTAATGAAAATTCTTGACAACATGAAAATCGGCACAAAGTTAGTAGGCAGTTTTTTGCTGGTAGCCATAATAGCGGCATTTATCGGGGTTTTTGCAATAATTAATTTACACAAAATAGACAACGCCGATACGCTTCTGTATGAGAAAATGACTGTACCCTTGGGTCAGTTGGGAGAAATATCCACATCATTTCAACGTGTAAGGATAAATGTGATGGAGTTGGTTGACGCAAAGACAAAAGAGGAAATGCAGAAACCAATGGATACTATTAAACAGCTAAGAGAATCTATAGACAAGGACTCAGCAGAATTTGAAAAAACAATAATGACTGATAAAGCACGGGAGATGTTCAAGCATTTTCTTGAGACACGAAAAGCCTACGGTGCGATAATCGACAAAACTGTGGAGTTAGTCACTGCAGGTAAAAATGCAGAAGCTGATGCGTTTGTCAAAGGCGAAGGTAAAAAAGCAGCTTTTGCAGAGCAGGCTGCTATAGATGCCTTACAGGAAAATAAAGTGAAAAGAGCCAAAGAGACCTCAGAAGCCAACACAGCGCTTGCCAACAGTGTGACAAATCTGATAATCGCTATAACAGTAATCGGCGCTATTTTAGCCATGGCATTAGGGTTGATTATTTCCAGCTCGATAAGTAAACCGCTAAAGCAAGGAGTGGTATTTGCGGAAGGTATTGCGAGCGGCGATTTAAGCCAGCAGATACACATGGACAGAAAGGACGAGGTTGGGCAGCTTGCCAACGCACTAAACGACATGGTGGATAAGCTAAAAAGTGTCATAGGCGAGGTCAATGTATCAGCTGATAACGTATCCTCAGGGAGCATTGAGTTAAGCGGCACAGCTCAGGTTATCTCTCAAGGCGCTACAGAGCAGGCGGCGTCAGTTGAGGAGGTGTCCTCGTCAATGGAGCAGATGGCATCAGGTATTAAACAAAACGCCGATAACTCTCAGCAGACAGAACGGATGGCAGCCAAGGCATCTCAGGATGCGCAAGAAAGTGGCAAGGCTGTGGATGAGGCGGTTCATGCCATGAAAGAAATAGCAAGTAAAATCTCCATAATAGAGGAGATAGCAAGACAGACTAATCTTTTAGCACTTAATGCGGCAATAGAGGCAGCCCGTGCTGGTGAACATGGTAAGGGTTTTGCTGTGGTAGCCTCAGAAGTTAGAAAACTTGCCGAGAGAAGCCAAAAGGCAGCAGGAGAAATCAGCACCTTATCGTCAACAACTGTACAGGTATCAGAAAAAGCAGGCACTATGCTTAGACAGTTAGTGCCAGATATTCAAAAGACTGCGGAGTTGGTTCAGGAAATCAGCGCAGCTAGCAGCGAACAAAATGCCGGTGCTGATCAAATAAACAAGGCAATCACACAGCTTGACCAGGTAATTCAACAAAACGCTTCTGCATCTGAGGAGATGGCGTCAACATCAGAGGAGTTAACATCTCAGGCAGAACAGCTCTCGGCAGCAATAGCGTTTTTTAGAACCGGCGAACAGAGACATGTTTCAAAGGCGCCCAAAAAACAGCCGCCTAAAATAGCGCATATAACACACGAGAAGCATAAACCTGCTGCTGCTACAAAAGCAAAAAAGGTTGATTTGCTTGCCGAGCACAAAGACGACAGCGAATTTGAGTCATACTAAGGGAGGCGTCAAATGGCAGAAGATAATACAATGATGCAGTTTTTAACATTTAAGCTGGATGATGAGGTGTTTGCGCTTCATATAGAGAAAATTCGTGAGGTGTTAGAATTTACCACCGTTACGAAGATGCCCAGAACGCCGGAGTTTATGCGAGGCGTGATTAATTTGCGCGGCAGCGTTGTACCAGTTATTGATATGAAACAGAAATTTGGGATGTCCTATACTGAAAAAGCTGTGGATACATGTGTAGTAATTGTAGAGGTTGGAATGGAGGGTGAGAAGGTAATCCTTGGAGCCATGGTTGACAGTGTTAAGGAGGTCATGGAGCTTGAACAGTCGGCAATAGAGCCGCCACCTAAGATTGGCACTCAGTTAAGCAACGAGTATATCGAGGGTATGGGTAAACAGGATGACGAATTTGTCATAATTTTGGATATTGATAAAGTGTTTTCCACACTTGATTTGACTATGGTTACTGAAATGAAAGGACAAGTACCTTCGGAGGCTGAACTTGAAAAGAGTGTAAATCACGCATGATTCCATCAGAAAATTTAAACAGGTGCAATATAACACAATAATGGCTGTGAAATGGATTTAGTGTTAGATGGTGCATGGCGACATCACCTTGACGCAGTGGCTAACGCATTGTCTGTCGTCTCAAAGGAGACAGAAACAGAGTTTCTTGATTTAGGAGCGAATTTGCAGAATTTTTCTTTCTCGTGTATAGAAATAGCATCACAAGGTGCTTCTTTAGTGCAGACAATAGAGAGCGGTGATGGGTTTAATGTAACACTGATAAAGGAGTTGTTTGAGAAGGTCTATGGCGAAATAGAAAAGACAGCGGAGATAATGATTAAAGGCTCCTCAGGCATAACTGATGTGATAGGGCGCCTAAGTGAAGTCTCAGAAATGGAAACATTTCTAAAAAAGCTGGCTCGTACTATATCTATAATAGACACACTGATTCGTATAGAGACGGCAAGGGTTGGCAATTCAGAGTTTAATGTAACAACGGATATTGCCGATTCCCTTGCTCGGCAGATACTCAAAGGCACGGTAGATATAGTGACAAGTGTTAAGGAGGCAAATGCTGCGGTTACAGGAATTAAGGAGCTTAGAGAGCCTTTTCTTAATTTGTTTGAGCATGAGCTTGGCAGTGCTAAAACCCGTGTCAGGCACATACTTGAGGAAATTGACAAAATAGCAAATCAGGCGAAATGGCTCTGTGAAAGAATAAACAGTAGAGCGTACAAGATATCGCCGGAGTTAGGCGAGGTGGTTGCCGCAATACAATTTCATGATATAACAAGGCAGCAGATAGAGCACGTGTCAGAGGTAATGCATGAGATAAACGAAAAAATGTCTGATTTTGATACTTGTGACGAAAAAGGAAAATATACCCTCCTGCGATGGATGCATGATGCTCTGAAAATTCAGATATCACAGCTGCATTTTGTGCTTTCAGAGACAGAGAAAGCGGCGGAGAAAATAGCGGGTTCATTGTCTCAGGTATCAGAGCTTCAGGAGGCTCAAGCCGAGGATGCTGCAATCATTTTAGATGAGGAACAATCCGGTAAAGACCGGTTAAAGATGATGGGCTATATTCTTGAGGCCCTATTAGACATACTTACGGCAGTAAATTATACGACAACTGAAATGATAAACGGCATAAAGGAAACCACCTCAAAGCTGGGTGGGATGTCTCAACAGGCTATTAACATACGGACTATAAGCGAGGATATGAATCTATTGGCTCTCAATGCCATAATAAAGGTAGCCCGCACAGGGGCAGCTGGTCGCAGCCTGGGAGTGCTGGCTGAGGAAATCAGTAATCAGTCTAAAAACGCAAGCGAAAAGATATCGGCAGGCGCAAAACTAATTAACGACGTACTGTTAACTTCTGCAAACTATACAGATACCTTTACACTTAGACTTACGGAGCAGGTAGAATCCTCTAACGTAATATCCAAGGAAACTAAGGAAGCCATTGAAAAACTCATGGAGGGTGATAGAAAACTTATAGAGGTAATGAGTGGTATTTCTAATACTGCAAAAAGATTAGAAAGCGAAATAAAAAATGTGGTTTCAAATATTACCTTCGATAAAATCATAAAAAACAAACTAATGACTGCTGCCAGTGATATTGAGAAAGTGCTTACTGAGGTTAGATATAAAATCCCTGATGATATTTACGATCATATAGATTACACCCCAGACTTAGATGATATGCTTCATCGCTACACGATGGATTCGGAGCGGTTAATTCATTATGGTGCAACGGTGCAAAGTGAAACAGAGGCGATGTTGTGGGTTGATGAGAACACAGCATTAGGTAAAGATGATGCACTTGGTGATAATGTTGAACTGTTTTAGTTTAATACGACATAAGTGATTAGTATAGGAAATTGACTGGTTGGTTAGTTAACGATACAAAATATTAAGAGGTGAATTTATGAGAATACTAATGGCGGAGGATGATTTTGTAAGCCGCGTATTACTGCAGAATATTTTGTCTTCATACGGGGATGTGGATGTTACTATAAATGGATTAGAAGCGGTTGAGGCGTTCTCACTCGCCTTTGATGAAGGGCAGCCCTATGATCTTGTTTGTCTTGACATTATGATGCCTGAAATGGATGGTTTGGAGGCATTGAAAGAAATCCGCAAAAAAGAAGAAATTGCATATGCAGTTAGCTCCGCAAACAAAAAAATGGATTCCTGCCTTCGCAGGAATGACAAGAAAAAAAGGAATGACAAGAAAAAGAAATTACCCCCCTTTGTCATTCCCGCCTACGAGCGGGAATCCAGTCCTTTTAACTGTATCATTTGCTGAATGAAAAAATTTACAGGAGTTAACTCAATAAGCATTTACAAAATATTAAGAGGTGAATTTATGAGAATACTAATGGCGGAGGATGATTTTGTAAGCCGCGTATTACTGCAGAATATTTTGTCTTCATACGGGGATGTGGATGTTACTATAAATGGATTAGAAGCGGTTGAGGCGTTCTCACTCGCCTTTGATGAAGGGCAGCCCTATGATCTTGTTTGTCTTGACATTATGATGCCTGAAATGGATGGTTTGGAGGCATTGAAAGAAATCCGTAAAAAAGAAGAATTCATGGGGGTTGCAGTATCTGATGAGGTTAAAATTATTATGACTACGGCTTTAGATTCTCCTGGAACTATTCTTGAAGCTTACTATCGTGGTGGATGCAATGATTATCTTACGAAACCTGTTGATACCAAAAGACTGAAAGAGCTGCTTGTATTATATGGGTTAGTATAAACAATTATTAGTTTCAATATGTAGTATAGTATTCATTAAAATCAATGACTTATCTGATTTTATGTTACTCCGACACCATATGGGAGATACGGTCAACGTTTCTATAAATTAAATATTCTCATATATACCTATTTTAATGTCCTGAATGTTCTGAAGCCTTGATTAAAAAAACATGAAAAAACCTATCATAATGTGTTATAATAAAAGTTGGAAAAATTTTGTGGAGGTATAAGTTGAAAGAAGGAATACATCCTAAGTACAATGTGGCAAAGGTGGCCTGTGCCTGTGGCAGTACCTTTGAGACACGCTCGACAAGGGCAAGCATAACGGTGGATATCTGTTCCGGGTGCCACCCATTTTACACAGGGAAGCAGAAAATTGTTGACGCCGAAGGACGCGTAGAGAAATTCAGGAGGAAGTACGCAACTACAAAAAAGTAGCGGTACTCATACATGAATATAGGCGGTCAGGCGGTTATTGAAGGCGTCATGATGAAGTCTAAGTTGATATGGTCGGTGGCAGTGCGCGACCCTAAGGGGGAGATTCATGTAAAGAAGGAGGTTTTGCGGCCTTTACCGAAGCTCCTCAGACTTCACGTAATTCGCGGGGTTGTCGCTTTGTGGCAGTCGCTTGCTCTTGGCATTAAGGCGATTGAGTACTCGGCGTCAAAAGCGTATGAGGGTGACGATAAGCCAATCTCGCCGCTTTCTATGATGCTCACTATGGTCACGGCTTTCGTACTTGCAATAGGGATATTTCTCTACCTGCCGCTGTATTTGACTAAGGCTATGGGAGCTTTTTTACCTGCGGTTGATAACAGCTCCTTTGTGTTTAATGCGGTGGATGGCGTGGTAAGAGTGGTGTTTTTTGTGACTTACGTATATGTCGTAAGCCTGTGGAAAGATATGCGCAGAATTTTTGAGTATCATGGAGCAGAGCACAAAGTTATCTTTGCGTATGAGGCAAAGACCGGTATGACACTGGATGAGATACGGCCATTTGGTACATATCACCCAAGATGCGGCACCAGTTTTCTCTTTATCGTGATGATTATGAGCATTCTGATATTTTCTTTGATACCAAAAGATTGGAGTTTTTATTGGAAATTTGGTTCAAGAGTGGTTCTGATACCGCTAATAGCTGGAATTTCGTATGAGACATTAAAATTATCGGCTAAAATGACTACAAATCCGGTAATACGATTTCTGATAGCGCCTGGGCTGCTCCTTCAGCGCATTACAACAAAGGAGCCGGATGATTCGCAAGTGGAGGTAGCTTTGCGCGCACTTCAAGAGGTACTGCCGGAAACAGGCGGGGCAGCGAATGCTGGATAAACTTCAAAGCATAGAGGCACGGTATCAGGAGCTTCGAAATAAGCTTGCCGAGCCGGAGGTTATGGCCTCCCACAAGGACAGCCTCAAGTATTCAAAGGAGTGCTCTGACCTTGAGCCGATAGTTGAGAAAATTACTGAGTACAAAAAAGTGCTTTTTGACATGGAGGAGGCTGAGGGTCTGCTTAAAAACGACTCGGATGATGATCTTAAGGGGCTGGCAAAAGATGAGTTAGAGGAGCTTAAGGTAAAACGCCCTGAGCTTGAAAATAATCTTAAGCTGATGCTATTGCCAAAAGATCCGCGTGATGAAAGAAGCGTGGTGCTTGAAATCAGAGCTGGAACCGGAGGCGAGGAGGCGGCTCTTTTTGTCACAGATTTATTCAGGATGTACAGCAGATATGCTGAGAGCAGAAATTGGAAAGTGGACATTATAGACTCTAACCCGACAGGCCTTGGCGGTAACCGAGAGATGGTTGCAGGCATATCGGGCAAGGGCGCTTACAGCCGTCTTAAGTACGAAAGCGGCGTTCACAGAGTGCAGAGAGTCCCTGTAACAGAGGCATCGGGCAGAATTCACACATCTGCGGCAACGGTAGCGGTGCTTCCTGAGGCTGAGGAGATAGATTTTAGGATTGACGAAAAAGATTTACGCATTGATACGTTTTGCTCATCGGGTCCGGGCGGTCAGGGAGTAAACACCACATATTCGGCAATCAGAATTGTCCACATTCCAACCGGCGTAACGGTGCAGTGTCAGGATGAGCGCTCTCAGCTTAAAAACAAAATTCGGGCTATGAAAGTTCTCCGTTCACGGCTTTACGATATGGAACTTGAAAAGATAGAGAAGGAGCGCGCTGACAACAGAAAGTCACAGGTTGGCACAGGAGACAGAAGCGAACGCATAAGAACCTACAATTTCCCGCAAAACCGGGTGACAGACCACAGAATTGGGCTCACTCTGCACAAATTAAACCTTGTTCTTGAAGGTGCAATTGATGAGATCGTTGATGCTCTAAACACTCAGGACGAAGCGATAAAACTTAAAGAATTGACAACTGTTTCAGACTCGCACTAAATAATCTATACCCTTCCATTACCACAGGGCAAACGCATTTCACAGGAAATAATAATATATTGCCAATGCAGTGTAGCTTCGCTAAAAAACTGGATTCCTGCCTGCGCAGGAATGACAAAAAAAAGACATATCCTTCCTTGTCATTCCCGCCTCCGAGCGGGAATCCAGTCCTTTTCTCTAAAAATTCTGCCTTGCAACAGAGAAGTCTTTTGCTGCTTTTTTCTCTAATGCGTTTGCCCTGTCCATTACCAGCTATTTACAAAAATTTCCAATTATGCTATATATAATAAGCATAACTGGAAAAAAAATGAAAACTATATGAAAATCAATGACTTATTAACGCCCTTTATCCGTGGCAACACGGTATTACTTGCGTTCTCCGCACAAGTTAACATAATCACAGTTTGGACAGATATTTTTGCGGTCTGATGTTGGGGCAAAATCAATATTGACATTGTCTATCTCTTTAATTATATCCGTAATTATGTGGCTTAATTTGTCATAAACCTCTGCTATGTTGTCATCAGCGGTAAAAAGTGGCGCCTCGATTTTTTCATTAATGTAGTTTCTGCCAAGCATCAAACACATTGCGTTAAGATTTTCAATGCGCTCGTTGCGGGCGTATAGATACAGATAAAACGGCAGTTGAATGCTCCCAATGTGTTTTGCCCAGCTGGTTCTGTCTTCAATCATTAATTTATCTTTCCTAATGGTATAAGCTGCCTGATTAGCCGCGGTTTTGAAATCCATGATAACTATTTTTCCATTTATACTTAGGATTAGATCAAGTCTGCCGTAAAGGTTATATCCCTCAGATGCAGCGCTAAGTTGTTCTTCTACGCCTTTAACCAATACAATATTGTTTCTGACCAGAGTTGTAAAATACCCGGAAAGAAGATCATTAAGGTGTTTTTTTACCTGAGTTTTTAATAAATGCGCTGAACCAGAGGCATCTTTGCCATAGAATTTAATGAAAGTTGTGTCAATGAGTTTATTCATCTGATGTGTACTTAACATCGTCTCTGTGAGAATCGTTCCTTTCATGCCTGTAAAAAACCTACCAAGCACATCGTGGACAAACACTCCGACATCACGGCTTTCAAGACTCCCTGACACTGTTTCTCTGGGATAGAGCAATAGCACATAACGATAATAAAACATAAGCTCACACCGGAGATATGTGTCAATTGCTGTTGCGCTTAGCTTAGTGGTTTTTCTCAGGGTCTCCACCATCTCAGGGGTTTTTGCGGCTGGTGCAACCGGTTGATTTCTTAGCGCTATTTTATATTGAATCTGCTTGATGTGACCATGCAGAGCGCCTGCTGTCTTTTGTTTTTCCCATAGGATTTTTTCAACAAATCGGCTTTTTTCTTTTTTATCATTTTCAACAAAAAATATGTGCGCCTCTTTTGCCCCTCTAAGCAGAGAGTCAAAGTAGTACAGGGAAAGCCGCTCACGGTCCTCGTACGTTGGAAGGTTCAGCATGATGCGCAGCTTGTGAGGAAGCAGGGTATCCTCCTTTTTTGCCATAGGCACAACCTCCTCGTTAGCGTCCAAAAAAATCACGCAGTCAAACTTTATGTTTCTTGTCTCCAGAAAACCCAACACCTGAAGCTCTCTAAGCGGTGTGCCCTCAAACGGACAGTGGCACGTGGCAAGATACTTTCTAAAGAGATTAAAATACCCCGAAAGCTCAGTAAATTCCACATCCTTTAGCAGACTCTGAGTTATTGTGTGAAGCGCTTCGGCAAATGCCTCAGCAAATGGATAAAAAAACGGATGCCGCTTTGCCGTTGTGTTGTCATAAATGTAGTTTAAAATTGTGAGACACCGGTTTGCAAAATCGCCGATATTTTTAAAACTCATAAAGCCGCTAATCAGCGCACTGTGGATACCCCCTAAATGCCCTCTGAGAGCTGCCTCATCTATTGCCTCAAAATATTTTTCAGACTTAAGTTTATTGAGGATTTTATCAAAAATTCCGCTAAGACTTTCTATTTCGCTTAGTTTAAGAAATGTCCTTGCCCTGTTAGCCGACAGCTCCTCCTCTATTGTATGAAAGATTATCCTTGTTAGTTCTGCGCTGCCCTTAAAAAACACATTTTTAATGTAGGGGTGAAGCGTAAACTTAATGTAGTCAGGCACATATACTCTTTCGCCCTCCATTGAAAGCACTGTTTCCATAAGACTTTGAAAAAAACCATACACAGGAGTCCGCACAAGCGGATACCCCAGCGATACATTATATGCGCTCTCCTCAAATGACGATATTCCGTGATACAGAAGCGGAAACAGGGTGTCGGGCTGCGGCAGCACTATAACCGTGTTTTTGACATCAGGGGTTTCACTAAGAATACGGTTAACCCCAAACACCTGTCCGTGCGTATCGGTTGAGCTTGTAAGTTTAATCTCAGGATAACTGGGTTCACTATCAGGCAAGGGAATATCGTACTTGAGCGACTTAAGAAGCATATCAATTCCCGGGCCGTCTTGAAACAAAAAACGGCTGTTACCAGCTTGTGATAATTTATTAAAAATCTCAAGTTCACTTTTTGTCAGAGCAAAAAATCCAGCTACAATAATTTTCTCAAATTTCTGTAATGCCTCATTATCTAAGCACTCACTCACCCTCCGGTATCTTGTTGAGCGGGTTGAAAGATTAAGTGTATTTAGTTTTTCATAAAACTCTTTGTAAAAAAACGAAAGCGAGTTAAGCATTTTTTTGGAGCGCTCTGGCAGCGCATCCTCTGCCATCGTGTCAATCTGTCTTATGGCCTCAAGACTGATATTTTCAATATAAAATTCCTCTATATCTTTATAAATATCAATTCCAACGGAGAAAAAATTATCAGCCCCAAGGTAACTGCCACCACCTATTGGGTTTACTGAGTGTCTATGGAGTTTATATAAAATTGCAAGGGCATCCAGTGTGTCGGTCTTTCTTTGGTGAAGGTTAAGAATCTCTGTGTATATGTAGTCCACAAAGGCATCCATTGAAAAAATCAGAGGAGGAATAAATGCGGCTTTCTCCTTTTCTGCAATGGCTTTCTTAAGGAAATGTCCGGGACGTTTGCCCGGAAAAACCACTATATTGGATGAGTAATCGTTACCATTAGGTATTAATTGAGAGCATACCTCATCTATGAGGTCTTCGTCAGCGGATAAAACTAAAAAGGAGTCTTTCGTCATTTTATTGTGCGATGGCTAACACTATCGAACTATACACGATGCCTTAATAGACGCTGAGCCTTGAGGGGGAAAGGTTTTACCTTTCTCCCTCTGAGCCACAGTATCATTACATTATCTGAAACTAAGCCTTACCGGCGCTTCCAAGTACTTTTTCGTTTTTGTACTTAATCATCTTTATTAGTTCGTCTCTGGCAGGGCCTAGGTACTTTCTTGGATCAAACTCTTTAGGATTTTCAGCAAACACTTTTCTTATTACCGCGGTAACTGCCAATCTGCCGTCGCTGTCTATGTTTATCTTACAAACGTTTGAGCTTGCAGCTCTTCTTAACTGCTCCTCTGAGACGCCGACTGCGTTGTCCATCTTTCCACCGTACTTATTTATCATATCGACGTATTCAGGAATAACCGAGGATGCGCCATGAAGGACTATCGGAAAACCGGGAATCCTCTTTTGTACCTCCTCCAATATATCAAAACGAAGCGGAGGCGGCTCCTCACCGGGTTTCACTTTAAACTTGAACGCTCCGTGCGATGTCCCAATTGATATGGCAAGGCTGTCCACTCCGGTCTTCTTTACAAAATCCTCAACCTCCTCAGGCTTTGTATAGTGGCTGACCTCTGAGGATACATCATCTTCAATGCCTGCTAACACCCCAAGCTCTCCCTCTACCGTCACATTGTTTGCATGAGCATACTCCACAACTTTTTTGGTAAGCGCTACGTTTTCATCATAAGGATGATGTGAGCCGTCTATCATCACTGAGGAAAAACCTGAATCCACACATGACTTACACAGTTCAAACGTGTCTCCGTGGTCAAGGTGAAGGGCTATAGGAATATTTCCGCCCATGTCTTTCATCATCTGCACTGCTCCCATTGCCAGATAGCGCAAAAGGGTCTGATTGGCATACTTCCTTGCCCCGCTTGATACCTGCACTATTACCGGTGATTTAGACTCCACACATCCAATCACTATGGCCTGAAGCTGCTCAAGATTATTGAAATTATAAGCCGGAATCGCATAGTGCCCTTCCATGGCTTTTTTAAACATCTCTTTGGTATTAACAAGACCCAGCTCGGTGTACTTTACTGCTCCCATGTTTCCCTCCGTTATTGTGTTTTAGCAATCTCAAAAAAGATTGACTCAGTTTCCATGATAATGGTAATTGAGGAGCAGTCTTTTTGTCAAGCTTCATTTGTACGCTGGGTTTTTCCAGCAGAATTCGCAGCAACAATCATTCCCCCCCCAAAAAAAATCACCAGACTTTTTTAAGTGTTACTTATGTCACATATTTAAAAAAAAGAAAAATGCTAAATTGGCTTAACTGCTTAACCACAACACGTGGTGTACATAATAATTACAAGAATTTGGTGTTGGGGTTAATCGGAGGAAGTGACCTGATAACAGATGTCTTTTGTGTTGCATCTGTTTATGATGTTCCGTTTTAGTGGTCGCGAAGGCTGGCCTTTGGTCGGTGGAATTTATAATAAGGAGGAGAGTGCCATAAACCAGGGGGTAGTATTCGGTGGTTTAGTGGTGCTCGTAATGAAAGGTATGACTTTAGAACACAGAGAAATGCTCTACAAGAAGTTTTTTTATGTCTTTGTTCTTGCTGTCCTTACCTTGGTTGCTGTACCGTCATCGTACGCTGCGGAATCAGATGGTAAAGACGTTTATAAAAGGTACTGTTCACCTTGCCACGGTGAAAAAGGAGAAGGTAACGGCCCTGTTGCAAAGGCGCTGTTTCCAAAACCCAGAGATTTCACTCAGGGGTCTTATAAAATTAAATCAACTTCAGGCACACTGCCCCTGGACAGCGATATCCTTCGCACAATTAAAAACGGTATGCCAGGTACCAGCATGACCCCGTGGGATGTGCTCTCCGATGCCCAACGCAATTCGCTACTGCCTGTACTAAAAGGATTTTCAAAGTATTTTAGTCAAGAGACGCCCGATGCTCCTGCCAAAGTGACTGGTCATTTCGGATCTTCAGCAAGTGCAATAGCTGATGGGAAAAAGCTCTACATGGATAAGGGTTGCTGGGAATGCCACGGCGCTACCGGTAAAGGTGACGGCTTTAAGGCTGACAGACTGAAAGACGACTGGGGTAATCCGATTTCTGCCTACGACTTCACACAGGGTGATAAGTTCAAAGGCGGCAGTTCTGATGAGGATGTATTTCTTAGATTTACCACAGGGATGTCAGGCACCCCAATGCCTTCTTATGAAGATTCACTCACGGCTGAACAGAGGTGGAACCTGGTCCACTATGTGAAGTCATTGATGAAAAAATGAACAACAGGACACTACAGCGTGTATTGTCTTTCTGCTGCCGGCACATAGTCTGGAGGCAGAAACCAGAGACTAATATAAGGAGATGGGAAACATGAAATATATAGTCAACAGAAAGTTGGCCTTAGGCGTTATCTTTTTGATGTTCGCGATGTCAATATCTGTGCCGGTCTTTGCTAAGGATAGCGTAGAGGAAAAGAAAGTCTTTAAGAATTTCTATGAGGGAACCTCTGACGCTTACAGAGATCAGTACGAAAAACATGTAGGGCTTTCAAAGGGCTCTGGCCCCTTAAGCGATGCTTTTAAACCAATGAAGCTTTTTATGTATTGGAGCCCTGAAAGGCACTACGTACCCTCTGAAAAACTTGACCACTCTATCTTTATCGAACAAAACAGGAGTGATCTGTGCGTCAAGTGTCATGAGGGAATAAATTTGGGAACAGTAGAGGATTGGAGACAATCGGCTCACTTTGATCCCAGAAAAACACCCTATTTAGCAGCTAAAACCGACGAAATAGAGAAAACCATTAACAGAAAAATTACCAAAGTCGAGTGTATTGACTGTCACGCAGACAAGACCAAGAAACAGATTCGGATGCCTTCTGCAAATGTTTGCGGCGAGTGTCACGGAGATCAGGTGCTTGAGCTTATGAGCGAACGTGAGCAGGGCCGCCCTAACCACGTACAAGGATGGGAGTCAAACGTTGTAGTGCCGTGGTATGTGGAGGCCGGAGTAAAGGGTCAGTTACCAGGCATGATTGGCTGCGACCTCTGTCATGCTTCAGCAGAGAAATGCGACGTCTGCCACACAAGACATAAGTTTTCAGCGGCAGAGGCGAGGCAGCCCGAGTCTTGTGAAAGCTGCCACATGGGTCCTGACCATCCAGATTCAGAAACATACAGTGATTCAAAACATGGAAAGCTTTATGAGATGAGCAAAGAACATATGGATTTCAGCAAACCTCTTGCTCGTGTTGAAGTTGGCAAGGATTACCGCACCCCAACATGTCAGCTTTGCCACATGTATCAGGGCAGCGGCAGATATTCGCATAACTTTGTTTCTAAGGGCATCTGGAGAATGGGTACAGTACCGCCAACCCAGATTCAATACAAGTCTTCGCTGAAAGACTACCCGTATGGTATAAAGATAATTCCACCAAAGGTTGACATTCATTCGGCAGCTAACCTGGCAAAAAGAGACAAGTGGATTGAGCTATGTTCAAAGTGCCACGGTCCCAGATTCTCTGAATTATATCTTGAAGCGATGGATGACTTTATGATTACTGCGTTTGAGAGGACTGATGAGGCTCAGCTGATACTGGATAATCTAGTTAAGGATAATATGCTCTATCCGTCAGCTGCAAAGAGAGGCATCTACCCTCTGGGCGACAAAATAGCCGGAGCATTAGGGCCTAAACTGCTTGGTGACGGTGTTTACAATGCCTTCAAATCACTAAACGGTAAGGTGCCTGTAATAGGCCCAATCCTTGGCGTTTATGGCCTATTTTTCTCAGGGGAAAATAATCCCTCCGTCATAGAGATAGCCTATGCCAAGATGTGGTTCTTCTATAAACTGCAAGGATACAAAGGCGTAGCTCACACCCAGCAGGATTATATGTGGTGGTGGGGTATGGCTCCTATGCTTGAGCAGTTGAATGTTATAAAGTCTGAGGATGCAAGACTGCGCAGAGAAGCAGCTATGGATCCAATGCGTCACAAAAGCACAAAAACAGGTAAATAAATAGAATAAGGGAAAGGGCTCTGTAGAGCCCTTTCCCTAATTTCCTGCAAGTTTTTCTACCTCGTTTAATTTGTTGACCTCTCCGAGGGCTATAAGAATGTCACCCGCTTTGATTATGGTCTTATGGGTTGGATTAAAACGCATTTCGCCATCTGAGCGCTTTATGGCTACTATAATAATACCAAATTTACGTCCTATCTCTGTCTCTGCCACCGTTTGGTCAACAAACACAGAGGACTCCTTAACATATATCTCCTCCATTTGAAGCGCAATGTTACCGCTTAGCGTGGCAAACTCAAGGAAATCTACTACCGCCGGTTTTAGTATCGTTTGAGCTATCTTTATCCCGCCGATATTGTATGGGGCTACTACCCTGTCAGCTCCAGCCCTCATAAGTTTCAACTCCGTGCTCTCTTCAACTGCCCTTGCAACTATCTTAAGAGACGGATTCAGTACCCGAGCCGATAGCACCACAAAGAGATTATTGGCGTCAGTTGAAAGCACCGACACAATTCCCTTAGCCCGTTCAATACCTGCCATCTTTAAAGTCTCATCATGTGTTGCATCGCCGGTTATAAACAAATAGTCCTCTTCTTCAAGTTTTACCATCTCTTGATCTATTACAACAAAGGGCACTCCAGATGATTTCAACTCCTTGCATATTATCCGGCCCATCCTGCCAAAACCGCAGATTATATAGTGTTCTTTTATCTCTTTTATTTTCTTTTCCAACTTCCTCCTCCCGAGAATTTTCTGAAACTCTCCTTCAAATAACGCCCTCAAGCCCACATTGACATTGTAGGCTAAAATTCCAACCCCAGAAAAAATCAAAAAAATTGTGAATGCCCTACCCTTGTCGCTTAGTGCATGTACCTCCTGAAAGCCTATCGTTGCGAGTGTTATGACTACCATGTAAAACGAATCAAACGCATTCCATCCCTCTACAGCCATGTAGCCAAATGTACCAGTAGCAAGTATCGCAACCAACAGTGCTGCCGATATTATAAGCTGTTTTCTTAACTCTCCTACGGGAGCGTGTATCACATTATGATCTCCATTTTATATTATGCTGCGTTCAGAAATAAACAAAAACACACTTGGGTTTAACTTTGATAATGAAAACTGGATTCCTGCTTTCGCAGGAATGACAGAAAGGACGACACCATCCTTTGTCATTCCCGCCTACGAGCGGGAATCCAGTCTTTTTTCATATCCATTAAATTCACTTTTTAAAAGCAAATTTAATCACATCATGTCAATCATGTTTCCAGCACAGGTTCTTCGTGCTCATGCACTTGCTGTTGCTCATGTTCTGCTTCTTGTTCTTTCTTTACATCTGATTCGCGTTTTACATAAGTGTTTCTGTATCTATCCATACCGGTGCCGCACGGGATTATTTTACCCATGATAACGTTTTCCTTTAGCCCGCGCAACTCATCAACGCCGCCGGCAAGTGCTGCATCTGTAAGCACTCGTGTGGTTTCCTGAAACGATGCCGCAGATACCCAGCTGTAGGTGGTCAGTGACGCCTTTGTTATGCCAAGAAGAAGTGGCTTACCTATTGCCGGTCTCTTACCCTCAGACATGAACACAGCATTCAATTCCTGAAACTCCATCCTGTCCACCTGATCGCCTATCATAAGCTCAGTGTCACCGGGATCCTCTATACGCACCTTTCTCATCATCTGTCTGATTATTATCTCAATATGCTTGTCGTTAATTGAAACACCCTGCAGGCGGTAAACCTTCTGAACCTCATCCACAAGATAGCGCTGAAGCTCGGTTGGCCCAAGTATGTCCAAAATATCGTGTGGATTTACAGCCCCATCCATAAGAGCCTCTCCGGCTTTTACCCAGTCACCCTCATGAACTGTCACATGTTTACCCTTTGGGATTGTGTATTCTTTAACAACATCGCCGCCGCGCACCTTTACCATTCGTGAGCCTTTCTGAGTTGACACAAACTCAACTACACCGTCTATTTCTGAAACTAGTGTTGGCTCCTTCGGTTTACGTGCTTCAAATAACTCAGCTACTCGTGGGAGACCACCGGTTATGTCTTTTGTCTTAACAGTCTCTCTTGGAATTTTTGCTAAAACATCGCCGGGAGCAACAAGGTCGTTTTTCTCTACCAGAATGTTTGACCCCACAGGGAGCATATACCGAGCTGGTACTCCATTAGGAAGTTTAAGAGTTGCCTTCCCATGCTCGTCCTTTATGGAAATTCTTGGTCTTAGGTCTAAATGTGTAGGGAAATCCACTATGAGTCTATGAGAAAGACCAGTTATTTCGTCAACCTGTTCTTTAACTGTCACCCCCTCTTCAACATCTCCCCATGCAACACGCCCGCCAACCTCTGTTAAAATCGAGGTGGAGTACGGATCCCATTCGGCAATCTTTTGCCCAATTTGCACCTTGTCGCCGTCTTTTACTAAAAGCTTGGCGGCATACACAATGTTGTGCTTTTCACGCTCACGACCACTCTCATCCACAACCGCTATGAACGCATTACGGTTCATAACCACATGCAGACCATCACGATTTATGACTGAGTTAACGTCCATAAATTGGATAGTACCGGAGTGTTTTACACTAAGAACAGCCTGCTCAATTATCTTTGTAGCAGCGCCTCCAATGTGGAAGGTTCTCATGGTAAGCTGTGTTCCAGGCTCTCCGATTGACTGAGCCGCTATGATTCCCACAGCCTCAGCCATTTGAATCCGCTCGTTTCTTGCCAAATCTCTGCCATAGCAGTTCATACATATTCCAAAGCGAGTTTGACAAGTAAGCACAGAGCGAATCTTTACCCTGTCTATACCAGCCTCAACAATACGAATGACCATCTCCTCATCTATGTCGCCGTTTTTTGGCAGAATAATTTCCTTAGTTACAGGGTCGCGGATGTCCTCAGCCGAGATTCGCCCAAGGAGTCTTTCCTCAAGAGGTTGTATTATCTCGCCTCCTTCGATAAGAGCCGTTATCATTATCCCATCGTCAGTGCCACAGTCCTCCTCGGTGATTATAACGTCCTGTGCCACATCGACCAGTCTTCTTGTAAGATAACCTGAGTTAGCGGTTTTAAGAGCCGTATCGGCTAGCCCCTTACGAGCACCGTGGGTTGAGATAAAGTACTGAAGCGGAGAGAGTCCTTCACGGAAATTAGCCGTAATCGGGGTTTCTATGATTTCCCCCGATGGCTTTGCCATAAGACCTCTCATACCAGCAAGCTGGCGTATCTGTGCCGCTGAGCCTCTTGCACCAGAGTCAGCCATCATAAAGACGCTGTTAAAGGCGCGGCTTTTTTCGATTTCCTCCGGTGTGAATGTTTTACCCTCCTCGGCTCCCAACTCAGCCATCATGACCTCGGCCACTTTCTCCGTCACATTTGCCCATATATCTATGACCTTGTTGTACCGCTCGCCCTGAGTTATAAGCCCGTCAGAGTACTGCTTATAAACCTCCATAACTTCCTTCTCAGCGCCCTTTAGTATCTCAGGCTTTTGCGACGGCACGTGCATGTCCGAGATACAGATGGAAATTCCCGATTTTGTAGCATACTCAAAGCCAAGTCTTTTCAGCTCATCCAAAAACAACACGGTTTTTCTCTTCCCTGCATACTTATGAGCATAGTCTATTACCTTTTGCACTTCTTTTTTCGTAAGCACCCGGTTAATCTCCTGAAACGGCACGCCCTCAGGAACTATCTCATAAAAAAGCACTCTACCCACTGTTGTTGATACCTTCTCGCGGTCTATATAAACTGATATCTTTGCATGTTCTACTATAACTCCGTTGTCATAAGCAATACGTACCTCATCGGGAGAAGAAAATATCTTGCCCTCACCCTTTGCGCCGAGTTTTTCCTTAGTCAGGTAGTAGATGCCCAAAACCATGTCCTGAGTAGGAAGCACAATTGGCTTACCGCTAGCAGGTGAGAGCAGATTGTTTATAGACATCATAAGCACCCTTGCCTCCACCTGTGCCTCTATGGAAAGCGGCACGTGCACTGCCATCTGATCGCCGTCAAAGTCTGCATTATATGACGTACAGACAAGAGGATGGAGTTTTATAGCCTTTCCCTCTATTAATACAGGGTCAAAGGCCTGTATGCCAAGCCTGTGAAGGGTCGGCGCCCTGTTTAACAGAACCGGATGCTCTTTGATTACCTCTTCAAGGGCATCCCAAACCTCCGGACGTTCCATCTCAACGAATTTCTTAGCCTGCTTTATGGTTGTAACGTATCCCTTGTCCTCAAGTTTATTGAAAACGAAAGGCTTAAAAAGTTCAAGAGCCATAAGTTTTGGTATGCCGCATTGGTGGAGTTTTAAATCAGGACCAACCACAATAACTGAACGCCCTGAGTAATCAACTCGTTTACCCAAAAGGTTTTGTCTGAAACGCCCCTGTTTACCCTTTATCATGTCGCTTAGGGATTTTAGCGAACGTTTGGTAGAGCCTTTGGGCACTTTGGCTCCCTTTGTGTTATCAAACAGAGAGTCAACCGATTCCTGAAGCATACGCTTTTCGTTTTTAACTATAACGCTTGGCGCTTTCAGCTCCATTAACCGCTTTAGCCTGTTGTTTCTGTTAATAACCCTGCGGTAGAGATCATTTAAATCACTGGTGGCAAACCTGCCTCCCTGAAGCGGCACAAGAGGTCTTAAATCCGGTGGAAGCACAGGGATTACATCAAGAATCATCCATTCGGGTCTGTTACCAGATGTTAAAAAATCCTCCACTATTTTCAAGCGCTTAGTGAGACGCTTTTTTATCCCGACGGAGGTAATCTCATGGATTTTTATCTTTAGCTCGGTATCAAGCGAGCCTAAATCCACCTTCTTAAGCAGCTCCCTAATGGCCTCAGCTCCCATTCCAGCCTTAAACTTGTTACCAAGCTCCTGGTTGTTTTTCTTGTACTCATCTTCTGTAAGAACTTGTTTTTCTTTAAGTGGGGTGTCCCCTGGGTCAATTACCACATAGCTCTCAAAGTAGAGGACTTTTTCCAGATTTTTCATAGTCATATCCAAAAGCAGCCCTATGCGGCTGGGAACTCCTTTTAGAAACCAGATATGAGCAACCGGCGTGCAAAGCTCTATGTGAGCAAGACGCTCCCGTCTTACCTTTGCGTGTATAACCTCAACACCGCACTTATCACACACCACACCGCGATGCTTCATTCGCTTATACTTTCCGCAAATACACTCCCAGTCCTTTACCGGCCCAAATATCTTGGCACAAAAGAGCCCATCTTTTTCAGGCTTAAAAGTCCTGTAATTTATTGTCTCAGGTTTTTTAACCTCTCCAAACGACCACTCCCTGATTCTCTCCGGCGATGCCAGCTTTATCCTTACGGCATCAAACTCCTTCTGACTCTTCGGTTCGTGGTACATACCAAACATAGATTCTGACAAATCCTATCCCCCCTTGTTCTTTTTCTCAAGAAGTTCAACATCAAGACACAGGCTCTGAAGCTCTTTTATAAGTACGTGGAACGACTCCGGCACTCCCGGGTCAAGGGTGGCATCTCCCTTAACAATTGCCTCGTACATTTTAGCCCTGCCGCTTACATCATCGCTTTTTACTGTTAAATACTCCTGTAAGGTATATGAGGCTCCATACGCTTCAAGCGCCCACACCTCCATTTCACCAAGCCTTTGACCGCCAAACTGTGCCTTGCCCCCTAACGGCTGCTGTGTCACCAACGAGTAGGGCCCTATGGAACGGGCATGAATCTTGTCCTCAACAAGATGATGGAGCTTTAACATGTACATATAACCCACAGTAACGGGGCGTTCAAAAGGCTCGCCGGTTCTGCCGTCACAGAGAATTGACTGACCAGTCTCAGATAGTCCTGTCTTTTTAAGCATCCCGCGTATGTCCTCTTCAGTTGCACCTTCAAAAACGGGAGTTGCTACTTTTATGCCAAGAGCGTTAGCAGCCATACCAAGGTGTGTTTCAAGTATTTGCCCAACGTTCATTCTTGAAGGGACGCCAAGCGGGTTTAACACTACCTCTACCGGTGTACCATCGGGCAAGTAGGGCATATCGTCCTCTGGAAGCACCATTGCAACAACGCCCTTATTCCCGTGGCGCCCTGCCATCTTATCCCCGACCTGTATCTTGCGTTTCATTGCAATATAGACCTTTATGAGTTTATTGACTCCGGGGGGCAGTTCGTCGCCTTTTTTTAATCTCTCAATTCGCTCGTCATATCGTGTCTGGAGATTTTTCAGATAGTCTTTAACCTTCTTATTGAGCTCCTCTATCTCATTAGTGACACGCTCGTCATCAACAATGAGGCGCACAATTTTTTTATCTCCCAAAGCCTCCAGCATTTTAGTGTCCAGAATGTCGCCGCTTTTGCAGATAAAATCCTTGTTGGATTGATCCTTTACATCCTCAAGGACTATCTTGCCTTGCAGCAGTTTTCTTACTTTATTGTAGAGATCCTGGCTGACTATCCTGGTCTCTTCTTCAAAATCCCTCTGAAGTCCCCGTATCTCATCGTCTTCAAGAGCTTTGGCTCTGGCGTCCTTTTTTATTCCACGCCGTGTGAAGACTTTAACGTCCACCACCGTGCCCTTAATACCTGGAGGAACATAGAGACAGCTTTCTTTAACCTCTTCAGCTTTTTCACCAAATATCGCACGAAGGAGTTTCTCCTCAGGAGTCAGCTGGGTCTCTCCCTTTGGGGTTATCTTACCCACCAGAATGTCGCCGGGTTTTACCTCAGCCCCTACATAGATGACTCCACTTTCATCAAGATTGGCAAGTGAGTCCTCGCCGACGTTTGGAATATCTCTTGTGATTTCCTCAGGCCCCAGCTTTGTGTCTCTTGCCTCAACTTCAAACTCCTCCACATGCACCGATGTAAATACGTCGTCTTTTACAAGCCGCTCGCTTAAGAGTATTGCATCCTCAAAATTGTAGCCGCCCCATGGCATAAACGCAACAAGCACGTTTTTCCCAAGCGCAAGCTCTCCCATATCTGTTGAGGGCCCGTCTCCTATCACATCCCCGGCCGTGACCTTTTCGCCCACATCCACTATCGGACGCTGATTTATACAAGTGGCTTGATTGGAGCGTGTAAACTTGATTAAATTGTAGATGTCAACGCCTCCCTCATCCTCCACTCTTACAACTATTCTGTTAGAATCAAGGCTTTCCACAGTTCCCGAGCGTCGTGCTGTAATGCAAGCACCTGAATCTCTTGCTGCAACAAACTCCATACCGGTTCCAACAATCGGAGACTCCGTATAGGTCAGTGGTACTGCCTGTCTTTGCATGTTAGAGCCCATAAGAGCACGGTTAGCATCATCGTTTTCCAAAAATGGTATCAACGATGCCGATACGCCCACTATCTGTTTTGGGGAGACGTCCATGTAACTAATCTCTGCAGGGGTGAATATCTTTAAATCACCGCCGATTCTTGCAGAAATTGCCTCTCCTATCAGTTTCCCGTCTTTTTCAAAAGGAGATGTCGCCTCGGCTATTACAAACTTCTCGCCCTCTATAGCGGAAAGAAACAGTATCTCACTGGTAACTCTGCCGTTAACCACTTTTCTGTAAGGGGCTTCAAGAAAACCGTACTCATTAATACGAGCATAGCTGGCCAGCGAGACAATTAACCCGATGTTTGGGCCCTCAGGGGTCTCAATGGGGCAGATTCTGCCGTAGTGGGTTGGATGCACGTCTCTTACTTCAAAGCCTACGCGCTCTCGTGTAAGGCCTCCAGGACCAAGGGCAGAGAGTCTTCTTTTATGTGTTATCTCAGATAGCGGATTGGTTTGGTCCATAAACTGGCTCAACTGACTTGAACCAAAGAACTCCTTGACCGCTGCCATAACAGGTTTAGCGTTTATGATGTCATGAGGCATCACTTCTTTGATGTCTATGATCATCATTTTTTCCTTAATGGCGCGCTCCATCCGTATCAGCCCTATGCGGAACTGGTTTTCAAGCAGCTCCCCTACACTTCTTACCCGTCTGTTTCCAAGGTGGTCAATGTCGTCCACCTCACCCTGACCGGTTCTAAGTGCAAGCAGGTACTTTATTATTTCAATAATATCGTTATCGGTCAAAACCGTTTTATCCATGGGAGTGTCAAGTCCAAGCCGTTTGTTTACTTTAAGCCGTCCCACAGGGGAAAGGTCATAGCGTTTTTCGTCAAAAAACAAACCGGCAAACAGCCCTTTTGATGCTTCAAGGGTTGGCGGTTCACCGGGCCTCATCTTCTTGTACACCTCTATGAGGGCGTCCTCTTTGGTGTTTATCTTATCCATCAAAAGGGTATCCCTCAGCGAGGACAGGTAGCGAACGTTATCAATAAAAAGTAAATCAAGAGACTCTATCGGCAAAGAAAGAATCTTGTTCAGATTTTCCTCCGTGATAACCTCATTACCCTCTACTATGATTTCACCGGTCTCGGGGTCAACGACATCGTTTAGACTGTATCGCCCAATGACCTCATCCTTTAGAATTGGAATCTCTTCAATCCCTGCGTTTTGAAGCCGTTTGATGGCTGCCTTTGTGATTTTAGCGCCCTCTTTCACAAGCAGTGTGCCTTTGCTCTTAGGGTCAAAAATCGTAGTGCTTGCCTTGTTTCCCGCAAGTATCCCAGACACTTTACGGCTAAACTCATTTCTGCCAAGTATTTTTATCTTTTCTATCGGATAGAATATCTTTAACAGATCCTCATTTTTATAGCCAAGCGCCTTTAGCACAATGGTTGACGGCAGCTTCTTTCTTCTGTCAATACGAACGTAGAGAATGTCTTTAGTGTCAAACTCAAAGTCAAGCCATGAGCCTCTTGAAGGAATTACTCTTGCTGTGTAGAGCAATCTGCCGCTTGTGTGGGTTTTTGTTTTGTCAGTGTTAAAAAACACTCCGGGTGAGCGGTGAAGCTGACTTACAATGACACGTTCTATGCCGTTTATGACAAATGAGCCGGTCTCTGTCATAAGGGGAATCTCCCCTATATAGACCTCCTCCTCACGCGACTCCTTAAGCAGCTTCTTGTCGGCCTCTATCTTTTTACCGTCCTCTGATGCCTCCCACAGATTCAGCCTGACCCGGATTTTTATCGGCGCTGAATAGGTGAGACCCTTGTGGACACACTCCCTGACACGGTACTTTGGTTCAAGAAGATAGTAGCCCAGATACTCCACAGATGCAGTCTCATTGTAGTCTGTAATCGGAAAAACGCTTCTAAAGGCAGACTCAAGCCCTATGTTTTTTCTATGTTCATGCGTCAGTTCTTTCTGTAAAAACACCTCATACGATCTTCTCTGTATTTCTATTAAATATGGTACATCAAGTACCCTTGCAACCTTACCCAGGTTAACCCGTTCTGTTCGTGCCCTTGTCATGTTACTCCTTAAGTTTTTTTATCGCGGCATTTAAACCCTGTTACAGGTAGAAAGCCTGTATTTATGTTAGGATATAACAGCCAATGGGAATAATCGCTACTTGATTTCTACTTTAGCTCCCTGTTCCTCTACTTTGGCTTTGATGTTTTCAGCCTCTTCTTTGGATACCCCGGTTTTTATCTCCTTTGGAGCCGTATCAACAAGTTCTTTTGCCTCTTTAAGCCCAAGACCGGTAAGCTCTCTTACTACCTTTATTACCTGAATCTTCTTATCGCCTACACTGGAGAGTATTGCGTCAAAACTGGTCTTCTCCTCAACCGGCGCCGCCTCTGCCGCTACCGGTGCCGCTGCCACTGCTACCGCAGCCTGTGCCGTTACTCCGTATCTTTCCTCAAACTCCTTGATAAACTCCGACATCTGTAGAATTGTCATATTGTCAAAAAACTCAAACACCTGCTCTTTCGTTACTGAAGCCATCTTACTATTGCCTCCTCATTGGTATTTTTTTTCCAGAGATAATCACTCCGTTTTAATTTGTCTTTTTGTCTTTGAGCGCATTGAGCGCATTAACCATTCTGCTCACTGTGGCATCAAGAAGCGATGCCATTTTAGTTGCCGGCGCACTGAAACAGCCTGCCACCATGGAAAGTAAAACCTCACGGGGCGGCAATTCCGATATCTTCTTTAAATCCTTTGCGTCAAAAACCCGCCCCTCTACAAAACCATTTAAGACCTTAAACTTATCGTTCCCTTTAGCATGTTCAAACACCCGTTTTGAGACCGATATCGGATCGTCATAACCGATAGCCAGCCCAATAGGCCCCGTAAAAATGCTCTTAGCGCTCTCAATAACCGTGCCCTCGCAGGCCAGTTTAGCAAGAGTGTTTTTCACCACCTTGTACTCGATATTACTCTTTCGTAAGTTAACCCGTAAGTCCGAAATATCAGCTACCGTCATCCCTGTGTAATTTGTAAACACAACGGACTTTGAGCGGCTGAATTTGTCCCTTAACTCGGCTACTACCACTTCTTTTTCCTGTTTGTTCATATCAGTTCCTTCTTTTTAAAAGAATTTACAGCGGGAGACTTTGGCTGGAACACACACAAACACCTTATTCAAGCGTCTGTAGCTTTATTGCCATCCAGTCTAAACAGGCAGGATTATCATCCTATTAAACAGCACAGTGCCTGTCGTCTCCGACCGTTTTAAATTTAAATCCTCGTTAACGTTACTGAGTTGAAATCCACCTTTAGACCTGGGCCCATCGTTGAGGTGACCACAAGCCGTTTTAAATATTTCCCTTTGCTTGTCTGCGGCTTTGCCTTAATCACAGAGTCAACCGCCATTTTAATATTTTCAACAAGGGATGTTGTGCTAAAGGAGAGTTTTCCTACCGGCATATGAATGATGCCTGCTTTTTCCACTCTGTAGTCAACCTTACCGGCCTTTATCTCTTTAACGGCCTTGGCTACGTCAAATGTCACGCTGCCAGATTTTGGGTTAGGCATAAGCCCGCGCGGGCCAAGCAGCTTACCAAGCTTACCGACAGCTCCCATAACATCCGGAGTTGCGACAGCCTTATCAAAATCAAGCCATCCCTTCTGAATTTTTTCAATCATATCCTCAGCACCCACAAAATCAGCACCGGCATCGGTCGCCTCCTTTTGCTTTTCACCCTTTGCAAACACAAGCACCTTTACCGTTTTCCCCGTTCCATGCGGAAGCACAACAAAGCCTCTGACCATCTGGTCGCTTTTTCTTGGGTCAACTCCAAGGTTAAGGGCTATGTCAACAGTCTCGTCAAACTTCACATACTTAAGCGACTTAAGAGCCTCTATGGCATCCTCAATAGTGAGATCTTTGACCTCCACCTTACTCTTTACTAACTCATACTTCTTACCCATTTAGTCCTCCTAAAGAACCCTTTATCCTACAATATCAACACCCATGCTGCGTGCAGTGCCGCTTATAATCTTAACACCCTCTTCAACTCCATAGGCGTTTAAGTCAGGCATCTTTGTCCGTGCAATTTCTCTGACCTGCTCCAAAGTAATTTTGCCTACCTTTTCTTTGTTGGGAACGCTTGAGCCTTTGATGATACCGGCAGCTTTTTTCACAAGCTCAGATGCAGGGGGCGTTTTAGTTATAAACGTAAAGGTTCTGTCTTTGTATATAGTCAGAACTACCGGGACAATAGTCTCTCCCATAGTCTGAGTCTTAGCGTTAAACTGCTTACAGAAATCCATGATGTTAACGCCGTGCGGGCCTAATGCCGGGCCTATAGGCGGCGCCGGATTTGCCTTACCGGCATTTATCTGGATTTTTACCATTGCCTTTACTTCTTTAGCCATATATCGTCATTCCTCCTAAATTGATATCTTTCTTACGTATAATCATGCTTTTTCAACTTGATAGAAATTTAATTCAACAGGCGTTTGGCGTCCAAATATGCTGACCATGACCTTAAGTCTGCCGTGGTCCATATCAATCTCGTCAACATATCCGTTAAAGTTAGAAAATGGGCCGTCAACAATTCTCACGTTTTCGCCCTTTTCATACTGCATCTTAACCTCTGTGCCGACTCCCTTTTCCTGCTGCTGAAGGATAACCTCAACCTCCTCAGGGGGAAGCGACACGGGGTGTTGACCACCTACAAAACCAGTCACTCTGGGTATTGTCTTAACCATGTGCCATGTCTCATCGTTAAGCTGCATCTCGACAAGGATATAGCCCGGATAGAACTTCTTATCGCTTTCGGTCTTTTTGCCTCTTCTGATTTCTACCACACGCTCAGTGGGAATCAGCACACGGCCTATCTGCTCCTGCAACCCGGAGCGTTCCACTTTGTCCTCTATTGAGAACTTCACCTTTTCCTCGTACCCTGAATACGTGTGCACTACATACCACTGTTTAGCCATCTGCCTACCTTATCAAATTCTGCATCATTTTTGTTAAACCCAAATCGACAATGCCTAAGAAAAACGACACTATTATAACAAATATCACCACCACCCATGTAGAGCCTATCAGCTCATCACGGCCTGGAAACACAACCTTTTTTGTTTCTATCTTTACCTCTTTCAAAAATGCTTTAATTCTTTCAACCATTTCCCTGTTCCTTACCTTTTATTCACAACGCACATACACTGCTTTTTTTAAAGAGGGTTGTGTCCCCCATAAATAACACTGGCAGGCCAGGAGGGACTCGAACCCCCAACACTCGGTTTTGGAGACCGACGCTCTACCATTGGAGCTACTGGCCTGTGCAAACCGTTTTACGATTTCGTCTCCTTGTGGTCGGTGTGGCGACGGTCAAATTTGCAATACTTCTTTAACACGATTTTATCGGTCGTGTTCTTCTTGTTTTTCCTTGTTGCATAATTTTTACTCTTACACTCTGTGCACTGAAGCAGTATTATATCTCTCATATCGCAATCACTCCAAAACCTCTGTAACAACGCCGGCACCAACCGTTCTGCCACCCTCTCGGATTGCAAATCGTAGTTCCTTCTCCATTGCTATCGGCGCTATCAACTCTACTCTTATGCTTATGTTATCACCAGGCATTACCATCTCCACTCCCTCAGGCAACTCACACACTCCAGTCACATCTGTCGTTCTGAAGTAAAACTGCGGCCTGTACCCTTTAAAAAACGGCGTATGCCTGCCGCCCTCTTCCTTTGTTAACACATACGCTTCTGCCTTAAACTTTGTGTGCGGTGTTATGCTGCCAGGTTTTGCCAACACCTGACCTCTTTCCACCTCATCCTTACCAACTCCTCTTAAAAGCGCCCCTATGTTATCTCCGGCTCGTCCCTCATCAAGAAGTTTTCTAAACATCTCAACTCCGGTTACCACAGACTTTCTCGTTGCCGATATTCCCACTATCTCTACATCTTCGCCCACTTTGACTATCCCGCGCTCCACTCTGCCCGTTACCACTGTCCCTCTGCCGCTTATTGAAAACACATCCTCTATCGGCATTAAAAACGGTTTGTCAAGCGGTCTCTGTGGCTGCGGTACGTACGAATCCACTGCATCCATCAGCTCTGCTATACACTTATACTCAGGCGCTGTCGGATCCGTTGCCGTGCTCTCTATTGCCTTTAACGCACTGCCCTTCACTATCGGTATCTCATCCCCAGGGAATCCATACTTGCTCAAAAGCTCTCGGATCTCAAGCTCCACCAACTCTATCAGCTCAGGATCATCCACCATATCAGTCTTATTCATAAACACCACAATGCAGGGCACTCCTACCTGACGTGCCAACAGTATGTGTTCTCTCGTCTGAGGCATAGGGCCGTCTGCGGCACTAACCACTAGGATTGCACCATCCATCTGTGCCGCTCCTGTTATCATATTCTTTACGTAATCGGCGTGCCCCGGACAGTCCACATGCGCATAGTGCCGGTTATCGGTCTCGTACTCCACATGTGCCGTTGCTATCGTGATTCCTCTTGCCTTTTCCTCCGGCGCATTATCTATCTGATCGTAGGCCGTAAACTTCGCCTGCCCCTTCATTGCCAACACCTTGGTTATCGTTGCTGTCAGTGTTGTCTTACCGTGGTCAACGTGCCCTATCGTGCCAACATTGACGTGCGGCTTTGTCCTTTCAAACTTGGCCTTTGCCATCTCTCTCTACCTCCTTAGTAAAATTATATCTAAGTAAACCAGCCATATCATAATAAACTATAAGCCCATGACCGGAATCGAACCGGTGACCTCATCCTTACCAAGGATGTGCTCTGCCGACTGAGCTACATGGGCACACTGCCCTGCCACACTGGCAACCGGCCCTTTATCAGAGCGGGAAACGGGATTCGAACCCGCGGCCCTCAGCTTGGAAGGCTGACGCTCTACCACTGAGCTACTCCCGCAAACATAAATGGAGAGGGGAGGATTCGAACCTCCGAAGACTGAGTCAACGGGTTTACAGCCCGTCCCCTTTGGCCGCTCGGGAACCTCTCCAAAACGTTATCTCCCTGTTCCAGCTTGCATTTTTAGTGTCTGCTTTGCATAGAATTGATAATTATATAGTTTTTTATATTAGTTGTCAATATGATTTTTTCTTTTTTAAGAATTCTTTTTAAGTCACAATAGTAATACTAACATAAACTGCATTATTTTAAAAAAGATTTTTTTTTAATTTTAGTACAGAACAAGGATTTTATCCGCAGAATGCGCAGATGTGTATATTTTTTATCAGCAATATCTGCGGACTAATTTTTTAAAAATTCTTGCTCTTTGCTATTGTCCGTTTTCCATTTAATATTTTTAGAGTCCAGGAAATCCTGGGCGGGTTTAAGTCCAAGCTTGGCGGCCTCAATATAATCTGTGACTGCCTCCTTTTGAAACCCAAGCATACCAAATGCCACACCACGGTTAAGGTAGGCCTTGGCGTTTTGAGGCTCATATTTCAAAACCTTTGTGAAATCCTCTATTGCCTTGTCATAGCTGCCAGCTTTAACAAACTCCATTGCCCTTTGATAATAAGATGCAGGATTAACAGGGTCTGCCTCTATTGACTTCGTTAGTTTTTCAACCCTACCCTTAGATAAAAATTGTTCTGCAACGGTTAAGATATCATCAAATGTAAAATTTTTAACAGGCCCTGTCTTAGTGTTGTCGTAAAGAAACAGTACAAAGGAAAACACCAAAAAGAAAAGTGCTGTAGTCTTAAACTTCGGGAGTTTAAACGGTTTAGCGGTCTGGATGGTTTGCAATTGTGGGGGTTTTTCATTTATAAGCGAATATCCGCAGGTGTTACAGAACATTCCCATTGCGTTTTGTGCGCTTGTGCACTTTGGACAAAGCACCATATCGGCTGGAGTTTTTGGAGTATTGCCGGTACTTACAGAACTTACTGTTTCCGGCTGTAGGTGTATCTCCTCTGGCAGAAGGTCGGCGCTGACAGAGCCGTCAGCATCCAGAAGCGCTAAAAAATCCGGAGATTTATCAAGCGGCATCAGACAGGTCTTAGCAAGCAGAGCGGCCTGTGTTTTAAGCACATCAGTGGAAAAGAGCTCCCGAAACAGAGGCGATTGGTTAGTATTAGAAAAATCCTTCTCAGAAAAAATCAGATTATCACCGTTATAGTATTTCTCCCACAGAGCTGGTTTAGAAATTAACGCCGTCAGTGCGTTGTGGATAACCATGACGCTGAAGTTATCCATAGTCTCTCCGTAGTTAAAGCGGGTTCTTTTAGGGTGTTGGTAGTTAGGGTGCCCCACCTCGTTACTTTGCGTAAGTGTAACTGAAGCAACATACATGCCGTCGTAATCTATAAGTTTAAGCCCATTTGGGGTCACTATGATGTTAGCGTGTTGGAGGTCTCCGTGAGCAATCTTATCTGTTTGCAACTGCTTGCACATAGAAACAAAAGAATCCCTAAGAGCGGTAATTTTTTCAGTGTCACCAGCCTTTACGCACTCATCTATATATTTGTCAAACGATATGCCGGTAATCCAGTCCATCAAAAGAAGAGGGTAGTTTTTCCCGTTAACTCTGATTCCGTTTTCCTGATACTTGAAATCTATAAAATACGGAGAGTTCCGAGTGTGTAAACATTCCGATATGCGTTCGTAGCGGAATTTTATATCCGGATAGTAGTTGAAAAAACACTTTACGGCTTGCTCCTTATCCGGCAGTATGACTTTATATACGGAGGAGAAATTGCCGCATCTGACAAAGGGAAGTCCAAGTTTATTTAATTCTATAACGCCTGTCTTTAGCTCAGGGTCTGAGAAACACAGTTCAGGGTTTTGAACCGCCTTGTTGTATTGGTCAGGGAGCGGGTATTTCATACCAAGTAGCATTCTATCGCCTAACTTCGTTGGCATGCGTCAAAAGCTCCTCAACGTACTAAAAGTACGCCTGCGTCGCTTTCTCCTTGCCGCCTTGTTATACTTCTGACTGCTACTTGGTACCATACCGGCTAAAATCTCATCGTTATGCCGGTTACATCATCATTTTTTATTTCTTTACCGGCTCTTAGTGTATCAATAAGGGAGACAAAGGTCTCCATGCTGTCAATACTTTGAAGTGTGTCCCATGGTTTATCACCATTCAAAGAGGATTTTAAAAACCACAGCGCCATAGCATCTGTCATAAGGTACAGTTTGTCGCCTTTTTGAATGATGCCTGAGTCATATGCAATGCGCTCCTCATCTAACGGCTCAATGCTTGAGATAAGCTGCGGCGTGTTGTTAAAGTCGTCCACATTTTCAATGGGAAAGGCTTTAAATAGCTCATTATCTCGTACAATAAAAAAACACGAGTCTCCAACTCCGACAGTCTCCCATTTGATTTTGACAACTCGTTTGAGTTTATCTTTCAGAGATTTGGCAGGGAGCAGGGTTATGCGCAGTCCTGTAAAGGTGGCATGAGAGCCTGCGGATATTTTTTGCTCGGCGTACCACGGGAGTTCCCTGTCTTTTATAATATCTAACCATCGGGATTGAGCTTGTGTGACGGTATTAAGCAGCGCCTGTTTTAAATTATCATCAGGTATCGGCTGATTTACAAAATTATCGACAAGCAGCGCTGCCAGCTCTTTTGAAAATGGGGATTCCGTAGCGCCGTCAGACAAACAAAAACACAGTGACTCTTTACTATAACCGCCGGCATCCTCGTAGTCCTCAAGAGAGTTGCCGTCTTTTGGAGTAGAATAGACGTGAAAATCCTCAATGAACTTATCGAAGAAAACAACATTCCTCTTTTTGATTGAGGGCAAAGACAAGAACTTCATAAGAGTCGTCCTATCGTAACATTCCGACTCTAGTTCCTATATCAATAAAGCTAATCAGGGAGATAAGATCGGCATTGAACCCAAACCCTCTGCTCTGCTGATTTACGACATAGCCATCGTTAAGAGCAGCAGTTATGAATGTATCCGGCAGGAGACTTGATATTTCAAACAAAAGAGCTGCGTACTCATCAGAAATTGTGGGGGCTTTATCGGGATAGATAATCGGCACGGAGTGCTGAGTTGAGATGTGAATATTAAAAAGCAGCACATTGCCGTCATTAGTATTAAGGCGCATAAGGTCACGGGCATAGGGAATCGGGTTACCGTCTGTGGCGTCGCCGTCAGTGATATTTATAATAATCGGAGGATAGCTGTTAAGGTTCAGGGCAATCCATTTTTCTACAATTGAGCGTGCCGTCTCAAAAGCCTTGCACATGGGGGTGCCGTTACGAGCAAGGGGTTCAATCCAGACTGGAAATTTTACGCTCTTTTGAACAGTCTCGCCATCGGCTGAGGATATTTGTTGAAGACGCTCTTCAATTCTAAGAGGATTATTGCCGATTTCCTCAATCTTTACAAGCTCACGCCCGGCAAGCGTCCCCATAAAAGCAGAGGAGACATCAGGGTTGCCATAGCCAATGACGCCAACCTCAAAATAATTTCTGATGCCATCGTCCTTAGAGCATTTTATCACAAGATTGGAAAGAAGCCTGTTAACGGCATCAGCAACTCCGTGACTTTTTAACAGCGATGGATTCCCGCCGAATGGATCACCCATTGAACCCGACTGATCTATCAAAAACAGGAAACACCCCGGATTACTGCGGCTTATTTCAACATTATACATAACGTTATCCCCTCTCTCACACTCATCATTTGGGCTGACCAACGCCCTCTCTGATAATATCATATTGAGTGATACAAATCAATAAGGGGTTTAAGGGAGGGAAATTACGCTTGCATTGAGACGTCTTATTAGATTATCATATTGAGATATGATAGCTATAGTGGATTACGGAATGGGGAATCTCAGAAGTGTGCAAAAGGGATTTCTGAAAGTTGGAATTGATGCTCTTGTCACAAGCAAAGCAAGCGATATAGATAACGCAGCAGGGGTGGTAATTCCTGGCGTTGGCGCTTTCAAAGATTGTATGGGAAATCTACAAAGCCTCAATCTTATTGAAACGATAAAACGTTCAATTGAAAAAGGGAAACCGCTTCTTGGTATATGTCTTGGGCTTCAACTGCTATTTACAGAGTCCGAGGAATTTGGCAACTCGGCTGGGCTGGGAGTTTTTAAGGGTAAAGTCGTCAAGTTTACTGATAAAAACCTTAAAATCCCTCACATGGGCTGGAATGTGGTGTCCTATAAGAGAAAACCGCCGCTTTTTGACGGCATTGAAGATGGTAACTATTTCTACTTTGTCCACTCATATTATGTCTCACCTGAGGATCAGTCAATAATTTCCGGAGTGACTCCTTATGGAGTGGAGTTTACCTCTATGATTTGGAAAGACAATGTGTTTGCCATGCAGTTTCACCCTGAAAAGAGCCAATCGCACGGTCTTAAGATTCTTGAAAACTTCGGCAAAATTGTTAAAGCTGCCTGAGTAATTCCTCCACTGTTTTATTTAATATGGGGTGCAGCATCCGTGGCGCAAGCTCAGAAAGCGGCTTCAGTACGAACTCTCTTTCGTGCATGTGAGGATGCGGGATTTGTAGGCTCTCGGTTTTTATTATCTCTTGCCCATAAAACACAATATCAAGGTCTATGATACGAGGGCCCCATCTGGCAGAGTCCTTGCGTCCCATGGTTTTTTCTATCTCTTTGAGGGTGGTTAGAAGCTCTGCGGGTTGCTGTGTGGTTTCAATCTCTACGCATATGTTTATAAAATCCGGCTGCGATGCTATTCCCCATGGTTTGGTTTCATACATTGAAGACACTGCTTTGACTGCTACATCGCCGGAGTTTAACAACTCAAGAGCCTTTGAGCAATTAGCAGCCCTGTCTCCCATGTTTGAGCCTATACTTATAAAAGACTGCATCTGTCAAACATGTCTCTCAAAAAATTCTAACCTCTACGAATTTTCGTCATAAAACTTATATTTGTTCCTGCCAAAGTTCTTCACTTCGTACACAGCAATATCGGCATGTTTTAGCATGACCTCTACCTTTTTCTTATCCTCTGTGGCATGTTTAAACGGATATGTTTCAATTCCGATACTTGCTCCAATGTGGCAGGTGCTTCCTTTAATAAGAAACGGTTCATTAAGCAAACTTATAATTTTATCAGCTACCATTATAATAGATTCAATATCTTTAACTTTTGATAATATTACCGTAAACTCATCGCCGCCCAGACGCGATACGGTATCAGTTTTACGGACACTTTTCAAAAGCCGCTTTGCCACCTCTTTAAGCAGCAGATCGCCGCCGTCATGACCAAGTGTATCGTTTACATTTTTAAACCTGTCAAGGTCTATAAATAACAGGGCACTTTGGTGTTTCTCTCGCTTAGCCATCTCAAGAGTGCCGCTAAGACGGTCAACAAAAAGTGTCCTGTTTGGCAAACAGGTCAAGTTGTCGTAATGAGCCATTTGCTCTAATTGTTTTTCAAATCGCTTTCTTTCCGAAATATCTCTAAGCATATATACACACTGGATTGTCTTACCGCTTTCGTCTTTTATCGGTGAGGAGCTGCACCCTACATAAATCTTCCTGCCATTTTTATTGTAATGAATATGCTCAGCACGGGCAAAATCACCTGTTTTGACAGTAGTGGCTATAGGGCACAGATGTTCCTTTTCACTGCACGGCAAACTCTCCCTGTGTATAACATTATAGCATGTATTTCCAATCACCTCTTCTTTTTCTAAGGCGTATTCTTTATAAAACATCTCGTTTGCTTCCAGGATTTTAAAGTCATTCACATCTATTACTACCAGGGAATCATTCATGCTGTTAAGTACTGTATGAATAAACATGTTTGATTGGTTTATAGCGTCAAGTGCCATGCCGTGTTCTATAATACCTGTCAATGAGTTAGCCACAGCCGTTAAAAATTCCTCCTCAAGAGGGCTTCTCCTGTGTCCGTGCTCTATGTATAGATTCAAAACTCCATAAATTTTGCTGCCGGACTTTATGGCTATGCAGTAATGCCCGTGTTGTGCCATCCCATCAAATCTCACATCGTGTGAATCGGTTATACAGTCGGCAAAGACAACTCCACCGGAGGTGGCAGCACGTCCACACAGACATTTTCCAAAAGGCACTACAGAACACTGCCGTAAAAGCTCAGGGTGAAGATTACGCTCAGCAGCCATTATCAGGCTTTGCGATTTATTATCGGTTAAAAATATACAGCCTTTTTTTTGCAGACTAATCCAGCTGACCGAGAAAAGTAAATCCAGAACGTTTTGAAGTTTTTCTTTAAGAGGAGTGGGCTCTATGGCTATCTTTAGTATGGTGTTTAGTACCTGCTGTATCTGGGAATTATCGTCAAGCTCTCTCGTTCGCTCTTTTACGCTTCTTTCAAGCTCATCCGTGTAGTTTGCTATTTTTAGAGTCATCTCATTAAACAACCGGATAAAGTTAGAAAACTCATTATTGCCTCTCATAGGTATAGGGTCCGGTTTTTCCCCGCTATATACAGCCATAGCCGCATTCTGAAGCTTTATTAACGGGGCGGAAAGCCTTTTGGACATTATAACGCTCAACGCAATGGAAACAGCTATAACAGCAAGCAGAATTAACAGTCCTGTTTGCAGCAGCCTGTTGTCAAAGACACGCCATTGCTGATTTAGCATTTCGTCCTGCTTCTGTAAAAAATCTGACAGCTGTATGTCCTTATATTGTTCGTAGTTAATTAAGGATTGATTTTGCAAGTTGACTTTAAAAGACAATGAGTATTTGTGTGCAGCAAAATAAAACGCTGAAAGCATAATAAAAACCAGGCTTATGGAAAGTACCCAGATGATTAAAGCGTATTTATTATGGACACTTAACTTGTTAGACATGTACCTGTAACCTTCTGCAAAACATAACCACCCACCCCTACGCATTTTACGTAAACTTACACTAAACACTCTGTTTAAACGAAACTTGCATATACTAAATTTATTTATAATTATTGTCAAGAAAAAATGTCACACTGCGTATAACCAGAATGAAAAATCAGGATATGTTATAATCATATCGTACTTTTGTAATGCACTATGAATAAAAACACAAAATGCTTATTGAGTTAACTCCAGTAGAGTGTTTTCATGGTTCTAAGGAGGTAGGTTTCTATGTTTTTTAAAGTGGAAAAAAGGACTGGATTCCCGCTCGTAGGCGGGAATGACAAGAGGTGGCTTTCTATTTTTGTCATTCCTGCGAAGGCAGGAATCCAGTTTTTTTGTTAACGGAGTTAACTGCATAGTCAATAAACACAATATCGGTTTAACGATGAAAATAGCCTTCATAAGAAAACGCTTTGATCCGTTTGGCGGCGCTGAGAACTACCTGCAAACCCTGTGCAGCCGCTTAATATCAGAGGGATATGATATCTCCGTGCTCACTAAAGACTGGCAGCAAACAGAAGGCGTCTCTTTTTACAAAGTTCCAACCAATCCGCTGTGCTCAACAATGTCGTTTAACCGCAATGTGAAAAAGCTAATTGAAACTCTGAAGTTTGATTGTACGGTCAGCTTTGAGCGTACCACTCATCAGGACATATACAGAGCAGGGGATGGCTGTCACAGCACATGGCTTAGATTGAGAGCGATTATAGAAAATCCGCTCAGGAGGTTTTCTTTTAAGATAAATCCTAATCACAGAGCTATCTTAAAAATAGAAAAGGAGTGTTTTGAAAAGACCCCTGTAATTGTTGCAAATTCCATGATAGTAAAACAAAATATCATAGCCGACTATGGCATTAGCGCTGAAAAAATCAGGGTTTTGTATAACGGCGTTGACCTTAAGAGATTTAACACTGACAACAGAATCACTTATAGAGCAGCATTAAGACAGGAGCTGGGAGTTCCTGAAGATATGCCTCTTTTGGTGTTTGCGGGTTCTGGGTATGAACGAAAAGGGCTTCCGACACTGCTCCGTGCCGTATCCATGATTAATGATGACCTCATGGTGTTAGCAGCAGGTAAGGGAGACATTGCAAAGTATAAACGACTGTCTAAGACACTTGGCGTGATGGAGCGAGTGTTGTTTTTGGGCCCAGTAAAAAATATAGAAAGGGTTTATGCCGCTGGGGATATTTTTGTTCTTCCAACACTTTATGATCCCTTTAGTAATGCCTCTCTTGAGGCTATGGCCGCGGCTCTTCCTGTTATCACTACAATGACAAACGGAGTGTCTGAGCTTATAGAGACAGGGGTAAACGGCGCAGTGTTAGATGACCCGCTAAATGCTGAAGCATTGGCTTACTCAATTAAAGCAATCATACCAAAGGCTGATAGGATGGGTAAAAACGCATCAATTAAGGCTGGAGATTTCGGCATAGAACGTGCCGCCTCTGAGTTTATTTCACTCATTGATGAGTTTGTAAGAGGAAAAAGCAATGAATAGCGACATAAAATCAATTCTTGTAATTAAACTCAGACACATTGGCGATGTGCTCCTTACCAGCCCAGTATTTAGCACACTTAGGAGGGCATTTCCTGATGCCCGCATAACGGCGCTAATTAACTCAGGCACAGAGGACGCACTGTCAGGACATCCATCAATAGATAACATTTTAGTATTTGACAGAAAAATCAAAGGGTTTTCGTTTATAAAAAAATATTCACGAGAATTTTCCTTTCTAAAGAGCATTCGCAGTAGAATTTCCCCTGATGTTGCAATAGATTTAACGGCAGGGGACAGGGCAGCCATCATAACGCTTATGAGCGGAGCTAAAGTACGCGCTGGAAAACACTCAAGCAAGCTGAGCCTGTGGGGGAAAAACTTTATCTACACACATCGTTTTGTTCTTGACGGATCTAAGCACGTGGTTACGCAAAATCTTGACCTTATTCAGAGGCTGTTTTCTCTGTCTGACGAGACTATCGATTACTCTGTTCGGATACATATTCCTGATAGGGAACGGGATGACATTGCAAAATTATTTAAAATTAATGGCGTTTCTGATACCGACAAAGTGGTTCATGTGCATCCGACATCAAGGTGGTTTTTTAAGTGCTGGACTGATGAGTGTATGGCTGAGGTGATAGAAAATCTGATTAGCTTTGGGGTCAGGGTAGTGGTTACATCATCGCCGGATACAAAGGAAACCGAGAGGGCAAATCATATATTGTCTCTTGTTAAACAAAAGGGCGAGGTAATATCGTTAGCAGGCAATACAACGCTTAAAGGTCTTGCTGCCATATCAGAGAGGAGCGCCTTGTTTTTTGGAGTTGACTCAGCGCCTATGCACATAGCGGCGGCGAATACGCCGGTTGTGGCACTGTTTGGGCCATCAGGAGCGTTTAACTGGGGGCCATGGGACAATAATCGCTCGGCAGAGGCTCCATACCTCAGAAGGAACTCAATTCAACACTCCGGCATTCACACTGCGTTTCAACGAGACTGGGACTGCATCCCTTGCGGACAGGATGGCTGCAACGGTTCAAAAAAAAGCAAATGCCTTGACGATATTACCACAGATGAGGTTTGGTCTGTAATAAAGGGAAAACTACTCGGTTATTAATCTTTCTAAGCGGATGGTGGCTGAGCGGCAGCTTTTGCCCGCTGCTTTGCTATGATAATTTTCTTACATTGATTGAGGTCTTCAATAAAGTCCTTACCAGTTTGATAGCGCCCCTCAGTTTTCTTTATGAGCATCTTACTTATTATCTCTGCAATACAGGAGGGAATCCTTCGGTCTAATTCATTAACCGGAATAGGCTCAGAGGTTGTAATGTTGTACATCAGAGTGGCAATGCTATCGCCCTTAAATGGTTTGTCACCGGACAAAAGCTCATAAAACACAACACCAAGGGAAAACAGGTCAGACCTACCGTCCACTTTCCGTCCGGCTATCTGCTCCGGTGACATATAACTCGGTGTTCCCATAATCATACCGGTTAGGGTCTTTGATTTTTCCATAACACGGGCTATCCCAAAATCAGTTACACGAATCTCCTTATTATGAAGCAGCATTATGTTGGCTGGTTTTATATCCCTGTGCACTACACCGTTAGCGTGTGCGTAGTCAAGGGCATCGGCAACACCCGTCACTATTTTTAATACCTCACCAAAGGGCAGTCTTGCCGATTGCTGACAATACCTTGTAAGGTCGCCTCCTGACAGAAGCTCCATCGCCATGAACGACTCATCGTTGTCATCTCCTACATCGTAGATTTTAACAATATTGGGATGAGACAGTTTGCCGGCAGCCTCAGCTTCTTTTAAAAATCGTTCTTTTACATCCGCTATCTGATCCCAATCTATTTCGTCGTATCTGAGGGTCTTTATTGCCACCTCCCGGTTAATCACAGGGTCTTTGCCGTGATAGACGACACCCATAGCTCCGCGGCCAAGCTCTCTTATCAGTTGATACCGCCCAAGTGTAGGTTTTTTATCAGCACTTTCCATTATCACAGTGGCATCCATACGTGTTTTGTTTAGTATAACCGTATCATTAGGAGCCTTTAACCGCTTTATTCTTTCCTCTAAATCCCTATATGCTCCGGCGCTTAAAATATGCTCATACACTTCTACCGCTTTGTCAAACATACGTTTTTTCTCAAAATCAAGTCCAATATTATACAGCTGTTCCTTTACTGCAATATCCGCTGCAGGGCAGTCTTTGAGTTTCTCAAATGCCATATCCAACTGCCCCTGACCATGAAATGAAAGCCCAAGCATCTTGTTGGTTTCAACACTTGCCTCTGTCTGTACGTCCTCTACGGGTTTAGTCAGTAGAAAATGCTTTGACGCCATAACTGCATACCCAACGACAAGCAGCGCTGCCGGAGCTGATACCTTTAGCCAATACCCATAGTGTGACAACAAAAATATGCCTGCTCCGATTGTTGCTATAAGTGCAAGTGCCGTTATTGCACTGCTCATGGCGATTTTCATTTGAGGAATGACAAAGGAGACAAAAAGACCAAAAAGCACTATTAATAATATCTCAGGATATTTAAACCATCCGGGTCTTACCATGTAATTGTTGTTTAAAATGTTTTCAACCATATTTGCCGTCACTTCAACGGCAGGAATTTTAGTGTTAAGAGGGGTTAAAACCGGCGGGTTTATGCTGGTGGCAACAGTGCCTATTATTACGATTTTGTCTTTAAACTGTGCCGCTGATAATTTATTGCCGGTCATAAGATCGCTAAATGAGTAATATGGAAAACTCTTATGTTTTCCGCTATAACTGATGAATACCTCGGCGTCAATGGGAATCTTAATCTCCCTGATTTGCAGATTTTTGCCGATTTTTGCATCCTTTATATCAAGCCCAAGATATTTTAACGCAAGCTGAAGAGCGAGGGATGGAAACAGACGTTCTTTGTAGTAAATGAGCATGGGTTCTTTTCTGACAACTCCGTCGATTGACGTTAAATGGTTAAGGTGTCCAATGGCGGATGCCCTGGAGGCGAACTCCTCGATAGGCGCTGTCACATCATAGGCAGTACGATAACTTTCATTAAATTGTGCCTTTAAGGAGTTGTTTTCAAGATAGAGCGGAATTTTTCCTTTTTGTACGGCAGCAGCCTTATTGAGGGAAAACATAACCGGCAAAACCACATTTTTAGCATCCGTTATGGCTTTAGCAAGAGCGGCATCGCTGTCCAGTGACAGTTCCGCCTCAAGAAGGGAATTGAGGATGTCCATTACCTTTTTATCCTCACGGGCAGCGGGGTCGGCCTCTACTTTTTGTATGAGTTTCCTGATGACAGCGAGGCCGCTGTTTGTGTCAGCTTCGGAAAATATCCTATTAAGCCCGATTACTTTCACTCCGTAGCCGTTGAGTTTGTTTATGGCATCAGCAATTTGAGTGCCAGGCCACGGCCAATGCCCTAGTTTTTCAATGCTCTCTTTATCAATGCCAACAATTACCACCCTGGCAGGTGTGTTTAACTTCTTTGGTCTTAGCGCACTGCTAAGATTATAGAGTTTGAAATCTGCTGATTTTAAAGGGCCCCACCCAGCCAAATACAACGCAATAAAAACAATTGTCATCAAAACACCGGTTGCCCACCCCGGCACTTTTGACAGAAACACCTTGCACAGCCTGCTCATACTAACAGTAATTATACACGGAATTCACCGGCAATATCAATGTAGTACGAGAAAGGTCAACATGTCATATCTGCCTTAGGTGATTGATATTTATTACTTCAATTTTGTTGTTTTCATAATATATGTAAGATCTGAAATCATCAGTAAGAACCAAACATTTTAGGGCTTTTGCCGTCAGAATGACAGAAGTATCTGTAACTCCAATATAATGAAAGCTTTGTTCAGATATGATTCGATCCTTTTCGATGTAGTTTTCTGACATGTAGGCTATTTGTGGTATAGAGCTAATTAAAAAGCCACCAAAACGACCCACTTCAATCTTCTCTGCAAAATTCCAAATCTCGGCAAGAACTTGAGGTGTAATGATTATCTTATCAAAGCGTTCTATATAATCTTTAAGAAAATAAAAGTCCTCTATGCTGTATTTAAAGGTTCTTTTAAATTTTTTGATGTAATTAGGGTCGTAATATCCGACTAAATATAAAAGCAACAAGTTTGTATCAAGTAATACGCCCGTCCTCTTGTATTTTGTTAAACATTTTGATAAAAAAGAACCTTTCACAGTTTATATACTAAATCTTTCTAACCTTCATTGATTTAACATTTCCTGTGGCAGGGTCAATTTTAAACACTTTGTATTCCTTGTCTGAATATACGATGTTATTACCTTTACCTAAAGACGGTAACATACCAACCTCTCGAGGTTTTGGTATTAATATTCCAAGTGTAATTAACCAGCAGTTTTCTCCATCATCAAACTCTATCTCTTCAATAGATATTTTTGATGGATTCCTTGAAATAGTATCAACGGTTTCTTTAAAATAGTTTGCTGCTATTTTAACTGCTTCTTTTGCCTCAGTCACCACCATAGCGTACCTCCTAACAACCTTAAACTAGGCTATACCCTAAAAGTCTTATTATGGAATACCTATAACTATAGTGTAGCACTTAGAAAAAAATCTTTCAAACACAAATTCACTGCTTATTTAAACTAGCATATTAGATTACTTCTACCACCGTTATATCAAAATTCAACTCTTTACCGGCAAGCGGGTGGTTTCCGTCAAGAGTGACTGAGGTATCAGCAATCTCAGCAACCGTCACGTTAACGCTTGAACCGTCATTGGAGCGAACCTGAAGCACCATTCCGGGATAGGGATTTATATTTGGCGGCACCTGAGATCTTTCCACCACAAGCACCATATCTTCTCTATAGGGGCCATATCCATCTTCGGGTGGAATTTTAACCGTTTTAGTATCACCCTCGTTCATCCCCAACACTCCGTTTTCAAAGCCTGCTATAAGCATCCCCTCCCCCAATGTAAACTCCATGGGTTCTCTCTCTAATGAGCTGTCAAACACGCTGCCGTCACTTAAGTACCCTTTATAGTGCACACGCACCTTATCACCCATTTTTACTTGCGCCATTTTTTTCTCCTTCTTAAAATAAAAAAACAACCCCTTACGGGTTGGTCTAATGGTTTTCAAAGAAAGCCGCCAAAAAAAAATCGGACAAAAACGTTGACACGGACTAAGTTGAGTTTACCTCTGCGCTTACCTTATGCTTCTTCTGTTGAGCTTTTTCATAGACTTCTTTAAAGTTAAAGGTGCCATTTATAGCCTGAACCGGACATTTCGCTGTACATATGCCGCAGCCAATGCACTTTGCCGCATCAATAGAGTGTTTTTGCTTTAATACACCGTGTGCCGCATTTACCGGACACACCTTCATACACATATTGCATCCTATGCACTTGCTTTCCACTATAAATGCCTTTGGTCTTGAGGGCAAAAGATCAACAATTGCCTTAGTCGGACATTTCCTTACGCATAGGCCGCACACCTTACACTTATCTATATTAATGCGGGAAAGATTGTCTTTAACCTCTGCCGCATTAAATGGACACACTTTTTCACACATTCCGCAGGCAATGCAACCTATCTGACACGATTTCCTTGTATCAGTGCCGCGCTCTTTACTGTGACACGCTGTTTGTACTGCCTTGCTCCCAGGCAGAATCGCTATCACATTTTTAGGACACACAAGCGCACACTTACCACACCCCGTACACTTTGCCCTGTCAACAACAGGAAGAGCGTCTCCTCCCATATGTATAGCATCAAACGGACAGACCGTAGTACATGTGCCGTAACCCAAACAGCCGTAAGCGCACGACTTATCGCCGCCTCCAGCAAGCACAGCCGCACGGCAGTCCTTAACTCCCTCATACTTGAACTTCTTTACGGCTTTACTAAGCCCGCCCTGACACATTATCGTTGAATACTTTGGCTCTGACATTTCCGCTTTTTTACCGGTAATCATTGAAACCAGTTCTGCCACATGAGCGCCACCCGGCGTACATAGAGACGGGGAAACCTCTGGGCGCTCCACAACTGCCTCTGCATACTGCTGACAACCCGCAAACCCACAGCCGCCACACTGTGCCCCCGCTAACACATCTCTTACCTGCTCAACCTTTGGGTCCATCTTTACGGAAAACTTCTTAGCGGCAAACGCCAGCCCCAACCCAAATATTGCTCCAATTCCGGCTGCAAATATAACAGTAAACTTTATAGTAGCAATAACATCAACGCTCTCTTTTGCCTCAACACCGCCGCCCACTCCTACTGTTGGTATAGGGAGGTGATTTATAAAATTCCCTATACTTAAACTACTAATAATCTGAATCATATCAGATATTAATCCCGTCATATATGTCAGCGTATCTATCATCTTATTGAGTTATAATCCCGGAAAACCCTAAAAATGCCAACGCTATCAGCCCTGTTGTCACAAACGCAATTGGCAGCCCTTGAAAAGGTCTTGGAACATCAGCAAGTTCCAGTTTCTCTCTTATGCTTGCCATAATTATAAGCGCCATAGCAAAGCCAAGCCCAGAACCCAGCCCAAGCGTTATTGACTCTATGAAACCGTACTTATCCCCTGCATTGATCAATGGCACGGCAAGCATGATACAGTTTGTTGAAATCAGGGCAAGATAGACGCCAAGTTTATAATAGAGTCCTGGGCTAACCTTTCTCATTATTGTATCAGAGGCCTGTACAAATGAAGCTATGATTCCAATAAATATGACTATCTTTAGAAACGTCAAATCAAGCGGCACCATCACGTAGTTAAACACAAGCCAGCCCAACGCCGCCGAAACCATCATAACCGACGTAAACGTTATACTCATTCCAACTGCCGTCTCAACCTTCTTTGTTACTCCAAAAAATATACACAGCCCCAGAAACCGTGTAAAAACGAAGTTATTTATCAAAGCCGCTGCTATAAATATTTCAAATAATTTCAGAAATTCCTTATCCACTACACTAATCCTCCACACTCTCTGAAATCGTCGGTATTTTCAATAGATTAATGACCACCAGCCCCCCCTGCTCCCTTTCCGCCATAAAACCTGATGTCTATCCAGTTGAAAAATCCCATCAAAAGACCGGTTGTTATAAAACCTCCTGCAGGCAGCAGCATTATCAAAAGCGGCCTTGCATGGATTATATCAAATCCCCAGAGCGATCCTTTGCCAATAAGCTCTCTAAAGAAACTTATGCAAATCAAGGCAAACATAAACCCGGCGCCAGAGCCTATACCATCAAAAAATGACGGTACAACCTTACTCTTGCTGGCAAACACCTCAGCTCTGGTAAGAATAGATGCAAACGCTACTATTAGCTGTATATAGAGTCCCATCTGCTTGTAAGCATCACGCGCAAAGGCAGCCATCAAAAGGTCTGCCACCGTGACCCAACCCGATATTATAAGCATGAAAATCGGTATTCGTATCCTGGGACTAATAAACGCTCTTATTGCCGAAATCGTTACATTAACCATCACGGTAACAAACACAACCGCTATGCCCATAAGCGTACCGGTCTTTAACCCCGTTGTGACAGCTATAGCAGGGCACAAGCTTATTGCAAGTCTGAATATGGCATTTTCTTTGAAAAGGCCAATTAAAACCAGACTCCAGTAATTAGTGCTCTTTTGTTGGGCTTGTATCTCCATGACCGCCGTCTCCTTTGAGAGCTCCCTGTAGAAATTCCAGACCTTTTTTCACGCCATCCTCTGTTACTGCCCGTGAAGATATGGTGGCTCCCGTTATTGCCTGTACGTACTCTTTAGTTTCCTCTTTAACTACCTTTAATGTATCTAATTTTTTACCGGGAAATTGCCCTTTAAACGACTTAGTATCAACCTCATCTCCAAGTCCCGGCGTTTCGGCCTGTTTCAATATGTCCATTTTCTTTACGACAAAATCCTCACCGACTGAAAACAGAATATTTATGTAGCTTGAGTATCCCTTACCAAATGCCTGAACAACATATCCAAGCACTTTCCCATCTTTTTTAGCCACGAAATACTCAGCGTGTTTTTCGTGCGGATGCCAATCGCCAACTTTCGTTATATTATCAGCCTCTGGTACCATCCGCTGAAGGGCTTCTTGTTTTTCCTTCTCGTTTGCCTTAAATATCAGAGGCGACGTCCACGCATACACGCCTGCCAGCAGGACGCCGCCCACTATGTAGATTACCAGCAGATTAATCGTTATTTTTATTATCTCTTTTGTATTCATACGTTTTTAAGCCTTAGCTCCGAATACTTTTGTACGAAAACCCCTGTCTATTAGCGGAGTGAAACAGTTCATGATTAAAATAGCAAACATGACGCCCTCGGGATACCCAGCCTTAAGCCTGATTAAAATCGTAAGAAGACCGCATCCTGCGCCAAAGAGCACTTGTCCTTTTTTCGTAGTCGGGCAAGTGACATAGTCCGTTGCCATATAGAAAGCGCCTAGCATAAGGCCTCCGCTAAGGATATGTACCAATGGGTCACCTGTAAAAATTCCCTGTTTTCCGCCAAAAGCCCAAGCCCCTGCAGCTACTGAGACTAAAAACGTTGCCGGTATTCTGAGTGTGATGTAACCTCGTAACAGTAAAATTGCCACACCAATTAATATCGCTATCACCGATGTCTCTCCAATAGAACCAGCCCTGTGCCCTAAAAATAGCTCCGAATAGAGGTGCATCTTGCTGCCAAAGACCTCAATGAGTTTATCCAGTCCCTGCTCTTTCAGTATTCCCAGAGGAGTGGCAGTGGTCTTAGCGTCCATTCCGGTAAAATTAGCAATTGGTTCTGCCCATGTGGTCATTGACCGAGGCCATGTAATGAGGGCAAAGGCGCGCCCCATCAAGGCAGGATTAAACACATTGTAGCCAAGCCCTCCAAACAACTGCTTTGTTATCGCAACCGCTACAAAGGAACTCAGAAGCGGTATATAAAACGGCACACTTGAGGGCATGTTCATACCCAAAAGAAGACCTGTCAGCACAGCGCTGCCGTCTTTTAACGATATTTCCTTACCGGCAAGTTTCTGTACAAAATACTCGCTCAGCATTGACCCAATTATACAAAGAAGCGTTACAAAGAGCGCTTGAGGCCCAAAATAATACAGTCCCATCACAAATGCCGGCAAGAGGGTTGCCGTCACCGTCCACATGATTTTAGAGACGCTCTCCTCACTCTTAACATGAGGACTTACCGAGATTATGAATTTATTATTGTCCATATTTTTTTAGGGTTTAACCTGTGTTTTGGCGAGTTTAATCTGCTGCACTATCGGTCTTTTCGCTGGACACACGTACGTACAGCAGCCGCACTCAAAACAGTCAAACAGGCGATAATCTTTAGCATCTGCATAGTGTGCCTTTTCCGAATACAAACTCAACATCAGAGGCATCAGTCCCATTGGGCAGGCATCAACACATCTGCCACAACGGATACAGTTATAGAACTTACCGCTCCCTGTTGCGTCTTTGTCCTCAAGCACGGTAATACCGGAGGTTCCTTTGATTACCGGTGTGTTAAGGTCGTAGAAGGCAAAACCCATCATGGGGCCTCCAGAAATAATCTTTCCTGCAGTTGACTTAAGCCCACCGCATGTTTCTATCAACTGTGAAACAGGAGTACCAAGTTTAACTCTCAGATTCTTTGGTTTATTAATCCCGCCGCCTGTAACACTAACAACTCTCTCAATCAGAGGCTTTCCGAACCTGCACGCCTCATAGACGGCATAAGCGGTTCCGACATTTTGGACAACAACGCTGACATCCATAGGCAGTCCGCCAGCAGGTACCTCTCTATTAAGTATGGATTTAATGAGCATTTTTTCAGCGCCCTGCGGGTACTTTATCTGAAGTGTACGCACTTCAATGTTAGAGCCCTTTGCCGCTTCAATCATTTTAGCTATGGCATCGGGTTTATTTGCTTCTATTCCCACGTAACCTTTTGTTACGCCAAGAATTGTCATAAGAATCTTAAGACCCTCGATGACAGGCTCTGGTGTCTCCAGCATAACCCTGTGATCAGCGCTAAGATACGGCTCACACTCTGCCCCGTTAATTATAACGGCATCAATAGGTTTTTCCTTAGGTGGACTGATTTTTACGTGAGTTGGAAATGTAGCGCCGCCCATCCCAACGATACCGGCTGCTTTTATTCTTCCTTTAAGCTCATCAGGTGAGCGCTCAAGGTAGCTTTTATCGTCCTCTTCGGGCTGCCACGCATCATCAGGGCGATTTGAGGGTTTTTCTATGACAACAGCGGGAACCATTCGCCCAATAGGCATTAACACGGACTCAAATGCGGCGACTTTGCCGGAGATTGTGGCATGAACGACAGCCGAGACAAACCCCTCAGGGTTTCCTATCACCTGCCCAACCTTAACCTCCTGACCAACCTCAACAGAGGCCTTGCACGGCGCCCCTATGTGCTGACTTAGCGGTATCACAACCCTTTGAGGATTTGGCATTGCCTCAATAGATACCGCTGCCGCTAACTCCTTACGCTCCGGCGGATGTATGCCTCCAAGCGGAAATGTAGTAAAACTCAATCAGCCTCCAAACTCATGCTCTATCACCTATTCTATAACGATAACCTGTAAATTATAAATCGTTGTTATTTTTATGTCAAGAAATATATTTTTTAAATATTTGTCATCATATTTGAAAAGGCAAAATATGACTTTTTGGCTCTTGTGATACTTTCATTTTATTGAATATTTAAGTTATCTTACTAAGAGGTGAGAAAAGCAATTGCTACAGTATATTTCAAAAATTTTTAGTAAAGCGGGGGGGAAACATCTCAGTCTGAGCGGCCCCGGGCAGAGTGAGAGTGTTTTCTCTCAAAAATACAAAAGTTTTAAATCTCTCCTTGAATGCAATAACCGAGCGCTGGAACTTATGGCCGACATGTCAGAAAAGCTCTCAGGCGAGTTTCTCTTTGACAGAAGATATATAGAAAACAGCGTAAATAACATTACTGAGACTCTCCACGATCTTATTAAACACCTAAATGACATTTCCAAAAACAAATATTTTGTACTTAACGGAATACTTGACGCAATCAGCACAGACATAAACAATGCAATTACCGGTCAAAGACATATTATAAAGAGCAGCTACATATTGCCAGCAAAAGAAATTACAAAGGAGATGGCCGATATAACCGGCTCAAAAGTCGCCAATCTCGGCGAGGTAAGAAACCTGGTGCCGTTGCCCACTCCCGATGGGTTTTCCATTACTGCGTATGCTTTTAATGTGTTTATGGAGCATAATGATTTCCTGAAGCTTATAGGCGAAAAACTCACCTTTGTACCCGTTAACGATATAGAAGCGCTTAATGCCATGAGCATGGAGATAAAGGATATTATCTTAAACGGCGACATACCGGCAGACATTCAAAACGAAATAAAAAAGGCTTGTGAAGACCTGAAAAGACAGGCAGACCAGGAGGTTAAAGTCTCCGTACGGAGCAGCGCAATAGGTGAGGATGGCGAATTCAGCTTTGCCGGTCAGTACTCAACTTTCTTAAATGTATCTTTTGAAGACATCCTTGAAAAATATAAACACGTAGTGGCAAGCCAGTTTAATCCGCGAGCGCTGTTTTACTTTAAGACAAAGGGTTTCCGGCAGCACGATATGGTCATGCCTGTTGGAGTGTTTGTGATGGTCAACGCTAAGGCAGGAGGCGTAATGTACTCCAGGGACCCGATGGGTCAGGACTCCGATGAGCCACGGATTATAATCAACGCCGTAAAAGGTCTTGGAGATGTTGTGGCAGATGGCACAGTGTCTCCTGAGACATACGTGCTCTCATCTAACGGTAAAATAACCATCGAGGGAACGAAAGGTGATACTCCATGCCTTAGCGATGCTCATGTGAAAATGCTTTCCCGATATGCCGCTGTCTTGGAGGAGCATTTTAAATCGCCTCAGGACATAGAGTGGGCAGTTGATAAGAACGACCAGATTTTTATTTTACAGTCAAGACCTCTGGCTATTGTTTCCAAAAAACCCTCAAAAACAGTCCCCACAAATATAAAAGGATATACACTTATCATACATAAGGGAGTGCCCGCTTACAAAGGAATAGGTTTCGGTAAGGCTTTTATCGTAAGGAAAAACGAAGACCTTGTTAAGGTGCCTGATGGCGCAATTGTGGTTGCAAGGCACACATCGCCAGGATATGTGGTGATAATGAACCGGATAGCAGCCATAGTGACAGATGTGGGCTCTGCCACAGGACACATGGCAACACTTGCAAGGGAGTACAAGGTGCCGGCCATTTTAGATGCACGTACTGCTACGGCTGATATAGCGGATGGAGCGGAGATAACGGTAGATGCTATAAACTGTAATATTTATGAGGGGCATGTCACAGAGCTTGAGGAATTTGCTCAAAAACGAGTAGAGCCACTAACTGAAATGCGTATTTTTAAGATACTGGAGAGCGTTTTGAAATTTATTTCGCCTCTACATCTTGTAAACCCCTATGACGCTAAATTCACAGCACAAAACTGTATAACCCTGCATGACATAACGCGGTTTTGTCACGAAATGGCAATGAGAGAGCTTTTTGATATAACCGCAATGTCCGCCTCAGAGGTGCAGTCGCACAGACTTTCTGCCGGTATTCCCATGCAGATTTACATTATGGATTTGGGAGGAGCGATAGAGCATAACAACTCAAAGCGAATTCATCTGAATCAGGTGAAGTCAGTGCCCTTTAATGCCTATCTTCATGGCTTGAAATCAATAAAGTGGCCAGAGCCTCGGGCATTTGATATGCATGGGTTTCTGGGCGCTATTGCTCATACGGCGGCAATTGCGGAGCATGATATTAAAAACACCGCAGAGGAGAGTTTTGCCATAATTTCAGGTGAGTACATGAACTTTGCCCTGCGTCTTGGCTATCACCTCTCTACAGTGGAGGCATACTGCGGAGATAACGTAAACGATAACTATATTTCATTTATATTCAAAGGCGGCGGCTCTACCGCAGACAGAAGATACAGAAGAGTCAGGTTTCTTGATACGGTACTAAAGAGACTTGATTTCAACGTGCGTATAAACGGCGATATAATAAACGCCTTTGTCTCTAAGTATCACAAACAAGACATAGAAAAGAAACTTGAAAATCTCGGCAAACTCACCGTTTACTCAAAGCAGCTCGATATGGTGCTCTATGACGACACAATTACCAACAATCATATCGAGGAGTTTCTCAAAACGGTGGGAGAACAGAGTTAAGAATACCGGACAGTATTGTCACTTTTTAAGTCAGTGGCCGTTCAGCAAATATGTCATATTTCACAAAGACTCAATTAATCCCTTCCAATTTTCTGTATATTCCCTGTTTGTTTTAGATACTATTCCATTGATGTTTTTAGCTATTTCTGTATTGGCTGCAATAGCTAAATTTTCTAATACCAAGTAGCTGTCAAAAAAGTAAGTAACTATTGATGAAAAAGAAACTACGATTTAACGTTTTGTTGGTTTGATGAGATTGCTTCGCTACGCTCGCAATGACAAATTTGGGCTTTTTTTATCTGTCATTGCGAGGAGCGATAGCGACGTGGCAATCTCGCCCTAAGTAACCAGCAAATTAATCTGTATAACAGAGAACTTTACCACTATGAACGCTACTCGGTATAATATGTTATCTATGCTTTGAGCAATATTTTTTTGCATTCTGATTAACGGTGAAAATAAGTTTGATATTTCTTGCTCTTTATTTGTTAATAACATATACCTGCTTCTACCAGTAAAGATATTGTATTTAATTTTGCCAGATTAGTAAAACGCCAAACTTAACCAGACGATGACGCTCCAAAACGGTTTAAGACTGCACCTGTGCCCTCAGCATCTTGTTTTCTTTTTCCATCTCAGCCCACTTCAGAGCGCGCTCAATTGAAAACAACACCTGTTCCTTTCTAAATGGCTTGATTATGAAATCAAAGGCAACGTTTATAAGCGCCTCATCCGCTGCTCCAGATGCGGCATATGCGGTTATCATAATCACTGGAATACTCTGGTCTATGGCACGCACGGCTTTCAGTAAATCAAGCCCATCAAGACCCGGCATTTTCAAATCCGTGATTAAAAGGTCAAACTTGTTGCATTTAAATATATCAAGAGCCTCCATAGGGTTATTTGTGGAGGTTACCTCGTGAGACGTTTTTTCCTTTATTATCATCGTAAGAAGCCTAAGCATATCCGGCTCGTCGTCAACAATCAATAGTTTACTTGGCATATTTATCCTCCTCGTTTATCTGCGCTATGGACGGCAAGGTTATTATAAATTCAGTTCCTGTAACCAGCGATTCGTCTTTTGTCTTTGTGTCAAAGGTTATGTCGCCTCCGTGCTTAGCTACTAAACCGTATGATACGGAAAGCCCAAGCCCTGTGCCTTCACCAACGGTTTTCGTTGTAAAGAAAGGATCAAAAATCCGTTCCTGATTCTTTCTTTTTATGCCCGGTCCAGTATCGGCAATCCACACCTCCACCTTTTGCCCATCCTCTATGCTCTTAGTGCCGATAGTAAGATTACCGCCGCCTTTCATCTCATAAATGGCATTGGTTATGATATTTAGAAATACCTGCTGCAGCTCCCCAGGGATTCCTCTGACTATCGGCAGAGACTTATTCATTTCACACACTATGTCAATATTGTTAAACGCAAGCGTCTTTCGGACTATAGTCAGCACCTCATCTAAGCTTTGATTGATGTTTATATCCTCCTCAGTGTACTCAGTGTACCTTGCAAACCTGAGAAGATTTTCAACAATCCTTTTTGCGTTTGTCCCCTGCCTTTCTATCGCCTTGAGGTTCTCATAGTGTTTTGAATCTGGAGTCATTTCTTCAAGCATGAGGTCGGTCATTCCCAAAATGATAGTCAAAGGGTTATTTAATTCATGAGCGACACCTGCGGCCAATGTGCCGATAGAAGCAAGTTTTTCCGTGTGGGACATGTGTACCTCCTGCCTTCTTTTTTCACTTGCCTCGTGTGCTTTTAAAATTTTGTTAATCAGCACTTCAGCATCTACCGGTTTTTCAAGGAAATCTATGGCGCCCTCTTTCATCGCCTCAACACTTCGCTCTACGGTAGCATAGCCTGTCATCATTATGACTTGAGAGTCTTTATCCTCCTCTTTTATCTTTCTAAGAGTCTGGATGCCGTCAATGCCCGGCATTGCAATATCAAGCACAATTACGTCAAAATGCTTTTCCTTTACCATACTGACCGCATCCTCGCCGCATAAGGCTGTGCCGGGCTTAAAACCTTTCAGTGCAAGCCGCTTTGACATGACTTTAAGAAACACTCTCTCGTCATCCACTAAAAGCACGCTGATGTCGCTTTTCTTTTTTAACATGACCTTAATATACCCCGATTTGATGTGTTTTGACCACTTTAAACTTCTTGTTTAACCTTTGATTTTTTCATCGAAAGCCCTATCCCTTCAAAAAGGAAGTATATGGCAAAGCCCCACCACAGCGTATAGGTCACATAAAAGACAAGAAGACCGGTCATTATACCTGCCTTGTCAAGCACTTTTTGACTCTCTATACCGTAAAAATTATAGGCGACTTCAACTCCCTTTTTCATAGTTTTAGAAACAAGCTCAGCCTCCTCAATTTTACCGTCTTTTTTCATCCTGTCATCCATACGTTTTAGGATATTCCACCATGTCTTAAGCACACTTTGCTCGTTAACCCCATACTTTGCCGATACTTTGCCCCCGTCGTTTTTAAACATTGCATCGGCATCCAGTAGTATTGCCTGAATAAGAGCGCCAAGGTCCCCGGTGATGTTTAACTTGTTGCCGGACAACTCAGTTTTAGCTCCATTTTTATTAAGAACAAAAACCGCTGCCTCAGCATCTTTTTCCATTGTTACAACAACCGAAAATTCTTTACCCATGAATTTTTCGCTCGCTTTGCTTATAACAGGAATAAAGTACGACGAACCTTTGGAGAGTTTGTTAAAAAGGTCGTCTGCAAATTGAAGAGCGTTTTTCCCGTTGCCCATAATCGGTAAAAACACTACAAACAAAACGATTACAAACGATATGGCAAGAGTCATTCCTTTAATAAGAGATGTTTTCCGTTCACTTGTCATGTTATGCATCCTCCCTCAATTTGCCCATATTTCCAAAGAATTTGCTAAAAATCCATACCCCAAAAATCCCTATAACAATCCAAAATATAATATTACCAACATTTTCAATGCCTGTCACTATGGGTTTACCAAGCTGAATGTATTCCAGTTCTACGAGTTTCTTAGGCAGCGTGGTTGCTCTGTTAATAAAACCTGCAAGTATGGATATTGCGTAGAAACCTCTTATCTGTATTCCTTTAACCACTTTTGTAGTGAGCGCCCCAATTTGAATTCCAATCAGTGAGCCTACAAGCATCCCCATTGCAAGCGAGTAAAACACGTAGCCGTTTATAGCGTACTGCCCGATAGAGGAAAATCCGGCTGTGAAAATAATCTGTAGAATGTCGGTGCCTACCGTAGTTGCCGTAGATACGCCAAAGATATAGACAAACATGGGGAATGTGATAAAACCGCCTCCTACACCCATAATAGCGGCAAGAATTCCAACAACGCCACCGCCAAGAGCGATAAATAGCCATGAGATTTCCTTTCCGCCGTAGTCCTCGTCAAATGCTATCATTGGAGGAATTCTTATAGCTTGTATATTCATAGGCAGACTGGGCGTGCCTGAAGCCATTGAACCATGTGCGTCGTGCGCTCCACCTTCTGATGACGGGCCTTTTCTTGAACGCAGATAATCAGCCATCGCATAAAACCCCAGAAACCCCAGAAGCAGCGTATAGATTGTGCTTATAAAAGCGTCACTGAGAATTGGGCTTTTATTATATAGAGCTTTATTGATACTCCCGCCTATGACTGTACCGCCGGCTGAGCCAACCAAAAAAGCTATCGCCAATTTAACCGATACGTTTCCAAGTTTTTTGTGTATTGTCGTTCCCATTATGGCTTTGGCAAAAATATGAAACATATCGGTTCCGACAGCCAAAATTCCCTTAACTCCTGCTGCCATAAGAGCCGGAGTAATGATAAAACCGCCCCCTGCGCCAATGCAGCCGGTTATCAACCCTGCGGCAAGCCCAACGGCAATGGATACAAAGAATATGGTGTTAGAGTAAAACACCGGCGCATAGGCGTGATGTCCGCCAATTACGTCAGCCGCATTAATAGCACTTACTGCCACAATTGGAAGCAACAGCAACAGCAGTATAAACATCTTCTTACGGTTTTTGATAATGTTTAGCGAAATGTCATATTCCCATTTCGCATGAGCTTTTGATGCAGCCTCCAAAAACATGAAGACACGTCTGAAATTGCTCATTTGTGTTTCCTCCTTTAAAGATACGTTATTAAGTTTCATGCTGCATATTATATATCAAGTTTCGTGCCATCGTATTTTTTGCTTATTAATCAAGCACTTATGGTAATTTTATTTTTATTTAGGTGCAATTGTGCGTTGCACTAAAATTAAAAAATAGGAGACATAATCAGTAAATACGGCAGTTAACGGAAAGTGCAACTATTTATTGCATGCAATATTGTTGACTCTAATACCGAGTGGCGTTGAAAGATATAGATAAAAAACTGGATTCCTGCCTCCGCAGGAATGACAAGGAAAAAGAAATGATAAGGAAAAAGAAATCCCTCCTTTGTCATTCCCGCCTACGAGCGGGAATCCAGTCCTCTTTCCCTACTATTATATTACCTTTTTGGCGACTACTTGGTATTACACATATAAACGATAGTGTGTCATTGCGAGCGAAGCGTGGCAATCTCGCCAAACAAACAATGCGTTATACATCAAGAGTTCCTAACCATTTTGGCGACTACTTGGTATAATATCTATAGAGTGTTCTTTAATTTTTACTTGCAACCGTTGTCTGTGTATATTTAATAGTTTTGCGGCTTGGGAGATATTGCCGCCAGTTGCGGTGAGGGCATTAACAAGGAGGCTGCGTTCGTAGTCCTCCATAGCGTCTTTTAGCGGTTTAAGCGTCTCTGTGCGGCTTTGGGTTATGTGCATCTTGCGGAATGTCTGGGGCAGATGGTTTACGGTAATCTTATCGCCTTTAGCAACAGCTACGGCATATTCCATGAAGTTTTCAAGCTCTCGTATATTACCCGGAAAATCATAATTTAACAAAGCGTTCATTGCCTCTGAGGTTATCTCAAGTTCAGGTTTATGTTCATATTTTGCGGAGGCTTTTTTCAGAAAGTGGATGGCAAGAAGCGGAATATCGTCCCGCCTTTCTCTAAGCGGAGGAATGTGGATTCCGATTACGTTTAGCCTGTAGTACAGGTCTTCTCTGAAAGAGCCGTCAGAGACCGCTTTTTGTATGTCACAGTTTGTAGCCGCTATCACTCTTACGTTTGAGTTAAGCGGGGTATTGCCGCCGACTCTATAAAACTCACCGTCCTGAAGCGTTCTTAATAGCTTAACCTGAAAATCCGGCGTAGTTTCCCCTATCTCATCAAGAAATAGGGTTCCCATAGAGGCTGACTCAAAAAACCCGGACTTTTCCCTTATCGCTCCGGTAAAAGCGCCTTTTACATGCCCAAATAATTCCGATTCTATCAAGTTCTTTGATATAGCTCCACAGTTGACGGCAACGAAACGATTGCCGCTCCTTTTTGAATTATAGTGTATCGCCCGTGCTGCAAGCTCTTTGCCTGTGCCACTTTCTCCAGTAATCAGCACGTTGCTGTCACTTTCTTCAGTCTGTTTGATTATCTTAAAAATCTGCACAATGTTTTGGCTTTTACCGATAATGTTTTCAAATGAGCTGTGAAGCTCTCTGCGCAGCGACTGTATCTCCTCAGTTAGCCGAATTGTCTCAACGGCGTGTTTACAGGTAAGTCTGACCTTATCCAGAGACAGCGGCTTCGTTAAAAAATCGTAAGCACCGCTTTTTATAGCCTCAACTGCGGTCTCTATCGTGCCATATCCCGTAATGACTATAATCTGAGCATTGGGGAGCTTTTCCTTAGCATACTTGACGATTTCTATGCCACTTGTATCCGGCAATTTTAGATCCGTTACTATAAGATTGAAATCCGTCTGAGTGATGAGTCCGGCTGCTGATGCGCCGCTTACTGCGGTGGTAACCTCATAACCTTCTTTCGTTAAAACCAATTCTAAAAAACGGCATATGTCTTTTTCATCGTCTATTACGAGGGTTTTTATCATTGCGCCGGTTTGCAGGCGTTTTTTAAGGTCTTAATCAGGACGTCTATTTCGGGCGGCTTTCTAAGAAAGTCAAAAACTCCAAGCTTTCTGGCCTCCTTTTCCTCCTTTTCCGAACTGTAGCCGGTCAGTATGATTACAGGTATTGCAGGATGGTGCTGCTTTATCCACTTAAACACGTCTAAACCATCCATGCCGGGCATTTTCATGTCAAGAACTATAACATGAGGGGTATAACTTTTAAGCCGCTCTATGGCCTCTGCTCCGTTATACGCAACCTCCACAACGTATTTTCTCATAGCAAGCCGCTGGGCAAGAATCTCCACAAAGGCTTTCTCATCGTCCACCAAAAACACCTTTATGCTGTCCATCTTCATGCCTCTGGCGGTTGTGCAGGAATCATGATTTCCACCGTCTGTCCTGTCCACTGAAGTTTATAGCCTGTTTTTAAGACAATGTAATCTACTATGTCACTATCAATACTAATACCCTCAGGCAGTGTAATTGTTACAACCACATCGTTGACAAGACATCTTGTTTTGATGTTAATTGTTTCATCAGGTTTAGCAGCGATTATGGTTTTGTAAAGAAGAAGAAATATCAAAAATTGAAACAATGATGGGTTATTAAATACATGTTTAACGGCCGGCTCAAATTCCGTTACGATAGCGACACTGTGTTGTGCCGCCGCTTTAGAGAGCAAAACAATAAGCTCCTCAAGCGCCTCGTTAACTCCAAATGAACTAACGTCCGTGTCCATTCTGTGAGCAAAGTGGTTTAAAAAACTTGTAAACTGGGAGGATGCTTTAATCTGAGTCCTCGTTTTTTGTGCCAGCTCAAGAATCTGCTCAAAATCTATCTGAGAGCTGTCATCGGAAAACTCTACTATGTCGCCGATAAGACCCACCGATTCATTTATGATAGCCATGTGGTTTTTGATTTCATGAGTGTAGAGGGAGAGTATTTTGGCAATGAAGCGTAATCGCTCATTGGTTATTTCATGTTCTAAGTCTTTATCCATTGTGTTGGTCACGTTTCTTTAAGGATTTTTGACGCTTCTGCCAAGCATCATTTATTTTTTCCACGATTTCTTTTATCTCAACAGGTTTTAAGATATAATCAAAAGCGTTTTCTTTGAGAACTGCAATGTCATCCGCTGGCAGAAGCTGTCCTGAGATAATGATTATCTCAAAGTCAGGATCAATTGTTTTTAGCTTTAAGAAAACCTCACTGCCGTCCATTCCAGGCATTGTTAAATCCTGAAGTATTACATCTGGTTGTATAGTTTGAGCAGCCTCCATCGCATCCGTAACGCTAAACACAGCGCTGGCATCAAACCCACGCAGCACGAGCCGCTCAGAAAGAGTCGTTGCAAAATCCTTCTCGTCATCTATAATAAGCACTTTCACGGCAGACATCCGTCAATCCTCATTATGTATAATCAACCGTTTTTACCGGCAGTTCTATAAAAAACTCCGTCCACTTTCCCTCTTCACTTTCTACGTGAATTTTCCCGCCTATCTTTTCCATTATACCATAAGATATGAAAAGACCGAGCCCAGTGCCCTTGCCGCGCTCTTTAGTTGTAAAGAAAGGCTCAAATATGTGTTGTTTCTGTCCTGAGGGTATCCCTGGGCCGTTGTCTTTAATGGAAACATACACGGTTTCTTTGTCCCTAAAGCCCGTGGATAACTCAATTGCGCCGCCGCGTGAGACGGCATCCACTGCGTTGTTGATTATGTTAAGCAGCACCTGCTGAAGCTGCCCCTTGTCGGTAAGTATGTGGGGCAGGGTTTCGTCAAAATTTCTGACAAGATGAATGTCTCTGAAAAGGATTTCCTTCTCAAGGAAACTTACCACCTCATCTACGGTATCGTTGAGATCGGCAGGCTCATTTGATACGTCAAGATGGCGGGCAAACCCAAGCAGACGATGGGTTATAGTGCGGCATCGGTTTACGGCATCCATTATACCGTTTGTGAGGGTTATAAATTTCTCCTTCATTCTTATATTGCCGGAAAATGTTTGAAGTTGTTCCTTATCCACAGAGTCAAAGGACATTTCAAGCATGTCTTTCATAAGCCCGGCGTTTTGGCTTATGATTGACATGGGGTTGTTTATCTCATGAGCAACCCCTGCAGAAAGTCTGCCTATGGAGGCAAGTTTGCTGGATTGCTCTATCTCTAAAAATGCAATATCTCTTTTTTGGTCGGCATCCTTAATCCAGTTGACCATTACATGAGCCATACGAAGGGTTACGGCAACAATAATCATCAGACACAGGACAAACACAATAAGCAGCTCGTTCAGAAAAGACTTTGAAATCCTGGTATCCTCTTTAGACTTTACATGAGCTATCAAAATCCATGGGGAGTTTTTAATATAGGTATAACCTAAGATTCCGTTAGAGCTGGGGGGTTCTTCATCTGTCTGAAGAATCACCCCATGCTGGTTGAAGGGGATTTTACCGGTATAAAGCGTCAGTTCCTTTCCGTGAGATCTGGAGGGGGTTTGAAGCACTCCCTTAGTGTTAATGATGAAAACATCGTCATTTTCCGTAAGGCTTACGTATGATAGAAGCTGCACGAGTTTTTCCATATCTATTGTAGCCCTGAGCACCCAAAAGTTATTTCTGCCGGGAAAGGTTTTTTTTACGGCAAGGGCAAAGTGCGGGATTTTCCTGTACCCTTTGAATACATCGCTTATGTAGAATTCTCTAACGTTTATATTATAAAACCAATCCTGCTCTGAGTAGTCGTAGTCTTTAAGTTTATATGGGCCTGCGTATGACCTCATTATCCCAAAGGAGTCAATTACGCCGAGGTCAACCATAACATCGCCAAAGTTTTTCTTGAAATTCATAAAACAATTGTTAAGCGTATCCTCATTTAGGAGCTGTTTGTAGGAATATTCAGAGGCTATAAAATTAAGAGCGGAGAGCTTCACATTTAAAAAGTATTCCATAGAAAGCTTAGTGCTTTCAAGCTGCCAGGAGAGCTGACTTTTGGTTTCCTCCTTTAAAACGTTTTTAAGCCACATGCGGCCGGTCACGATGACGATAAGCAGAAAGAACGTGGAAATAACCGTCATAAGGAGCGTAATGGAGATTTTCATTCGTTTGTATCTGGCAGCGCCAGATGCACCCGAATGGGAAAAGTGCTCAAACACGGGGAGATTTTTGAGATAACCTCCGGGTTTTTTTAACACAGCGGGCAGTCTTTCTCAGTACAGATGAGTATCTTTTTCACGGTAGATTTCCCTGTAGGCAGCCTGCATGGTTTCCACAAGCAGCTCTATCTCAACCGGCTTTTCCAGATAGGCAAAAGCGCCGTATCTCATTGCATTGTCTTTATCCTCTGGCGTACCCTGTCCGGTAAGCATGATGACTTTAACGTGAGGGTGTCTCTCAATTACTGTCTTTAGCACTTCTATCCCGTCAATACCTGGCATCTTTAGATCCAGCACAAACACGTCCGGCACCTCAGTGTGTAAGAAACTCAACGCATCCTCTCCGCTAAAGACCGCAGATGAGCCTATCTCATGCAGGGAAAGTCGTTTGGATAGGGTTAGAGCAAAATCCTTTTCATCGTCAACTACGAGCACTTTAGAAATCGTTTCAAAATCAAATCTGCTGTAATAGCCGCCGGTTTTAAAGTGTGGCCCAAATGTGAAATCAACATCGTTTACACCGCTGACTGTAACGGCAATTTCTTTCAGCTCTTTTTTAAGCTTCTCAAGTCTGACTACGTTTTTTTCAATGGTTATAATTATTTTGCCGTCTATACAAGCAGTCCTAACGTCGTGCCCTTTTTGTGCAATGGCAAGATTAACTTTTGAAGCCAACACAAAATCATCTACCGCTTTTTTAGATTTGTCGGTAGTCTGTAGTGTTTTTTTGCTGAGATTTTCCGAGATCAGTTTAAATATCTCGTCTGTTGAAATTTTATCTACTGGAATGAGCATATCGTAAAGAGAGGTATCCCATGGAATTTTTCTGAAAAGATACTGAGTCCACGTGTTAATCTCATTATCAAGCTTTGTTATGGTTTTAACAGCCGGCTGACCACCCTGCCCTGTCCTGTAGTCTATGTCTGCTATAAGGCATACCCTTAAGACGTGGGTTATATCCTGAGGAATAAGGAGAGCTGAAAATCCTGAATAAAGAATGTTGTCACGTTTTAAGGTCTCAGCCAATATGCTTTGAATGTATGCAATATGGCGCTGTTTTTCATGTGTGAACTCATTAAGTACCGCAGGGGCTTGGTATAAATCCCTGACAAGTTTTTTTATCGGCACGTTAAAGCTCTCAGAGGTCTGCTGCAGTATTTCGTTTTCAGTTATGTAAGTGAGATTTAAGTCTTTGACTAATTTTTGCGAAATAACATCTTCGTTACAGAAAGTGCCGCTAAATAAAGCCACAACGGACATATCATCTCTCCTCTATAATCAGTTTCAAATCCATCAAGTTCACGGCAAGCCAATACCGGCTTTGTGCCAAGCAAACTACAGATGGCGGTGCAGGGATTTGAACCCCGGACACTGCGGATATGAGCCGCATGCTCTAACCTACTGAGCTACACCGCCTCACTTATTTCGCACATAGTATATACTTTTAATACTTAAAAACTCAACACATCTCAAAAAGAAATCACATCGGGTTGCTAACTATAAATGCTGGTAACTGACAGGGTTCTCTCTGTCGAAGGCTCTTTGCTGTCAGTCAAACAATGCTGCTACAAATTTCTCCGGTATAAAATCCTGAAAATCGCCTATTTTCTCTCCCACTCCAATCAGTCTTATCGGAATATTCAGCTCTTTTTTGATAGCAAGCACAATTCCACCCTTAGATGTGCCGTCCATCTTAGTTAACGCAATGCCAGTTACCCCCACTGCTTCATTAAAGAGTTTTGCCTGATTAAGAGCATTTTGCCCTGTTGTTGCATCAAGCACGAGAAGGGTTTCATGCGGGGCGCCATGTACGGATTTTCCTATCACACGCTTTATCTTTTTTAACTCCTCCATAAGATGAGTTTTTGTGTGCAGTCTCCCCGCTGTATCCACTATTACAAGGTCAATGCCTCTGGCCTTTGCTGCCTCTACAGCGTCATACGCAACAGCTGCAGGGTCAGAACCGTGCTGGTGTTTCACTATTGAAGCTCCCGCTCTTGTAGCCCAAACATCCAACTGCTCAATCGCTGCTGCACGGAACGTATCCGCTGCGGCAAGGATTACCGAATGCCCCTCCGATACTGCCTTCATAGCAAGTTTGCCTATTGTTGTGGTTTTCCCTACCCCGTTTACCCCTAGACAAAACACCACAAACGGTCTTTCTCTGTAGAGCACAAACGGCTGCGGCATCCCCAGTATTGCTGTCATCGTGGTCTTTAAGAAAACCTTTATATCGTCTGTATTTTTTATTTTTCCAGCTTTATGTTCCTCTTTTAACCCCTCTATTATCTCTGTTGTTGACTTTACTCCTATGTCGGAGGTAAAAAGGATTTCCTCAAATGCTTCTATCGTCTCCTCAGTTACCGCTTTGCCAGAAAAAAGCGTCTCCACGTCCATAAAAAGCGCTTCTTTCGTCTTTCTTAAACCAGACTTTAGCGAATCAACTAATCCCATAACGTCCTCTCACTCTCATCCCTTTAACACAGAAGCAATATCTTCACGATTTATACCTTTCAACACCTTGACAGTGCCAATCTTTTCGGGCAGTACAAATTTCAGACTGCCGCTCTCTGCCTTCTTGTCATGGCTCATAGCATCAAGCAGCGAGTTGACACTAAGCTTCTCTGAAGTAATTGTTGCCGGTAAGCCGTAACTTTCTATTAAATCCATAATATCATACGATTGCTTTTCATCAAAAAGCCCTAACTTTACTGATAGCCTGCTCTCAAAATTCATGCCGATTGCCACAGCCTCCCCATGCAAATACCTCATGTAGCCGGTAACAGATTCAATGGCATGTCCTATAGTGTGACCAAAGTTTAATATCTCCCTTAGCCCCGATTCTCTCTCATCAAAAGACACCACCTCGGCCTTTATCTGGCATGAGCGCTTTATTATGTGAGTGAGTGCTGTGTCTTCTTTGTTTAGAATCTGCTCTCTGTGATTTTTTAAATAGTGGAAAAATTCCTTGTCTTTAATTACTCCGTACTTAATTACCTCCCCTATGCCGCTTATGGTCTCGCGCTTTGGAAGGGTCTGTAGAGTATCCGTATCTATAAACACAATACGAGGCTGATAAAAAGTGCCTATCATATTTTTGCCAAGCTGATGATTGACTCCAGTTTTTCCGCCTACAGAGCTATCGACCTGAGAAAGAAGTGTAGTAGGCACTGCAACATAATCAATGCCTCTCATATAAATTGAAGCTGCAAACCCTGTCATATCCCCAATTACACCGCCGCCAAGCGCTACAAGGGCTGATTTTCTGTCAAGACCGCCTTTAAGTAGCTCTGTTAAAATATAGGAAAGCCAGCTAAGACTCTTATACTCCTCACCGTCAGGAATCAGCACAAACCCTGTGCTAAAACCAGCTTTTTTAAGCGAATTTATAACCCTGCCGCCATAAATGGAAAAAACTGTAGGATTACTTATTACAAAAACTCTCTGCCCAAGTTTAAGCTGCGACAGTCTCTGCCCTATACTGTCCAGAGAGCCGCCAGCTATTACTATCTCATAGCTTCTTGCCCCAAGGTCTAAAACCAGACTTTCCACTTGACTTTAGCCTAATGCCTTTGTGTTAAACTCTGTTAGTAAAAAAATGGATTCCTGCCTTCGCAGGAATGACAGTCCCCTGAAGGGGATTCCCCTTGCAACACTACTCTTTGTCATTCCCGACCCCGATCGGGAATCCAGTCTTTTTTCATTTAACAAATCTCAGTGCACCGATTTCCAGTGCTCTATGATTTCATCAGCTATCACCATAGGGCTTTTACCGTCTGTCTCTATGGTTATGTCGGCATTGCGATACTTTTCATCTCGCTGGTTTAGCAGCTCTTTGATTTTTTCAAATGGGTTTTCTACTTTAAGAAGGGGTCTGTCAGTGTTGTCTTTAGTCCTCTCTAATATGGTCTCAGGAGCTGCCATCAGGCAAACTATCAAACCGTTTTGTCTTAAACAGGCTATGTTTTCCTCTCTTAGCACAATGCCGCCTCCGGTTGATATAACAAGCCCGGCTCCGTTTGAAATCTTTTTAGCCATCTGCGTCTCTTTATCTCTAAAGGAAAGCTCCCCATGTTCTTTGAATATATCGCAAATAGTCATGCCGGTTTCCGACTCTATTTCCTCATCGACATCCACCAGCTTTAACCCCAGCTCTTTTGCTAAAATTTTACCCACCGTGGTTTTGCCGGTTCCCATAAAACCAATTAACACTATGTTTCTCAATCTATATCCTATTATTTAGACTCTCTTGATTATGGTATCGTTATCAGCGTTCCTGCCTCGCCTACTGCCACAAACTTGCCGTTACCATAGGCTATCTGAGTAAGTGTGTTTGAAGTTGGGGAGGTTTTGACCGTCCATGTGCTTCCATCCGTTGAGGAAAGAAGAGTGCCGCGTGCCCCTACCGTATAGTAAGTACTGTTGCCATAAGCTACACCGTAGAGATTTTGTTGTATACCACTGCTCCGAGCTGTCCATGTGGTACCATCCGTTGAGGTCAATATCGTACCGCTTTCACCCACTATCACGAAAATTCCTCCACCATACACTATGTCATAAAGAGCACTGTTTGAACCTGTGCTTACCGTAGTCCATATTGTACCATTGGTAGAAGTTAAAAGCGTGCCGTTTTCACCTACTACATAAAATGTGCCGCCGATGTTGGATATGCCATATAGATTGTTGGTGGTAACTAATGCACCGACTGTCCAGGTTGAAGCATTGTTTGATGTAAGGATGGTACCGCTTTGACCTACCGCTATAAATGTGCTGTTTAAATAGGCTGCCCCATATAGCATGATTGTATCATTAAGAGGTGGTACGTTAGTCCAGTTTAGCCTGTCTGGTGAGGTTAGAATTTGTTCATGAGCACCTACCACCAAAAAGGGGTTATACCCGTACGCAACTCCATACAGGTTATGTACATTACTGAAACCGGTTGAGTTATCATAACAAGGACCCACCTGAGACCACGAAACAGCATCTGTTGATGTGAGTATTGTATCCATTGGGTCTTGAGAATTATTACAAGCTAGTGTCTGATAATCGCCAACTACCAAGAAAGCACCGTATTTAAAAGTGTCATACTTTATGCCATGCAAGTTCTGAGTAACACCGGAGCTTCCCAATGTGCCTGTGGAGTTATCCGCTGGGACAGTAGTCGTTGTTGTGCTGCCGCTTGCGTTGCTGGTAGTGGTTGTTGTGCTGACAGCGCTTGTGGTTGTTGTGCTGCTGCCGGTTGAGTTGTCAGAAGAGCTGGTTGTGGTTGTTGTAGAGCCGCTTGCGGAGGATGAGCTGCCGCTGTCCGACACACCTCCGCCACAGCCGCTTAAATACACAATACATGCCAGTATTGCTAAATATAATACAAAAAAATTTCTGCGTGTCATAAAGTCACCTCTTTAACGAGTTTTTATCTTTCGGATTAATATTCCGTATATTTTTCTACTATTAAAAATTATTGACATATTCCATGTATTTATTAAAATTCCTGATAGTCTCATCCATAGTGTCTCCGCCAAACTTTGTCAACATAAGATCGGCAATAGTTGTTGCAGTCACTGCCTCAGCTATCACTGCACATGCCGGAACTGCACAGACGTCAGAGCGTTCATACGCTGCCTCAATCGGTGCCTTTGTTTCTATGTCGACAGACCTTAGCGGCCTTCTCTGAGTTGGAATGGGCTTCATCGCTCCTCTAATCAAAATCGGCATTCCATTAGACATGCCTCCCTCCACTCCTCCACAATTATTCGTCTTTCTTATAAACCCTTTGCTGTTTTCATAAAATATCTCATCCATAACCTGAGAGCCTGGTCGCACTGCCATATCAAACCCACGCCCTACCTCAACACCCTTTACGGCCTGAATTGCCATCACAGACTGTGCCAAAAGGCCGTCAAGCCGCCTATCCCATTGCGTATGACTACCAAGTCCTATGGGCACATTAAGAGCAAACACTTCAAATATCCCACCCAAAGTGTCGCCGTGCTCTGTTGCTTCATCTATAGCACTAACCATACGCTTACTGTCCTCAGGATACGGGCAGCGGACATCAGACATCTCTGCCATTTCGTATAACTGCTGAAGCGCTGACGGGTCAGCAGCGTCCACTTCACAATATCGTCTGCCCACGCCGCCTATGTTTATCACGTAACTTCCTGTTTTTATGCCAAACTGTCCTATAAACTTCTTACACAGCGCCCCAATAGCCACTCTCCCAGCCGTTTCACGTGCCGATGATCTTTCAAGCACATTCCTTACATCCTTAAAGCCATACTTTGTCACTCCAGGCAAATCGGCGTGTCCAGGGCGCGGTTTTGTCACAGCTGCAATAGTACCGCTTTTAGAGGCATCATCAGACATACCTGATTCCCAATTTTTCCAGTCACGATTTTCTATTTTTAGCGTTATCGGCGACCCAAGCGTCTTTCCCCACCTTACTCCCGAAAGAAACTCCACACGGTCACTCTCTATTTTCATCCTTCCGCCGCGGCCATAACCCATTTGGCGTCTCTTCAAATCCACGTCTATATCCTCTCCCTCTATGGACAGATTTGACGGGAGGCCCTCCACTATACCAATGATTGCTTTACCGTGCGACTCACCACCAGAGAGTATTCTTAAACGCTGCATTCTCTGCCATATTTCCCGTTTATAACCATGTTCTACCCTTGCGTTCCATCTTCAGTATCTCTGTTTAGAATCCTTGGCGTTATGAAAATCAGAAACTCACTATTGTTTTTAGTTACCGAATCAGTCTTAAACAGCCAGCCTAACACAGGAATATCCTTTAACCACTTTGTACCCTCCTCGGATTCCTTTGTGTCCTGCTTAAATATACCGCCCAGAACCAGTGTTTCTCCGTTTTTTACGAGAGCCTTTGTATCCTCAGATATCTTCTTTGTCCTTGGAGCCTCCGAGCCGCCAATTGTGGTCATACTGACATAGTCCTCTTTGCTTATGGTTACAGAGAGTATGATTGAATTGTCAGGAGTTACCTGCGGTGTTACTGATATATTGACAGTCACATCCTTAAAGGCTGCTGAGACCACACTTGCTCCGCCTGAGGTGGATATTTGAGGATACGGGATGCTCTCACCCTGAGATATTGTAGCCTTTTGGTTATCCATAGTTAAAACCCGAGGACTGGTCAGTATTTTACCCTTATCGGCAGACTCAAGGGCCTGTAGTTTAAGGTCAAGACCAAGTGTGCCAAGTGCGTTTAAAAATCCTAAAATTATACTGCTGCTTGCGCCGCTTACAGCAGTCGGCAAATCCGCTAGATATGAACTCCCGCTTAGACTGCCCTGAGCCGCAACACCGGTGCCAAGTTTCCAGCCGTCTTTTGAATTGTACTTTTGGTAACCGCCCCAGCTTACTCCCAGAGTATCCAGCACGTTATTTGAAACCTCCACGATTCGTGCCTCTATCAGTATCTGAGCCGTTGGTTTATCAAGACGCTTTATCATCTTATCTAACTCGTCCATCACCCTTGACACATCTCTGACGATTAAAGAGCCGGTCCTTGCATCTGAAGTAATCGTCCCCCTCTTAGAGAGCATATTGCTGTCTTTGTTTTGAAGAAACGACTTAACATCATCAACTTTTGCGTAGTTTATATGAAAAATCTTTGTTACGAGATCCTCAGACTCTTCTTTAGTATTTTTCAATTCAGTCTGAGACTTTGCCGCCTCAAGCTCCTGCTTCTGTTCGGAGGCAAGAGTATCTCTGGTAGCTATTCTTATGATATTGCCCTGCACATCGCAGCCCAGCGGTGGATTGTTCGTTTTAAGTATAAGCTTCATAATTTCGTACCATGGGGCATCTTTCACCTGCATGGTGGTCGTACCTTTGACGCCTGTGTCCACCACTATGTTACAGCCGCTTTCTTGTGCCAAAAGCCTAAACACCGACACTACATCGGCATTTTGGAAATCCAACACCAAAGTACTCTGAGAATTACACGGAAGGGGTTTGCCGCCACAGGAATTTATTACTGGCGCTGATGTCTCTGGTGAGACCTGTTCAGCCTGAGGGGCAGCAGTTGCTGAGACAGCCGGTGATAATTTTTTGCCGGCTGCCGCTTTGGAGTCATCCATTTGAGCAGATGGCATCTCAAATGAGTTTTCAACTCTGGCCTCAGCCATATCAGCAGTCGTTAAAGATACTGTAAGAATGTCAGGGCCGGATAACACTTTGGAGCTGGTTCCCTTATCCAGTTCCATAACAATTCGAACTCCATCCCCTTGCGTGCTCCACTTAAAACTCTTAACAGGGGCTGCAACTTTATCAGGCGTCATGGCTGTTAAAGCAACTCCTGCAATGTAAATCACAAGGCTGTCGTCATAATTTGAAACCTCAGGGACCATCTTGCCATCCCCCTTTATGACCACCTGCACGGCGCCGTTGTCATGCTTAAACTGTACGCCTGTTACACTGCCAGCCTTTTTAACAGCAGAACCTGCCTGTTCAGAACTTACTTTTTCCATGAGACCGTCAAAATCGCCCTTAGTTCCTGCGGCTTTATCACCCCCGGACTGTTTTGAGATGTTTATAGTCAGTACGTCACCGCTGACAAAGTGCGTTGCCTCAAGCGGTGCAGGCAGAGTTATTTCAGCTATTGTGGAAACAACCGGTCCGGGTTTTGTCTGAAAATTTATTTCAGATATTCCATCTTTTTTAGATATAATTCGTTCCGTAAAGCGGCCCGGCTCAATTGCCTTTAGTTCAACAAATATCTTAAAGGGGTCGCTGTCTCTTGTCACCTTATATTCAAAACCCTCAGAAATTGTAAATCTTACGGCATAATCGTATATATCGACGGCTTTCAGCACTTTCGCACCGGAGTTCTCCTCAGGGGTTTTCTCTTTAACGTTAAATCTGGATGCACAGCCACACAAAAAGGTCGTAGATAATGTCAGTACAAACAACACGGTTAATAATCTTACTACTTTAAGCGGTAAATTCATATTTCTCACTAAACCTCCCTAACTTAATAACTCTAAAACAGTTTACACCAATCCGCATTCAATCGCCTAACTTTGTTGGCATGCGTCAAAAGCTCCTCATCGTACTAAAAGTACGCCTCCGTCGCTTTCTCCTTGCCGCCTCGTTATGCTTCTGACTGCGACTTGATATTACACACATATAACACATTATAAAACCCTCCGCGGACATTATGCCGCTACCTTTTTTTCCTGCTATGTTTATTCTTTTTGACCTTTGATTTAACCGGATGTTTTGCCGAATGTTTTGCTGAGTCCACTGTCACATTTAAATCAAGCGTAAGTTTGCCGTTTTCAGCGGTAATGTTAGTCCTCCGTATAGTCTTTGTGCCTCCGCCCAGCCCGGTAAGCGTTATGTTTAAGTCTTTTATTATTATCGGACGTCCTGCTGTTTCCTCTGCTGAGCTTTTCTCCGATTGGCTTGCCGGATTGGAAATCCTTATTGTGTTGTCATCAGTAATTGTCTTAATAAGGTGAGTAGTTTCAAGGACAAGGTCAAGGGCTTTTTGCCATGGCAGGTCTCTCAGTTTTATAGTTATCTTACCACCTACGCCGTGGTCAAGCACTATATTTGCTCCGCTTACCTCAGATATAAGTCTTATAACTGAGACCACATCAGCATCCACAAAATCAAGCGATATGAGATGGTCCTTAAAGTCAGGAGCATGAGCCGCTGATCCCTTTACAATAGGCTCTTTGTGCAAACTCTCAGACTCTGCTTTTGACGCTGCCGTCATCTCCGCCTTGCCATTGGGGTAGAGCCTTACCGAAAACCCGTTACTATGTAACTGTACGTCATACTTAACCTTATCGGTTAAATCCAACACAAACCTTACTTTATCTTTATGCTGCCAGTATCTTATCCCTTTTATAGGACTCTGCACACTAAGTTTGGGTATTTTAGAGAGTCTTACGCCAGGAATATCCACTACAATTCGCCCATCAAGAGAAAACACATCCGGCACAAGGGAGCCATCCCCTTTTACTCCTAAAACCAGTGTGCCGTCCGTTTGTTTTAAGTCTAAACCGGTAATTGACTTGCCTGTTATTGAGCCTGTGCTTGTATTTTCAAGGTTATCTGCTTTTTCCACCTGGTGTATTTTTATGTTAAGGATATTGCCCTCGGAGAGGGTCTTAATTGAGAAACCTGGAATGTAACTTATCTCTAAGGTACTGTCATCAGAGGGCGTTATATTATCTGAAGCCAAACTTTTCATGCCTACAACAGATACTGTAGGGGACCCCTCGCCGCCTGTGATAGTTTTACCGTTAAAAGTGCCGGCACTTACTCCGGGCAGATAAACACTTCTTATTGACTTACTCTCCTGCGGTAAAGTCTCATACATAAACGGCTTTGCTAACACCACATTTATACTAAGACCGGAAACATCTATACTTGTTATAGTATTTTGTTCAACACCGCCGCTGTCTTTTTTGACAGAGGCACAACCAAAAAACAGAAAAAGAACCAGAGAGGCTAAGACAGCTTTTTTACTTATCGCCACTCTACCTCCTCCTCCTCGCTTCTTAATCTGATTTTTCTTTTGATAGAAATCACCCGTCCATATGGGTCTAAGGTATCCTCTTTGACCACTATTCCTGTAAGATTGTCCTCATTTCTATTATTAATGTAAATTCTTGACACTATCCCGCCATTTGGGCCCATAGGCATTCCTTTCCTTACGACATAATACTTTCCTCCGGTAATAGTCACTAAACCATACAGTTCATACTCTTTGGGGTCAACATCATGCTTGTCGGAACACTGCACGTTTTTCTTGTCGCCGGTGTCGCAAAGAACCCCTAAGAGTCTGATTGAATCTAAATCAACTGTCTCAAGCGGAGTAAGAACTCTTCTTTTTTTGCTTTCCTTGCCGCCAGCCCTAACTCTTTTGTTATAAGTTATGATGGACATAAAGGGATCACGTCTGGGTGACGAGCTGTACTGATACTTCACCGGTTTAGGAACATCTATTACGGGCGGCTCAACAGATTCTCCCTGCTTATATTCAGCATATGAGACGCCTTTAACGAAAAACATCATTGCCAATACTGACAATAACACTATTTCTACAAGTTTTTTCAGTTTCCCTCCGGCTCAGGTTTTGACGTAAAGGTGCTTGCGTTTAAGTTTATATTTAAAACATCGCCGCCTGGAGCCAAATTAATCTGGGACACATTCACTATCCTCTCAAGAGAGGTCAATCTGCTTAAAAAATCACCCAGCTGGTGGTATGTGCCTCTCATGTCAATCTTAACCCGGGTTTCAAACAGTATTCCGCTTGGATGCTCCGACCTTGCCTGCGGCTCCCACCGGCCTATAGCAAGGCCAGAGAGTTTGCACTCATCCGATATCTGCTTAAGAAGGATTGATATCTCACTTTCCTCAGGCAGCCGTTTCTTTATCTCAGCGTACATTCTAATAGCAACAGCTAACTGCTCTTTTAACTTTGGCAGGTTAGCAACCTGCTTTTGGGCTTTTGATATTTCCTCATCCAAACGTTTTATATCTTTTTGAAACTTTTTTATCTCTGTAGTCTTAGGGCCCACTACCACAAGATAAAATGGCAGTGCTATGAGAATTATGGGTAACACCACAATCAATATTTTCTGCCACTGGGGCAGCTTATCAATATCAATATTTATCTTTTCCACTACGGTGTATTAGCTCCCTGCTTAGCGTCAGCTTTAGGTTCCTCTGGGTTTATCGTAGTCTCTATCGCAAAATCAACGCAATTTACTCCCTCCGCAGAACCCAGTACGGCTCTGCGCAATACGGTATCTTTGAAACGGGTTGATTTTTTAAGATTTTCGACAAAAATAACCACATCGTCATTTGACAAAGCTTTCCCCTCAATTTTGAGCAAGTTACCTAACACATCAATCTTTGTAAACCAAACATTTTCCGGCAGTAATTTGCAAAGATCATCAAGCACTTTTACGGGGAGACTTTGGGCTGCCGTCAACTGCCCAATTACCTTTATGTTATCTTCTATCTTTTTTTGTTTCTCGCCAAGTTTTTTGACCTCGCCTAACTGATTATTTAAGTCCTTAAGCATGGCATCTTTACGAGACTTGTCTTTTTTCATTTTGGTCACTTTACCCGAAAGGTAAAAATAGCTATAAAGAGCGACCCCAGAGGACAGCAAAAACACGACAATCAGCAACACCAAAGTCATTGGCACAGGAGCCGCAGCCTTTTTCCTTCTCCTTGCTTTCCCATCAAGTGGAAGAAGGTTTATTTTAATCATCTGTCGCCGATTTTCCTTGTAGAAAGACCCACAGCCACCAGAGCTAATGCCGATACCGAATCCAGCTGCCTAAGGTCAAAGCTTTTCGGGATTTTTATATTTTTAAATGGATTAACAGCAATCACATGGTAACCTGTACGCTCAGAGAGAGTGTCTCTGAAGCCATGCACTAAACTGCCGCCGCCGCCTGTCATAATCTCATCTATGGCCTCCATCTCAGGTGAGTCGCTGAAATAATCCAAAGACCTGCGTATCTCCATAATAATTTGCTCATTTGCGCCTAAAAGCACAGACTTGACGTCCTCCTGCGATACCCCCTCCACTGACTCCCCGCGCTTTAGACGCTCGGCTGTTTCAAAGGGCAGTTTAAACTCTCTCATGAGGGCCTCCGTATGAGTCATGCTGCCGATTGAGCTGTCTTTAGTAAAGACCGATACCCCTGTTTTCAGTATAGTTAGCGTCGTCTTTGATGCTCCCACGTCTATTATTGCAATGTTTTTAGGTTCCTCTCCCTTAACTTTATAATTGAGCTCATACATGTTTTCCAGAGCAAAAGCGTCCACATCCACTATCACGGGGTTAAGGCCGGCCTCTCTGACTGCATTTACATAACCATTTAAAAAGTCCTTCTTTACGGCTACAAGCACAACGTCTATTTGCCCCTGATCCTCGGCAGGTCCTAGTATCTGGTAATCAAGGTTTACATCCTCTATGCCAAACGGCACGTACTGCTCGGCCTCATAGCGGATATTCTCATTCAGTACATCTTCAGTCATCTCAGGCAGAGTTATTTTTTTAATTATGACCGAGGAATGACCTGAAAGTGATATAACCACATTTTTGCTCTTTATGCGAACCTTTTTAACAAGCTCCTTTATCGCCTCTACAAGCTTGGCGCTGTCTGCAATAGAATCCTCCACTATCACAGACGGAGCAATTTCCACGTAATCAAACTGCTCTAACTCATACCCCTCCCGAGTCTCTTTCAACTGCACAGCCTTTATACAAGAGGAGCCTATGTCCAGCCCCAAGAGAGACTTACTACCCAGTAAATCAAACATGATGAATTTTTACATAATTTAATAGTCTTGTCAAGTGTTTTTTCTATTTTTTTATAAACACTTAACCAAAAAACAGCTTTAACTATTTTAACTGCTTCTAAGTAGTGTCTGTAGTCTTATCCCATTGTCGTGCATTTTAGCAATCGCAATCAGTGCTCCACTGAAATCTTTGACCTTGTAAAAAATATCGCCGGTATCGGAGGCCGGTAAAATTTTAGTAATTTTGCCATTTAAGAAGTCCCTCATATCATGTTCATCCAGTGTTATCTCATCAAGATGGGACAGTGCTTTATCCATCGAATAAATCCCCCTGTTTTCAGTCTCCGTTGTTTGTAATTGGAATGAGTCGTTAATTGTAAAATCACCTACTCTTGTGCGCACAAGGCTGTGAATGTGCCCGCATGTGCCTAATTCCTCAGCTAAATCAGCAGCAAGTGTTCTAACATAAGTTCCTTTTGAACAGAGCACCCTGATGGTCAAAAAAGGGCTTTCAAAACCAAGCAGTTGAAGTTCATATATTGTTACAGAGCGTTTGGCTCTTTCAATCTCAATGCCTTGCCGGGCAAGTTTATATAGCGGCTGCCCGTTTGATTTAAGTGCCGAAAACATCGGCGGGGTTTGCTCTATTGTGCCTCTAAAGCGGCTAAGTGCTGCCTCTATGTGCTCTGAAACATCGGCAGCTACTGGGGTTTCTTTAACCACCCGCCCCTCACTGTCAAGTGTATCTGTGGCAGTGCCAAGTTTGATTGTTGCCACATATTCTTTGTCAAGACCGACAAAGTACCCTGAAAGTTTTGTAGCCCTGCCTGTCATCACAATAAGTACGCCCTCGGCTAAGGGGTCAAGTGTACCGGCATGACCCACTTTTCTTGCCTTTATCTCATACTTTAGCTTCTGTATGGCGCTGTGACTGGTTATGCCTGTAGGTTTATTGAGGTTTATCACTAAATTCATAAACGAACTCCTAAAGAACTCTCCTGAACAATTTATTTTAAAGGTTTTTTCCGCAGATTACGCAGATTTTCACAGATTTATATTTTTTCATCTGCGCCCATCTGTGTCATCTGCGGATTAATCTTTTCCAAGAGTTCCTTACTTTAAGGATGCCCATCTTTTTAGGGCTTTAGGAACTCGTGTCAACTACAACATTTTCAACTTTTCAAGCAACATTCCTTTAACCTCTTCAAGAGTGCCGGAGACTCTGTAACCGGCGGCGTTTTTATGCCCACCGCCGCCAAAATGACCCGCTACTGCCGCCACATTTATGCCGCCCTGTGACCGAAGCGACACTTTCCACTTTTGCGGGCTAAACTCACGAAAAAATACCGACAGGTTTACCGAATCAACCATCAACGGGAAATTTACAAAATTTTCTGTCTCTTCACCCAAAGCCCCTGTCTCTTTAAACATACTGTCTGTCACTACCGCTACGGAGACGTCAGGCTTGTAAATCTCAAGCTGCGACATCATCTTTTTAAAGAGTAAAAATTTAGCCTCAGACCAATTGTTATATAGTTTGTTGGCAATATATGAGGGATTTACGCCAATGTCAACAAGTTTAGCGCACACGAAAAGGGAGTCGGCAGTTGTGTTTGAGTGCCGAAATGTGCCTGTGTCATAGGAGATAGCCATAAATATATTTTCAGCTATGGATTTTGTTATCGTAGCCGAAAGAGCATTAAGCACGTGGTAAATGAGAAGCCCTGTTGCCGGAGATTTGGACACTATCCAGTGTGCATCGCTAAAGTGATCTTTAACCGTATCAGCCTCGCTCACCGTCGTGTCCAGAGCATAGTCACTGTCTCCTGGCAGGTGATGGTCAATTACGAGGATTTTCTTGAATTTCACATCCTTTACGCCTGTCCGTTCCAAAGTGTTGCAATCCACGATGATAAGAACGTGGGACTCTGCCTCCGGGAAAGTAAAGTCGTTTGAAAACCTTTCTGCTCCTTGCATAAAACTATACTGAACGGGAAGAGGGTCTCTGGATTTTATCGACACCTCCTTACCCAACGACTCAAGAGCCTCTCTAAGGGCAAGCGCCGACCCCACGGCATCCCCATCCGGAAACACATGCGGCACTATGTAAAACCGCTCGTTTTTCTGTATTTCTTTAATCAGATTCTCTGGTGGATTCATGACTATCTCCGTGTATTTTTTCAAATATTTTATCTATTTTGGATCCATACAACATGGATTTATCCTCAAAAAAGCTCAACACAGGTATAACTTTCATACTGAGGGTTTTTGCAATTTCCTTTCTTATAAACCCTGCCGCCGAGTTTAATACCTTAAGACTCTGTTCAACATACTCCTTTTTAAGAATGCTGACAAACACTCTTGCCGACTTCAGGTCATCAGAGACTGAAACATCTGTGATTGTTACAAACCCAAGCCGCGGGTCTTTTATTTTTGTCAGAACCACCTGAGCAATGTCCTCCCGAAGTGACCCTGACACTCGTTGTGCGCGCTTATATGGGTGCATCAGGTTATCTCCACCGAATAGTCCAAAAGCTCTGCCATAGTCTCTTTCTCTGCCATGTTCTTAACGCTTTCCAGTGTGCTGTGTATTTGTTTGACATCGTTAGAAATACAGGCACAAAAAATGGACACCCTTTGCCATAAGTCGTTTGCCTCTTCAGCAACCGATACGTTAAATTTGTTCCTAAGCCTGTCCTTCAGAGATTTAACAACAAACCTCTTGGACTTTAAAGAACCGGACTCCGGCAAGTATAAATCCATTTTTAAAACACCAACTACCAAATCCGTAAGTGCAGACTAAATTCCACTCACACAGGTCTCAAATGAAAGACAGTCCGCCCTCCCCCCTGATTAGAGCTTTCCAGCTATTTTTTCTATTTTGTAATTTTCTAAAACATCGCCAGCTTTCAGGTCATTATAGTTTTCAACCACTATGCCGCACTCATAACCTTTCAAAGCCTCTTTTACATCATCTTTAAATCTCTTAAGTGTGTCTATCTTGCCGTCAAAAATGACAATATTGTCTCTGATTACCCTGATACCGTCCGCCGACCTCTGCACAGAGCCCTCCGTAACAAGACATCCTGCCACAGTGCCTATCTTAGAAATATAAAATGTCTGCTTAACCTCTGCTGTGCCAAGTATGACCTCCTTAAGGGTAGGCTCCAAAAGTCCCTCAAGCGCCTTTTTAACGTCGTCTATTGCATCGTATATTACATTATAGAAGCGGATGTCAACACCCTCACGTTCGGCAAGTTTAGAGGATTTAGCGTCAGCTCTGACATTAAAACCGATTATTATAGCGTTTGAGGCCGAGGCCAGCATAACGTCTGAGTCGTTTATCCCGCCTGTCGATGAGTGTATTACCTTTACCTTTACCTCTTCATGCTTTATGTTTTCAAGAGAGCTCTTTAACGCCTCAGCAGAACCCTGAACATCAGACTTGATAATTATATTTAGTTCCTTAATGGCTTGTTCTTTTATTTTTGCATACAGTTCGTCAAGGTTTAATTTCTTTGGATGCACCGACTGGGTTGTTTGAGTTTTTTGTCTTCTTGCCATTACAATCTGTCTGGCTCTTTTTTCCTCATCAACCACCATGAAAGACTCACCGGCATCCGGCACATCGGAAAACCCAACAACCTCTACAGGAGTGGATGGCCCTGCCTCAGTTATCTTAGCTCCCTCATCGTCAACCAGAGCACGTACTTTGCCAAAACTGAAACCCGTTACAAAGACGTCGCTGACTCTGAGTTTACCGCTTTGAATCAACACTGTAGCTACAGCACCGCGTCCTTTATCAAGACGTGATTCTATGACAACTCCGCGAGCTGGTTTATCAGGGTTTGCCCTGAGTTCCATCATCTCAGCCTGAAGGACAATCATCTCAAGGAGGTCTTCAATACCTATGAGTTTCTTTGCCGACACCTGAACGAAAATATTCTTTCCGCCCCATTCCTCAGATATTACCTCATGCTCAGAGAGCTCCTTCTTAATTCTATCGACATCGGCATTGCCTTTGTCTATCTTATTAATGGCCACAACTATGGGGACATTAGCGGCCCTTGCGTGATCAATTGCTTCAATGGTCTGAGGCATTACGCCGTCATCTGCGGCAACAACAAGTACCACGATGTCTGTGACCTTAGCGCCGCGCGCTCTCATAGAGGTAAACGCCTCATGACCTGGTGTGTCCAAAAACACTATTTCCTTGCCCTTAAGCCGCACCTTGTATGCGCCTATGTGCTGCGTAATGCCGCCTGCCTCAGATTCCGTCACTTTCGTTTTTCTTAGAGCATCAAGCAAGGAGGTTTTCCCGTGGTCAACGTGTCCCATAATGGTAACAACCGGAGGACGCGGAATGAGATTCTCATCGTCAGCTGACTCATCAGCTGCCTCATAATTTTCAACCTCGGCAGCCTCCACCTTTATGCCAAACGCCTCCGCCACCATTATAGCGGCATCCATATCCACCACTTGATTTATCGTAGGCATTGTGCCCAGTTCCATGAATTTCTTAATAACCTCGGATATCTTCTGACCAATCAAGTGTGCAAAATCACTTACAGTGGCCCCCTCCTGAATCTTTATTAGTTTTTTTCTCGGGGCGGTTGGAGCAAGAGGCTGTTTTAAACCCATGCCTTTTTGTATTTGCCTGCCCTTAGCGGACTTCTTACCGGTTCTTGTGTCAAATATCTTTTTTTGCTCAACCTTTCTTATTGACTGGAAGGCCCTTTGCATACTTAACTTCGGCTTTACTTTCTCTACTTTTTCTATATCAACTTTCTTTTTAAATCTGTCAGGGATTACAACATCCTCCTCCTCCTCAGCACCAGTGGCAACTGCCGGAGGAACTGGCAGCACAGGCGGAGCGCCAACATCGGTGGAGGGGAACTTGGCAGGAGGTTTATTATGAGACCGTTCATGCGGCTTCTGTTCATGAGGTTTCTGTCTCTGCTCTTGAGGTTTTTGTTCATGAGATTTCTGCATTGGTGGTGTTGCTGCAGGCGTAACTGGACGAGCAGCTTGCTGCTGCGGCTGCTGGTTCGGTTTCTGTTTATTGAACGGTCTGGGTTTTGAAGCCGTACCCTGTTCAGGTGTTTTAGTTGTCAGTTTTGCCGTAATTTTTTCCACTAAGTCCGGTTGCAAATTTGACGAATGCGTTTTGCCTTCAATGCCCAACTGTTCAATGACGGCAAGAATCTCTCTATTGCTTACAGAAAGGGTCTTTGCCAATTCGTTAACTCTTATCATAGCCACTTAAGTAATCTCCTCCGATATTAACAGCTCTTTCAAATGCTCAAGGCTGCCAACCTCAACATCAACTTTAAAAATCTTTTTAAGCCGTTTTCCTCTCATTAACACATCTATGCACTGCTTTTCACGGCACACATGATAACCTCTGCCAGAAAGCACTTTTCCTCTGTCATACACAAGCCTGCCATTTTCCACTACAAGCCTCAGAAGCTCCGCCCTGCCTTTTTTGGCCCTGCAGGATACACACGTCCTTTGAGGATGTTCAGGCACCACTTCTTACATATTATCACAATAAATTCTTTTTATGCAACATTTTCCTGAAGTGCAGAATTTAGTTAAGGAACAAATATTCTGTGTTGAATAAATCGTCCACAAGCTGTGTAATCAGATAGTGTCATCAAAGTAGTAACCGACACCCCTGCGGGTTTTTATGTACGCCGGCCTGTCAGATTTGTCTTCTATCTGAGCTCTGAGTCTTCTTATGTGAACGTCAACGGTTCTTGGCTCAACAAATGCCTCATCGCGCCACACAGCATCAAGCAGCATGTCGCGGGTCTGAACCTTACCTCTTTTTTTTATCAGATAAACAAGAAGTTTAAACTCTGTGGGACTTAACGATAAAAGTTTTCCACTTTTGGTTACCGTATAAGTTTCCATGTCTATAAGAAGATTCCCGGTTTTTATTATTTTTTCTGTAGTGTCATCATCTGCGGTTCGTCTAAGCACTGCCTTTATGCGAGCCATCAACTCTCTTATGCTAAATGGTTTCGTTAAATAATCATCAGCGCCGGACTCAAGGCCCGCCACCTTATCAGATTCACCGGATTTGGCTGTCAACATTATTATAGGAATTGACGCCGTTCTTTTTGAGGCCTTAACTCGCTTACAGATTTCCATGCCGGTTGTGCCAGGGAGCATTAAGTCCAATATGACTAAATCAAAAAAACCGTTCAATATCGTTTTAAGACCCTCTGAGCCGTTATAGCATATGGTTACACTAAAACCTGCCTTTTTTAAATTATACGACAAAAGCTCCGCAATGTCTTTTTCATCTTCTATGACTATGATTTTTCTCATTTTTCAGAACAATACTGCTTAATGCCTCCTGTTTAAACTCTACCTGAAGGATATTTTAACAAATTGATTGTTACAATTGCATTAAGGGTTTATATTGTTATGCAATAAGGCTTGTTGACAGTCGGAGACACTGTGTGCTAAATTGGATAAGAACAGCCGTGCCGAAGTGGTGGAATTGGCAGACACGCAAGGTTCAGGGTCTTGTGGGGGCAACTCCGTGGGGGTTCGAGTCCCCCCTTCGGCAGTACGTTTTGATATTCTTGAGGGGGTAATGGCTTATAAAAGCAAGATAGAGTGGACGGAGACCACATGGAATCCTGTAACTGGCTGTACGAAAATCAGTAAAGGCTGCATGAATTGTTATGCTGAAAAGCTTGCTTTACGCCTTAAGGCAATGGGCGTTAATAAATACAAAAATGCTTTTGATGTTTCTCTGCATTACAAAGAGTTGTTACGTCCTCAAGGATGGAAAGAACCCAGACGGATTTTCGTAAACTCTATGGGTGATTTATTTCATGATGATGTGCCGTTAAATTTTATTGAAGAGGTGTTCACCATCATGAATAAGTGCCAAAGGCATATTTTTCAGATTCTTACAAAGAGAAGTGAACGGCTGATGGAACTTTCCGATAAATTACCATGGAGCCAAAATATATGGATGGGTGTGACTGTTGAAGACAATAGGTATTTGCATAGAATCAAACATTTATCAGCAACCGATGCTCATATAAAGTTTATTTCTTTTGAACCGTTACTCTCTGACATGCTTGATTTGGAACTATCCGGCATACATTGGGCTATAGTTGGGGGGGAAAGCGGACCGGGTAGCCGTGTAATGAAATCACAGTGGGTGGAACAGATTAAAAACACTTGTATGAAAAGCGATATTCCCTTTTTTTTTAAACAATGGGGCGGCACAAACAAACATAAAAATGGAAGGCTTTTTGATGGCAAAATATGGGACTGTATGCCAGAATATCAAATATCTACGTTATCAGCTTGATCATGAAAACAGATAAAATAGGTAAATGGTCAGAGTTAAAACTTGAAATAATAAAGAAATATGCCAAAGCATACACAAGAATACTTAGCAATGAGAACTGGTGTAAAGGGTATTTTTATATAGATGCTTTTTCTGGTGCCGGATTTCATGAAAGTAGAAATACAGGAGAGTTAATTCAGGGTTCACCAATTAATGCGTTAGAAATTGATCCAGCTTTTAGTGAATACCATTTTATAGACTTAGATAAGGGAAAGATTGGTAATCTAAAGCAACTGGTCGGAGAAGCTCCTAATAAGTATTTTTATAATGAAGATTGTAATCAAGTTCTAATGAAAAGTATTTTTCCTAAACTTCCTTATAACAGCTATAAACGAGCATTGTGTTTGCTTGACCCGTACGGATTACATCTTAATTGGGAAACGGTTATGAAGGCTGCAGAGCTAAAAACAATGGATGTTTTTATAAATTTCTCTGTAATGGATATGAATATGAATGTTCTATTTGACAAATTGGAATATGTAACACCAGAAAACATCAATAGAATGAATGCTTTTTGGGGAGATGACAGCTGGAAAGACATAATATATAAAGTCAATATGAATCTGTTTGGCGATGAATATAATAAAAAAGAAGAAAACTTCACTAAACTTGGTAAAGAATATAGAAATCGTCTAAAAAAGACAGCTGGTTTCACATTTGTCCCCGAGCCTATACTGATGAGAAACAAAAGTAATGGCCCATTGTATTATCTTTACTTTGCCTCACAGCAAAAGTTAGCAGATGATATAATTAATGATATTTTTAAGAAATATAAATAACACTTTAACCAGCAGGTAAAAACGGCACCCACACCACTTTTCTTAATCAACCCGAGAAGAGTGTTCACTGAGCGGCTTATCAAAATTATACGACTCTTTGACAATATACACAGGGCGGCTTTTAACCTCAAGGTATATCTTTCCTACGTATTCGCTGAGGATGCCTATAAACATCAGCTGAATTCCCCCGAACATGTACAAGGGCAGCACAATGGATGCCCAGCCGGGAATAGCATTACCCTGTATTTTTGTAAAGATTGTCCAAAACACAAGCCCAAGTGCGGCAAGAAAATTAAAAAAACCAAGGATAAAAGCAAGCCGCAATGGAAAATTGGAAAATGACGTTATTCCCTCCACCGCAAATGAGATCATCTTTCTAAGCGGATATTTGGTCTCACCGGCAAAACGCTTTTCCCGCCTGTAATACACAATTGCCGGAGTAAATCTCATATTTGGGAAAATGCCGCGCAAAAAGCGGTTTACCTCCTTGTATCGCTTAAATTCATTGAGCGCCAGCCGTGAAATCAGCCTGTAATCCGAGTGGTCATATATAAGGTTAACGCCCATAAGCCGCATAAACATATAAAAAAATCTGGCCGTAAATCGTTTAAAAAAAGTATCTTCCTCTCTGCTTTTTCTCACCCCATAGACTATGTCAGACCCCTCGTAGTGCTTTAAAATCATCTCCTCTATAGCCTCTGGGGGGTCCTGCAAATCGGCGTCAAGCGAGACAGTCATCTCTCCTGTTGCAGCCGTAAGCCCTGCTGTCAACGCCGGTTGATGTCCAAAATTGCCGCTTAAGGAAATTACCTTTACTTTTCGGTCTTTTTCACTTATCAATTTCAGCTCTCTTAGGGTTGCATCCGATGAGCCGTCATCAACATATATTATTTCATAATCTCTAATCAGTCCATTCTGTACGAAAGAACCGACAAGCGAGGTCAACCTGCCGTAAACCTCCCATATTACCGGCTCCTCGTTAAAGCAGGGAATGACTATGCTTAGTGTTTTAGCTGTTTTTTGATTTAAAGTATTCATCGGTTAACTTTACTCCTTTGTGTTCCCATGCTTTTAGGTATTTCAAAAATGTATTCACCGCATACAGCACAGACAAAATAAACCCGTGCAATCCGTCAAGAAATCCAAGAGCAAAAATGTACATCTTTATAAACGTTGCAGGAGGTTTTAGCGCTAAAGCAAAAAAACCAGTGTATCTGCCCGATTTCACAATCTCTTTGGCAGATAGCGATGAATAGTTATCCATCTTCTTTATAAAATCACTAATTGATTCATATGTGTAATGCTCTATCGGATTTTTTAGATAACCCAATGTGCCGTCAACTATAACTTTTTCGTGAACCTCACGCTCTTGAAAACGCCCCGTGCCGTTTTTAAATAGTCTCAGCACATAGTCCGGGTGCCAGCCGCCATGACGTATCCATTTGCCCAGAAAAAAATTTTTCCTTGACACGTAGTAGCCGTTAACTGTGCTGTCACCTTGTGTCACCCGCTCTATCTCTGAAATCAATCCCTCAGTCAGCCTCTCATCGGAATCCAGCACAAACACCCATGGAAGTGTCGCATACCCGATCGCTGTCTGTTTCTGTTTGGCATACCCTTGCCACGTATGGGTGTAAACTTTTGTATTGTACGAGGCGCAGATTTCCAGAGTTCTGTCTGTGCTTCCGCCATCAACAACAATAATCTCACCGGCAGTTACCGCACTTCTCAATGCTCCCTCTATATTTCGCTCCTCATTGTTTGTAATTATGACAACAGATACGTTTTTCAAAGAAATTCACCTATTTTGTGTTATTGAATTACGATTATAAAATATACGCTTGATAAAATCAATAATCCTCTCTGCTCTCTTTTCATATGTATAACTACGAGCAAATTCTTTGGCATTTTTAGCAAGTTCTGCGGCGAGTGCCATGTCATTTAGCAAGGTTTTTGTCTGCCGTACAAGGCCCTCTACATCTCCCGGAGTAAACAGTAGAGCATTCTGTCCGTGTTGTAGAACCTCGCTAATCCCCGGCAAGTTGGCTGCCACAATCGGTACCCCTGCAGCCATATACTCAAACATCTTAAGCGGTGAGGTGTACTTTGAAATTTCACTCTGAATATTGGGAATAAATGAGAGTTTGGCATCCTTTAATAGCTCTGTGATTTTATTGTGCGGCAAATGACCGGTAAATGTTACACGCTCTGAAAGCCCCAGATGCTTTACTAACTGCTTAAGCTCATCAAGACGCCCGCCGCCGCCTGCTATAACAAGCGTTTCGTCAGGTAGATACCTCATCGCCTCAATTAGCAGATCAATCCCTTTCCATTTATACAACGAGCCGGAATAAAAAAGAAATGTTCGCTTAGCAACTACCGTTTCAGACAAAAAGAAATCATCCCTTACCGCATCAGGCACAGTGTGACAGGCTTTTCCTGTTAAACCAAAAATTGAGTCTATATCATCCCTGAGTTTATCTGATATTGTAATGAGTGCGTCTGATTTAGTGTATATTTTTTTTTCAAGGCGTTTGAGAGCAGTTTTGACGGATGCCTTTTCTGTACTCAGATGAAAAATCTCATGCGCCTCAAAAACAATCGGCATTTTAAAGAGTCCTTTAAAGGTCAGCAAAAAACCGGCTAACTTTGGGTGTCTTACGATAATGACTCCACTGCCTTTATATCTATATAGATATATGGCCAGAGCCAAATAGAAAATTGCCGATATGGAGACGGATAAAAACCGCGATTTTCTTATAATTGGGAGAAACACAAACTCCAGTGTATCGTTTGGGGTTATGCTAAAGCTCTTCAGCACATCAGTTTGATTGAAGCCAGGGATTTTACCGCTTATGAGTTTAATATTGACACCCTGATTTGAGAGCGCACAAACAGTGTTTACAATTTGTATGAACCTTGCCTGCGTCCCGTTTAATCGTTCAGGTACAGGATAAAAAATTGTCATGCCGATATTGTAACTTTATTACTAACAGAGCCTGCCATAGCAAGGAGTATGCTCAAATTTATGATATTTCCATCAAAAAAGAAAACACGCATCACAACTTCTGCAACAATTGCTGACAGTATGGCAATTGCGGTAAAGTTAGGGGTGCCGATAACATCGGACTTAATTGTAAGTAGCCGAATTATAGCATAAAGCAGCGCAACAGCAAAAAGAAACATTCCGACAGCGCCTTGCATATATAAAATTGCAAGGAAGACGTTGTCCGGCCACTGTTTTGGCAGAAGTGGTGAAACACCGGAGGTGGCGGCAAACTTTACAAATTTATCGCGCATCAGAGCTGTGTCAAGTCCATGTCCTGTGATTAGACTGTCTTTGGAAATACTGACGGTGGTTTTCCATATAGAAAGCCTATTTGATATAGTTGTTTGTTCAACAATATGTTCTCTTACGTGATGAAGCTGTGCCGGATAAAACCTAAACATGATAAGCGCAATGATAGCCGATATAATGATTAGTTTTACAGAGAAAAATCGCTTTTCTCTTAAAAAAACTGTCCATATAAAACCTATACACAAAATAGCAACCCACGACGCCCTAACTCCTACAAACAGTAACCCGGCAAATGACAGGATTGCTATAATAAACCACAGAATCCCTCTTACTCCCTTACCCTCAGCGTACTGAACAAACATAAACGGGATAAAAAACGTGGCTGTAAGGGACAGATTTTTTGCAGTTTCGTTATCAATCGGGGCAGATACGGGCATTGCAGAGGCGGGAGCAAATACGGCATAAAACATTCGCACAACTCCAAGCAGCGCTAAAATTGTACAAAGCAATTTTGTCTTATCCCTTCCATTAAAAGCGGCAGCCACTATGGCATAGAGCATAAGAGGCATCAGATACATTGTATAAAGCGGCAGTAAAATCTTAACTGCCGGAGTGCTCCCTTGTGATGAGGATGACACTATTGCAGAAAACACCAGCAAAATTAGTGAAATAAACGCAATGTTTTTCCATTTAAAGCCTAAAGTGAAAGTAGCCAGCGACAGCAAAAACCACGCTGCAAGCGATGTATAAAGTGAAATGCTCCGGTATTTTTCATAGCCATCAAAAAAAAGAAAAATTATGAGCACAATTGCACCGACACGAAGTACGCCAAGAAAAATATCCTTCAACATAGTATGTTTCTCCTTTTTTTACTCCTTAAAAACAGTTGCGGCAACCCACCGACAAGGAACTAAAACAATTGTACCACTAATGTAAATAAAAAATCAGATAAAATAGCAAATGGAAATTTAAATGAAATGTCTATTGAATTAACTTCGGTAGTCAATCCTCCGCCAACTAAAAACACTCAAAAAGACTGGATTCCCGCTCGTAGGCGGGAATGACAAGGAAGGGAAAGGGAATGACAAGGAAGGCGCTGATGATAATATAGACTCGATTTTAAAAAGGAATTCACTTTAGCAGGGTTCATTCTCTTTTTTTGTCATTCCTGCGAAAGCAGGAATCCAGTTCTTTGTAAGCTGAACTGATTGCATAGGAAATTTACAGTAAAATCCTGTTTCAAATCTCTGGCCGGTTGTGTTATATTTCCATAAGAAGGAGGATTTTGTATGGATTGTTTGTTTTGCAAAATTGCAAGAAAAGAAATACAGGCAAAAATAGTCTATGAAGACACACTGGTTGTAGCTTTTGAAGACGTAAACCCGCAGGCTCCGGTTCACATTCTTATAATCCCGCACAAACACATCGCTACGTCTCTTGAACTTACGGCTGACGACGCTGCCCTTACCGGTCATATGATTGCAGTTGCCAATAAAATTGCACAGGACAAAGCAATAGCACAAAGCGGCTTCCGTATGGTTATGAACTGTAACAGAGATGCTGGACAAAGTGTCTTTCACATCCATCTGCACCTGCTTGGCGGCCGCCCTATGAGCTGGCCCCCGGGATAGACAGGGAAAGGACTGTTTAAAATTCGGATGATCAAACTCTCTTTAGGATTTTCACCCTGCCCTAACGATACGTACATTTTCTATGCCCTAACTCACGGCATTATTGATACTGAAGACATCTCATTCCTACCCGCAGAAATACACGATGTGGAAACACTTAACAGCATGGCACTGAGAGAATCTCTGGATATTACAAAGGTCTCCTTCTATGCTTATTTAAAGGTGAGAGAGAAATATGCTTTATTAAAAACCGGAGGCGCTATGGGACACTCATGCGGCCCGATGATTGTCTCAAAAAAACGCATTTTACCCCATGAACTTAAAGAAAAAAAAATCGCTGTACCCGGAAAGCATACCACTGCATATCTTTTAACCCGACTCTTTGAACCTGAAATAAACGATGACCAACTCCTTGTACTGCCATTTAACGACATCATGACAGCCGTAAGAGACGGCATAGCAGATGCCGGCGTTATAATTCACGAGTGCAGGTTTACGTATCACACGTATGGTCTTACTGAGGTGATTGATCTGGGTGCATGGTGGGAAAAAGAAACAGGACTGCCTATCCCTCTGGGTTGCATAATAGCAAAAAAATCTCTCGGAGAGCGTACAATTTCTAAAATTGAAGATTTTATACTACAATCTGTTCTATATGCCAAAGCTCATCCTGCTGAAACCCGTAATTACGTTAAATTATATGCCGCAGAGATGGACGACAAGGTTATATCGGATCACATTGCTCTTTATGTCAATAACTTCACGGAAAACACAGGCGCTGACGGAACGACTGCTTTCAATAAAATTATGGATTTTGCTACAGACAGAGGGCTGCTTTAGATGAGAAAAATTTTTGTATTGCTAACCCTGTTTTTATTTTTATCAATCACAAATGTATCAGCGTATGACAGTGTGTATCAATACCTGAAAGATGGCCGTTTTGCTCTGGATAATAAAGAGTATGAAGAAAGCTTAAAAAACCTTGACCAATTTTTGGGAAGCCCAAATCAGCTTTCCGACTACGGATACTTGTGGCGGGCAAAGGCGTTAAGAGCGCTCGGTGAAAACGAAAAAGCTCTTAAAGACATCGGCGCAATAAAGGAAAACTATAGAAACTCACCGGTGTTTAAATCCGCTCTTCTGCTTGAAATCAAAATTGATGAGAAGGAACACCCCGATACCGCACTTGTTCTATACGCAAAGTACTTAGACAGCTATCCAAAGGATGATGCGATGAGATTATCGTATGCTAAGCTTCTTAAAACGCTGAACTACGAGTGGGACGCCGACAGAGAATTTACCAAAATATACATAAACGGAGGCAGCGAATCAAAAGAGGCCGCAGCATTTATAGACCTTAAGAAACTAAGCAGCGAAACAAAAGTGGAGCGGGCAAGGAATCTTATGAGGCGTCATAAGTACGAGGAGGCAGAGACGGAGTTAAGACAGGCACGGGAAAAAGCCCCGCCGTCTCTTTATGGCACAATCACAACAAATTTGGCCACTGCTCTTTTTAGACAAAAAAAGTATGATGAGGCTGCCGTCTATTTGGACCGTATTGGAGATATCTACACCGGTGCCAGAGCTCTTTATAGAGCCGGTAAGTTTGACGAGTTTCACGAAAAAGTGCGCCACATGAACGCCGATAAAAGCGAGCGAGCAGCCGAACTTATACTTATCAGCGGTCTGTATTTTAGAAGAGCCGGTAATACAGAAAAAGCGCTGGCTATTTTTAACACTCTTAAGGAAAATCGTTTTAATAAGGAGGAGGTCAGATGGCATATCGGCTGGACATACTACCTAATCGGTAACTACCAAAAGGCGTATGATGCTTTTGAATCACTCCATAAATCCTATGGCAGCCGTCAGTACCTCTACTGGATGGCTCGCTCTACTGAGAACATGGGGAAACCCTCTCAGGCACTATATTCCAAATTAACCGGCTTGGGAGATTTTTACTCACTCCTTGCCCTTTACAGATTGGGCAAAGGGCCTGTTGCAGTAAGCTCAGAGGAGTATGAACAAACCACTGACTTTGGACAGGATATCGAACTAAAGCGCCTCTCTATACTGCTTGAACTTAAAATAGATGACGCAATCAAGATGGAAAGCCTCTACATAATTAAAAACACAAGGAAATTCACAGGAGATTCCGCTCTAAAAGCCGCTCTAATGCTTAATGCTGCGCAAGCGTACTACCACTCACTAAACATTGCAGGTAAACTCAAAGGTAGCAGTTATCTTCACAGTCTCCTGTACCCTTACGCTTATAAGGATATCGTGTCAGACGCAGCCGGAAGGTTTACGGCAAATCCTCTGCTGGTTCTTTCTGTAATGAGAGAGGAAAGCCGTTTTCAGGACGATGCGTTTTCACCGGCAGGAGCAATAGGGCTCATGCAGCTTATGCCTCAAACTGCCTCCCGATACGGCAAATTAGCAGATGAGGCAATTGAGGATGAAAAGGATATTTTTAATGTAAAGAAAAACATAACCATAGGCGCCTACTATATCGGCTCACTGTACAAGGACGCATCATGTGTGCCTGTTGTACTGGCCTCATATAACGCAGGCGAGGATGTGGTTAAGAAGTGGCTTTTGGACGGAAATTATAAATCAATTGATGAATTCATTGAGGATATTCCATATAATGAAACAAGAAATTATGTAAAACGGGTTCTTAAAACTTATTATCAATATGCAAGACGGTTAGAACCAACAACAGAGTCTTTAAAATTTGTTGCTGATTGCAGTTTACATTAACTAACAGGATTTGTTATCCTACTGTGTCGGTATATATAGTTGGCACTGTGCAAATGTATAATATTTTAAAACAATGGGGGTTTTAGATTTGGATAAACTAAGGAATCTTGAGGATAAGATAGCGGCAGTAATAGAGAAAGCTAAGGTATTAAAAGCAGAAAATGATGATTTGAACAAAAGGTGCGCCACACTTGAAACACAACTTAAAGAAGCACACGATGAAGTGGATAAACTCAGGTCGCAGCTTGCTGCAAAGAGTGGCGAGGTCGAGAAAATGACAAATGAACAGTCCTCTGTGGCAGAACAGATAGAGGCAATCCTTGGTGAGTTGGACCACTTAGAGATATAGGCAATGGGCAGCGCAGAGGTAACCATACTTGGTCAGAAGTACATTCTCAAGGGTGAGGAGTCTGAGGAATACATGAGAACACTTGCCGATTATGTAGAAGGTAAGATTAACGAGGTGTTGGCAGCAGCTCCTGGAACCCAATCACTTAAAGTATCGATTCTTGCAGCGATAAGCATAGCGGATGAGCTTTACAAGTTAAGATCTCTGTTTGGTAAAATTGACATTGAAACCGATGAGATAGACAAACTGCTTGAACACAACACATCTCAGGTTAAACGCCACAAGGCAAAAACAACGGATGAAAGCAAAAGTTTACATAAAACATAGACAGGAGATCCTTGACCCGCAGGGTAAGGCTGTGCTTCAGGGGCTAAATAATCTCGGATTTAGCGGACTTACGGATGTTCGTGTTGGCAAGTATATTGAGATTGCTTTGGATTGCCCCTCAGTTGAGGCCGCACGTGCGCAGGTTAAGGATATGTGTGAAAGACTTCTGGTTAACACCGTTATTGAACAATATACGTTTGTGATTGAGCCATGATCTTGCTGAGTTGAAATAAGTATCCTTGCTTAGCTATGAAGTAAGCAAGAATTGTGTTAAAAAATTTTATGAGGAGGGTTTTGATGAAGAAAGTTGTAGTGTTAGCGGTAGTGTTGGTGTTTGCTTTGTCAACAGTGGCAATGGCAGGATTTGAGAAATGTCAGGGCTGTCACAATGGTAAAGTATCCCCTACAAAGGAAAAATTGCTGGAGAAATTTAAGACGGCTGACGCTTTTATTCAGGGAGCAAAGGCTGCTAAAAGTCCTATGATGAATGCTGCAAAGGCAAATGAAGCAGACTTAAAGGCTGCAGCTGCAGAACTGGGTCTTAAATAGGCTTGTGATACGAGATTAGTACATCTTAATAAGGGGAAAGACGCTCCGTTACGGCGGGGCGCCTCGCTCCTGTTCTTTTGGTATATGCAGGCGCTGAGTTATAGTAATGTGCATAATTCCATTTATTATTTTTATTGGCTTAGATTGCCCTCCCCTCAAGGGGATTCACCTGGTCGCTAACGCTCCTCGCAGTAGCAGTCAAAAAAGCTAAGAGAACAAAGATGAGATTACCACGTTGCTGACGCTCCTCGTAATGACGGATAAAAACAGTAATAGCAACCACCGCCGTCATTGCGAACCCACATAGTGGGTGTGGCAATCTCACCTTTAATAAACTCAATACGAACGTACTTTTGTATTTCATTATATTATAAATGTTATGCTTACCCTATCAACTCCATAACTGTCTTAAGCACCATAGCCGGTGAGACTTTCAGAGATTCCTTTGATTTCCTGATTTTTATCTCAACCACGTTTTCTTTGAGTCCCTTTGGGCCAATTACCACCTGAAGCGGAATTCCAATGAGATCGGCATCCTTAAACTTAATTCCCGCCCGCTCATCCCTGTCATCTATCAGAACATCCACAGAGTTTGAAACAAGCGCATTGTAAATATCCTCAGCCGACTTTTGGGTTGGTACGTCATTAACATTAAGCGGCAGTATCACAACGCTAAATGGTGCAATGGAAACAGGCCATATTATACCGTTTTCATCATGGTTTTGCTCAATTGCAGAGGCCGCAATGCGTGCCGGGCCTATCCCGTAGCTACCCATCACTATTGGTTTTTCCACTCCGTCCTTATCAAGAAACACCGCATTAAGCGCTTCTGAGTATTTAGTGCCAAGTTTAAAAATGTTTCCTATCTCAATGACCCGCTCTATTGTTAGTGGTTTGCCGCACATCGGGCAGCCATCGTTTTCATGTGCCGCATGGAGGTCATAGTAGTCGGCAGTAAAGTGAACACCAGGCTTTAAACCACGTACATGGTAGTCTTTCTTATTAGCGCCGATTACATAAGTGCCGGTTTTAAGCGCATTGTCGGCAATTGTCCTTATTTTATGCCCAAGTGGGCCGATAAACCCGGCCTCAACTCCGACAATCCCTTCTATCTCGTCTTTCCGAGCTGCTCTAAACTCTCCTATTATCCGCTCGGTTTTCTTTTCATGGAGTTCCTGATCTCCTCTAATTAGAGCTAGCACTGGGCCATCTTTAGTAACCAGCACAAGAGTCTTTATAAAATTATACGCACTAAGCCCTAAAAATTGTGAGACCTCTTCAACTGTTCTTTTCTCAGGCGTAAAGACTTCTTCAAACGCGCTTTCTTTAAATTCAACCGCTTGCGACACAGATTCTGCAAGCTCAACATTGGCGGCATATCCGCAGGCACTGCAAATTGCCGCCGCATCCTCACCGGCAGCACTTGGCGCCATATACTCGTGAGCCGTAGCGCCTCCCATCATTCCAGGGTCAGAGTCAACCACATAGAATTTCAATCCGCATCGGGCATAAATTTTCTTATAAGCCTCAGCATGAAGCTCATAGCTTGTATTTAGGCCATCCGTATCAACATCAAAACTGTAACTGTCTTTCATTATAAACTCACGGGTGCGCAGTATGCCGCTTTTTGGCCTTGCCTCATCACGAAGCTTGGTCTGAATCTGATACCACATCTGAGGGAGATCCCGATAGGAGCGGATTTCACGTGAGGCAAGCCACGTCATTATCTCCTCGTGTGTCATAGCAAGGCACATGTCGCGCCCTGTTCTGTCCTTAAGGCGAAACATCTCATCTTTAATATCATACCAGCGGCCTGTTTTTTGCCACACCTCAGCCGGATGCAGCACAGGCATGGAGACCTCCTGAGCGCCTATAGCATCCATCTCCTGTCTGATTATCGTATCAATTTTTTTCATAACACGTATAAATAGAGGCATATACACGTAAAGCCCTGCGGCAAGCTGCCTGACATAACCGCCGCGAAGCATCAGTATGTGACTTATGGCCTCCGCCTCTGACGGCGTCTCTTTAAGCGTTGGAATGAGAAGTTTAGAGTATTTCATTTTATTGAGTCCTTACTTTTTTTTAGTAAATTATGTTAAAACCAAAAATTGGCATTTAACTACAGTTATATAATATAATAAGTACGGCAATATTATAAATATGCTGCTTTTCTATAAAGAAACTTGAAGGAATTAATATGAAATTTGCGCCTGAGGGCATACCGTTTATTGCGGTGGCATTGATTGTTTCGGCAGTGGCAGCGTTTTTTACGTTTACTGCAAACAGGCACATAGTGTTTTATCTTGTGTTGATGTTGTTTTGCATTGATATAACGGCATTTATGTTTTATTTTTTCCGTGACCCGGAAAGAGTAATTCCTCAAGGTGAAAACATTATTGTCTCACCTGCTGACGGCAAAGTAATCGTAGTGTCAGAGGTTTTTGAAAACACTGTACTTAACGATAATGTAAGAAAATTAAGCATCTTTATGTCCCCCCTAAATGTCCACGTAAATCGGATTCCATATACCGGAACTGTGGTAAATGTAAAGCGAAATGCTGGAAATTTTTTTAAGGCCTTTATGGATGAGGCCTCACTTACAAATGAAAACGTAACGACCACAGTTGAAACCGACAGGGGCACTATGCTGATAAAACAGATAGCAGGCTCTGTAGCCCGGCGCGCTGTGTGCAGAGCAGCGCCAGGAGACCGTCTTTTGACAGGCGACAGATTTGGCATAATAAAGTTTAGCTCCAGAGTGGATTTATTTTTGCCTCTTTCGGCTCAGATAATAGTCAAGACAGGCGATATGGTAAGAGCCGGTGAAACAATAGTAGCCACATGGACACAAGAGAAGGAGCGCTGAGCGTATGAAAAGAGGCGTTTACATTTTACCCAATGGGCTTACTCTGGTTGGGATGTTTTTTGGTTTTTACTCTATAGTGTCTTCATTGAACGGAAACTTTGTGACGGCAGGGTGGGCAATACTGATAGCTAACATTTTTGACGGACTGGACGGCTGGACAGCTCGGATGACCAACAGCACATCACGCTTTGGGATAGAGCTGGACTCACTCTCTGACCTTGTAGCGTTTGGTGTGGCGCCTGCAATTATGATATTTACGTGTTCGTTGTCGCCCTTTGGGCGCATTGGATGGGCGGTGTCGTTTCTTTATGTCAGTTGCGGCGCTCTCAGGCTTGCCCGATATAATGTTCAAATGGTTACTGCTGAGAGTAAACATTTTACCGGTATGCCGATACCTGCTGCAGCCACTATTCTTTCTACATTTGTGATTTTCTACGAACACATGTTTAATGACCATCCTCACAAAAGCTATTTTGTACTAGCTCTGACCATAGTAATATCCTTATTTATGATAAGCACCCTCAGATTTCACGGAGCAAAGGAGATTAATTTCAAAGAACGCAAACCGTTTCTTTTCCTTGTTGCCATGATAATCACTCTTACTGTTGTGGTCATGCACCCCCCTATAATGCTTTTTGTCCTTGCAATCAGCTATCTTGCATGGGGGATAATAGAAAATACGTATCTGCTTTACCGTAAAAAACCTGATAAGGGTAAGACAACAGAGACAACAGTGTGAGCAATAGCATAGTTTATGTCCAAAGTAATCAAAATATTTGACACCACGTTAAGGGACGGGGAGCAGTCTCCGGGGGCCGCTATGAGTGTTGAGCAAAAGGTACAGATAGCGCGTCAACTTGTGCGCCTGAGGGTGGATATAATAGAGGCTGGATTTCCCATATCCTCGGAGAGTGATTTTGAAGCGGTAAAACGCATATCAGCAGAGCTGCCCTACGTAACTGTGGCTGGGCTTGCCAGAGCGCTTAGCGGCGATATCGACAGGGTGGCAGAGGCGATAAAGGGCAGAGATAACGGCAGAATTCACGTTTTCCTTGCCACAAGCGATATCCACCTTAAGTACAAACTTAAAATGGAAAGAGATGAGGTGCTTAAGGCGGCAGTAAGCGCCGTAAAATACGCCAGAGGTTACACATCAGATGTGGAATTTTCCGCAGAAGACGCTACCCGCTCCGATTGGGATTTTCTCTGTAAGATAACCGAGGAGACCATAAAGGCAGGCGCAACAACCGTAAACATACCGGATACGGTGGGTTACACCGTGCCGGAGGAGTATAGCGAGTTAATTTCATATCTGTTTAACAAGGTGCCCAATATTGATAAAGCTGTGATTTCCGTTCATTGTCATAACGATCTGGGACTGGCTGTTGCAAACTCGCTCTCGGCTGTGCTAAAGGGGGCAGGGCAGGTGGAGTGCACAATAAATGGAATTGGCGAGAGGGCAGGGAATGCCGCAATGGAGGAAATTGTGATGGCACTGAAAACCCGCCCTGCGTTTTTCAATGCTGACACTAATATTGTTACCGGTGAAATATACAAAACAAGCCGTCTGGTGTCTAAGATAACCGGCATGACAGTGCAGCCCAATAAGGCGATAGTGGGAGACAATGCGTTTGCCCATGAATCGGGTGTGCATCAGGATGGGTATTTAAAAGAGCGCTCAACGTATGAGGTACTTAAACCTGAAGACGTTGGAATCCCTAAGAGTAAGCTGATATTGGGAAAACTTTCGGGCAGACATGCGCTTAAAGACCGCCTCTTAGAACTTGGGTATGCTTTGAACGATTTAGAACTTGACAAGGCTTTTGAGAGATTTAAAATGCTTTCCAACCAAAAGCGCCACATATTTGATGAGGACCTTGAAGCTCTGGTAGTTGAGGGCACAAGCAGACTATATGAGGTTTTTTGCCTTACGCACCTTTACACATCAGGTGGAACGGATAAAAAGCCGATAGCGCTGATAAAACTTACAATAAACGGCAACGAGTATGAAAAAGAGTGCGATGGTGACGGGCCTGTTGACGCCGCATACAGAGCTATCGGGGAATTAACGAAAACAAAGAGCACTTTAAATAAATTTGAGATAAAGAGTATAACTGGCGGAACTGACGCTCTGGGCGAGGTGGTTGTTACTTTGGAGGAGGATGGCAGAGTAGTCAGGGGGAGCGCTTCAGACCCTAACATAATTGTCGCCTCAGCTAAAGCATACATAAATGCCCTCAATAAGCTTGAGGAGAAAAAAATAAACGTTAAGAAGGGTGTTTAAAATATCATTTCGGCGCAAGCAGAGTAAGCGGATAAAAGTGCAGGTTTCTTAAAAACCAAAACAGTACGATGTAGATAACTAATGCGTTAATCCAACCTGACGGTATGAAAATATTAAAAAAAGGCTTACCTCGCAGAAGAACGCTCATTCTGGATGCAAACGCACAGACTAAAAAAGGGGCTGTCAAAACCAACAGATGATTATATCTTATAGCGTTTAAAATATGCCCGTGCAGTAATTGATGAGTTGCCCTGAGAGAGCCGCATCCGGGGCAGTAAAAACCGGTAAACCAAAGAAACGGGCATTTTAACCAACTCAGAGTCTTCTCAGGTGTAAAGCAGTATAAGAAAACTAAAACCGATATAACAGAAACTGTAATTATAATATCATAGAGTTTAATTTCCCTTAAATAAGGCACTTATTATTCCTAAACCAACACCGGCAATTGTAACAACTATCCCTATACCAAAAGATACCCAACACCAAGTTTTTGCTTTTTTTGATGAGACAACTGCTCCCTGAAAATCACCTGAAGCCACCTTTCCACTTACCTGAGAAGAATAGACTATTGCCACAATCCCTGTCGGTAAACAACAAAAGAGTGTAACCAGTATGGAATACACCAGATAATTAGGTATGGTTTGAGCAATTTGCACATTTGGATTAATAATAACCTGAGGGTTAGGAGTGTCACGGTGTAAAACTTTTCCGCATTTTACACATTTGTACGCATTATCATCATTTGAGTGCCACAAGATGAACAAAACATAAATTCCCCTCCCTTATACTTTTAGGTATTTGTTGATAAAAACTCCCGTAAATATACCATTATTATTTAAGCAGAGTAAACAAGTCATAAAATAAAGAATATTGACTATGCAGTTAACTCCGTTAACAAAAAAGGACTGGCTTCCTGCCTTCGCAGGAATGACAAAAAAAGAAAGCCACCTCTTGTCATTCCCGCCTACGAGCGGGAATCCAGTCCTTTTTTCCACTTTAAAAAGCATAGAAACCTACCTCCTTTAAACCATGAAAACACTCTACCGGAGTTAACTAAATAAGCATTTAAAGAATTTCTGTATTTATGTATAATAACAACTGCGGACTTCTTATAAAAATAATTGACGATGGTGTTGGAATAGATATGTTTAAAGAAATACTGCAATACAGGGAGCTTCTTTACATGCTTACTCTGAGGGATATAAAAATCCGGTACAAGCAGTCTGTGATGGGTTTTTTGTGGGCGTTTTTTCTTCCTATGGTAATTGTGGCATCGGGGTTTGTCGTCAGAGCCGCTTTTTCTCTAACATCAGGGAAACCTCTGCAATATCAGAGCTTAGCAGCTATGTCAGTTAAATCCATTCACTGGTCACTCTTTATAAATTCAATCCGCTTTGCCACAAACAGCCTAATCCAAAACGGGAGGCTCATTGTCCACATATACTTTCCGCGTGAGATATTGCCCCTGTCCTCGGTTTTGGTTAATCTTTTTGATTTTTTTATCCCGCTTATTGTGATAATGTGCGTTTTTGCAGTAACAGGAGTTGGGATAAGTATCTACACTCTGTGGTTTCCCGTTTTACTTATCATGTATATAATGTTGATAGTGGGAGCCGGACTGCTTTTGTCTTGTGCTAATTTGTTTTTCAGAGATGTAAAGTACATTGTTGAGGTGGCGTTAACCTTTGGGATATTTTTTACGCCTGTATTTTATGACGCCTCCATGTTTGGTAAATGGGAAAATATCTTATTGCTAAATCCGGTTGGAAGCATCCTTGAGTGCATAAGCCGTGTGTGCCTATATCACCAAAGCCCCAATGCGTTTTGGTTTTGTTATTGCGCTTTGTGGTCGGCTGGGATTTTCTATATAGGTCTTAGGGTTTTCCACAAGGCGGAGTCCTTCTTTTCGGAGATTTTGTAGTATGTCTGATAAAGCATTAGAGTGCACCAATGTGAGTAAGAGTTTCAAAAAAGGTGAGAGGTTTAACTCGCTGAGGGATTTGCTGCCTGGAGCCTTAAAGAGTTTTTTTTCACGAGGCAGCCAATTGCGGCAAGGTGAGTTTTGGGCGCTTAAGGACATATCGTTTGAAGTAGCGCGTGGTGAGGCATTTGGCATAATAGGGCCAAACGGAGCCGGTAAGAGCACCTTGTTAAAACTGATTGCCAAAATACTTGTACCAAACACTGGCTCAATAAAAGTGTCGGGGAGACTTGCGGCACTAATTGAGCTTGGCGCCGGGTTTCATCCAGACCTTACAGGCCGTGAGAATATTTATCTTAACGGCGCTATACTTGGAATGAAAAAACGTGAAATAGACTGCAGATTTGAAAACATTGTGGAATTTTCAGATCTATCGGGTTTTTTGGACACTCCGCTAAGATACTATTCAAGCGGCATGTTTGCCCGCCTTGGGTTTGCTGTTGCCACTCACGTGGATGCCGATATTTTGCTTATTGATGAGGTGTTAAGTGTCGGGGATGCCGGTTTTCAGGTAAAGTGCATTTCTAAGATGCACGAGTTGATAGCAAATGGGAAAACCGTGGTGTTTATAAGTCATAATGTTAGGCAAGTGGCAAGGCTGTGCACCAAAGTGCTTGTGCTGTCTAAAGGTGAAATGGCGGCGCTTACAAGCGCAGATGAAGCTATAAATCTCTACTATAGTCTTGTTAGCGGCACATCTTCAAAAGACGGCGAATCGCAGGACAAAGCCATCACAGTTACCCCAACCGATGCGCTGTGTAATCCTGTTGAGTCGGTACCGTTTGGGGAAAATATAAGTCTTCTTGTAAGATGCACTTTGCCTGCGGGTTTTCCAAAGTCATATCTTATCATAAAAGTAGGCAACCACTATGGAGTTGATTTTCTGTCGTTTAATTCTGAAAGAGCAGGGATAGAGATTTGTTCCGGCACGATGGAGCTTTTTTGTCAGATAGAAAATCCCAGACTTCTGCCTAACCGTTACAGAATAACCGCATGGCTAATGGACACACTGACTGGACAGGTGATAGATTACTTCTTACATCAGGGGAGAGACCTGATAATTGAGCCTCCCGTAGCCGAACTATTAAAAACACTCCCTAACCCCGAAGCCACAGTGTTTGATTCAACCTACACGTGGACTGTGGTGAAATCTAAAACGGTATAAAACATATCTTTTTTTGTATAGATTTTGTATAATGTATGAGAGGGCGGCAGAAACAGATGTATAAGGGAGGCAAAAGGACATGACGACGATGGTTGACACGTTACGAATATATGAGCGGCTAAAAGGTGCAAACCTTGATGATGCTGCGGCAAAAGAGATAGCCGAGGTCTTCAGAGAGGTTACAGAGACGACCACTTTGACAAAAACAGAAGTCAAAGAGGAATTATCCAAAGAACTTGCGTCTAAATCCGAGTCATTAGCGACTAAAGCTGATTTATTTGCAACTAAAGCTGAGTTAAAAGCTGAAATAGCTGAAGTACGGGCTGAGGTAGCTGAGGTAAGGGCTGAAATGCGGGCTGAATTTAAAAATATTCGCCTTGAAATGAAGCTATATTTCCTTGTCCTTGCGTTTCTTATAATCCTGTCAAATCCACGTGCTATGGATATGATATCTAAGCTTTTCGGTTTGGCTAAATAGTTGCCTTTTCGTAGCGCACAATGCCCTGCGTGAGCTGTAAAAGTAAGACTAAATTAGTTATGTATCAGACAGTTGCTTATTTTACTTGTTAAAGTTTTTTTATTTCATCTTTTATTATTTTTTCTATAATTTTATATTGAAAATCATGTAAGCAATTACTTATTTCAGTCATAGTTGTATTAATATCTGTATTATCTCTTTTATGTCCAATCTCGTTTCTAAGCCTTGTATAAATAGTTTCTTTTTTCGTAGGTTTATCTGGCCTATTTGTTTGTTCAGTCTCTGGTGCTATATCTAATATTTTTTTATCTGTTATAGTCTGATTTTTATCACCAGTTATAATCAACATGATTTGATAAAAAAGTAAAAAACGTGATAAGGGATCATTTATTCCAAAAGCTGCTCTGTAAATTCTTAATATACTTTGCAGTTCTCCAGATGTATTAATACATTTTTTTGTATTAAGTTTGATTTCTTCAATGTCGCCTTCATTTAATTTCTTATCACCTACTATCAGCTCTGAACTCAAAGAGAATGAAGGTAATATTGCAGATAAATTTCCTCCTTCCCCAGGTCGAGGTGTTAAACTATGTGCTAATTTTCTTTCATTAACAACTTTACCCCCAGCATGGAAACATAACATATCAAACATGCAGTCTTTTAAAGATTCGCTAATTTCATCTGCTAGTTCTAAGGATACTGTCGGACCAAATTCAAATCTCATTACATAGTGATTTTTTTTAGATTCATTCTCTGTGTTCTTTTCAAAGACAATTTCAGTAATATTATATTGTCCTATCTCTATAGAGAGGTTTTCAAAAGATATCCCCTGCATTTCAAACGTATATGTTACTGAAGCGCCTGGATATGGATTTAAGTCTGAGTCACACACGATTTATCCTTATTTATATAATATCACTTTCTAAACGCTGACTTGTCTATTGTTCATCTCTAAATGTACTGGCTATTGAAATAAACACCCTTTCAAGGGCAATGAACGCATCCGTAACATCGGGGTCAAAATGGCTGCCTCGTCCTTTTATGATAATTTCTTTAGCAACGTCGTGAGAAAAAGCGTCCTTATAAACACGCTTTGTGATAAGGGCGTCATAGACATCGGCAAGCGCCATGAGACGCCCGGAAATAGGAATATTTTCTCCTTTAAGTCCAAGAGGGTAGCCGGAGCCATCCCACTTTTCATGGTGACAGTAGACAATCTCCTTTGCTATGTCCAAAAATGAGTTGTAACCGATTGTCATCTCTGCCTTTAAGAGCGCATCTCTGCCTAAGACCGTGTGCATTTTCATCTCCTGAAATTCCTCATCGGTGAGCTTACCGTTTTTAAGAAGTATTGCGTCCCGAATTCCCACCTTGCCTATATCATGAAGTGGAGCGGATTTGTACAAAAGCTCGATAGTCTCATCTGAGAGGTACTCGGAAAATCTGTGGTTATTTTTCAGAAACAAAGCAAGCTCTCTGATGTATCTTTGAGTGCGAAGAATATGCACACCTGTATCATTGTCCCTCGTCTCGGCAAGGCTTGCCAACGACAAAATGGTAACATCACGGGTTTTCTGTAATTCTTCTGTTCGTTCCCTTAGCTTTTCTATCATCTTGTTGGAATACGTGGCCATAACTCCAAACTCGTCATTGGTGCTTACAACTACTTTTTGGTTTAAATCACCGTTAGCCACTGCCTCAAGCACATTGTTCTCAATATCGAAGAACAGTTTAAGATTTGTAGTATGCGAAATTATTAGGTTAATGTTTTCAATGAGAATAATCACTACAACGAATGCGGTTTCAACCAATACTTTCTTTGTAAAAATAGAACTAACTGACTCTGTATTGTTCGAAAACAGGTCAAAATTCCGTTGAATAATCAAAAAGACAACAAGCATCATAAATAACATATTTAAAGTGGCAGCAATGATTATTTTTGTGGTAAGCTGCATAAAATCATCGGTAACGTCTATATCTTTTCCGGTTTGCTTTATCTCATGATTTATAATTCTCTCCCTTTCAAGCCCAAGATCAATGGCAGCATAAAAACCAAGAGTCAATGCGCCAACGAGGATTTTTAAACCGCTTCCAACCGGAAAACCATAAACATAGAAGTTATATATTGCAACACTCAGTGCTGAGAGTACAAAAAAAACGTAGTCAAGAGCAATCTGGCGCTTCAACTGGGAAATGAACTTGCGGCCTAAGAAGCCGTATTTCAATAAGATTTTTCTAAGAAGAAACACTGTTCCTAAAGACACCGTAAACAACAGCAAGCGTTTTGAAATATCAACCTCGGCGCAGAAAGGACAAACTCGTGCGCTATAAACGCTCAATATTACAGCTGCCAACGCATAGTGAACTGCCGCTCTCATTGTATCTTAAAAATCTCCCTAAACTTTATCTATGTGTAATTTATCTTAAATCACAGGTAGTTAGGGTAATATAGCACAAAGGGTGTTAAGTTAACAATTTACTGACCAGCTCTGACAATAACAGTTGTTTTTTCAGGCATGATCGGAGTATGATAATAGAACCGTAGCTTTAGAAAAGGAGGTGTTTTGATTGCAGCAGGTTCTTTTAGAGGTAGATGAGAGTATTTACGATAATGTTCTATGGTTTTTGAATCAATTGCCAAAAGATAAAATTGAGATAATAGATGACACGTCTTTCTCTGAAGATGACAGAGTTGCATATGAAAAAGCATTAGGAGAAATGAGGGCAAAAGAGACCATATCTTTTGATCAACTCAAGAAAGAATTACTTGATGTATGAAATCCACTTTTCAAAGGATGTTTATAAATTCATAAAATCAAAAGATATTAAATTCAAAGAGAATGTGTTGAACATTTTTAACAAATTAGCAGAAGGTTCTCAAGGTAATATGTTGGACACCAAACCATTGCGCGGGTTAAAAAAACATTACAGACTACGAGTGGGGAGATATAGATTTTTGTATGAAGTTAATGATGATAGTTCATATATTCTTGTTTATAAAGCTGATGTTAGAGGCAGTGTGTATAAATAAGAAAAAACTTTATAGGCTGCCTCATCACTGTTTTAAACATATTCAAATCGGCATATCACATATAGTGACTTTATAAAACATGGCTAATCCTCTGATAGTGTGTATAGGCGGGGCGTATAGCGGCTCCGGAAAAACATCGCTTGCCGTAGAGCTGTTAAAAAACTTGAAAGGCAGCTGGGCTGCGATAAAATATACAAAGACGTCCTTTTATACATCAGTTACTGATGCTGCTGACCTCATACATCAGGAAAGTAAAGACTCCACATTGCTTTTAAAAGCAGGCGCAGTTGCCGTAAAGTGGGTACAGTCACCGTACAGCACACTTGATGAAGCTCTGAGGTTTGCAATGTTTGACTTTCCACAGGTTAACGGAATTATTATCGAGGGGAACAGTCCACTGGATTTTGTAAAACCCGATATTACTATCTTTCTAATGGGGGCTGATACAGGACGATTTAAGGAAACGGCGGAGAAGTTTTTTGAAAAATCTGATATTGCCGTTGTGTTTCAAACATCTGAGGACTATCATAAAATAAAACAATGGCCGGAGGGGATGAAAACTTGTACGGCTTCAGTATATAATAGTGGAGAGCCGAATTTTGATGAATGTACAAAAATGATTATGGAAACAATGAAAACTAAAGAAATGCAAAAGAGACTGCTTGAGAGAGTAACCGATGGCAGGGTCTCCTGTGCTTCGGCAAGAGCCTTAGCAGAGGAGCTGGAGATACCATATAAAGAGTTAGGAGCAGAGGCTGACAAGCTTAATGTTAAAATAAAGAGCTGCGATTTAGGATGTTTTTAAGTGATTATAGCATTTGAATTAGCCCTGACCTGTTATTTCATATCAACAATTCTTGGCGTGCTTGAGTTGGTGAGGGGAACAAAGGCAACCTCGCGCGGCATGATGGTTTTTGCCGTTTCCGGTTTTACTCTTCACACGCTGGCCATACTCTTGCGCTTTATTTATGGCGGTCATATGCCGGTAGCGAACCTTCATGAGGCAGCCTCGTTGTTTGCATGGAGTGTGGTCATTATATTTTTCATTATAGAGATTAAGTACAGAGTCGGTTTGCTAGGTGCATTTATCTTGCCACTAGCATTTATTTTAATGCTATCCTCCTCTATTCTCCCAAGAGAAATAAACCCTCTGAGCCCTGTGCTCAGAAGTTCATGGCTGTGGATTCACACACTGCTGGCTTTTACCGGAGACGCCGCCTTTGCGGTGGCTTGCGGCATAGGGGTTATGTATTTGATTCAAGAGCATTTTGTTAAAGCCAAGAAATTGGGCGGCCTCTTTCACCGTCTGCCAAGTCTCCGAGTGCTTGACGAGGTCAACTACAGACTGATAACCATCGGGTTTCCCCTGCTTACGCTTGCCATTATAACAGGGGCCGTATGGGCAGAGGGGGTGTGGGGAACGTTTTGGAGATGGGACCCGAAAGAGGTCTGGTCGCTGATTACATGGTTTTTCTATGCACTCATAATACATCTCAGAATTACTGCTGGTTGGCATGGTAAACGCTCTGCAATAATGTCAGTGGCAGGATTTATAGCTGTCTTGTTTACATTTTTTGGTGTAAGCATACTTTTAAAATCAATACACGAGTTTAAATGAGCATCCTGGTAGTTGGTCTTAACCACAAAACAGCAGATGTTGACGTCAGGGAAAAGATCGCCTTCGCTGCCGATGAGATACCCACGGGGTTAAGCACCCTCAAGGGTATAACCGGCGTAGATGAGGCCGTGATATTGTCAACTTGTAACCGAGTAGAAATCTACCTAAGCGGCGGTGATACCGATAAAATATCGGCTGGCGTTAAGGACTACTTTACGGGGCTCCGCAACATAGAGCGGGAAAAACTTGAGGCGGCACTTTACATGCGAGGAGACTATGACGGAGTGCGTCACATATTTCGTGTTGCCTCCAGTCTGGACTCTATGGTTTTAGGAGAACCGCAGATACTGGGTCAGCTTAAAGGCGCATTTGACCTTGCACTAAAGAATTCCTCATCGGGAATCATTTTAAATAAACTGATGAAAAAAGCTATATCGGTAGCTAAACGGGTGCGCACAGAGACAAAAGTAGCGGAAAATGCCGTCTCAATAGGATATGCTGCGGTGGAGCTGGCTAAGAAGATTTTTGGAGAGCTCTCGGATAAAGTATTTATGCTGCTTGGAGCCGGTGAGATGGCAGAGTTGGCGGCAAAGCATTTAACCGGATTTGGCGTAAAAGAGGTTATAGTAGCCAACCGGACTTACGAAAGAGGATGTGCTCTTGCAGAGGAGTTTTCAGGCAGAGCGATAGAGTTTTCAGAGTTTAAACGAGAACTGACCAAAGCTGATATCGTAATCTGTTCTACCGGAGCGCCCTCCTATGTTTTGAATAAGCATGATATGGAAAAAATAATGAAAGACCGGAAACAGCGTTCCGTTTTTATAATAGATATTTCAGTCCCGCGCAATATTGACCCTGCCGTAAACGATATTGATAACGTTTACCTTTACGACATAGATGATCTTCAGGGGGTGGTGGATACCAACCTCAATGAAAGACAAAGGGAGGCTCTTAAGGCTGAGGAAATTGTTAAAGAAGAGGTCGATGTATTTTTTAAATGGATGCAGTCACTTGACGCTGTTCCAACCATAGTGGCACTGAGAAAAACAGCCGGGGATATCCGGGATGAGGAACTGACAAAACTCTTTAACAAACTGGATGGTCTTGGTGAAAAGGAAAAGAAATCCATAGAGTTGATGGCCTCAGCTATTGTCAATAAACTTATTCACCCGCCTACTGTTGCCCTTAAAAGCGACGACGAAGACCGTGACATTCTTATCGCCGCCGTAAGACGATTATATGGCATTAATGGAGATATGAAGTAGCAGAGGAAACTAAAAATGTCGGGGAGGTAGGGCACATAAGGCAGTTAGAGGTATTAGCACAACTCATGGATTTGCAGGAAAGCGTATGTAAGGAGGTAAGCAAAATGGCTTTGGTGTATGATATAGAAAGGGATGTCAGGTACAAGCAGGGAATGGAAAAGGGGATTGAAAGAGGGATTGAGAAGGGGTTGTTTGAAGGCAAGCGAGAAGGGTTACTTGAGGGTATTGAGTTAGGACTTGAACTCAAATATGGTTTAGCCGGACTTGAAATAATGAATGTAGTCAGGGCTATAAACTCTATAGATAAACTTGAAGAGTTCAAAAATCTTATCAAAAGTTCCGGCTCAGTGGATGAATTGGAGGAGTTTTTGGGGAAGAGCGTGTAAGTATTTAGGGATGGCGCCATGACGCCACCCCTTTTACCGATTCGTCAGGCTAAAGCCTGACGCAACTGGCACTGCACACTTTGAGCGGTCTTTACTCTTTTTCAACCTTAAACGTGTCTATTATAATATCCGCTGCAGCATTATTGGCTCCATGAATTACAGCGTCTAATATATCCTGATCGCTCCAGCCCAAATTACGCAGCTCATCTACATCACCGCCATCGACGGAACGAGGATTCTTTACAGCCTTTAGCACAAACAGAAGCAATGCCTTTTCCTTTTCGGGAAGAGGCGCTTTCTTAGGGTCTTTTATCGTCTCATTAAGAACGTCTGCTCCTATTCCGCTTTGTATCAACATGTTTTTGTTAAAATCAATACAATACACACAGTTTGTACCCACAGACACAAGCATCCTGACAAAAGCCAAAAACCCCATACTCAGAGTTGGATGATTCATGAAGTATCCCATTACATTGGACTGAACTTCAAAAAGTGTGGGAGTCACAGCATATAGCTGATAAACATTTGGAACTCTCCCCAACCTTTCTTTAGTTGCCGCAAAAATCTCTGCTGTTTTACCGGCTGCCTCCTCAGGTTTTACGGTTTTAATTAACGGCATTATAGACCTCCCTTTTTTTCGATGTAGAAGGATACAGTACGTCCTTCTTCTTTTGTTTCTCTAAGTTCATGACCAAGTCTGCTTATAAGAGCAGGAATGTCATTCTTTGCCCCCATATCTGTTGAAATTACTTTCAACACCTGTCCAACAGCAATACCATCAATACCCTTTTTTGTCTGTATTACCGGCGCCGGACAACTCATCCCCGTACAGTCAACTGTTTTTGATACCTGTAGTTCCGTCATAACCTTAACCTCCTGTAAATGCCTTAACTCCATACCTACTGGTAGGTACTGTTATATTAGCACATACCAACTGGTATGTCAAGGGGTATGTGAAAAAAATTTTATGCCCTCAGTGAGTTGATGTAGTTTTCAATCTGAGCAGTGCAACGGATAAAAATCTCCATAGAGTTACTCTTTTTAGCAGTGGTGATACAACCCTCAAGGCAGGACAATAAGAACATGGCCGCATCCATGGAATTCAAGTCTTTCCTTACTTGCCCTTTTGCTATAGCCTGCTCTATGATTTCAGTTAATATGTCCTGCCAGTCATTGAAATGGTTTTCTAAAATCCTTGCAAAATCCTTATCTATTGGAGACATCTCCTGAATGAGGTTATTCAAGGGGCAGCCGTGTTTGATCTCAAAAACCTTGCAATGTTCAAAAACAATGGTTGGAAGGTTTTTAATGTGGCTGATAAGCGCTGAGAGCGGATCCGGCTGTTTCAAGAGCGGCAGTTCCCAGTACTGTTTAAGGAAAACTGACATGGTTTCAGAAATAGCAGCGAGAGCAAGTTCCTTTTTGGATTTAAAATAGTGATACAGGGCACCCTTAGTAAATCCAGATTTTTCAATTATTCTGTTTAAAGAAGCGCCTTGGTAGCCGTTAAGGTAAATTTCTTCAAATGCGGCATCTAAAATCCTTCTTCTTGTATCTTGGTCGTGTTGTTTTGTTTCGGTGCTCATAAGTACTGTCTATTATAGCTTACCTGACAGGTGAAAGAAAGTGCTTGCCGTCTGTGTTCTCATAATTGACCTTAAAAAGAATATCGCTCCATTTTTTTGTAGAGTTATCAAAAGCCTCAGTGTATCTCTGCCAAAAGACATCATATGGGGTGGCGATATAAACATAAGAATATTGCCCTGATTTCAACTGTTCAAACCAATCCTTAGTTTTTATATTGCAACTCCAAATATCTCCGTCAAAGTAGGGTTTTCCAAGTGACCAACAGCCCATGTTAAAACGCCGAGGAACCAGCTCGTATGATATAACTCTGTGTTCAAATCCGGTTGTTGCTAAAAACACAATAAAGACACTGCTATTTGCCGGAGTTTTTGATTTAACAAAGTCTATCTGAGGACGAATCCTGTTTCGGAACCATTTTGTCTCATAATCGGGATGGGCAAATACGGCGTTTATATTAAAACTCTTTAGTATCGGATAGCGGTAAAAAAACACCGCACTAAAAATTAAATAGAAAATGAATAATTTGTATTGTTTAAAAAAAGAGAAAATACCACCCGGCTCCGGTTTGAATTTAAAAGTACTCTCAGGACATGCAAAACCATAAAAAAGCAGTGAAAATGACAACAGATACGTGGCCGTGTATCTTTCAAACGAGGCAAGGAGTTTTCCCTCATATGGCCCAAGATTAAACAGATACACTTTTAAAAGCCCGGCAAGATAAATTATAAAAAAGAGCGTCATAGTGGAAAATACCCACAGTACTGAGGCTCTTTTGCCAGCTCTTAAAATAAACACAATGCCAAATAAGAAAAAAAACACTATAATCCAATTCTTCATATTAAATGTACCAACTTCACGACCGTTATCTTTTATGGCGCTGAAAAAGTTATTTACTATCGAGCGTTGGTCGGCGTCTTTTGGAGACCTGACAGCATCCATTAAGGACTGTCCAGATGACTGAATTAAGTTAGGGATTTGTCCGCTATTTTTGTGTTTTATATGAGCTTTCCAACTTGCAGATGTTATTAACGTTGAAACAATTAAAACAATAATAACAGCCGATATATGAGATGATTTAGTCCTAAGATTCTTTATTATAAACGGCACTGAAATCATAAATAATATAGCAATAGCGAAGAAAACACCTGATGCTTTAAAAAGTGTAAGGGCACACACAATAGGCACATACAACAGTAGAGATTTCGTTTTCCTGCCACCGTCTCTGAAATAAGCCACAAGTGTCATGCCAAAATAAACACCAAGCAGTTGATCAACCATAATGGAAACTGTGGTTTGAAAAAAGATAATAATAAGGGCATAAAAAAATGCTATGGTCAGTATCACAAAAGGCGTGTGTGTTTTAAATGAAAAGTTGCGAAAAAAAACCATAACAGGCGCAAGTAAGAGAACAAACTGTGCAAAATATAGGGTGTGCTCGTTAAAACCGGAAATGACCGTAAAGAAGTATTGAAACAGATTTGCGCCTGGACTATAGTACCAGAAAGTTACAGCCCCATTGGGTGCACTAAGCGCTCCGCTTTGGTTCATATCCTTTGTCATAAGCCCCCAGTGAGAAAACTCATCCCATGAGGCGAGTGTATAGCTGCGTGTTTTAAATAGAAATAACACCAATACAGCCAAAAATGTGACAATTCCAGGCGTAAGGAAATGTTCTAAAAACAAATCCTTTCTTAATCGTATTGTAATTAGAATCAGAGCCAAAATGAGAAAAAGCATCCCGGCTCCAAACACGATAACACTGCCGGTCTTTAACGCTCCCAAAAGTGAAAACGCATAGAGAAGGCAAACAACAAGCGATACGGCTGAAAACAGGGAAAGTTCGGCATCCTCTCTTGTTAGAAATTTAACTGCCGCAGTATAACCCATTATTGATAGCAAAACAATTATTTCATTCACACTGACTGATAGAATAAAAATAGTTAGACTGCTTTGTAAATAGTATGGTTGGCAAAGATTTACAATTTATGATAAACTCAAATTAAAAATGGCAAATACATCTGAAATTTAAGAATTTAGGGGTGAACCTGACGATTAATATATTATGCTTTTTGCCGGAGATGAGGTAATAGCGATGGACTATAAAACTTTTCTTAAAAAATCAGTAACCATCCCTCAATTATGTGAGCAGATTAAAGAGTTAATGGAAAAATATGATATTTTTCTTGGTAAAAACGCCATTCTTGTAATCATAACCTGCCTTGATGACCAGTGTTCAACAGTAATAGAGTATATAAAACGTGAGATGAGGAAATTTCATCCCACAAAGTATGATGATAACGATGATTCCAACGACTTAATTCATCTTGAAAAATTTTATGGTATGAGGCTCTTTGGCGGGATTTTTATCCCTAAGGTAAAAACGTATGAGAGTCTTTTACCTGCGGCACATCATATTCCTGAAAGAAAAGACGGTAAGTTATTAATATTAAACTTCTCCCATATAGGCTATGACGCTGACACCGGCAGTTTTGGGGTTATGGTGCGCTATGGACATGAGAAATCATCGCCAGCTTGCGGAGCTATAAAGTTCTGCTACGATAAGGTAGCGGCAGGAGCTGACCCTCCCGGTGATGCCGACTTAAAATCCCTTTTTAAACATGTCAAGAAAGTAGTGAAAAAGTATAAAATTACAGCAGAGGACAACGGATACGACGTTTTGGAGGTTACACTAAGGGCTTTTTACGACCAGATTCCCTGGGTAACTGAGCAGTTGGTGCATCTGGCACAAGAGGACAAGATAAGTGTATTATACATGGGCGGCATTGAGGTGGATTACAGTAAAAACTGCGAAGAGCTTGGCAGTGACAGGATGGTAATATTAAACAGGTTATACATAGACAAAACCGGGAAGGTAGAGACAATGGATAAAATGCTGACTGTGCTGATAGTGGATGATGAGCCGATAGTTGGAAAGCGGCTTAAACCGGCGCTTGAGAAGATGGGCTGTGAGGTGGAGATTTTTGAAAATCCCAGACTTGCGCTTGTCCGCATCATGGAAAAGGAATTTGATGTGGTTGTAACTGACATCAGAATGGATGAGGTGGACGGCCTTGAGGTGTTGGAGACAGTGAGAGCTAAATCTGAGCGGACAAAGGTGGTGTTGATAACCGGTTATGCTATGATGGAGCTGGCTCGTCAGGCTATGGAAAAGGGAGCATTTGATTTTATAGCAAAACCATTCAAGCCGGACGATCTTCGCAATGTAATTATGAAAGCAGCTGAATCACTCGGATTTACGGATTTAAAATGATTGCTGTAAAAGCTATTGATTAAAGGCGTTATTTTTTTTTATCATAATCGTATGCGCTTGTAGCTCAGGGGATAGAGCGGAGGTCTCCGGAACCTCAGGCCGGAGGTTCGAATCCTCTCAGGCGCATTGTTTAAAGTTTTGAAATCGCTATATATAATTATACAAGGTTGCATTCAGAAGCATAACGAGGCGGCGAGGAGCAAGCGACGCAGACGTACTTTATTTGTACGTTGAGGAGCTTGCGACAAAGCCAACAAAGTTAGGCAATAGAAGGCTACTTGGTATCAGGAGGTCAGCGCAATGAAAGCATTACTTTTAGCAGGAGGGTCAGGGACAAGGCTTTGGCCGCTTAGCAGAAAAAGTTTTCCCAAACAGTTTTTAAAGCTAAACGGAAACACATCCCTTTTGCAAGATACCGTTTTGCGATTGACCTCGGCTACTTTATCTCCTGAAGATATTGTGATTCTTACAAACAAAGATTATAAATTCCACGTTATGTCCGATATGGAGGCACTCTTTTCTGGCCCTAAACCCCATATGATATTTGAGCCTATTGGCAGAAACACAGCCCCTGCTATTGCGCTTGGATTAAAATACTGTCAGGAGGCGTTGGGAGCAACAGATTCCGAAACAATTTTTGTCTGCCCTTCTGATCATATAATTAAGCCCTCCGAGAAATTCACGTGGTATCTGAAACAAGCTGACGAGGCTGCTTCAAATGGTCACATTGTCACCTTTGGAATAAAACCAACCAGACCGGAGATGGGCTATGGCTATATTAAGCGGGGTGCAGAGTTTAGTAAAACCAGAGACGGCGCTCAGGTCTGCAAGGTTGCAGAATTTACCGAAAAGCCTAACCTGCAAACCGCAGAGGCTTATCTGAGAGACGGAGAGCATTATTGGAACTCCGGTATGTTTGCTTTTGCAATAGCTACAATGAAAGAGGAATTTGCTCGCTTTGAGCCTCAAATCTCAGATGCCATAAACTCCCCATATCACGATATGCTTGAAAACTTCATAAAGCTGCCTGATATTTCCATTGATTACTCCATTATGGAAAAATCGGACAAAATCCTCACACTCCCTCTTGAGATTTACTGGAATGACATCGGCTCATGGGACTCTATGTTTGAAATAATGGACTCGGATACAGACGGTAACGTAATTACCGGACTTGTTAGACCATACGACACCAAAAACACTATGGTGCTTGGCGACAACCGACTGATTGTCACCGTAGGACTTGAGGACTGTTTGATTGTTGAAACCCCTGACGTTGTGTTCATATCAAAACGAGGACACACCCATAAGGTTAAAGAAATCGTAAACAGTCTTAAAGAAGAGGGCAGAGAGGAGACAAACGATCACGTGACAACATACAGACCGTGGGGAAGCTACACACTACTTGAAAAAGGACAGCGCTATCAAATCAAGCGGCTTTTTGTTAAGCCCCAGCACTCGCTAAGCCTGCAACTCCACCACCACCGCTCTGAACATTGGGTAGTGGTAAACGGAACAGCAAAGGTAACAATCGGAGACAACGTGACTTTCGTTCATCCCAACGAATCGGCTTATGTGCCCAAATCCACACTTCACAGGCTTGAAAACCCCGGCAAAGTCTCCCTTGAGGTCATAGAAGTCCAAAATGGCGAATATCTCAGAGAAGACGACATCATACGGTTTGAAGATAAATACGAAAGGGACGCCCTCTCTTAAAATTTTTTGCTATAACATCAAAAAATCATAATAAAATATACAGAGAAAAGATTTTATCCGCAGATTGCACAGATTTTCGCAGATTTTTTCATCTGTGTCCATCTGCGTCATCTGCGGATTAATACTTACTTTTTTGTAATTCCCATGAAAATGCGAATCCAGTTTTTTATTTGCGGAGTTACCTGCTCTGTTTAAGGGCAGCGCACTCCCTTAAGAATTTACCTTATACCGAGTTGCGTTCATAGTGCTAAATTTGCTGGTTATTTAGGACGAGATTGCCACACCCCCTGCGGGGGTTCGCAATGACAGATAAAAAACAGCCAAGTTTGTCATTGCGAGCGAAGCGTGGCAATCTCGCCTTATGCACAGGCTTTAGGATTCTTTCTTTCATCAAGAGTTCCTTAGTTTTTTACCTTTTTGGCAGCATCTTGGTATTACTTACATCCTGATACTTACTTTTTAGGTGACATAGTCATTAGAAATCTGATGATATGAACCAGAGCACCTTTGACGGTAGTGACTTCACTGGTGAGCCCTGCGAGTTTACCTTCTACGGCGGACTGGACGTCTTTAGTCTGACTTTTTACGATTGATATATCGTTGGAAAGTGATGAGAGTGAGTCTAACTTATTTTCAAGATCGGTTAGAATTCTACTGTTTATGCTTGCGATTTTTTCATAATCTATTCTTTCAACGGTGAGTTTATCGTAATCTATTTTTTCGTATTCACCTGTTGATTGCACTCTTTGACTTACTGCAAGGAAATTCTTCAGTACCGATACAACATCTCCCATCTGTTTTGAAAGCTCGGTAAGTTTTCCCTCAATTGCAGCTGTGTTTTCAGCGGTGTTGGTCATGGGCATAGATACACCAGCAGGGTCGCTTTTTAGGGTCGCTAATTTATTCTCAAAACCTCTTAGTGCAGATTTTATAGCATTATCAATTCTTTCATAATCGACAGTTTCAAAATTTACCTTAGCGTAATCGCCCGCTTGACCGCTCTTACCGGCGCCTGTGGCAAGGAGAGCGTTTAGCACTGATACCATGTTTCCGGTCTGTTTTGAAAGCGCTGAGAGCTTACTTTCTAAGCCTGTCTGATTCTGTTCAATCCGGTTAATTACGGATGGAATCTCCCTGAGAGCTGAGGCAAGCGGCACCAATAACTTCTCAAAGTCCCTCATAGCGCCTTTGCTGACGTCGGCGATTTTTTCATAATCTATCGTATCAAAATTTAGTTTAGCCAAATCTGCTTTACTCATACTGCCCTTATGAGCAGCTCCAACAGCAAGAAGTCCTTTTAAGGCAGACAGCATATCCACAGTGTGTTTTGAAAGCCCTGTGAGTTTACCCTCTACTGCTGCCTGATTTTTCTCAAGCCGGCCTATAAGCGATGGAATGTCTCTTAACGCAACAGTAAGCGGCACAAACCGCCGTTCAAAGTCTTGCAGGGCATCCTTATTAGCGCTGACTATTTTATCGTAGTCTGTTTTTTGAGCGCCAATGTTGACCGTCGCAGCAATCAGAGTGCTGATAGCTTTTGAAATCCCAGCTATCTGTTTTGAGAGATTGGAAAGTGCCGACTCATTAACAGCCTGACCTATATCAGAGCCGCCTCTCAGTTCATGATGAGTATCACGAGAAACTGATAAAAACGCAGCCAGCCGCTTCTCGAAATCTCTCAGGGTTTCTTTTGTGGCATCAGAAATTTTCTCGTAATCTATTTTTTCATGTTCTCTTCTTACATAGTTTATTGTTGGGAGAGTCTGTCCCAGTCCATCAGCACTCTGACGGCTGCTAAGAGACTCTAAAACTTCCATCAACTGCTCAGACAGGGTGGTTATCTTTTCCTCAATACCGGTCTGATTTTTCTCAAGCTGTTTCTTAAGTATTGACAAGTCACGGAGGATTGTTGAAAACACATCGTATTTGGTTTCAAATTCTTTGAAGTTTTTTTTGCCTGAACTAAGTATCTTTTCAAGATCTTTTATCTTTAAATCTAATCTGCCCTTTGTATTTAACTTTACACCCCTGCTAAAAACGGGGCCGACTGAACCCTTTGGCTTCAACACGGTAACAGCATCCGCTGCTTTTGAAACAAGACCTGCCGTTGCGTCATAAGCGGTTACAATGGCTGAGCCGCTTTTATTTAACGCCTTTGCCAATCCGCCGGCTACAAGCGATCTTCTTTCCGATGTATCATCCATTAATTCCTCCTGTCTTAAAACTCAATATGGTGTCTTTTAGTGATGCCATTTCCGCTGAAAGTCCAGCAAGTTTACCCTCTATGTCGCTCTGATGCTGCATAAATGCGTTTTTCATAGGAGGAATTCCTGCGATAAATTTGGACACTGCCTCAAGCCTCATCTCAAAATCTTTCGTCGTTTCCTTGTTAGCATCGGCGATTTTTTCATAATCTATTTTCTCTTGTGCGGTCATTTCAACTACAGGCTTTTGAACACTCTGTTTAAGCTCGGAAATTTGTTCAGCAAGATTTGTCAGTTTGTCTTCTATATCACTTTGATGCTGTACAAAGGCGTTCCTCATTGGCGGAATTCCGGTTATAAATGAAGACACTGCTTCAAGCCGCTTCTCAAAATCTTTCATCGTTTCCTTGTTAGCTTCAGCGATTTTTTCATAATCTATTTTCTCTTGTTCTACCATTCCGTCATCGGTACTATGAGCACTTTGTTTAAGCTCAGAAACTTGCTCAGCAAGACTCAAAAGCATACCCTCTATATCAAGTTGGTGCTTTTCAAAAGCATTCCTCATTGGCGGAATTCCGGTTATAAATGTGGACACTGCCTCAAGCCGCTTCTCGAAATCCTTCATCATATCCTTGTTAGCATCGGCGATTTTCTCATAGTCTATTTTCTCTTGTGCTGTCATTTCAACTACAGGCTTTTGAACACTCTGTTTAAGCTCGGAAATTTGTTCAGCAAGATTTGTCAGTTTGGCTTCTATATCACTTTGATGCTGCACAAAGGCGTTCCTCATTGGCGGAATTCCGGTTATAAATGTGGACACCGCCTCAAGCCGCTTCTCGAAATCCTTTATCGTTTCCTTTGTAGCAATTACTCCTGACAAAGTCTCAAGTTTAGAGCTAAAGTTACCAGTAAGCGCCTTTTTAAATTCTTCAATTGTCTCAATAAGTGTTTCTTTCACCTTAGCCTGAGTTTTACCAACGCCGTCAGTCAGCTCATTTTTAATTGACTCTCTTATTCCCTCTGAAATTTTTTCAAAAGCTCCTGTCCCTGACTTTACAGTGTCAGTAATGACTGCGATGTCTTGCTGCAAAGCCGCATACTCCTGACTCTTTGTCTCCCTGACATTAGAGATTGCATTTTTTGTTTCCATCTCAAGCCTTCTCAGAATGTTTTTTAAGTTTTCCTGAACGCCCGCTACAAATTCGCTCATCAAGCTGTGAATAAATGTCTCAACACCATCATTATCCGTTATTACCAGTTCCGCTCTCTTTATTTCAGCAACTCCGGCAGTGACCTTTTTGAGCTCATCCTGTATGGCTTTAATTGTTTGCCCAAGTGATGTATTGTCAGATTTTTTGTCTTTTCTTAAAAGCAATATAATTACTATTACAAACAGTAACACAATAATTATCAACAAAAACAGCCACTGATTGCTTTGCACCGACTCCTTAAAAGAGGACTCAGTAACGGCAGCCACCTCTTTGGGTTTTGACTCAACGGCAGCACGAGGTGTGCTCTCAGGCGCATTGGCACTTAGTGAAGGTATAACAAACTCCTTCTTTAGTTCGATGTCTTGTCCCTGATACTTCAGTTTAACAAGACACACATGTTTGCCGGTCGGCCCTGAGTAGTTGTAATCTATCAAATATTTAACCCGTTTAGGAACGAAAACCGCCCTTGAAAGACTCTGAATCTCCTCAAATCCTGGATTAACCAGCATAGTGCCTTTTGTTAGTTTTGTAATGTTGTCAAGTAGTTCAAAGTACTGACGGTGCTTGCCATATATCATTACATGTATAGGAATATTAGGTTTTCTTACCTCTTTCATGAGAGTCTCAATCGGCATATCGCTATGGTCGTCCATAGCGTCTGTAATCACAAGCATAGATGTTTTTGCCGTTTTAGACTTTTCGGCTAATTTAATTCCCTCTGAAATGCCGTCATAAAGCAGCGTTTTTTGCTCAAGTGCCGTTAGTGAATCTATCTTACTTGTGAGGACAGATTTATCATCGGAAAGATTCTCAATCACTTTTATATAGTTTCCAAAAGTCATAAGAGTTACATAGTTACCGTCAGAAAAAAGAGCTAACAGGTAGGAGGCGTATTTTTTTACGTTTGCAATAGGAATACCGTTCATGCTCCGACTGACGTCAATTGCCAAAATAAGAGACGTGGACTCATCGTTAACCGCTGTTAATGAAAAATCACCGATGGTTTGGTCATCTACTGTAACACTTACATTTTCCTTCTTTAACGGAACATCCGTATCGTTAGAGACCACTACAGCTGCCACTTTGGCAAAATCTCTAACTTTTACATCGTTAATTTCAAACGGAGCCTTCTTAGGATTGGTAGCACTGACTGAGGCAACCACTACCGACACGACCATCACCAACACCACTGCCGCTATAGCAGTAAGAACCACCCTTTTTTGCATTTTTATGCTCCAACAACAGAAACTACAGGGTCAAACAATCATCCGTCAAAACCACAGTCTCAACCGGAGGACTCCACCAATTTTTCCCCCTGCGTACTCTACAGTATAACCTCTAAGTCCTGTATTTATCAACCAGCGTCACAACCCCTAATGAAACAATCAATAGGTCTTAGTTTATATGGTAGTTGTGCATTATCTTAGATAACGAAACCTTGCTTTCCACCTCTTTAAAAGCCTTATGTACCTGTTTTAAAATAACATCGTATTCACTAAACTTTGGCATGATGTGCTTCTTTTTTCTCTCTATAGAGTTTAAAACATTCTGGATTTCATTAAACTTTGTTACTACTATTTCCTTGTCGTCATTTACCTGAGAAAGCTCATCCTTGAGATGGTTTTTAACACCAACTGTGTTTTGCAGATCCTCTTCTACGATTTTTATATTTCCCTTGTAGCGGTTTATCTCCTCAATTACACGCTCCTTCTTGTCTTGTAAATCGCCTATTGCACTGCCATAACCCTCGACTCGGGACTCCTCATGCTCAAACTCCTCTTTAGTTCTCTTTATAATGACATCAAGTCCCTCGTTTTGCCCCTTCAGCGCCCTCAGCTTCTCTTTTAATTCAGCGTTTGTGTGAGTCAGCTCTTCTTTGCTTTTAGCAAGCACCTTTAGCTCATCTATAAGTTCATGAACCTCTTCAAACACACTCTTTTCAGAGTACATATCATCCATTAGCTCATCCATGTCTGTCTCACCTAACCTTGCGACTCATCAAAGTTTGCAAACTTGGCATCAACACAGTCACGATATTTCTTTTGTAAATCGGCTATTTTGCCCAGATTGATAACCCTCTCGCCCTCTAAAACATTCACACGGCGCACCGATGTGTCTAACTTACCGGCAACCCTTTCCAGCTTTGACTCTAAAAAGCTGACATCGCCAACAAGGTCTGCTTTTTCGCTCTCAAGCTCAGATATCCTCATCTTTGCCAATTCAAGCTCTTTCACAGCCTTATCTGCTTTGACCCTTAAGTCATGAATTATGGACTGTGCAGTGTTTCTTTCATTAACCATATACTCAACTTCGGCTATCAACTGACTCTTTGCCGGATTTTCCTCACGCATCTGCTCAATCAGCGCCTCACGCTCTGCTTTTTCAAGCCTAAGCTCTTCTATCACACCTTTTGCGCTCTCAATGTCACGCACAAGGGCAGCATTTATGGAAAGCACCTCGTTTAGCTCTGCCTCCATCTTAACCAAAGAGACCACTATTTCCTTGACAGTGCTCCCAATGTTAGGCGAGGCAGTGTCCTCATTGAGCAGTTTGAATATGTTTAACTCTTTCGACTTAAAAAACCTCTTTGCTACAGGGCTCATCAAAGCGTCCCCGCCATTTTCCACTGTTACATCATTGCTATGGGCTTCAGGCTCACTTCTTCGACCAGCCTCTTCCTCCGGCTCCTCTGATAAGTATAAGTTCTCCATGGTTTCACCTTTTATAATATTTTATTTTAAAATTTCTCTCCACTGTTCTTATCCCTGAGTGAAGACCTTGCAATGCGTCATTGGTCCATTTAAGCCGCTCATGTAGAAATTCAAGGTCTCTGTACTTAATTGTAATCTTTTGCTCGGACTCTTCTGTTTTATCCTTGTAGGTCTCTATCTCACCCTTTGTAAAGTCCAGCTCTATGAGACTTGCGCCTATGTCGTTTATCTCTTTGTTCAGCTTATCCGACAACACATTGTACTTTTCCATCAACTTAACCTTTTCTGACTCCAGAAACTTTATCTCAGAGGCCAGTCTGTTTTCCTCAGAAAGCGGCGGCAGATTTTTTCTCTTTAGCGCTTTAATCTTTTCGTCATACTTCTTAGCCTCTTTCTCTTTTACCAAAACCTCGTACTCAAGTTTTTTGATTTCCTTTTCCATACTGTAGTTTTCTTCTTCAAGAGTTTCCACCTCTTTAGCAAGTTCCTTTTTCTCTGCACCGAGGCTTTCCGAATAAGTGTTCAGCTCCTCCTGATTCTCGAGGATTTTCGCTATTGCAGCATCGCGTATACTCTCAGAACTGAAATAACCGTCATCATTCATTATGTCGTAGTTGTCATCCATATTCATCCTACTCACCCTCAGAGGCGGTCTCCGGCTCCTGAGCATCTTGTGGTGCTGCAGTTTCAGTAGAAACCGATTCGGTTACTAAAGGGGATAACTCAAGGGTCTTCACCCCAAGCCACCATCTCCGTAACTTATCTATCTCAGAGGCAAGCACATCACCTGTGAGGTCAAGATTGAAAGACACATACTCGCCGGTTATGGTCTTTATGGCCTCAAGCGCCTTTTCTCGTATATCGCGTGACTCATCGGTAAGAGTGCGAATAAGGGGTGAGACTGCCGCCTTGTCTTTTATCGTTGAAAGAGCCGTTATTGCCGCTCTTTTTACTCCCTCTTCCCTGTCGTGAAGCGCTTGTACAAGGGAGGGCACTGTATCAGAAGAATCTCTCCAGCCAAGAAATGTTGCTGCTGTTTTTCTGACCTCCTGATGCTCATCCTTTAGCGCATTGAGAAACACAGGGATTGCGTCATTATCATCGGCAAGCTTATAAAGCCCCCGCAAACTGCCCACTCTCACCCTGAAATTGGGAAACTTTGCTGCCTCTTTTAAAAATGGAATGGCTGACGTATCACCCAGATTTATCAGTGCATTTATTATATCTGAAATCAGGTATGGATTTTTGTACCCAGCTGCCTCTATCAGAATTGGCACTGCAGATTTAAATCCGAAGCGTCCAAGCTCTGACACTGCCATTATCTTTATTTCCATCTCAACGTCAAGAATATCTCCTGCAATTTTAGCAAATATCTCACGCTCTGAGTCCGTCAGGAACTCTCTGCCGCGTATTGCCCTCTGTATGGCTGCCTCCACAGCGGCCGATACTTTGCCCTCATCCGGTTTACCCTTTTTATTTATCGAACTGATTGAAGATTTTGACTGACGTCTCTGTGCCTCTTCCTCTTTTTCAAGCTCTTTGAGCTCTAATTGCCTGGCTCTTAACCGCTCTATCTCGCGTTCAAACTCCTTAACCTGCCTGACAATTGCTCCTATATTTTCTGATTCTGCATCCTCTCCCTCAGCGCTAAGTCTCCCGACCTCTGCGTAGAGTTTCTTTACTTTACCTTCATAATCTTTAATTTTGGCATCCAGACTCTTTCTACTTTCACCAGGTTTTGTAAATTTCAGAGAAGAGAACATATTGTCAGGAAGCTTTGGCAGACTTGGCATTCTTGGCGTAAAGTTTACTACAGTGTTTGCCGCCTTTGACACAAGACCTGCCGTTGTGTCATACATGTCTAAAATCGCAGAACCGCTTGCGTTTAATGCCTTTGCAAACCCATCAAGTATAACCGATTTTCCGTGTGTTGATTTATCGTCCATTTAGCATATACCTCCCTTACCTGAGATTCAATAACAGTTTCAACGCCATAACAATTAACAGAAAAGCTATTATCTTTTTTATAACTTCACCATTGGTGCGTTTTGCAGCTTTTGCGCCAAACAGAGCGCCCAGTATTGTTCCAACTCCTATAAAAATTGCATAATCAAAGTCTATCGTGTGAAGCCCTATAAAGGCCAGTACGCCAAAGAAACTGGTTATCACTATAATAAAGTGGCTGGTAGCGGCAGCAACATGTATTGGTATGCCTATAAAGCCCATAAGAGGCACGTGCAGGAGTCCGCCGCCTATTCCAAGAAGCCCTGAAAGAATACCCACTATAAAACTTCCGCCAAGCCCGACCGAAAGATCAGGCGAGTACGTGTGCGCCTGCCCGTAGGCATCGTTTAACACTCGTGTCTTAGGACGCACAAGGTTATTTTCACAAACCAGAGAAAAATCATCCATAAATATCATGCTGTAAGAAAGCGCTATCAATAAAACAGAGAATATTATAGAAAACACCAGGAAATTTAAGGCCTGTGTTAGAAACGCTCCGATTATTACACCCACGACCGCTATCACTGAAAACTTCACTCCAAGCTCATAGTCTATTCGTCTCTGTTCTATATAGGAAAACGTGCCGGAAAGCGCATTTAAAAACACCACTGCAGTGGATGTACCTATTGCATGTTGAGGCGTAAATTTATAGAAAATCAAAAGTATCGGCACCAGTAAAAAGCCGCCACCAGCCCCTATCATTGTGCCCAGAAACCCAACAAACAGCCCTACAAACACAACCTTTAGCACATCTAAAACACCGTCCAGAGTCAGGTGTTGAGGCACCACAAGCACCTCTGCACAACCAGAGATAAGCGCTATCAGCACAACAAGCGCCGCTAATTTCAATATCATTTTCACTGTGGCTACAATAACTCACCAAAAATATTTTTTATACTTATCAGAGAATTATCATACTTATCAGAGATTGATTTCAATGCTTTATGGTTAAGTTTCAGAAACTCCTCTATCGGCACACTAAACTCTGTAAGCCGCTCTGTCACGCCTATTTCAAGTTCCTTAAGAGAGACCTCCTCTTTGAGAACCCTCACCTCCTCACGTTTTGCATTGTGATCGGCTACTGTTTTTTCATACACCGAGGCAGCACGACCCTCTTCTTTTATCTGAAGTTCGGTTTTCTTTATTTTCCCTTCTTTTTCCACCTTTGTGCTCTCAAGCGCCGCTATTGCCTCTGTCATTGACTCCCTATGCGACTTGAGTTCCTCTACAGCCTTTTGTAACTCCTCTACGGTTTCAAAGCCGGTTATCTCTGCTATTTCTTTTTCAAGCTTTTCTTTTGTTGCATTAAGAGTTTTTAGCTCCTGTTCTGCCTTGTCATAAAGTCCAGTACGCATTGAAAGTGTCTCTGCACTTTTTGCAATCTCTTTATTAACACTTTCGGTTGACTTTTTAAATTCTGTTATTGCTGACTGTGCCTCATCCTTATACTGCTGCAATTCTTTCATATTTCCATAAGGCGGTATCACGGATTTTTGAAACGCAAGGGTTTCACGCAGCTTTGTAGTGTCTGCAGTTAGAACATCAAATCTTTTTTGTGTCTCTGATATAAGATTTTCAGAGCGGGTTCTCTCGGCAGATATTTTATCATGCTCTTGCTTAAGGTGTTTAGCTTTACCCTCTGATATGCCTACGTCTTTTTTGAGCGAATAAATCAGAGCATCACGGTCTATCAACTCAGCAGCTTTTTGCTCAATATCGGCATACTTCTCAATTTCATTTTCCAGATGCCCTTTTTCTTTGCTTAGATGAGCAATCTGCGTATCCATCTCGGAGGAAAGACTCTCGTGCTCTTTCAGAGACTTTTCGGTTTCTCTGTTTTTTAGCTCTGCTCTGTCAATTCTTTCCTTGTAGTAGTTCAGTTCTTTGGTAATTTCATGAATTTCGGCCTCTAAGTTAGCCTTACGCATCTTATGAACAACATTTTCACCAAAAATCCCTATTAGCCGGTGTATATCCTCTTTTGTATAGGTTATATCCTGTTCCACGAACTTACCCATGGTTATATCCTCAATATACTTATAGTTTTTTCAAACAGCTCTTCCATCGTCTCTATCTCAGCCTCTATATACTTGTTCTCCTGAAAATATGATTTTATCCCCTTAAAGACTCCCTCATTTTCCCTGATGGTTAACTCAATTTTCGCCTTTTCACGATTAAGAGCGCCTATCTCGTTATAAAACTCCTTCAGCTGCTTTTTCAGGATTTCAGACTCTATTTTCGTTTCTTCATTTTTCGCTTTTTCCCCTTCTAACTTAGCCGTTAACTCCTCTTGTGTAGTATCCAGCGATTCAAGTGAAAACTCTATAGCTCTCTTTTTGGCTCCCAACTCCGTTAATTCAGTGGATAACGCCTCCTGCTGCTCCAGATAGTCCTTTGATTCCTGCCGCTTTTTCTCTAATGATGCAAGCTCTTTGGTTAATGACTCCACAGTGCTTCTAAGCCCAGGGAGTACTCCTTCGTTCTCACTAAGTTTTGCATTAACTGCATCTATTTGTTGCAGGTTACTATCCCGCTTTTCTGTAAGCAACAAAAATTCTTTTTCCATCTCCGCTTTTTTTACAAATATGTCGGAAACATTTTTAATTTCTGAAATCTCAGTGGTAAGCGTAGCTTTCTCTTTCTCTAAGCCCGCAATATCTGACCTAAGAGTCTCCAAACGCACCTTTCCCGCTGACATTATCTCATCAAAACTGTTAATATCTGTCTCGTAGGTCTCTATGGATTTAACTGCATTTTCCGACCGTTCCTTTAACTGCCGTATCTCGGTCTCCTGTCTGTCATACTCGTCAGCTACCTTTTTCATAGAGCCAATGGATGCGAGCCTCTTTCTGTAGATAAAGACATCGGTTTGAAGTGATTTGACCAGCTTTTCACGGGAGGCGTTTCCTACCAGCGCATCCTTTATACGTGTCTGTCCATTTTCATTGTCAGCTATCAACCGCAATAGCTTTGCGGCCAAATCCTTTAGTTCAGCCTTATACGTGACACGATCTTGTATCAGCTCATCGGCCTCTTTTGAAAACATCTCAATATTATGAAAACTTAACGGTTTTTGTTTTTCCATATTATATGCCCTGCATCAGTTTTTCCCATTGATCCTGAAGGCGGTTTAATTTCTCCTCGATATTTTTCTTATCCTCCAGTGTGGTGCTAAGCGCAGTATTTGCGGTGTTGAGCTTGTGTGTTAGCTCCTTAATCGTATTTTCCAGCCCCTCTACCTTTGATGTGTCCATTATCACTGTTTTCAGCTCTTTTTTCAGCTTTTCATTTTCCAGCTCAAGGCGTTGAACCTGCTGACCTTTTATGATTGTAATTATATTTTGCAGGTTTTCATCAGACTGAGTCCTTACGGTTGCAAACACATTCCTCTTTTCATTTAGAACTGCCTCCATGTTTGCCACGGCATCGGCAAGCTTTTCCAGAAGAGTCAGTCTGTGACTTTCATCCAAGGATTTTATCTTAGTCTTTAATGCAGTTGCAGTATCCGACATTTCTCTCTCTCCCTGTTCCGTTAATTTCTGTTTTACACATTTTAGTCACTACCCTATTTAACCCCAGGAGTAATCTTAGCCTTTACCACAGATTCAAAAACCGGCATCTGCTTAAATTTGAACAGGAGGTTAAATATATTACCCGGAAACATTTTTAATCTTGAATTGTAATAACTTGACTCTTTGTTGTAAGCAATTCTCATTTCCACTATTTTCGTCTCAGTGTCTGAGAGCTCCTTAAGCAAAAGAGTGTATGCCTCTGAGGACTTAAGGATTGGATAGGCCTCAGCAACAGCCTGAAACTTAGACAGCACAGAAAGATCGTCAGCCTTAAGCCCTTTAAGTTCAATTGTCTTATCAAGGGATTTTACGGCAGCCCTTACGTCAGAGACATGCGTGAAAACATTCTGCTCATAGTTCATATACTTGCTGGCTGTTGCAACAAGATTAGGAATCAAGTCGTTTCTTCTTTGAAGCTGCGCCTCTATCTGAGCTCTTTCCATCACAACGTTAAAGTAGTTTATTGTAAATGAGTTGTAGTAATACACTGCAGCAGAAATCGCAGCCATGATAAGAGCAAAGATGGCTGTCTTTATAGCTGCCGACTGCTTGCTCCACAGTGCTGCATATATCCTGCTAAGACCATGCTTATTTTTTAGGGCTATGCTCGGAGCTTTCTCTATAAGCCCAAGCTCCGTGGCATAGACCTTCTTTAGAATCTCATTAATTTGATCTCTGTCGTTCATCTTATCCCTTAACAGATATAAACATGGGGCTTCCTGACCTTATTATGTCAAGTACAAACCCCTCCTTAACATTGACATCAGCTGTCATTCCAACAAAGGAAAATATATCATAAACCGGCTTATTGTTGATAGAGGTTATGATATCACCTTTGATAACTCCGGCTGCCTTTAGCACACCACCGGCATCGGAAACATAAACACCGTTTTTAACATAAGCCGAAAGAGGCGGCTTAATCGGTTCAACCTCCGTTCCAAGCCAATCGAACTCTTTTATCGGTTTTGTCGTCTGCGTCATTTTAGGAAGAAACGGCGGCTCAGGGATTGTCTTCATTGTCAATGTTTTTCTCGTATCTCCGGTAGCCACAGTTAAATCAAACTTAGAACCAGCAGGTTTGTCCGCTATGATTGTTTTAAACTCAGCAACATTGGCAATCTTTTTGCCATCTACTCGGAGGATAACGTCTCCCCTATTAAGTCCTGCCGCCTCTGCGGGTGTTGCTGGATAGACTTTATCTACAAGCAGACCACCTCTGTGCGCAAGGTTAAAGTGGGTTGCTATGACTGAGTCCACATCAAGCAGGAGTGCGCCAAAGAAGGGCTGTGTCCCCTGTGTGTTTTGTTGTAATGCTGCCGGCACTGCACCCTGATTCTGTTGTCCGTTGGGTCGTACTGCCAACATGCCTTGCCCGCCAAGCTGACACAATTGCGGGTGACAGTCCAGACACTTGCCTCTGTACGGATGGGGCGGTGTTATCGTCATACCGCTTGGGAGCCTGTAGGAATTTCCAACCTGCTTGCCTTGCTTTGCCCATGCCACCATCTGGCCGCCAACCTGAGGCACTATGTTATTAAAATCTACAACTCCAGCCACTAATTTTGAGGCCTCACTTACTGGAATAGCAAATCCAACGCCTGTAAAACCTCCCGTTGGGGAATAAATGGCATCGCTTATCGCTATAACCTCACCGGCAACATTAACCAGAGGGCCTCCACTGCTGCCTTTATTCAAAGCGGCATCGGTCTGAAACAATCCATCATACACCTTGCCGCCTACAGTAATTGAGCGGTCACGGCTGCTTATAACTCCAACACTAACGCTATAGTCAAAACCAAACGGGCTGCCAAGCGCTACAACAACATCCCCTGTGCGCACGGCATTGGAATCTCCTAAATCGGCATGGGGAAATGGACCCTCACCGTCTAATCTAAGAAGCGCTAAATCAGCGTCTTTATCTACGTTAACCACTTTCAGCTTGTACTCTTTTCCGCCTCCGGGCAGATACACAGTGCCCTTCATTTTCTTTGCGCCGTCTATCACATGGTAACTAGTAAGCACATATCCCGCAGGCTCAACGATGACCCCTGAGCCAACCCGAGTGTAAACCACAGGCTGTTGATTAGCAACAAGCTCAGGCATTTGAAACGCCACTTGAGTTTGAGGATTAGGGTCTAAAAGCACATCTATGCTTATCACTGCCGGTCTAACCTTGTCTATGATTTCATGGTAACTTGCCTGCACCTGACCAACAGGCTGCTGTAAAGCCACTCGGTCATAAGGATTGGCCTTTTTCATCTTTACCATCTTTGAGAGATCATCTGTTTCGAGGATATTTCTGACAATACCCCCTTCCTTGTAACTTTCGTAAAAAGCCCACGCTAACGTCATTATCGCCAGAAGTACAAGGGTCCAAATCCACGGTCTGAAGCTTTTAGGGCAGCTCGCTCGCGGCTGCTCAAAACCGTTCAGGCCGTTGTTTCTGTATTTGCTCTCACTCGTGTCTGCCATGGCCCTTATCTCCTATCTGTCGTTTCTGCCAGCATCATTGTTATCGCCGTTTTTCTCCATCATCTTAGCCTTAAGTCCTGTGTTTCTGATGCCTGCCATCAGGGCTACAATTCCGCCCACTATTAAGAGTACCGGCATAACCGCTAAAAACACATCCAACACATACCACTTGTACTTCACCACTCCCCACAGCCCTAAACAAATTGCTATCAATCCCATCACTATACTAGTCATAACTGTCCGCTCCTTTTATACGAGTTCGCATTCAATCGCCTAACTTCGTTAGCTTCGTCAAAAGCTCCTCAACGTACTCTCCCCCAAAAGGGAATCCCCTGTAAGGGAGGTCGCTTTCTCCTTGCCGCCTCGTTATACTTCTGACTGCAACCTCATATTATTTTTAATATTATTTAAACCCTTTTCCTTCTAACTCAAGTGCCTTTTTGAAATACTTCAGTGCCTCTTCCCTCTGCCCCCTGCCCTCATAAGCAAGCCCAATGCTCTGGTATGCTTTTATGAAGTTAGGATTTAGAGAAATCGCATGTTGGTACGCCTCTATTGATTTATCAAACTCAGACAAGCTGTCATGCACAAGCCCTAGTTTGTAATATGCCTCTGCAAAAGAGGGGTCTAATTTTATTGACTCATTAAAGGATGTTACAGCCTTTGCGTACTCATCAATCATGTAGTAGGATGAGCCAAGGTGATAGAAACACTGGGCGTCTGAGCGGTTTAGCACAGCAGCACGGCTAAGCATCTCTATTGCCTCATTAGGAAGCCCCACACTCACATACGCCTTTCCAAGTTTCATGAGAGTTTCCAAATGCGTGCTGTCAACCTCCAACACCTTTTTATATGACCTTATAGCGCCCTCATAGTCGCCGTTTTGTCTCATCTTGTCGCCAGCTGCTATGTAAATATCAATAGCATCGGCTGGGTTTAGCTGTGTCACATTATTATAGGCGTCTATCATACCGTCCAACAGACGCTTACCGTTTGTAAACACTGTTTTTGCAACTATTTTAAACCCGCTCAAATCCACGTTTAATTTCATTTTCTTTATCGTATCCTTCATTTATCCTCTCGTTCTATAATATAGAATGTCCGATTATTATTAAAAGAGCCCACACTATAAACATAAACTGCTGGGTATGAACCAACTTCATTTTATTGTATATCTTGGTCTGTTTTCCCCATTGCATGATGCCCCCCACCACACACAACCAAACGGTAACCAGCATTGATGCCTGTAGTATAAAGTTCCGCTCATCGGCATTATGACCATGAATAAAGGTCAGCAAAAGCCCGACAAGATTTAGCGTTATATGCAAATCAAGGTAAGTGCGAAAGAACCTGGCAATCTCCGGCGACTGCCCTATAAGGTTTTTCGTAAGTACCTTAGCAGGATAATAGGCATTTGCCACTATAAAAATCACGGCAGCCAACACACCTAAAAAGTCGTTACTTATTCTCATCCAAGCCTCCACCATCTGTTAACAGGCACTGTTTTTACAAACACCTCATCGATGCCCTCTACCTTATGTAATACCAGATTTCTGACATATCCGACAAGCTCCTGCGTTTCAAGCACTGTTTTTGAGCTTAACACCTCTATCTCAAGTTCAACAGAACACTTCTGACCCATACACCTTGACCGTATCTTTTTCACTCCTTCAATGCCCTTTATTGACATACAGGTATTGGAAATATCCTGTAGTATGTCTTTATCGACGGCCACATCAATAAGCCCGTTTACTCCTTTCATAAACATCTCAACACTGATGTGAAACACAAACACCGCTACAACGAGGGCTGCTATCGTGTCAGCATACACATAGCCAAGCTTAGAGCCGATAAGCCCCGCTAACACTGCAATTGAGGCGAGGCTGTCGGCCTTACTTTCGGCGGCGTCAGCCAACAGAGCCGGTGAGTTTAACTGCGTAGCAGCACACGTATTAGATGTGTACATTAACCATCCATACAACAAAGACAGCAGTGTTGCAGCTATTGCGGCATTTTCAGGTATCGGCCTTGTCCCTGTCTTAAAACTATGCAGAGCGTCTATTAATATAAACACGGCACAGATAAATATAAACACACTTGCCGACATCGTGCTTAAATACTCAACTTTCCCATGCCCAAACGGGTGTCCCTCATCTTTTGGCTTACCGGCTATCTTTAACGCTATCAACACAAACAACGACGATATCGTATCCGCTATTGAGTGCACACCGTCAGCCATAAGCCCTTGACTGTTTGTTGTCAACCCTACCATGAACTTAAAAATGGACATCGTAAAATTGCCGATAACGCTCAGCCGCGGCGACCACTTACCGCAATATTCACACTCTGGATATTTCATACTGCCAAACTCCTTCGGTTCCTAATCAACCACTGGGACATGCTCTGCTCCCTCCTCAGCTTTATAAAACTGTTTCTCATGAAAACCAAGCCCTCTGGCAAAGATGTTAAATGGAAACAGGTATATATAATCATTGTACTCATAGACAGCCACGTTATAAAGTCTTCTTGCGTTAGCAATACGTGCCTCAGTTTTTGTCATTATATCCATCAAATATAAAAAAGGCCCTTTTGCCATAAGCTCAGGGGATCTCTCTCTCAAGTATGACAGCTCGCTTAAAAGACGCACTACCTCGCTTTTTGCGTGCTCTTGTGCGGCATAGTTCGTACCGCTTCTGATTAGTCCGTTTAACTCTATCATAATGTTAAACAGCTTGTTTTCTGTCTCCATGTAAGTGTTTGCAGCATTGCCTGCGCTTTCAAGCACGCGAATCCGTCTCTCCTCCTCAACCCGGAGGTTATTTGCAGATATATCATAAATGTGTTCCTCATCCACAAGCTGATTGTAGATAAACGCATGAACCAGCGATTTATAAAGCAAAATAATGCCTGCCAAAGCTAAAATGTACTTTGCGGTTAAATATTTCGTTTTGATTTTTTTAGTTATCATTTTTCCAGCTTACTTTTAAATTATCGTCATCCCACACACTAAAATATTTCCGTGCATGGTTTCCGACTGTCATAGTTGAGGCAAGATTAAAGGCGGCCCCCAGAGGCACCCCTATATATGGTATATATCTGTAGTATTTCTTTAACAGTCGTGGAATAAGCCTCTCTGCAAACTCAACAGTAGCTACCTCAACCCCTCTGTTGATGTAGCCTTGTGCAATCTCATCTACTGCGCTTCTAAGCACAGTGGCGGCAGTGGCTTTAAACGCCTGACTTGAACCGGAAAACCCCAGGAGTGCCAGCGTTATTGCCTTTAGCTCATCCTCGTCAAGTTCTACTCCGTACGCAGCAGAAATGGCAAAACAAAGCTCTATCTGAAGTCTTAACACCAATGCTAAGTCAACAAGCGAACCGGCAAGCACTGTTCCAATAGCTCCAATCACAGGAATAGTCATAGGAAGGGTCGTAAGGCCTCCAATTCCAGCCGCCTTAAACGCTGCCTTTTTCATAAGCTTACTGGAGACGGCATAAGATATATACTTTTGCGGCGTATTCGGGCCCATTTTTAAATCAAACTCCTCCATAAGATCATTAACGTCTGCCTTAATACTCGGAAGATTCGTGCCGCATACAGTCAGCACCTTATCAAACCATTCGTATTTCTCAGCCATGCTCTTTACCAAAACTCCCTAAAAAGCCTCTATGCCCATATTGATACCGCTTATATTGCCTATTCTGGCTTTCAACGTGTTTTCCACCTGCGCTCCTATCAGATAACCCTTATCAAGTGTATGACCCTGATCTACTTTGATAATCATATCCACCCATATACCGTGCCCAACCTTTCTGGCATTTAAGCGTGCCACACGTCTAACGCCCGGCACAAGCATAGCTGTCATTTCCATCTCTTTAAGCACCTGTTTGGGCAGTGAGGAATCCATTATCCCTTTAAACGAATCATTCAGCATCCCTGCACTTAGCCTTATTAAATCCAACGTCTCTATCACCGCAACAAGCGGGTCAACAAAATAAAACCCATACCTTGAAAGCAGCACCGCTCCGGCTACAAACGCTGACGACACAGCGTCTGAGTGGTTATGCTTTGCGTTGGCTACAATTGCAGGACTTTTTAACTTTTCCCCAACACAATATAGGTATTGCGAAAGTTTATAATTTGCTATCATTGAGATAATCGCAGCAAACAGAGCTATCAGCTTCGGTCTGTAAACCTGCCCAAGATACGCATGGTAAATATCCTTTACCGAATGAATCAACAGAAACAGCGTGCCTATTATTATAAGTATGCTTATCAGAAAAATTGAAACATACTCAATCTTGCCATGCCCATAAGGATGTCCCTCATCTGCCGGTTTACCCGATACCTGAACGCCGATAAAGACGACAAGCGAGGTCAAAAAGTCTTTAAAGGAATACAACGAATCCGCAAGGACTGCCTTACTTCCGCTTATTAAGCCAACAATTGCCTTAAACACGGCAAGAAACAAATTGCCGCCTACGGCAGTCCACCCAGCCGTCTTAGAGCAGTTGTAACACTCCTGATAGACTATATTATTTTGTGGCAGTTCGTGCATAATCCTCTATTCCTATGCGGACACGGTGTGCCCCATTTTATTGACGGCGGTGGTATGGGGAGAGCATCCCCAGCGTCCATTCCAAGCGTGCTATTGTTTTTTGCTGACTTTGATATGGAGTGGCATTTGTCACACGGGCCGTAATAGCCGTGCGGACTTCTTGACGTTGAAAATATCATCGGAGCCGCCTCCATCTGAGCCACGCCAAGCACCTCAGATGACTTTACCGGTATTTTAATATTTGCATTCTTTCTATATACTGTAACCACTGCCTCGTTTTTCATTGCTGTTGCCGCAGTTGCTGTCCTGAACGAGTGTAGATCATTAACAGGCATGTCGTTAACCGCAAGTATTACATCCCCTGCGTATATGCCGGATGCTGCGGCAAGGAGCGTGACCTCATCTATCAGCACTCCAGTGACATTTTGCGGAATGCCGTTAGCCTGCGCTAATTGCGGCGTAAGCGGCACTGCCTCAAGCCCTATCCAATGCCCCTCTTGCAGAATCTTTTCAAGCAAGGCGGTGTTTGTCGCTGAGGGCGTAGTCTGTGCTGCTGTTGAGTTATCGGGATTAGCCGTCCAAAACATATCATTTGGGTCAACCTGCCAGCCAAGCGCTGCATTAGCAGGGTCTGTGCTCTGATTTCCTTGTGGAGCGGACTGGTTATTATATGCAGGCCCATAGTTGTTAGCGCCGGGAACAGCATTTGGGTCCATTAAATCTCCCTGACGATTTACAGGACGATTAAAAGCCGCAAGCGCCGGACTTGAGGCATTCTGCCTTACGCTTTTTATTAGTTCCTCCTCGTTGCGCTCTTTGCTCATAAATTTCTCCGGGCTAAATATCATAAGATAGCCGGCTGTCAGCAGTATCAGTATCACGAGGATAAAGTTTATTGATTTCCAAACGTTTTTCACTTTCTATATCTCCGCAGCCTTTGGCTCAAGCATTGCGTCAAATTTCTCTCTTACCTTATTCTTTAACTTTTCAAGAAAAACCGGATTATTACGCTTTATCACCTCAAGCGCTATCGCTCCGGTAAACACGCCAAGAAATATTCCTATCATAATCTTAGACATTATTAATCCACCTCCTGCCGTGCATTTTACCAGCTTTCCTCAGGTTTTATATCTGAATCGGGCTTAATTTCAGAGTCGGGTTCAGTTTTTTCGGTTTCACTGCTTTCTACAGGCGCCGTCTCTGTACTTTCCTCAGAGGTGTCAACTACCGGCGCTTGTTCCTCTACTGCCACACTACTGGTAGTCTCCTCATAAACCGGCTCTTCTGCAGGAACACTCTCTGGTTCCTGAGCGTATTCTGAAACTGTTTCAACGACCTCTACAACCGGCTCAGTCACCTCTGGCACTGACTCCTCTGCCGGCTTACAGCACGTTGGATAGAGCCGCTCCTGCCTTTCCTTTATCAACTCACTCAGTTTCTCATCATTTTCTTTTAATTGCCGCAGATACCCTGAGGCCTCATCATCATTTAGCAAATCGGAGAGTATCTGACCCTCGTAAATCCGCTTACCAAGCAGGAGGATTAGTTTTTCGTTTTCCTTTTTTAAACGGCGTATGTCATAGGAGATGATAACCCCTCTTGCGGAACCCTTACCGGCATCTGCCGATGTTTTCGTTGCAAACCCTGCCGCTTTTGCAATTGAATTTCCAGCTACTTTTGTCCCCTCGGCAATGGTCGTGCCCATTGAAGAGAAGAAACCACCGATTTTAGATAGTGTCTCAGGATTAGTTGAAGCATCCACTGTAGCTGTTGCCGCCTTTGCAATTGCTTTACCGGAAATCACGGTACCCTCGGCTATCGCTTTACCGGCTTTGGACAGCATGTCGCCGACTCCAATGGACTCAGCTGCGTCAACCGTAGCTTTTGCTGTAACAGTAGTTGCCTTAGCGATTGCCTTACCTGAAATCACAGCCCCCTCTGCCACAGTTTTACCCATTGCGGCAAAGAAGTCTCCCATTCCCTCAGTCATGCTTACAGCATAGTCGCCGAGGTGTTCCATCACATATCTGAAATCTCTATTTTCAACACCGTCGTCAAATCTCTTCTTCTTTGCAGGCTTTTCCTCAGCTTGAGTCTGCTGCTCTTGTGCTGTCTCAGCCTCAGACGTTACAGTTTCCTCCGCTGCTGCCGGCTCTGCCTCTGCGGTTATCTGTTCCTCTTTTATTTCTTCTGTTGGTGCTGGATCCTCAGTTGTTTGTTCTGAAGCTGCAGGCTCCTCTACACTCTCTTCAGAGACTGCCGTTTCCTCAGATATTGCGGTTGTTTCCTCAGCGCTCACATCTTGCGGTTCAACCATAGTTTCATCTTCAATAGGGGTTTCGTCTGTGTTTGCATTTTCCTCTGTGTTGACGTTGTCATCCATATGCTCATCGGTCATAGCTGCCTCCACACCACTTTTTTTGTCACTTTTTCTTTTTCTTGCCATTTTTATATCTCCGTTTCTTTGCGTTTTTTTAGCTTATCCTGCATCCTTTTAATCATCCAAAAAGACAGTATTGTTATGGCAGCTCCAAGCGCTGCACTAAAAATTATAATCAAAGTTAAATTAAAGTGGAACGGATTTCCAAAGAAAACCTTAACCGGTACCTCCCTTTGGTTCTGGTCAAGGAACACTACCAGTAGAAATACAGAAATTGAAATCGGTAAAAATTTTAATAATAAAAAATCTCTCATAGTGGCTCAGGCCGACACGTGCATCAATGTTTGGAGTGCATACAAGCTCTTAGACACAGCATGTATGTATGTATGTATGTATACGTTCTGGCATCCCCTCACAACACATGTCCTAACCAAACCTCCTCACGGCTATTTTTACTATCTTAAAATCTATTTCTTTTTACTGCCTATCTCGTTCCAATACTCCTCTGGCATATCCTTACAGAGCATCAGTGCGCCGTTAGCGCCCGCAAAAAGAGTTTCCTCAATGCGTGTAACTTTGCCGTAACCGAGATGTTTTTTCATATAATCCTCGATTTCCTTTTTAAGCCCCGCTATTTGACTGCCGCCCCCGGCCAAATAGACGTTTTCCTTCAAAACTGCCTGAAACTCCGGATCAAACGTTGCAATAAGTTTTCTTATTCCTTCTACTATCTCCGGCACAACCTCTCTGCAAGCCATCTTAAGCTCATTTGTGACGTCGTGCCTTTCCGGTTTCCCTTTCACCGGAATCTCTATAAAAATACTGTCCCCGTGTTCGGATATATTAGCATTTTCCTCTTTAAATCTCTTTACCATATTTACGGTGAAATTAGCGTCGCCGTGTTTTTTCATAATTAGGTCGTAAAACACCGAATCAACGAAATCTCCAGCCTTAGTCGTAGTAATCTGGTCCTCATCGGAGGGCATAGTGCCGTGCATCCTGCATAAATCAACAGTCCCCGCTCCAATGTCAACAATCAGAACGTTGTTAAGGAGATTAAGCCCGTAAGCGACTGCAAACGGCTCAGAAACTATCATCACATCGTCAAGAATACCTGAGGCAATTTCAAGCAGCACCTTTTTGTTTTTTCTGCTTGCCATAGCAGGCGCTCCCAGCACCCCTCTAACGATGAATTCACCCTCAACATCGGTGCTGCCCTCTTTGGCTATATCTATCAGATGCCGCAACAGCTCCTTTGCCGCATCTATGGACTTCTGATACCCTGCGTCCTTTTCCGTCAGCTCATCTGTGTATTTAAGCATTCCCTTGTCAAATGGCCTAAAAAGCGTCACTGCCATCTTATTTCTTAAAGCATCGTCTCCAAAGGCAATATCTTTGCCAAGCAGCTTTTTAGATATTGCATCTTTGGGGAATCCCACATAACTTGACACAAAAGTTCTTATACCGTTATCGCAGGCGATAACGCTTCTGGATGTTCCCAAATCTATGCCGACGTTTAACACATGCTTGTCAGACATTCCATTCTCCTATATATTTTTTCTGAAACTTTTTTTCTGATTTATACATCATTTCATCTCAGACCGCAGCTCTACATTTTCCATAACGATACTTTTCAAAAATGATTTCTTTGAATCCGCAATTCTCTTTTTAGGCTCAGCCGACTTGCCGCTCTTAGCGAGAGTTATGCCGTGTTTTTCAATGTAGGCGAGGCGTTTTTCAATTGCCTCAAGACGCTGTTCAATGCTTGAGAGGCGCTCAGAGCGTCTCTTTATCAGTTTCTCTATGTAGAGCAGGATTTCCTTGATTTCTTTAGATGCCTTACCGGTTAAGTCCTTAACAGGCCGTATGATGCTACTAACAGGGCCGGCTATGCCTTTAATTGGCACAACGATTTTAGCTATCGGCTCTCCTACCGCTTTACCGCCTCTTACAACATAGCTATACACAACCAGCACTGAGTACTCCATTGAAGCGTAAGTATAAAGCCAGGATTCGTTTAGTATCTCAACGCTGCCGGAGACTGATGAGTCTAACAGTTTTTTTAGATCTTTATAATCCACTTTCATATTAGGCACTTTCATACATCCTCCTTAATAAGATGTCTTTTATAATCTTCAAACACATCAACAAAGACCACCGCAGCAATTCTACAAAAAACAAACAATAAAGTCAAGTAATTTTTACTTAATTTATAATTATAATTTATATATACAGTATCTGCTTAATCACGGATTAGAACATACGCCGACGGATGATGTCAAGCATTTATTTTGCGTAGCTCAGCACATTGGCTATAATGTCGGCAAATGAGGTAAGGACCTCCTCATCGGCAGTATCTCTCTTATGTCCCTCGCATACATAGACACAGATTACGCCAAATAGTTTGTTAGCCGCAACTATGGGCACACAGTAATGGCCATGGGGTGGTGCGTCTTTATTCAATTCGTGACGCTTATCAATATTGTCGGCAAACACTATCTCCTTAGAGCCAGCGGCTATTCCGCAAAGGCACTTACCAAGTGTTACAGTGGTGCACTCCGGAGTTCCAATTGATGCGGCTATAACAAGCTCATCAGAGTCATCCAGAGCTAAAAAGATGACGCCCATTGTTTGAAGGAAAAGCCTTGGGATTGACGTTACAAGCCTAAGGGACTGCTCTAATTTTGCCTCAAAAGTTATCGGCTTTAAAAACACCTTTAATATCGTGTTTATTACCTTAACTCTTGCCTCCATTCTGTGTCTGTAAAGAGCCATGCTGACAGCCACAAGCAGGTCTCTGACAGCAAATGGTTTAACGATATAGCCATAAGGCTCTGTAATTCTTGCCCGCCCCAGAGTTTCAATATCTGTGTGAGCAGTTAGATATACGATTGGAATGTTATATAGCTCCTCAATTTTAGCAGCACCCTCAATCCCATCCATTTTGCCTTCAAGTGTTATATCCATAAGCATAAGGTCAGGCGATAACTCTCCTGCTTTTTGTATTGCCTCTTCAGCGGTTGTGACAATATCAAGGACGTTATATCCGATTTTTTTTAACTTCATCTCTATATCGCGGGCAACAATTATCTCATCCTCAACAATGATGACCCTTATTGCAGTCTTGTTGTTGGATATTTCTGTTTCGTGTTCCAAAGGTTTACTACCGCTCCTCACTCATTGCCATGACAAGGGCGCCCTTAGAGGTGGCATTTAACGGATCCTTTGCCATTCTTATTTCTGAGATTTCAACAGGCATCCGCATGGCACTCAGCGCCTTTTCCAGTCTCTCCCTTAACCCCTTAGGCATACTCGTTCCGCCGCTAAGCACTATCGGTATTGGGGCGGTAATTTTAGGCACCTTATCGGAGGACGATATCACCTGCTGAAGGCTCTGTACCAACGAATTAATTAAATCCATATAGTATATGTGAAGGGACATTTCTACCTTGTTTACTGGAAGGACTGACAGATCAAGCGCCTCCTCTTTGATTACTTTTATCTTGGTTGCCGATTCTTTTACATCTCTGCTTACCATCTCATCTATGTAATCGCCACCCTTTTGAATGCTGTATGTAATTACAGGCACGGATAAGTATGACAAACAAACATTACACATGCCCCCGCCCATGCTTATGCCAATTCCAGTAAAGTTACTGTCGGCAAGCTCTGACATCACCACTGCCAAACCCTCGTTTATCGGCACCGGAGTAAACCCAAGACTTTCAAAAAACATCTTTAATATTGACTGATGCCCTATTGACATCACCGTAGCCCCCACTGGGTCGCCTGGTACGCTGTAACAGAGAATCTCGCCAAACTTCTTTGGTTTTTGCACAACGGTTTTAATTATTGACTGCATGAGGATTATGCCCTCGTTTTCTTTGGAGCTAAGAAATCCTCTTTCCATCGGCCTTCGTGTATTGTTGTTAAACATGTTTGCGAAATTTTCCGCCGAGTAGCCGATTATATAGTATTGCTTATCAAATTCAATGAAAGTAACCTCATTTTTATTGAGAATTGATTTTGTAAATCTTGACTGAGGGATTGTAAAGAAAGCATTAACCTGTTTAACGATGTGGATACTGTTTCCCTTATTTTGTGCCAAAACGATGTTGCTTGTGCCGATGTCCATTCCAATAGGGCCAAATGGGCTTTCAGGAGCGGCGCCCGGCTCTTTGTCTGAGGTAACCGTGGTTTTTTCGGTTGTCCTGTAAGCCGACTCAATCCGCACATCCGACACCGGTCTGTCGTATGCCGGCGGCGGTGGCGGTGCACTGAATGAGGGCGCAGGGGGGTGAGCCTGCGCATCCTGTGATTCCATATCACCCAGCCTTGATTTTAATCGTTCTATCTCATATTGCAGATCGTTTTCCTCTGACATGACAATGCCTCCCTTTTTTAATATCACCTAATATATGGGGGGGGGCTGGCGAGTCAATGACAAAAGTCACAATTTTGCAAAAAATATTTTTTTAATACTTTAACTCAAAAAAAGTATCATCCACACAGAAAAAAATAACTGCTTATTGAGTTAGCTCCAGCAGAGGGGTTTTGTCAGCAAATAATATATTTAAAAGGACTGGATTCCCGCTCGGAGGCGGGAATGACAAAGGGAAGAGGCGGGAATGACAAAGGTGGAGATGCTTTTTTCTTTCTGTTATTCCTTTCTTTTTGTTATTCCTTTCTTTTTGTTATTCCTTTCTTTTTGTCATTCCTTTCTTTTTGTCATTCCTTTCTTTTCTTGTCATTCCTGCGAAGGCAGGAATCCAGTTTTTTGTTACTAAAGTTCACTATAAAGATTTTGCAACGCTCTCTATTTGACAATAATCCTTATTTGTACTACCATAAGGTGCATGAAGTGTGTCAATGAAAAATAGGGTAATCGTTATAGCTTCTCAGGCACTAATGATGGTAGGCGACTATATTGCCGTTACGCTTATATTTGCTCATTATGCGTTTCGTGCCAAACAACCAAACATACTCGTGCATGGCCCTATCAGCAGGTGGTTTGCAGTGGCGGCTCTCATATCACTCTTTGCAATATTCTATTTTATCGTACTAATAAAGAAAATAAAGAAACAATATTCTGTTATAACGTGCTTTCTACTTTCTTTTTACTGTCCTTTGATGCTTTTTCTTATGTCTCTAACCAGCAAGCAAGATAAGGCAGCAACCGATTACATCGGTTTGATATTTTCCCCGGCAGCTCTTCCATCGGCTTTTTTTGTGATAGCCGGACTGCTTCTTTATCTGGTTCCGGCTGAACAGTTTGGGACTACATCATGTAAAGATGTGCCGTAAAGGAGACGTTATGTCAGGTGAAAGTGACGATAACCCTTTCTTGACAACCCAAAAGGCGGATGTCAGACGCTACTTAGAAGGGGGTACCGCACCTAAGTCATCGCAGGCAGAGGGTACTACGCGTCCTCTATATGGTTGGATTGTGGGACTGATAGGTGCAAATAGCGACCATGATTATCGGCTGTTTGAGGGCAAAAACACGATAGGCAGAATTCAGGGAAATTCAATTGTCATTAAAGATTCAACCGTATCAAAGGAGCATTGCACAATACTGTGCCACAAAGGGGAAATGCTCATAACAGATAATAATTCAACAAACGGGGTGATTGTAAACAACAAAAGAGTAAACGGCTCAACCCTGCTGAAAAACGGCGACCTGTTGTTTCTTGGTGATACAGCGTTTCAGGTGGTTTTTTACAAAAGACTCTACAGTAGAGGCACGCTTTAGAAGTTATATTGATTTAGTATATCTCGTCGTGGGAACCAATGTTAAGTAGATGAATGGAATCTTCTGTTAATGTAAACACTATGCGGATATCGTGGGTAACTGAGCAGGCGTATTTGCCGCTAAAGTTACAGGAGAGGGCATGGGTGTGTAAAGATGGGGTAAAAGGATTCTCACGTAACATCTTTAATACTTTTGATAGCTTAGCGTCCATAACTGGTGAGTTTTTGGTAACTTTAGAGGCCTGCCGCATAAATTGTTTCTCATATTGTAACTTTGGCAACTAATCTTTCCAGTTTCTTATCGCATCCATCGCTTCTTCAACGGTTTCAAAGGTATAATATTCGCCTCTTTGCTCAGCTGCCAGCGTTTCCTCAACAAAAGCCTGATGCTTACGCTCTTTTTCAACAAGGAACGCTATGAAATCGGATGCCTCTTTAATACGCTCCACAGAAAGCGCAGCTAGCATCTCATGAATTCGCTCAACATCAGGGTTTACATCTATTGCAGTTTCTATCATGGCTATAGTTTAAAATATTTTCACTCTTTTTCTCAACTATTGCTCCCCCTTTTAATAAATCTCGTCGTGAGAGCCAATGTTAAGCAGATGAATGGTATCTTCTGTCAACGTAAACACTATGCGGATATCGTGGGTAACGGAGCAGGCGTATCTACCGCTAAAGTTACCTGATAAAGCATGGGTTTTAAGTGAAGGGTCAAAAGGGTTTTCCTCAAGTTTTAAAAAGATTTTCTTGATGGGCTCTTTAAGGTTTGGATTTTTTCCGGTAATTTTTAAAACTTTTCTTGAAAACGCAGGCGGGTATTGCAGCTCACGCTTCGTCAAATATTGCATTAAAAGCCTCTTCGGCGGTTTTAAATCTTATTGCAGGTTCCTTTTCGTTTGCCAGCGTTTCCTCAACAAAAGCCTGATGCTTACGCTCTTTCTCAGCAAGGAATGCTATAAAATCAGACGCCTCTTTGATACGCTCCACAGAAAGCGCAGCGAGCATCTCTGAAATTCGCTCAACATCAGGGTTTACATCTATAACAGTCTCTATCATGGCTATAGTTTAAAATATTTTCACTCTTTTTCTCAACTATTGCTCCCCCTTTTAATAAATCTCGTCGTGGGAGCCAATGTTAAGTAGATGAATGGTATCTTCTGTCAACGTAAACACTATCCGGATATCGTGGGTAACAGAGCAGGCGTATCTACCGCTAAAGTTACTTGATAAAGCATGGGTTTTAAGCGAAGGATCGAAAGGGTCTAATGCTATTTTCCTTGCAAAGTTTATATATGAAGTCTTAAGATTTGGGTTTTTCTTTAAAAGTTTTTTAGCTCTTTTAAGGAAAGACTTTTTAGCCTCAATCGTCATCTGCATTAAAAATAGCTTCCATAAGTTCCTCTGCCGAATTACAAATAACGTAATCAGGCTCGGCTTCAGCTGCCAGCGTTTCCTCAACAAAAGCCTGATGTTTACGCTCTTTTTCAGCAAGAAACGCTATGAAATCGGACGCCTCTTTGATACGCTCCACAGAAAGCGCAGCGAGCATCTCATGAATTCGCTCAACATCAGGGTTTACATCTATTGCAGTGTCTATCATGGTTATAGTTTAAAATATTTTCACGTAAAAGATAAAGCAAAGAATTTCCTTATCCTCTTATGCTACAATACTCTGAAGCTGAAATGATCCGGAACATACTCTAAAATAAATATAGTTTATAATGAAGGGGTAACTTTGGTGAAACGACCGCAAATGACAGAGCCTCAGATAACCGACAGGTTAATTAAAGAGCACGGTCTTAAGCCCGATGAGTACGAAACAATTCTAAAAATACTTGGTCGCACGCCGACTTTTACCGAGCTTGGCATCTTTTCTGTCATGTGGTCGGAGCACTGCTCATACAAAAGCTCACGGATACACCTTAAAAACTTCCCAACTGAAGCGCCGTGGGTTATTCAGGGCCCGGGTGAAAACGCAGGAGTAATTGACATTGGAGATAATCAAGCAGCTGTCTTTAAGATGGAATCACATAACCATCCATCCTTTATAGAGCCGTATCAGGGAGCGGCAACAGGAGTTGGCGGCATACTGAGAGATATTTTTACTATGGGAGCAAGACCCGTAGCAAGTCTTAATTCCCTTCGCTTTGGCCCTCTTTCCGACCCCTACCAAAAACACCTCTTTAGCGGCGTAGTATCAGGCATCGCTGGCTATGGTAACTGTATAGGGGTGCCCACTGTGGGTGGTGAAATCTACGTTCACCCCTGTTATGCAGGAAATATCCTTGTTAATGCTTTTAATTTGGGAATAGCCGACATTGACCGCATTTTCTATGGCAAGGCTACTGGGATTGGTAACTTAATCGTCTATGTCGGTTCAAAAACCGGTAAAGACGGCATCCACGGTGTTACGATGGCATCTGAGGAGTTCACCGACGATGCTCAACAAAAGAAACCAAATGTGCAGGTGGGTGACCCGTTTACCGAAAAACTCCTGCTTGAAGCGTGTCTTGAAGCAATGAAGGAAAATCTCATCGTGGGCATACAGGATATGGGAGGGGCTGGGCTTACCTCATCGTCTTCTGAGATGGCCGCACGGGCAAATATGGGCATAGAGCTTGAGCTTAGCCGTGTGCCGTTACGTGAGGCCAACATGATTCCCTATGAGATTATGCTATCGGAAAGTCAGGAGCGGATGCTTATCGTAGCAGAGGAGAAAAACCTTGAGCCGCTTCTTTCTATATTTAAGAAGTGGGATATTGAAGCCGCTGCCATTGGACACGTTAGCGGTGACGGCTTTCTTCGGATAAAATGGCATGATGAGACTGTGGCAGAAATTCCGGCCTCCCGTATTTCAACCGATGCGCCGATGTATGACAGACCTCAGGCACGCCCCGATTATCAGGATGAACTAAACACCCTTGATGAGTCTAAAATAGAGATACTTACCGACAATAACGATATATTGCTAAAACTGCTGTCATCACCTAATATTGCGTCAAAAGAGCTGGTGTGGCAGGAATATGACCATATGGTCAGAACCTCAACCGTAGTGCTTCCGGGGATGGGCGATGCCGCAGTGATACGAGTGCATGGCAGCAAAAAAGGACTTGCGATGTCGGTTGATTGTAACAGCCGGTACTGCTATCTTGATCCATACATGGGAGGCGTGCATACACTTACAGAATCGGCAAGAAACGTCGCCTCAACTGGCGCTAAACCGCTTGCCGTGACCGATTGCCTTAACTTTGGGAATCCGGAAAAGCCGGAGGTCATGTGGCAGTTTGCTGAGGCGGTTCGTGGGATAAGCGATGCCTGCCTTGCTCTTGAAATCCCTGTCATAAGCGGTAACGTTAGTTTCTACAATGAGACAAAAGGCACTGCCATATACCCTACCCCAACTGTAGGCGTTGTTGGTCTCATTGAGGATGTATCAAAGGCGCTCACTATGGGGTTTAAAAATACTGGCGATGTAGTTGTATTGCTTGGGCCTTCAACAGGCTCATTGGGCGGCAGCGAGTACTTGAGTCTTTTACATGGAATAGAAAAAGGACTGCCGCATCCTGTTGATTTAAAAATGGAAAAGTCGTTGATAGAACTAATGGTGCAATTATGCAAACAGGGACTGCTCGTTAGTGCACATGACTTATCGGAAGGAGGGCTCGCCGTCACTTTGGCTGAATCCTCAATAGTTGGTAACATCGGCTTGGAGGCAGAGCTAATAACGATAGCCGTGCGCACCGACACTCTGCTCTATGGAGAGTCGGCAAGCCGCATAGTAATAAGCGCAAAACCGGAAGCTCTCAACGAAATAGAGTCTATAGCAAAGGAGGCGTCAGTGCCGTTTAATATAATAGGTAAGACAATGCAAAACCCAGTGTTTAAAATAACTCTTAACGGTAACACCATAATGGAGCTGCCGCTAACGGCAATTTCATCGGCCTATAAAGAGTCACTTCAAAGAGGAATAACCAATGCTCGGGTTTAATGACATACACGAGGAGTGCGGAATATTTGGCGTATTTGGGCATCCTGAGGCATCTAATCTAACATATTTGGGGTTATATGCCCTTCAGCACAGAGGGCAGGAGGGGGCAGGGATTTGCTCATCGGACGGTAAGACACTCTACATAGAAAAGGGCATTGGTCATGTGTCAGAGGTGTTTTATGAAAAGCGCATAAAGCGGCTCCCCGGCGATATAGCGATAGGGCACAACAGATACTCAACCGCAGGGGGCAGCGCTCTTAAAAATGTTCAGCCTATAATGGTAAACTTTGCGCTTGGTGCGCTTGCCATAGCTCATAACGGAAATCTTACCAACGCTAATGCACTCAGACGGCGGTTAGAAAGTGACGGAGCAATCTTTCAGTCAAGCTCCGATAGTGAAGTGATAATACATCTGATAGCTCGTCTTAGGGCATCCTCGGCTGAGGAAAAAATTATCCGAGCTGTTAATGAAATCCGAGGTGCTTTCAGTTTGCTGATAATGCGGGAAAATGAGTTGATAGCCGTGCGGGATTCTTACGGTGTGCGTCCAATGTGTCTGGGCAGTTACAACGACGCTTATGTTATAGCCTCTGAGACCTGTGCATTTGATCTCATAGGGGCAACGTATATTAGAGACATAGAACCCGGCGAGATGTTAACGATAGACCGTAATGGTCTGCATTCCTTTAAAGCGATAAAAAGCACACGGCGCGCCCACTGTGTGTTTGAATTTATTTACTTTGCAAGACCGGACAGCAATATCTTTGACGGCATAAACGTGCACGACATAAGAAAGGAGCTTGGCAAACAGCTTGCAAGGGAATCCAACACTGAGGCTGATGTGGTAATCCCAGTGCCTGATTCCGGAGTTATGGCAACAATTGGGTATGCTAACGAAAGCGGCATTCCGTTTGACTTTGGTCTTGTAAGAAACCACTACGTAGGGCGCACCTTTCTTGAGCCAAAGCAGAACATTCGGCATTTTGGAGTTAAGATAAAGCTAAATCCCATAAAATCCCTGATAATGGGAAAACGTGTAATAGTTATGGATGATTCCATAGTAAGGGGCACTACAAGTAAGAAAATTGTAAAGATGCTCAGGGAAACCGCTATGGCAAAAGAGGTCCACATGAAAATAAGCGCCCCCTGTACGATAAGCCCATGCTTTTACGGCATTGACACGCCAACCAGAACTGAGTTGATTGCCTCAACGCATGTGGTAGAGGAAATCAGAAAATACATCACCGCCGACTCGCTTTCGTATCTTTCGCTTGAGGGCCTTAAACTTGCCGTCCCTAACCCAGAGGATTACTGTTACGCATGCTTTAACAATAAATACCCGATTGCTCTGCAAGATATGGAGGATGTTGACTATGCGCAGATGGAGTTGTTTTTTGCGTGATTAATGAGTTAGGATAGGAGTCAAGTTTATGGAAAAAGCTGATAATCTGAGTGCATTACTAAGAGTAGCACAGCCATTCCCCCTTGAGGGCGAAACCTATGACCTTTTTTTACAAATATCTACGAAGCACGCGGGCAGAATTCAGCCCAAAACCTGACTAATTACCTCCTTGCAAACTATAAAAACCCACAAAAGATTTTATTTATGGGACATCGCGGCTGCGGCAAAATCGGCATACAATGAACTAAAGAGCACTTTGGAAAGGAGCATAGACGAGGAGCACGTTCCTTCCTTAATGGAAATTCATAAAAGTTCAGATAAAAAACCTCTTAGAACTCCTCATATATCTTCAGAATGTTGACGTATCCTTTGTAATCGTTGAAGTTAACGAACCCGCAAAACAAGAGGTAATCGTAGGCGGTCTTATTTCCGATCTATCCGGTAAAAATATAACGACAGTTAATCTGCAAGACACTGATGTCTCTTCTGGATATTTACATGAAATAAGAAAATATATTGATGAAAATCCTTCTGTGGAAATTCTGCTTATTCTAAATATTCACAAAGCGAAAATGGAAAGCGCTGACGATGCGACTGCTTTACTTACCAATATGAACTTAAGCAGGGAGCTTTACTTAAAATTAAATAAGGTGTTGGTTTTTTCCCTTCCCACCTACTTTGTTGATCTTGTGATAAAAACCGCCAAAGACTTTTTCTCTTATGTCTCCATAACTTTTAAATTCCTTGATGTTGATAAACAACCATTAATGGAATTATCGTCTCAGGGAGAATCTTTTAACGAACAGGAAGTTAAAAACAGAATATCGTTTTTAGAAAATACGTTAAAGACATATTCGCTTACCGAAAGAGAACGTGGTAAGATTTTTTTTGATTTGGGTGAAAATTATAGAAAAGTATATAAATACGACAAGGCTCTTGAGAATTATCAGGAAAGTTTAAAAATATCTAAGAAAATTGACGATAGTAAACAAGAAATGTTTATTTTAAATAATATTGGCTTAATATACAATGTACATAGTGATTATGACTCAGCACATAAATGTCTATATAAAAGTTTAGAAATAGCTCAGAAGATTGATGACAATAAGTGGGAAGGCGTTGCTTTAAATAATATCAGTCAGATATATCATGCAATGTCTGATTATGACTCAGCCCTTAAGTATATACTCGAAAGTTTAAAAATAACCAGGGAGATTGGTGATAAAAAGCAAGAGGGGGTTGCTTTAAATAATATCGCTCAGATATATTACGCAAAAGGTGATTATGATTCAGCACTTAAGTATTACTATGAAAGTTTGAACATCACTGAGGATGTTGGCAATAAAAAACTGGAAGGGGTTACTCTAAGTAATATTGGCAATATTTTTAGGGCCAAAGGAAATTATGCCTCAGCACTTAACTATCTACATGAGAGTTTAAAAATCAGTAAGGAGATTAGAGATAAAAGAGTAGAGTCAAATACACTTTTTAACCTTTCGATGTTATACAAAGAAATAGGCAAACTTGACGAATCTGAACAGTGCCTGAAAGAAGTGACAGAAATCAATAAGACGTTAAAGAGTTACGAAATTTCACTGGCAAAAATGAAGTTCCCCGCCGCAAGCAGCGGGGTATCTGTTAGAAGAGAGCCAACTGGCGATCTTCATAAATTTTACGATATTCCTTTCCTTGCTTTTTCACATAACTCAAAACTGTATCCTCATTACCGTGTTTTCCCACCGTGCTAGCAAAATACCCATCCGTCCAAAACTCTCCACCCCTTAGTTGACGTTTCACTTGTGGACAACGCTTCAATATCTCCCTCGCTGTCAAACTTTTTATTACAGTTACTACTTTAGTCACGCTATACGCTGGAACTGATTGCACTAAGAAATGTACATGGTCATTGTCTGTACCTATCTCTAAAAACTTAACCTGATATCGCTTCTCGATTTCCAAACATACTTCTCTCAAAACATCATCCACTTGTTCATCAAATACTGCACGTCTATACTTTGCCGGAAAAACTAGATGATATAGCAGTACTGTTACATTATGACTCTTGTGGACATATTCGCTCACTCACATATTGTACGCCGCAAGCGGCAGGGAATAAATCCCCAAGTGATTCAAAGCTCATGACACAGTTTGCTGAACACTCTCACGCAGATTGTTTATCTTTCATCTGCGGATTAATCTTTTTAAAAGTTTCACTACATTTTCTCTCCTCTCTATCGAATTGTTCCCACAGGTTGTGAGAGGCAGTCGGTCATATCCTTTAAAGCCTTCTCTGTTTCAAATTGCATATTTTCTACAAAGCTGCGTATCAGCTCCTCATCTTCAAAGTGACCATTTAGTTTACTAAGCGCTACCTCCATTCTTAAAGATTCGCTTTTAAGCGCTGTGGCTCCAACATTGGCAGACATCCCCTTAATCAAATGGATTTGCTTTTTTAAACCGGCTACATCCTTTGCACCAAACAGGGTTTTAAGATATGCTATCTGATTTGGAGCATCATCTATGAAAGCCTCCCACATATCTCTTAGGATTCTCTCATCATTCTTGATTCTTTTTAGTGTTTTCTCTATGTTTAACGACATCCCTGAGGTTCGTTGTGCAGGCACTTTCGGCTGTGATGCAGAGGAAATGTCATCTAAAATGGGTTCTTTATCACTAAACGATGTTTCAAACTTTGTCAAACTTAAAGAGGTACATTTTTCAATCAGTGCATATAAATCATCAGCCTCAATTGGCTTAGAAATATAATCATTCATACCGGCTTCAATACACCGCTCCTTGTCTCCAGCAAGAGCATTAGCGGTCATGGCTATTATCGGCACATCTTTGTTTATCTTACAGCCCTCTGATGTTCTTATAAGCTTTGTAGCTTCAAACCCATCCATCTCCGGCATCTGCACATCCATAAGAATAATATCAAAGTGGGTTTTAGCTGCCACATCCACTGCTTTGCGTCCATTTTCTGCAACAATCGGTACAATCCCCCGTAATTCCAGAAGCTTTACCGCAAGTTTTTGGTTTACTATATTATCCTCGACTAACAAAACATTCAGAAAGTCATCTGATTTAACAACCGTATGACGAGTAAGGAGTTGACGAGAGTTATCCCAATTCTCTATTATCTGATAAAGTATCGCAATTAAGTCGGATTTATAAATTGGTTTAACCAAATAGCCTGATATGCCAAGGGATTGGCACTTTGCGTCGTCTCCTTTTAATCCTGCCGATAAAGCCATGACTATTTTAACCTTTGACAGTTTTTCTATATTTCTCAGGTTTTTAGAAAATTCAAAACCATCCATGTCTGATAATTGAAAATCTAAAAATATGACGTCATATTGAGCAGCTGAAAAGTTAAGCATACCGAATGCCTCAAAACCGCCTGAGGCTGTGTCAACAAGAAATCCCTCACTCCGTATCATTTCGGCTGTCTTTTTCGCCATTGATGTATTGCTGTCCACTACAAGTATGCGCTTTGAGGTGAATTCAATCTTTTCAACATGTGCGGCACATGTTGCTGGTTGTGATAACGCCGTGAATTTGGACGTGAAGTGAAATGTGCTGCCCTTGTTAAGTTCGCTCTCTACCCAAATATCGCCGCCAAGCATTGCCACAACCTTTTTCACGATTGCAAGCCCTAATCCTGTGCCTTCAATCTGTTTAGACGATAAATTGTCAGCCCTGCTAAAACTGTCAAAAACTCCGTCTAAATTCTCTTTTGGTATTCCTATACCGGTATCAGAGACTGAAAAATATAACATCTGTTCCGATTCATTAGCAGGCGGGTCTGTTTTTAAAACGTTGTGAGCCAAATCCACTTTCAAACTGATTTTGCCATATTCAGTAAACTTTATAGAATTGCCGATAAGATTAACCAACACCTGCCGCAGCCTCCCGGCGTCTCCTTTTAATGCTGTAGGTACGTCTGATGAAATCTCAATTGTAAGGCCTATTCCTTTGTTTCTTGCTAAAACAACTAATGGTTCTACTGTGGTTTTTAAAGTTGCAGTCAAATCAAAATCTGCTTCTTGCAGCTCCATTTTACCGGCCTCAATTTTTGAGAAATCCAGCACGTCATTTATTAGACTAAGCAGATGTTTGGATGAGCTTTTAACTATGGTGAGGTATTCTCTCTGTTCACAGTCAAGGGCTGTGTCCAGCACAAGGTTCGTCATTCCGATTATGCCGTTCATAGGAGTGCGAAACTCATGGCTCATGTTGGCTAAAAATGTGCTTTTTGCCTTGTTTGCCGCCTCTGCTAATTCTTTTGCTTTGAGTAACTCCTCTTCAATTTGTTTGCGGCTTGTAATATCCATAACAACGCTAACAAGTCCTACAGGACATCCTTGTTCATTCATAATTGGAACTATTGAAGCAAGTACATAAATCTTAGTGCCATCTTTACGTATTAATGAAGTTCCTATTTTTTGGAATATACCTGCATGTAAGTGTTTTACAACATCTATCATTTTTTCTTTTTCCTGTTCATCTATAAAATGAAACAGTGACTTTTCTGCTATCTCATCAATCGTATATCCAAGCATATCCAACATTGCCTGATTAACAAATTGGGTAGAGCTTTTTTCATTAATACCCCATGAGCATATACCCTCGTGAGAGAATTCCACGAGCTGACGATATTTCTTCTCACTCTCTTTTAGTGAATATTCAAGATAGACCATTTGTTCCACCCTGTGGTGAATTTCCGTTAATAACACATCTTTTTCGTTTAATAACAGATATTTTTCTACAAGAAATTCTTTCAGAGTTTCCTCAAGTTTCTTACGCTGCTCTATCTCAGACAATAACACATCATTAGCGGCACTGAGATTCTTAGTTCTATCTTCAACAATAAGTTCTAATTCTTGGTTTTTATTTCGTATTTCTTTTTCTTGCAGAAGTACTTTATGCATTGAAGCTGCTAACTGCTCTTCTGTGATTTTACGCTCGATTATCCCAGCCAATACAGTTGTTATTGAAGTTAGACATGTCTCTTCTAAATCATTTCGTCGATATCCTTTGCTAACATATAGATTTAAGACGCCTAACACACGCCCTCTGCTTACTATTGGGAGACAGTAGTGTCCGTGATTTTCCATATCCTCATATCCAATTTCATGATCGTCATCTACCGAGCTTTTAAATATTGTTTTACCTGTTTTGGCTGCTTGCCCACACAAACATTTTCCTAATGGCAAGTAACAACATGTATCAACTTGCGCAGGGGAAAGTCCTTTATGAGCTTTCATTATAAGTGTGTCTGGATTATTTTCTATTGTAAATATACAACCGGCTGTTTTTCTTGAAAGCCATGGGATTTCGGTGACGATTTCAAGTATCTTCTGTAATAGTTCTAATGAATGAATTGGTTCAAGCGATACTAATAGCACGTGATTTAGCACGGCTTGAATTAATGCATTATCCTCAAGTTCTTTATTAGCCTCTTCAAGAAGCATGTTTTGTATGTTCAGTTTTTTAATGTTATCATCTAATTTTGAATATACATCTCGCAGGTGGTCTGTCATCTTATTAAAATGTTTACCTAAAAGACCTATTTCATCTGAAGAATATCCATCATATTTTCTAAAACTAACTCCTTCTGAAGGCTGTGCTATAATATTAGTAATCTCACTTAGAGGTTTAATGATACGCCTCAGAAGAAATACTAAAGCAGCGATGGTTAAAATTAATAAGACAGCATCACTTATAATCGTCAGTGTTCTCATTTTTAATATTGGCTCTAAAAATTCTGACTTATTCACCTTTACGACAAGTCCCAAATCCATTTTATCAAGATACTGGGTTGCCCCAAATACCTGTGCATCGCTATAGTCATAATATTCATGATACAAATTAGACTTTTGTAGTGCGAGAGTTATTAGTATTTTATTATCGCTGGAGGGTACCCGCCGTTTAAAAGCAGCGTCTTTATCGTGCCTTAGAGGTACTATAAACAGAGCGTCTCCGTTTTTGTCTCGTTTGGCCAGCACAGTCTCTCCTGTATTTATAGTGGACCCCATTGTCAAGACCACTTTTTAGTGGACTTAAGGTATAGCCCTCTAAGAGGGTATTTAGTCTGTTAGTATAAGGGTAAGGGATAGGGTAATGCATCCTTACGCCGCCATCGCAAAATCAGAGCTTTTATAAACCTCGGCAGGTGTTTTGCCTCTAAGCGTAGAATGCGGACGCTCATTGTTATAAAAATCAAAATAGCTCCTTAGCGCTTTAATCAACTCATCAACAGTTTCATAATCTTTTATATAAACCTCCTCATACTTGACACTGCGCCACAGCCGCTCAATCATGATATTATCCATAGCCCGTCCTCTGCCATCCATACTTATCCGAATCCCATTGCTCTGAAGCACATTGATAAACGCTGCCCCTGTATACTGGCTGCCTTGATCTGTGTTGAATATCTCAGGACTGCCATAGAGCCTAAGGGCTCGCTCAAGGCTACTTACGCAAAAACCATCATCCATTGTCACTGACACCTCCCATGACAGCACATAGCGGCTATACCAGTCCATTACTGCTGTCAGATACACAAAGCCATGTCTCATTCGAATATACGTTATATCACTGCACCAGACTTGGTTGATGATAGTAATATCTAATAATCGCAGTAGATAAGGGTAAACTTTATGTTGCTTATTCCGTACTGTCGTTCTTTTTCTGGGTGCTATAGATACAAGACCCATCAACATCATCAAACGCTTTACTCGCTTGCGATTTACTTTATATCCTGCTCGGAAAAGAATGTAAACCATTGTGCGGCTTCCATACCATGGATGCATTGTGTACTGCTCATCTATTGCCCTCATCACCTTCAAATTCTCCTCGCTCTCCGGTACTGCCTGACGATAATAACTGGAGCGTGGAAGGCTTAGCAGGTTACACTGCTGACGAATACTCAATTCCTTATTTGCTGGCTCTATCATCGCTCGTTTCTCACTTACCGTTGCGCAAGTAACAGGCTCTTTTTTTTTAGCCAGTCCACTTCTACTTGCAACTTCCCTATTTGACTATATAACCGCTCTCGCTCTGATTCATATGCCGCCTGAGAATTTTCTTGCACTCCATTAAATAACGTTGACGCCCCTTCTACTAAATGCTTTTTCCATTCATTCACCTGGTTCACATGAATATCAAATTCCTGCGCTATCTCATTGGCTGTCCTCTGACCTTTGAGCGCTTCTATTGCTACTTTTGCTTTGTACTCTTTGCCAAACTTCCGTCTGTTTTTCATTTTATCCTCCCATTCATTACAACCAGCTCTATCTTAACTGATTGTCTCATATTTGGGATCCACTATAATTGCCAAGAGCTGTGTAGTCACTTGTGATTTCAAGTACGTAATGTCCATCTATGACCGCACTAACAATCCCTAATGTTTTACCATTTAAAGTCAGTGGACATGAAAAATGAAAATCAGGCTCACCATCTTTACCTTGAAAAATATCAATAAGACTGCAGTCTTTTAAATCTTTTACGAAAGAGGCATCGTTGCTGTCTATTTCCGTTTTATCTGTTGAAGCCACAACTTTACCGGAGAGGTCAAACACCGATATTTTGTGAAATATTGAATTAGTCTCTTTTACTTCATGAAGTGTCTCACCAATTTTCGCTATTAAATCATAGTCTTTAGTCTCAAGATATAGAGCCAGACGCTTTTTTGTAGTGGTTCTATTTTTAAGCATTATCATGTTGTCCATATACCTGTCATACATTAAATTAATCCTGGATGCTTGTATTTTTGATATCGCTATTAAGTCCTCTTCTCTCTCCTTTAGTGCCTCGTGCAGCAGCTCTCTATTAATAATAAAACTACTTATTAAAATTAGCGGTACTGAGACAGTTATCACCACAGCAATAATTTTATTTCGTATTTTCATAAATATTCCTGTAAATTTACTACGCTATTATTTTTCGTCTCTTTACAAAGACTTGCGACAAGGAGGGAACTATAGATAGATAGATAGATGTTCTGGCACTTTAATTACAACTTTTGTGTCACACGAAAATAACATAAATACAACTGCCCCCCCAAAGTTTACAAGCTAAGCATCTCCGCATTGTGATTAGAACCACAACGCAGCGTATTCTACCACATATATATCAGTTTGTCAAGTATTGTTTTGCAAAAAAGGAAGTCTGTGAAGCTTTATTCACATAAATACCTTCACATAATGTGCTATGCTGTATTAGGCGGGGTGTGAGCGTGGGATTGCCGTGTTGAAAGGAGGGCTTAGTTATGAAGACGTATGATATTACGGCGGTAGTATGGAAAGAGGAGTCAGGGTATGTATCTAAGTGTCCGGAGCTTGGGGTGGCAAGCTGCGGTGATTCAATTTCTGAGGCCACTGACAATCTAAGGGGAGCGATTGAGTTGTACATGGAAAATGCAACAGCACTTGGAGTTGTTGATGATATAGAGGGAGGTCTCTATTGTTTAATATAGTTATAAACTTTCCTTCTATGCTCTATGAAATAAATTGAAATACGCTCCTCTTCATGATATATCCAGTACAATATACGATGATTGCCAACCCGTATCCTGCATAAGCCTTTTAAGTCCTCGGGTAGTGAAACCAGCGGATGGTGTATAATCTTCTCTGCATTTTCAGCAAGCCAGTCTAATTTTTCAGCAATCTTAAGCTGTACAGAACGATCTAATTTTCTGAAATTTTTTTCTGCATCGGGCAGAAAAGTTACTCTATACATAGATCTTTTTTAATAGAATTCCAGTCAGAACCTTTTCCCTGTATGTCATCATGGCGGGCTTTGCGCAGCCTATTAATTAATTCATGGTCTTGCGATAAAAGCCAGTCTTCAAGCTCCTCCTTCGTCTCAGCCGTTTCAAAAACGCTTAGCGGAAAGGACACGCTCCCCGTATCTTCCTTCACATTCATAAGATAACACCCCTTTAATTATTCTTAAGTCCTGAACTCTGCAACACCACGCACAATATTATAGCAATATCTTAATCTAAAATTGTAATTTTTATATGTTAAACATATACTTTTAATTATTATGATAAAATAACCGATATTAGCGTTATTGACAGAACCGCACGCATGTTCATATACTTAATTTATGCAGACTACCGTAAGAGATTTGGACTTAACGGAGATCATTAACGGGGAGGAAATTTTGGGACCAAGTCCGTTTGGAAGACATCAAAACGTAGCAGCTAACTTATATGATATTGTGCGTCAGCACATCAAAAAACACGATTTGGGCAAATTATATTTTTCGCCGCTTGACGTGATCTTTGAAGAAGAGATAGACAGACTTCAACCCGATATATTGTTTATACGGAAAGAGAATATGGCAATCTTTCAAGACTGGGTAAGAGGCGTGCCGGATATGGTTTGCGAAATAGTCTCTCCAGGTACGTACAAAAGAGACACTGCCGTTAAGAGAGCGATATATGAAAAATACAAGGTGCCTGAGTACTGGATAGTCTTGCCTGAGTTTAACGCCATAGAGGTTCTAATCATTGAAAATGATAACTATAAGACACATTCGTATGCAGAAATTGAAGGCGAGGTAACGTCTAATGTAATAGAGGGACTTACCTTAAACATCAAAGATGTATTTGAGTAACAATCTGTGAGAATTATTCACATCTGCTTCAACCAGAAAGATATAATTAAGAAAGAAGAAACCATCAGGTTATTGCTGCAATGATTTACTTATTGAGGAACGATTATGGACAAGACTGAAACGGCATCTAAAAGCGACTCACTGCTTGCAGAGGTAAAAAGCCTCAGAGGGCGCAGGCAGATTGTGGATGTTGAGGAAAAAACAGTCAAACTTGTCATTTTCTCTCTGGATGATAATATGTTTGCTTTCTATGGGGATTTTATAAAAGAGATACTTCAGTCTTTAAAAGTGTTTTTTGTGCCGGGCTGCCCGGACTTTATCGTTGGCGTGATAAACATAAGGGGGGATATTGAATCCGTGCTGGATATCAGAGGGTTTTTGGGCTGTGCTCCTAAAAATTATGGCACTGACATAACGCTTCAAAAAAACAATCGCATAGTTATCGGGCAAACTGATGATTTTAAAAGCGGCATTGTTGTAGATAGCGTTGTTGATGTTCTTGATGTTTCTGTACATTCGATAAAAGCCTCAACAGCAGCGATTTCTGGTGCTCTTAAGGATTTTGCCATAGGAGAATTTCTCTATAGTGATAAAAACGTAATCATTCTGGATTTTAATAAGATACCGGATAAGCTCTGAAATGATGACAGCCGGTTTAAATAACGTATCAGAGTCAAAAGTATGTGATTTTGTAATATTTACGTCTGGCTCTGGCAGTACGTTTGCCGTTCCGTCAGAGGACGTATTTGAAATGCTTTCAATTGATGAGGCTCTTAGAGCTGATGAGCGGATACTCTACTTAGATAAAATACTGGGGTTTACGAAAACACAAGGCGCCTCAAGGGTATGTTTTGCCGTTAAAAGTACCAACACTTTATTAGCCGTTGGGGATTTGCTTGATGTTGAAAGTATAAGGCTTGATTCAATAAGCCCTCTACCGGCTGTAATAGTAAAGCACATGAAAATGAAATCAATATGGGCAGCGGTCTTAAGAGCAGAGAAGCTGCTGCTTCTGATAGATTTTAAAAAGCTCACTTCAGAGACTAAGGAGGATGATAACTCAGATGACAATTAAAAAGAACTTGTATCTTCTTGCTGCCTTAAATGTGGTCGTGTTTATAGTGATAACAGTTTTGTTTTTTACTCATAGTGCCGATACAAGAGACAGAATTTTAAAGTTAATAAACAAAGATCAGGCTCTGCTATTACTCTTTAATGATATGTATGCTAATGGACTCCAAACAGAGCAGGCAACAAGAAACATGATTTTAAACACAGCAGATGATAAGGCACGGAGCAACTACAAAAAAGCTGTGGAGATTTTTGCTGAGGCCTATAAAGAGGCGATGACGCTGTCAAGCGGGCAGATGAAAAAAACCCTTACAGAAATCAAACCTTTGTGGGATGACAACGAACATATCCGGCAGGAGTGTATAACGTTGTCAGCTCTAAAAAATCTTGCCGCCGCTACAGAATGTATTGTGACCAAAGAAACCCCAAAGTGGCGTGAGGTCAGACAAAAGCTTCTTGACTTAATTGCTGAACAAAGAAATAAATTTTCAAAGATAACTGACGATACCGAAGTATTCATGTCCAGTACAAGAAAAAATCTCCTGACAATCATGTTTCTTTCGCTGTTAATAACATCTGGGTTTATGTATTACACAGGACGCAGTATAAACCGGCCGCTGCAAAGCATAATGAAGACGCTTAAAGGCTCAGAAAGCAACCTTACCGTAAAAATTCCAATCGATGGCAGTAACGAAATATACGAGCTTGCCGGAATTATCAACACTAACATTGATAACCTCCACCACATCATAAGCGCACTTTCTACCGCCGTAAAAAATGTCTCCACATCGGCAAATGAAATCTATGAGGCGGTTGAAAAACAGGCCGCTATAACCACAGAGCAGACAGCCTCAATATCTGAGATAACCTCTACGATGGAGGAGCTTTCGGCCTCCAGCACTCAGATAGCGGAGCATTCGCAATCGGTAGCAGAAATTGCCGCACACACCCTCACCGATTCTCAAGCAGGGGCGGACGTCACTGAGAAAACCTCAAAAAACATGGAGGAAATCAGCACTGACAACAGACGCGGCTTAAATGAGGTTCTTGAGCTAGGGAAAAAATCAAAAGACATAACCAGAGTCATGGAAATAATAAACACCATAGCGGACAATACCAAACTGATAGCCTTTAACGCTGCGCTTGAAGCCTCAGGGGCTGGTGAGGCTGGGAAACGGTTTGGAGTAGTGGCTGTTGAAATACGCAGGCTTGCCGACAATGTTATGGATTCCACCGCTGATATTGAATCAAAGATAACAGAAATTCAGGACTCTGTAAACCGTCTTGTAGTGGCTTCTGAAAAGAGCTCACGAGCTATTGCCGAGGGGCTTAGCACATCGACGGAAACCACCGGAACCCTTGCTGAGATTTTAGAAGGAGCACATGCCGCAAGTGATGCGGCAAGAGAAATCTCCCTTTCTACAATGCAGCAGCGCACGGCAGTAGAGCAGGTTGTTATAGCGCTTAGGGAAATTGAGGAGGGCGCTAAGCTTTCAGCAGGAGCAATTAACCATGTCCACGGTATAGCTAAAAATCTGTCCGCACTGTCCGGTAATTTACAGGATATTGTGAAAAAATTTGTCCTGAAAGTTTAGGGCATGTCAAAAGACAATAAAATAAGGGTTCTTGTTGTTGATGACAGCCCCTCTGTCAGAGCACGTATCAGGCGCATCCTTAGTAAAGACAGTGAGATAGAGGTAGCAGGTGAGGCCTTAGACGGCAAAATGGCGGTTGAACTTTCTAAAGCCTTAACCCCTGACATTATAATAATGGACGTGGAGATGCCGGTCATGGACGGTTTTCAGAGCATAACTCAAATAATGGCTGAAAATCCTGTGCCAATTCTGGTTTTGACGTCAGAGTCATCGGCTGATACCGCCTTTAAATGTATCTCAGCAGGTGCCCTTGAAGTAATCACCAAATCTAACATTGCAGCAGAGCCTAAAACTCTCATAAAAAAAATAAAACTGCTTTCAAAAGTTAAGGTCATAAGCCATATAAGGGGAACTTATAGCAGATCGGCAGCTCAGATGAGGCCAAATGCTTCCAATGGTAAAAAGATAATAGCCATTGCCTCATCAACTGGAGGCCCTAAGGCTTTATCAATCATAATTCCCGGATTACCGGATGATTTCCCCTGTCCAGTGGTTATCGCCCAACACATGTCTGATGGCTTTATAACCGGCCTTGTCTCATGGCTTGACGCCATTGTCCAGATGGATATGAAAATAGCTGAAAACAAGGAGGTTCTAAGACCCTCTGTTGTTTACTTTGCTCCATCTGAGTACAATATGGAAATTAGTGATGGTGGAGTTGTTAATTTAACCAAACGACTGCCTAATGAAATTTATCATCCCTCCTGTGACAAACTCCTTATTTCTGCGGCCAGCACTTATGGAAATGGCGTCGTGGGTGTTATACTTTCAGGAATGGGAGACGACGGCGTAAAGGGAATCAAGGCGATAAAAGAACGAGGAGGCTCTACGATAGCCCAGAACATGGAAACCTCTGTCGTTTTTGGCATGAATGCTGAGGCTGTAAAGTCAGGCTTTGTTGACAAGGTTCTCCCTGTTACAGAAATATGTAAAGAGATGATATTGTTTGCTCACTAAAACGTACCTTACCCACAAAAATTCTTGACTATACAGGTTTTGCTTGTTATAATGTAATGAGCTTAATTAACCACATATCTGAAGGGAGAGTTAAAGTGAAAACTAAATATTTAGCAATGGGTTTGCTTGCAATAGTGACTTTTGCCTTATCTGCAGGTACTCTGAACGCAGAGACGTCAATCAAGTGCGCTACTACGACAAGCTTACAGAACTCAGGGCTTCTTGACTATATTCTCCCATTGTATAAGAAAAAAACCGGCATACGCGTAGATGCTGTAGCTGTTGGAACCGGCGCTGCAATAGAAATAGGCAAGCGCGGAGATGCCGATTTCGTGTTTGTCCACGCTAAAGAACTTGAACTTAAAGCGGTACAAGATGGCTATTTTATAAACAGAATGGAATTTATGTACAATGACTTTATAATAGTCGGGCCCGCAAATGATCCTGCCAAAATTAAAGGAATCAAAGCAGCCTCAGAGAGTTTCGAAAAGATTTCTAAATCCGGCAGCTTATTTATTTCACGCGGTGATAACTCCGGCACTCACGTAAAAGAACTCAGCATATGGAAAGAGTCTGGGATTAATCCCAAAGAGCAGTCGTGGTATTTGGAGGCTGGTCAGGGAATGTCTAAGACTCTGCGTTTAGCCTTTGAAAAATATGCTTATACACTTACCGATAGATCGACGTGGCTTATGAGCAGAGAGAAACAGGAACTTCTGTTGCTTTTAGAAGGCGACCCAATACTAATTAATCACTACAGCGTTATGGCAGTTAATCCAGAGAAAAACCCGACTGCTAAATACAAAGAAGCTATGGAGTTCATCAACTGGGTGACCTCTAAAGAGGGAACAGATGCTATCAGAGAATTTAAGGACAAGGCAGGGAACCAGCTTTTCTATATTATAGAAAAACATTAAGATAAAATGCTTATTGAGTTAACTACGGCAGATGGGTTTTTGTCAGCAAATGATATATTTAAAAGGACTGGATTCCCGCTCGGAGGCGGGAATGACCTCCCCTAAAGGGGATTCCCCTATGACGCCCTCTCTCTGTCATTCCTTACTTTTTTGTCATTCCTGCGAAAGCAGGAATCCAGTTTTTTATTAACGGCGTTAACTACAAAGGCAATTAAGGTAATTTAATTTGGGAACAATATTTAATTCGCTAATCAAGGCTTTCTTTCTCATAATTTCGCTGGATAAGAGCTTTGCTCAGATTGTCGTGCTGTCATTTAAAGTATCAGGTGGAGCGCTGATTTTAGCTTCTTTGATTGGGCTTCCTCTTGGAGCGCTTATTGCTCTTAGAGAGTTTCCATTTAGAAACACACTGTTTGGGATAGTCAATGCACTCCTTGGACTTCCTCCTGTGTTGGTCGGGTTATTGCTATATCTGATTCTTTCAAGGCGCGGCCCCCTCGGGTCACTTAGCATTTTATACACCCCGTATGCAATGGTTATAGCTCAGAGCATTCTTGCATTTCCTCATGTCTGTGCAATTAGCGCAACTGCCATAAGGGGGGTAAATCCTAACATAAAGCAGCTTTGTAAAACTCTTGGCGCAACTGAATTTCAAACAGCTCTTACGATAATCAGAGAGGCGCGCTTTGGGATTATCACGGCAGTGATGGCGGCCTTTGGCAGGGTAATATCGGAGGTTGGGGCGATTTTAATTGTCGGCGGCAACATTTTGGGCGTTACCCGTGTAATGACTACGGCTATAGTGCTTGAGACAGATAAAGGGGACTTTGAATTGGCTCTTGCTCTTGGCATCGTGCTGCTTTCCGTTTCACTATTGATTAATGCGCTTGTAAGCAAAATTCAAAGCCGATACGTTCATTCCGCTCCTACTGAGAGGAGACTTTTCAGTGATTAGTGAGTCTTCTAAACTAAGCCTCAGTGTCACAGATATTCACAAAAGTTATGGCGGTACGGAGGTTTTGCGAGGGATTAGCTATAGGTTTGAGCCGTCACGCTGCTATGCTCTATGTGGGGCTAATGGCGCTGGAAAGTCAACGCTTCTGAGAATTTGTGCGCTCATTGAAAAACCTGACGCCGGAGTAGTCACTTATAGTGCTGAGGAGAAAACACTACCGCATGACATTAACCTTAAAAGATGTATGACTCTCCTTTTGCCCAGTGTTGGGGTGTTTAACACAACGGTTTTTAAAAATGCCGCATATGGACTAAAAGTGCGGGGAAAAAGCAGAGCGGAAATTGACAGCAAAACCTACGAAACACTTGATATGGTGGGACTTAAAGACAAAGCGTGTCAAAATGCGCTTACTCTTTCAACGGGAGAGACCGCCCGAATGGGTATAGCTCGGGCGCTTGCCATAACCCCCGGATTTCTGTTTCTTGATGAGCCGACAAACGGAATTGATGCCAAAAATTATGAAATCATAAAAGACATTTTGCTGAAAATAAAACGTAATTTAAAAACAACAATCCTGATAGCTACACATGACACAAAAATCAAAGAGCAAATCTGCGATAGAGTTTTAGTTCTTAGTGAGGGCAGAATTGCCGATGTGAAAGCTTAAACAGCCACATAATTGTTCAATGAGAAGTGAACTTAGCTCGTAGTTAATCTGAATTAAAATAAATAATTAAAATCCCAACAAAGGAAAGAACAGTCATCATTATAAGCGAGGGATTAACATGATCAGAGGTTCTTTTTACTCTAAACGCATTCAGAGCAAGACCTGCTAAAGATGCGACAAGGGTGGCATTGAGGGAGATGTACGCATTTAGTATCAGATCAGGATCCCAAAATAAGCGGGCTTGATGGCGAACACCTTGGGGATCAAATATTGTAGGCTGCTCAGGCATTGCTCTGCTTATATATCCAAGGGTGAGCACAAACAAAATCCAGCATACCGCCGAGATAATTTTCATAGCACTCTTTATTAAGTCTCTGCGTTTTCTCTTGTCCTCATTTTTGGGTCCTGCGTATAAGGCCATAAGACTGCCCTCCAGTAGTATGGGTTTGACAATCACATCACCACCATCTAACCAATCAGCCATACTTCACATTTATTCTAACAAACATCAAACAGAAAAGCAATAAGACAATGCAAAAATCAGTGTTATTTTCTCGTTTTATGTGTTAATATTTAGTGAGGGGGTGGGGAGATGATAAAGAAGATCCCCGTAGAAGAGCTCTGTGTTGGCATGTATGTTGATAGCATAGACGAGAAATGGATAAATACGCCTTTTTTGCAGCATCAGTTTACAGTTAAAACCTCAAAACAAGTAACACAAATTAAAGAACTCGGTCTTAAGTACGTTTATATTGATTCTGACAAATCACACACCCCCGATGAGATTTATGATGTTGTTGTTTCACATGGCATAGAAGTTAAAATAGATGAGCCCGATAGCCAATCTGTACCATATACGCAACAAGAAATAGAAAAATACTATCATGACTTTAACCTTTTCACCCATATAGACAGGGATACTCTAATAAAGGGGGCTTTCGTTGACTTTTCACTGTATTTAAAAAAGGACATCAATATTACCATTTTGCAAAAATACGAGGCTAATGATATAGAAATCACAGAGTCAATACTTTCAACAGAGGGAGATATTGTCATAGAAAAGGACTCACGCAGTAAATACAAAAACTATCTAAAGGATTTATTCATAACAAAATCGTTAAATGAGCCGGATAAGTTTAAGCATATCAGTAAGTCAATTATACGTGAGAACTCTAAGATATTAATGCAAGAGCTTTTGGACGATCCGCGGTGTGGAGAAAAAATAAAAGAATGCCGTGGTTCAGTTGAGGAGATTGTAGATACGATAGAAAAAAACGGTGTATTAATAAAGGATTTGTTGACTATTAATAAATACGACTACTATACATACACACATTCGGTAAATGTATGCGTACTTTCCATTGGGCTAGCTTTATCACTGGGGACATTTACAGAAAACGAAATATATTCTCTTGGCATGGGGGCACTTTTGCACGATATAGGGAAGAGCTCCATACCAATAGAGATTTTAAATAAGCCTTCAGTGTTAAATGAGAAAGAATTCTCCATTATGAAACAACACGTGCTGATGGCTAACAAGATACTATATGGACAGAAACTATTGTTAAAGGAAATTTATTACCCCGTCATGGAACACCACGAAAAACTGACAGGTAGGGGATATCCCAAAGGATTGGCAGATAATCAAATACACCCGTGGGGGAGATTGGTGTCCTTGATAGACGCCTACGATGCTTTGACAACTGCCCGCCCTTACAAAAAAGCCTTTTCACCTTTTGAAGCGCTTTCTGTCATAAGACAACAAATAGATGATTTTGACCATACTTTTTTTGTTAATTTGGTTACTATACTTGGTTCTATCAGCGATTAACCTTAAAACCTTATCCCACCACCCACACTGAGCAATCTTTAGCAAGATGTATCAGCTTGCTTGAGGTGCTTCCGTAGAGAAACTCCTCACGTTTTGAAATCCCACGCCGTCCTACCACTATGGTTGAGGCTTGAGTTATTTTCTGCTCCCTTAGTATGCACTCAGCTACAGTTGGTTCATCCCTTAACACTACCTTTACGCTTATGTTGTCTTCATTTATACCATTCTGTGCTAAAAATGACTTATACCCTTCAACAATCTTTAATCTGCCCTCAACTACACCCCTTATGAACTCTGAAGTTTCTAAATCGCAAACAAAGTCATCGTCATCAAATAAATCAACAACATGGTACAATAAGAAAGTAAAGTCAGGAATTTCCTTAAACATTTCACAAATAAAAGACAGTGCTCTACGTGAACTTAAGTTGTTGTCAACAGCAACCAAAATCCGCCTCTGCCTGGCCAGATGTAACAGACCTTCTATGTCGCCTATACATTCCATGCTTTATTATATAATTTTTCATTAACTTCATGTAGATCACTGAGAAATTCCCCTGTTGTTTCATAAAACACCTCGGCACCCTGTGAAAAGTGCAAAAGTACGTAGTTAAGCTCATCCCCAATGTACGGGAAAACTTTCTTTAGATTAGCTACCCTATTTTGGATAACCACACTGAGGTCATCATCGCTTAAGCACTCAAGTGCCTTATGCTGCCATTTACTTAATTGATGGTGTGTAATATCACCGCCGCCTGTTAAAAACATTAAAATGTTACCAAGACCAAATAAATCAAATCCAAATCTGTTTTCGCTATTGGTGAAGGTGTAATCAAAATCAATCCACCTGGCAATACCCGTTTCACTGTCAATTATTACGTGATCCCGCCTTATATCACCATGTTTTTCACCACAATTGTGCAAAAACTCTATTGCTTTCACCAACTCTATAAACTCATCAAAAATCACTTTAAACTTTGTAAAATAATACTGCTCATGGTTTTTACTTTGATTTAGCACATGATCCGTCAAGTTTATGCCTTTTATGTAGTCTATCACCCTGATTGTGTTACCAGCCTTGTCATGTATTCCAAACCCGTGCATAAATCGTTCATGGTGCTTTACCTTCTCTAACACTCTAGCCTCCTTTTTGGGACTCCTAATACATCTAAACAGAATCCCTCCGATATTGGCCATGTACTCCTCGGTGAAAATCATTTTTATTATCTTTGTCTTTCCATCTGTAAGGTCTATTGCATTTCTTACCCAAAACTTAGGCTCATCTTCAATCCCAAAACGTCCCTCCCGCTGGTTTCCTCTTATTAAATATGGCTTTTCGCCTAAAACCACTACATCATTGTATTGAACCGCAAAAAAATCTGTTAAATCTTCTATTATTTTCGGTGTTTTTACACTGTCTGCTGCACCGGTATGTACGCATATCAGCTCCTTTATTTTTTCCATTTGGAACAAAAAATCCCCTTCCCATAGTTAGTTTCCATAACTTAAGCCAAACTTCCTATTTTACACTGTTAACCAGTGTTCGTAGTTGGAGCCAATTCGTTATGAACCATGACTGTGCTATGTTCGTTTATCCTTGTCGTTAAAACCGGACACTTGGCATTTCTTACGACTTTCTCAGCAGTACCTCCAAAAATCAGCCTGTCAATGCCTTTTCTGCCGTGGGTTCCCATCACAATCAGGTCTATTCTGTTAGTGGAAGCGTAATTAAGAATCTCATCTGCAGGATTACCCCTTGCAATAAACCTATTCACTGAGCGCACGTCTTTTAACTGTTTTTCGTAAACGTGCTCAAGTTCCTTTAGTGCATTTTTCTCAATGTCTTTGTAGAACTCATCGTAAGACAACTGCGGCATATACCATCCTACGGCGCTGGCTACATCATAAACCACATGAAGAATGTCTATTGAGGCGCCATAGTGTTTTGCCAGATCAGCGGTATAGTCGGCTGCCCCTGATGCACCCTCCATAAAATCCGTTGGTAATAGTATTTTCCTTATCTCCATTGCACACCTCCCTGTTTTATTAATGAGAGTTGTCAACCGCCGGCCTTTCCTAATATTATTATAACATAATTTTTGTGCTTTCACAGTATTACTGCTGACATGTTAAAATATCATATAGAGGTGGCAGCAATGAGCATTTATACTTTAATACGTAACTTGACAGGCTCTCTACGGAAATCGTTAACCGAAACTTCGGAAATAGAGAGCGCCCTTAAGAGCTACTTATGCCCTATGCAGATGTTTTTAGAGTTATCGGAAAATGGCTGGAATGTTGGAGCTTTTAAGATTCTAAAGCATGACCTAAATGTTAAACGCATTTTTTTAACGAAACTTACAATCAAGTATTTTGCCAATATTAATAGAAGCCTACACATTAATAACAACTTGTCGGTTCAAGCTCATACTGTATCTGGACAAGAAATGACCAATGGAGAAAACCTGTTGTCCATACCGCTGTTTATAATGGGCGTTATGTATGCAATAGCGTTAAACATTAAGAATTTTGTCGGCGAAAAAACTTAACTATAAATGTTATCCTTAATCCGAAGGTTTTTAAAACTTTGAACTAAACAAACGGAGGTGTAATATGGAAGATGCAGATGATGTGATGGTATCGGAGAAGAATCGGTTGGCGGCAGCGCTGTTATGTTTTTTTCTGGGAACTTTTGGTGCTCATCGCTTTTATGTCGGAAAAATCGGAACAGGTATAGCTATGCTTGTTACCCTCGGCGGTCTTGGAATTTGGACACTGGTTGATTTAATCATAATAGCAACCGGCGGGTTCAAAGATAAAACTAACCTTCCTCTGACAAAGTGGTAATCTGAGAATTACAGGTAATTGTCTCTGTGAAGCTGCGTAAGTACGGATATCTGACTGTTGTTTCAATCTGTCTATTGTTAGCGGCAGGTTGTGCAGTGCGTTTTGAGACCACCGGCAGAACTGCCCCATATCAGCCGTCCGAGGGGGATGCTATGGTGCGGATTGGCCCTGAGTATTTTCCTGAATTTTCAGACGACTACTCTATAAGCTCTCTTAAAGAGGCTATAAACCAGTCTGTGAAGTATCTCGCTAAGTTGAAAGAAAGCGCCACGGTCAGATATGCAAAAGACGTCTATACAGTTAGGGAATTGAAAGAATCGTTGTCGTTTTTTCTTACCGTAATAAATGAAACCAATGGTGATTTCGCTGCTTTAAATCAGCAAATAAGAGACCACTTTGCAGTGTATGTGGCTGCAGGGTCAGACGGCAGAGGGAGCATGTTTTTTACAGGCTACTACATGCCGGCGCTTAAGGGCAGCAGGGTAAAGACCGACCGTTTCCGATATCCCCTCTACTCAGTGCCGCCAGATAAGATAACGGCGGAGCTTGGCTCATTTAAGGAGCCGTTAAAGGGCGAGACTATCGTAGGCCGTCTTATCGGCACAAAACTTGTGCCCTACTACACCAGCTCTGAAATAATGGGTGGCGTTCTGGATGGCAGAGGGTTAGAGCTATTTTGGGTGGATGACAAGGTTGGCTTGTTTTTTCTTCAGGTGCAAGGCTCAGGGGTGATAGAGCTTGCAGGCGGAGGCAGTGTATATGTCGGCTATGGCGGCGGTAACGGTCACACATACAAAAGCATAGGGAAACTCCTTGCAGATGAGGGGAAAATTCCACTAAGCGATGTAACTCTTCAAACCATAAAGAAGTATCTCAGAGAACACCCCGAGGACACTGACCGCATACTTTCCTATAACCAGAGTTATGTGTTTTTTAGAGAAACCAAAGAAGCGGCAGTTGGCGCTGCCGGTATGCCTCTTTCAGCCGGGAGAAACATTGCAATAGATAAATCTGTGTTTCCGCTTGGTTCGCTTGTCTTTGTATCGTCAAACAGGGCTGAGTTCGCTTCCAATGGCGGGGTGAAAGAAACTGTACCTCTAACGCGTTTTGCTCTTTGTATGGACACAGGCGGCGCTATCAAGGGCCCGGGCAGAGCTGACTTTTTCTGGGGCAGCGGCAAAGAAGCCGAATCACAAGCAGGCGTTATGAAAAGCCACGGCAGAATGTTTTTCATTGTTAAGAAAAAAACCGCTCCCTAACTCTCCGTTATTCTATTGCAGCCAAAGCAAATTGATTGGCATAGTTTCGCCAAAACTCTGATTTATTTATTATCTCCAGATACTTTGCTTTATACGAAGTGTATTTTTCGTCTAAATTCAACATCTTTGCGGCTTTCGCTGCGAAATAGTATGCAAATGCGTGGTCAGCCTTAACTCTTATCGTGTTTTCAAATCCCTTTAATGCCACATCGTAATTGCCCAGCCTTAAGTCGCTGTTCCATACAAAGTTAAGTTCCAGATTCAGGGAATATGCCTTATCTCTTATATACTCTGCTGTAAAGTCCTCTGTGGTTATAACAGCCTTTTTTAAATTACAACTCAGATAATTATCGCTCAGGTAATTATTTTCAACACATATATTGTACATTTCACTTCCCACAAGCGGTGTTGCCACATAGAACCTGAACCATGTTGCGTCAAGGGTTTTTAGGAATGCCAGTGAAACCTCAATATCATGGCGTGTCTCGCCAGGGAGTCCTATGAGAATATTGACGTCTGTATCTATCCCTAATTGGCGGCAGTCGGCAATTACCCGCTTCACTATTGATAGGTTAAGAGGTTTGTGCATAATCTCCTTTAATACCCGGTTGCTGCCCGATTCCACAGACAAAATAATGTGGTTAAGCCCAATGCTTTTCAAAGCCTCAAGCACTTTTCTGTCAAGAGCGTAAAGGGTCAATGAGTATGGGAAAAAAGGAGTCAATTGTAAATCAGTCATAATGTCAATAATTGCATACACTCTTTGTTTGTCCGCCATAAAATGGTCATCCAAAAAAACCACTGTTTTTATTCCATATTGCTCCGAGAGGCGTTTGAAATCGGCTCTTAACCTATCAAGGCTATGATAACGCATTGCACGTCCGTGAACCGTGTGCGATGCGCAAAAACAACAACGATGCGGACAGCCTCTTGATGACATGTATGGCATACTTTTGGTCTCTCGTCTTGCAAGCGGGAAAGCCGATAAAAGAGGGTTCAGTTGATAGTCCTCTGTACCTAAAATGTCATAATCAAAAAAAGGTATATCATCAAGATTTTCTATGTGGTCAAACACAAAAAACTTGTTTTTATCATCTTTTGTTATCCATGATGGATTATTCTTTAAAAATTCAACTTTATCTGCAGCCTCAACCAGCCCTAACAACGGTCTTTCTCCCTCGCCGTAGCAAAGAGCGTCAAAACAAGCGCTGTCTTCAAATATTTTTTTGTACATATTGGTGGGTATGCCGCCGCCGGCTATGATTAATGAAGCCGGAAATATAGAGCGGGCTGCCTCTGCAATATCCAACATGCTGTAGTATGACGGAGTAAATAGCGTTGATATTCCTACTATGGTGGGTGAATAATCAAGCCACTCTTTTGCTGAGAGCACGTCATGGAAAAAGTCCTTGTATGAATTGTAACCGAAGTCGTCCATCTTTGTCAGAATTACATTGAAATTAATGAGCTTTACCTCTACTGTCATATTTTTTTTCAGATAAGCGCTCATTGAAATTAACCCCATCGGCATATCTGTAAGCACACTTCCAAACTTGCCTGATTTCCCGCTCACCTCACATTCATTAAAGGCAGGGTTTATAAAGCTCTCGAAATCCAAATTCGGCGGTACTATAAATAAAATTCTATCCACTCAGCGCTCCCTTTTTGCATGTATCAGCTTATTTATCAACAAGCAGTTTTTCTTTTTCAATGTATTTTGCTTGCCCGCTATACCAGACATATAACTGTGCAATGCTTTCTTTCATGCTGTAAAATTCGTAGCCCCTTAGTTCACGCAGCAGCTTTGAATTATCACCGCTTAATTCTGTTCCAAGCCCATCTTTAGCTATAACGATATCCAATTCCTTATCGGCTGCAGCAAGAACCATTTTAGCCAGTGTTACAAGCTCGTATGCCTCTCCTCTGCAGACATTATAACACCTGTGCGCTGCATCATGCTCTATAAACCATTGCGTAATATTTAAAAGATCCTCTATATAAATGTAATCAAAAAGTACGTTTTGTTTTATTGTAATTGGTAAATCAAATAAAGCCTTACAGCAGGCATTAGAGATAAATCTGATTTCCCAGTCCTCATATTTACCAAAAATTCCAAATAACCGCAGATTATAGATGTTGTCCGCGGTGTATTTGGTCATTATATATTTTGAAAACCCATAATCGTCAGCCGGCATATGGGTATCAAAATAATCCTCACTCATTTTGGGAATCCAATGTTTTCTGTCAAACTCAGTCCCCGAACCATAGTAGATCATTTTACCGTAAGCATCAGAACATCTTACAAGATTAAAAAACATTTTCAGATTATTATGTAACACCAGCGATAAGTCCTTTGACGAGGTCTTTGTGGCATTCCACGTAGCAGTGTGTATAACAACATCAAAGTTGTGTTTTCTGATATACTCAGACACGGTTTTTTCACACAGCAGATTTAGTTCTGAGCTTGTGGGAGCATGTGTTTCATATATTTTACTGAACCGCTCCTTTAAGTTACGCCCGATAAATCCGGTGCCGCCTGTTATAAGAATTTTCATATTGTTGAATAGAGCACGGTGTCCATGATAAATGAGGTATAGTTACGCAAAGAGAAATTATACCCCAACTTTAAACTGTCAACATAGAGAGGAATGTCCCATATGTGGTTTGGCAGGTGATAAACGCTTATGGCAAGGTCGGGTTTGCTTTCTCTTATGAGCGTCTCGGCACCCTTTAACGCTTCTAGCTCAGCGCCCTCTACGTCCATATTGATAAGGGTCGGATTAAACCCGGGTACTACCGTATCCAATGCAGCACATTGAATGACTGATTCTCCCTCATCTGAGATTGCACAGTCGCTGCCGTAACCCCCCGCAAAACGAAACTGCGTGTTACGGCTAAAAACGCCGCATGGGAAAGCAGTGACACTCTGTGCCAGTAGATTGTGATTGCTGCTCAAATATTTTGTCAGAACGTCAAAATTTTTCAAATCGGGTTCAAAGCAGACGATTGCCTCCGTTTTACCATACAGGGCGTTAAGCCGCCTAATTGTGTCGCCGTCATAGGCCCCGCAATTTATAAGACGTGAAACTCCTTTGTTTAATTTAATGTCAGACGGAAAATACTGCAGCTCTGGAGCATCGGCCGGAATTTTAACCGGTTTTCTCTGCATATGCGTTTGCATAAAACGGACATAGATTTCACGGCTCTGCTCATCCTTAAACAGATCAAAAGAGGCCAATATCTTTTCTTTGTTAGCGGTATAATAATCAAACCCCAACTCTCCAATCCCTGCCTGTGCGTTATGGCACAGATGATACTCATATATATCAGTTGCTGTTATTATGTTTTTAAACCCTAACTGACGCAGGCTGTTAAATATCTCCTTATGATACTCCATCTTGCCTACGGTTACTACCACGACAGCGCTTTCCTTTTCATCGTTGGTCGGAGAAAAATCAAATGGTGAAAACGCAGGCACTCCGCAAAGGGTATCACCGGCTTTAAATTTTATGTCCAACACAGCATGAACTTTAAGCTGATATTGTTTTAAAACAAAAACCGAGAATGTCGTAAAACCTCTGCCGCCGCCGTAAAGTATCACCTTTTTGCTGCCAAGTAAATTATGCACAGAGTTTGATGTATTGTTAAATAAAGACGGGTCGTCAAACAATTGCAGAAGCGTTTCTCTATGGTTTTGCATATCTTTTCACCTGTTCAATGATAAACTCTATCCCCTTGTTTTGTCTATCTCTAAGGGGGCTGGGGTGCTCTTAAATATCTTTTCCTGAATAAATCTGTACGTATGTCTCATAACGATATACACAGGTCTTGGAATAAAGATCATCGGTAAACTTATCAGACGAAGTTTCCACGAAAACCTCACAAATATTGTCATCATTTCCTTATAAAAAGTACCCTTATTAAATATTTTACCATGGCCTATAAACATCATAAGAAACCTGTAGCCGCCTTGTTGTTTGAAAGGCGAGGCCATAGTCAGCTCCCTCAGTTTGGAATCCTCTATAATTGAACAGCTATATACCCAATGCCTGTACCATGATAGAAGAGTGTTATGGGTTGCTCCCAAAAGATTTCTGATAACTATCAGTTGTGCCGATACATATACGTTGAAATTTTCTCTAACCGACTTGTCAATAATTGCAAAGTGGGGATAAGAATATGGCAGCAGTTTATAATTTCCTATTAGACACTGGGAATCATATTTTTCGGTTCTATAAATAAATCCTGGTATAAAAGACAGCACATAATGATAATGTACGCCTTGTTTAATCAAATCCAGCGGAGTGCCGCTTAAGCCCCTTTGTGCATCAAAAAGCCCTGGAGAACCAACTATAATAATATCAAAAGAACCGCCCATTATCGCATCAATGACGTCAGAGACATCCGTAAAATTAAACGTGTCGTCATCACATATTACCCATGTGTACTGCATGTCAGAGATTTCCACAGCACGTGAATAATTTGCACCGGCGCCTATATTGTGTCTATGGCGAACAGTTGCAATGTGATTGAAAAGACGGCTGTACTTTTCACATATAACAGGGGTGCCATCAGGTGAGCAGTTGTCTAAGATTGTTATCTTACAGTCTTTAAAAGGACTGCTTAGGAGCTGGCGCAGGGTTTCATCTAAGTACGATGCCCTGTTGTAGGTAATTATAGTTATGCCAAGTTTCTCTTCTACCACTGTTTTGCAAAGTTAGCAGTAAGCAGGGTCATTTGTCAACAACAATGACGGATTTGTTTTTTTTCACACGCTTAGGGTAATATGGTTTGAGGTGATTAGCTGCCAATGGTAAAAAAGGCCAGGTGCTGTCCGATTTGTTCCACTACAGAGAAGGTTTGTCTTTATAAGCAAAACTTCAATAATGACGTTATTTCTCTGATGGACAGTTATGATGTTGTCGTATGCAGCAATTGTGGATTTGCATATGCAGACAATATTCCCCGGCAGTCCATTTTTGATAATTATTACGAGGTAATGTCTAAGTACGAATTTAACTATAACGACGGCGTTGTTTCAGGAGATTATATTGATTATTATACTAAAATCGCTGACTTTATAGCTCCATACATCGCTGATAAAAACGCTGCAATACTTGACATGGGGTGTTCGACAGGCTGTTTATTGTCCATATTTAAGTCTAGAGGTTACTCCAATCTTTTAGGGGTTGATCCCTCGCCATCCTGTGTAAAAACTGCAAAGCAATTGTATAATATTGAGGCCGTCACCGGTAATATTAATAGTTTAGTTGACAATGAGAAATTTGATTTAATTATTCTCTCTGCGGTTTTAGAACATTTGGTGGATTATGAAAGCTCAATGCAAGCTGTCCGCTCATTACTCAAAGACAATGGCCTCTTGTTTATAGCAGTCCCTGACGCTGAAAGGTTTGGAAACTTTATATCTGCCCCTTTTCAACAATTCAGCACTGAGCATATAAGCTATTTTTCACAGTACTCTTTGAAAAACATGTTATCAGCCTTTTCTTTCACAATACTAAAAATATATCAGAGTGAAAGTAAGTTGAACATGACAACAGAGCCCGATATTTTTGTGATAACACAAAAATCAAATGAAAAATCTTTCTCACATGTTAAAGACAATACAAGTGAATTAAAATTAAGAGATTACATCGCTAAATGTACAGATATTGAAACTGAAATAAAAAAAATCATCAAAGATAAATTAGCAGCTACGGACAAAGTAATAGTGTGGGGAACAGGAACTCATACTCAGAGGCTTTTGAGTTGCGGGCTGGATATTTCAAAAATACAGTATTTTGTGGATTCAAACACAAGATATACAGGGAAAAAACTAAAAGGAACAGAGATTAAATTGCCTGCTGCTATCACAGAGCCGGAATACCCAATTTTGATATCCACTTATACTTATCAAAAAGAGATTGCCCATCAGATTAGGAATATTTTGAAACTCAAAAATGAAATAATAACGATATACAGCGAGGTGGGTTGACTTTGCTTGAAGATAAGCTCGGTATATCAATTATTACTTACAACAGGGATAAATATCTGGATAACACCTTGTCAAGTCTTTTAAACAGCATTTTTAAAAGATGCCAGATAACAGTCTATGACAACTGCTCTACAGATGATACGCAAACAATTTGTGAAAAGTACAGAAGTTTGTTTTCAAACTATGCGGTGATTCGGCATAGGATAAATATTGGAGGCGGAGCTAATTACCTCCGTGCCGTTGAAAACTCTGACACCGAATATACGTGGATACTGGCCGATGACGATGAGTACGACTTTGAGGATATTAACGATGTTGTTGAGGCAATAGAGGGCGGCCTCTATGATGTGATTAGTGTAGGAGATCCCAGCGGCGGCGGCGTCAATTGGAAATGGAATAACAGTGATGTTGGTAAAAGAGCAAAGGAATTAAGCCTGGAGGGTGTTAAGTACTTTTATCATTTTAACTTTATATCTTGCCTCATATTTAAAACAGTGCTTTTTGATGCAAATTGTTTAAGAATAAGTTACGAGTTTTTCACGCACAATATAGTCAATCTTGAGTTTATAAATAAATCGATAAATGAAAACTTCAATATGTATATCAGCAAGAAATGTCTGGTAACGTTTACATGTCATCAACCGCCTCCATATACCCTTGTGAGACAGTGGCATGGTTTTATACATTGTTTTGCAAAATTTGACGACCCACACTTTCGGGAGTGTATATTAAGAGGCAGGGGAGCACTTAAATTATACAAGATAGGAAATATATTTCTTTTGGCAATTGAGAAAATATTTTTCAAAGACAGGTTTTATCCGATGATAGTGGATATGTTTCTAAATATTTCGTGGAAAAGCAGGGTTTATGTTTTGCCTCTTGTTCCATTTATCCTGATTCCAACCCCCGTGTATAAAGCGATGAGGTACGTGTATCGTTTTGTTCGGGAAAAAATATTGCGTTTGCCGCCTCAAACACTATTTATTGATACTTCAAGGGATTAAAGTAGAATTAGGCTTAAGGCACCTCCTCTACATATATCAGCACTTCGTACCCAGCATCCTCCTCCGTATTGTAGTTGGAGGGCTGAGAGACGGTGATGTAGTGTGAGTCGTAGCTGCTTTCGTAGCGTAGCTCTGCCACTGCAACACCAGAGGACTCTGAGGTAATCTCCATATCGGCACTTTTTTTAGTCTTGCCTAAACTTGTGCCATACCACGTCATTGAATTGATACTATTAATTGGATACGATGTGCTTGCAGTATCGGTGTTTTCAAATTTAATTGATTCTGTTACAGTGACAGACTTTCCTGTGCCGTTAGCTGTAACGGTACCATCTGATTTGGTGATTTTATAACCCGATATGCCGGAGGTAATATACACCCGGAAATAATACTTGTCACCAAATGTAAACGAGGACTTACTGTTGCCGCTCATATCCACATTTAAGTCCTCATCCGCCTTTACTATGATGCTTTCACCAGTACTCTTACAACTGCTTTTAAATGTTACCGTTTTGGTCGCTTTTATATTTGATGCGCTGCTCAATGCTCCTCCTTTATTGTAATGGTTTTATAACAGACCGTCATTTTCATATCCATACACTACTATGGTTTCCTTAAACTTTGGCGATTTGTCTTTACCGCTTAAGGAGATTTCCACTGAAGCCTCTCTCACTATTCCTTTGACATAAATGCCGCTGTTATCATCATCCACAGATGCCACGGTGCCATCCTGTGCGCCGCTATAGGGCACATCCAGTGTGAATTTTCTACGCCTGTAGTAATGCTCATACAGATAGAGTTGTCCAACAGTCGTGGCCTGGTTTTCAGTCGTTATGAGGTCATTTGTTATGTCATTGGCACTATTTGAGCCGTTACCTTTTATAACTGTCATTGAGGATGCCGCACTGCTCTCTGTGACTACACATAACGCCACAGTCTCGCTGACGCTTGACGTCACATTCCACAAATCATATTTTGTCTCATAGCTTATTTCTAATAACGAGCACGTGTCATCAGAAGGGGTTATGGTTTTAGAACCTGCCGAGTAATCCATTGTTTTATCTGACCCATCACAAGTGTAGAGGGTGTAAGAGTTAACGCTGTAAATTGCCTTGCTGACAGAACCCGAGCCGTCAGTTAACGTGATTGTTTCATCCAGTGTCTCAGAGTATGTGCCAACCTTTGAGGCTTTGGCATCTCCAGTAACTTTTAAATCATACTCGGCGTTTTCATTAGGGATATACACTCTCATCTGAAGGGTTTCACCGGGTTTTGCACATGTGCTATCCACTGCTTCAATGGAGTAATCCTCAGAGCTGCCGCCATTATTAATATTAACCGTGACAGAACTACACTCCGGCTGTTCCTCTGCATAATCCATAGCGATTATGCCGGTGCGGTCAAATGCGTATGAGACTGTTTCATTTACCAATTCATCAGGCTTAACCGGAAACCTGCTTCTTACAGTTAATGAGCCGTCTGCTTTGGTTCTGACTATAGCGCCTATGGCCTCGGCTAATTTTATCAGAGCATCTATCGGGTAATCATTGGTGCTGAATTCGCTTATCCAGTAATCGTCACACTCCCAGGTGAGTAAGGGCGAATAATTATTCGCCCCTACAATTTCTGCTGCTATTTCAGAGGCGTAACGATTGTAGTAAGTGTCTGATAATTTTGAGGCAAAGCCTTTTGCCAGTATTGCCGGTTTTTGACGTCCCCAGATGTTTATATTGGCACTGCCGTCCGGCGTTGCTGATTCTTTCTTTTCTCTGGTCTCAAGATAAAACTCATAATTGATAATAGGGGAATCTCCTTTAGGGGAAATGGTAAACTTAATCCGTAATTGTCCATAATTTGTCGCTGGATTGCAAACATCCCATAGTTTTAAACCTGCAAGTTCTATTTCTATGTGGTCAATCGGCTCGGAATCTCGTTTAGTGAGATTTATTTTCTTTACATATTTCTTAATAGACGTGCCGTCAAGCATTATATCCCAGGCTGGAGACACTCTGGTTGTAAGAGTCGGTCTTAGGGAGTTTCTGAGATAATATGGAATGTGAATATGTTCTTCAAGGGTATTTGCAAAAGCAGCTATATAATTAAACGGGTCAGTTATACCGTTTAATAGGGTCACACATTTGCGAAACCCCTCTGAAATCGTCTCAGGGAGGCTAACGTCTTTTGAATTGCCAATCCCCCCGCTTATTCCAAATATCGCCTCTATGCCTGAATCAACCACCTTATTGCCGATATATAAGCCTTTCCAATACCCAGTTGCCAAATCGTTTACAAAATGTAAAATCCGCTCTAAGAGAAGAGGTTGTTTGATAAAGAGCATCGTCAAATCACTGCCCAAAGTGTTATAAACTTGCGGGTAGTTAAGCCCAAGCCCTGAGACAAAGGTTAAAACGTTACTATCTGAAATAGGGCTGTTTATGTTATTTATATACATTTTAGAATCCCCAGTGTCCATAAATTGGGAATCCCTAAGCTCTCCTATATCTGATTTTGAAGCGAAAAGACGAGTATATATAACAATTGTGCTGTCATAAGCTGATGTCGGCGGCGTAAAATCGTTAGCCCAACGTGCTTTATTTGAAACTCGGAACTCATCCATATACCCGATAAAGTTATAAGGGTATGGAGAAGCCCACTGACCAATACTCATAGCACATGCGCTGCCATTTGAAGGGTAAACAGGGATGTAACCACCACTGCGAACTCCGTTTACATAATAATAGATATGGCTGTCGCCAAACCCACGCACAACCGCTATATGCGTCCAACCGTTAAGTGTCACGCCAACTGAACTGCTTACAGCATTAGCATCCCAAGCGCTCCCGTTGCCTTGATTAAAATGGAGATACCCGCTGGTTTGTAAAATATGAAATCTCCAGCCATGATAACTTGTGTCAGTTGCTTTGCTTGCCACAGTCTGATGATTGGCAAAACTTGTGCTACAAACCCAAGCGTCAATAGTGAAATCTCCCGTGCCAAAGTCAAAATCACTTGAGTTAGGTACTGTTAAATAATCACCAGTTCCGTCAAAATATCCGCTTTTGCCTCCGAATTTAGACTGAGTTGCCGATTGCGTAGTATTGCCGTAAGCAGTAATAGTCCGAGCGCTTGCGGAGCTGTCCGTAAAAGACGCACCGCTACCGTCAAAATGGATTAATAGCTTTGTATAAGCGTCATTGCCTGCCATATGTAACTTTCACTCCTTTTGTAAAAAAGTAAGCCACTGTTCTCCTCGTAACATCTGGTTTATTTGCATGTTAACTACATAATTATTTACTTTTTAAAAAGATATGTATGAAAAATCTGATAAAAGCGGGAATTTTTTTTTATGGACTTGTAGTAAAAATTACGGTAGAAATAGTAAAATCAGAGAGCTTTACTTTAGGAGAGGTGTCCGAGCGGCTGAAGGAGCACGACTGGAAATCGTGTGTGGGGCCTAAGAACTTCACCGAGGGTTCAAATCCCTCCCTCTCCGCCATTTTGTTTTCTTGCCATAAAGGAAAGGAGTTAATTTGATACTGAATTATGATATATGAGTTTGTAAAGAGACTGCTTGACGTCTCACTTGGTCTGTTTTTGGTTATCGTTTTGTCTCCGCTGATGCTGTCTATAGCGTTACTGATATGGATGGACGACTCCCGTGGTGGGTTGATCTTTTACCAAAAGAGAATAGGCAAAGGGGGTAAAGAGTTTAATATGTATAAGTTTCGTACTATGGTGACAAATGCCGATGAGATAAAACCATCGTTGTCAAGTGAAGTGGACGGCCCGGTGTTTAAAGTTAAAAACGACCCAAGAGTGACAAAAGTGGGCAGGGTGCTCAGAAAGTGGAGCCTTGATGAGACGCCGCAGTTGTTTAATGTGCTCTTTGGGAACATGACGCTGGTAGGCCCACGTCCGCTTGAGGACAAAGAGATGACTGAAAACATGGAATGGAAAGAAACCAGGCTTAAAGTTAAGCCCGGCATGACCGGTCTTTGGCAGATAAAGGGCAGAGGCACTGGACAATTTGCCGACTGGGTAACGTATGACTGCCAATATGTGCGTGAGAGGTCAATACTTTTGGATTTAAAGATTCTTTTTCTTACCGCAGGAGCGGTGCTTAAACGCAGAGGGGCCTGTTAGTTGTCAAATCAGGTAGTTACTCTCAATGCAGCTCTACGGCAGAATTGCCTCAAAAACCCAGGCAAAGTGTTCATCAGATATCGCCATACTGCAATGACCTATGAAGAGCTCGGATGGCTGGTACTTGGGTTTTCCGAGTTTTTGAAAGAGCTGCAAGTTAAGAAAAATGACAGGATTTGCCTTGTGCTTCCGAGGGTTCCCGAGCTATGTATAACCATGCTTGCTGCTTCAGATATTGGAGCGCTTTGCGTTCCAGTTAATTATACGACAGAAAAACCTGCAGTCACGGCATTTATAAAACACGTCCATCCTAAAGTGACCGTCGTGTATGAAAAACTGTTACCCCTTGTGGATTTAAAACCATTTGCCGGGACAATTGTCGTTGTTGAAACAGACTCTAAAATTAAACACGGCCATATCCCGTGGAAAAGCGCTTGTTACAAAAAGAAAGGAACTGTAGAGGCAAAATCAAATCCCAATGATTTAGCATACTTAAACTACACAACCGGTTCAACCTCTGACCCAAAGGGGGCGCTGGCAACCCATGCAAACCTTTACTACAACACCATGTCTGCAATAGAGGCGTTTAACATAACAGCCGATGACACCCATCTGTGTATGTTTGCCTCATTTGCCCACCCTCATGAAATTTTTTGCAGAGCTCTATACACAGGCGGCACTTTATCATTGCTTGAAGAGATAAACCCTAAAACCATTGCAAACACCATAAAAGATGACTCAGTGACTATGATGATGGGTATTGCCCCTTTGTACGATATGCTTTTTTCACATTGTTCAGGTTATAATATGTCCGCTTTGAGAATTGCTGAATCAGGAGGGATGTTTACAAGAGCAGAAATAACGGAGGGGTTTAAAAATTCCTTTGGAATTCCTGTGCTCTCTGTCTGGGGCAGCACAGAGACAAGCGGTATTGCGCTTGCCAACAGACCGGACGATTACCGGATGGACGGCTCTATGGGGAAACCCTGTCCGTACTATGATATAAAGGTTATTGATGACAATGGTAAGGAGGTTCATGACGGGGACACAGGAGAGATGCTTATACGCGGCTCGGCTGTTGTTTCAGGATATATAGACGACAATGCTGAGTTTTCATCTGATGCGGATGGTTTCTACCGTTCCGGCGATCTGGTAAGGAAAGACAGTGATGGGTTTTACTACTTTATTGAAAGAAAAAGCGGACTTTTGAAAGTGGCAGGTCTAAAAGTATATCCACTGCAAATAGAGATAGTCATAAAGCAGCATCCCAGTGTTGATGAGGCCGCAGTAATAGGCATTGAAGACAGAAGCCGAGGAATGGTGCCGGCAGCTTTTGTAATAGTTAAAGATGGCTGTGACCTGACGGCAAGCGATTTATCGCAGTATATGAGAGCAAAGCTTGCAAATTACATGGTACCAAGAAAAGTGGAATTTGTTTCTGAACTCCCTAAGATAGGAAGCGGTAAGATAGATAAAAAGAGACTAAAGAAACTCTTTGAAGATGGCATGATATGAAAGCGCTTGTAGTTGAGGCACTGTGGGAGCCGCGTGAGGGATACCTGCCTGCTGAAAAAGAGACACTGCTCAGACGCGCCTCTATGGGCAGTCAGGTCTGGAAAAACCCTGTGTTTGAAATCAAGGACGTCTCGGTTCCTGACATAGGGGTCAATGAGGTGTTGGTCAGAGTGAAGCGATGCGGCATATGCGGCTCAGACACACACATATATGAAAACGACATGGACGGCTACATCTTGTTTTCAGGTCCTGCCAGGTTTCCGTGTATAATTGGGCATGAGTACTCAGGCGTGGTAGAAAAAGTTGGGAAAAACGTCGACACCCTCCGCCACGGAGACATTGTTGCTGCAGAGAGTATTCACTGGTGCGGTAAGTGTACTCCTTGCCGAAGCGGCGCTTTTAATCAGTGCCAGAAGGTGGAACTTATCGGCATAACAAAAGACGGCGCACTGGCGGAGTTTATATGCGCTAAGGAACGGCACTGCTGGAAAATTGATTCGCTGAGGGAGCGGTTATCAGAGGACGATGTGTTTTCTCTGGGAGCGTTGATAGAGCCGATAGGGTGTGCTTATAACGGGATTTTCATAAGCGGAGGCGGATTTAAGCCCGGTATAACTGTGGTTGTCTATGGCGTAGGACCTATTGGGCTTGCTGCCGTGGCACTTTCAAGGCTTGCTGGGGCAAGTTTGATTTTAGCCTTTGACACTATAGATGAAAGGCTCTCCATAGCAAAGAGTATGGGAGCAGACCTTGTTTATAACATAAATGAACTGAAAAATACCGTCATACAGCCGCGGGATATTGTCATGGAGAGGACTAAAGGAGTTGGAGCAGAGCTTCAGGTAGAGTCCGCAGGGGCTGCGCCCTTTACTGTGCCTGAGATGGAAAATTCCCTTGCTGTTAACGGAAAAATAATCTACCTTGGACGTGCCGCTGCAAGCGTCCCTCTGATGCTTGACACACTGGTCTCAGGTGCTAACAGCATTATAGGGGCAAGAGGACATGCCGGTTACGGCATTTATAACAACATCATACGACTAATTGCCTCGGGCAGGTTAAATGTCAAAGAGATGATTACCTCCACGTATGAGTTTAAAGACGCAATTGGAGCAATAAAAAATTCAACGACACGAACCGATGGGAAAAGCCTCGTGTTTGTTTCGTAATTCCAGTGATATGAGGTAAAAAATGGACATAAGATACATTATTGAATTGCTCTTTAGGCGCAGGCGGCTTATATTAAAGGTGTTTCTGGCTATTTTACTGCCAATAACAGTTGGCACTTTTTTTATTGCTCCAACTTATGAATCAACTGCTAAAATAATGCTGAAAAAACCTGCGTCAATTAATTTTCTGAATTCGGCTATAGGGGTAACATCAAATGAGTCCTCATCATTTTCAACAACAGACAGGGCGGACTACCTTGCCCTGCTTACGCTTAGACCTACGGCTGAGCAAGTTGTCGATAAACTAGCCCTTAGGAAACTTCGCATAAGGCAACGGGTGGCAAGGTCAATGCCGTTTCTCAAACCACTACTTAAGGCACTTGGCGTTGATGTTAACGCTGAGGGTAAGCGCCTGACAGCGGAGCAGTTATTAAATTCAGGGATTATGACTAAAATCTTTCCATCTCCAAACGTAAAGATGAGCCAGGTAGAAGATACCGATTTATTTAAAATATCTGCTAAAGCACAGGACCCTGAGACTGCCGCAAACATCGCCAACACTATGGCTGCTGCCCTTGTTGACCAGGAAATCAGAAGAGTCTATGATACGTACAGATATGCCGGTAAATTTATAGATGAGAAAATTGACAACGTCAGGGATGCTACTCTTGCCAATTTAAAGAAGATACGAGATTTTCAGGAAAAAGACGATGCACTCGCTCTGGATACCCAAATATCTAACATCATGACCGACCTTAACACTTACAAGAAGACTTTTGAAGCAAACAACGTTAACATAGCAAAAACCAAAGTCTTGATAGCTAAACTGGAAAGACAATTAAGAAACGTACCTTCTTTTGCCAAAGACGGCAGCAGCATGGGAAACTCAGACATGCTCTCATACTATAAACAGAAACTGGCAACGCTTTATCAGACACTTGCTGAATCAAGGACCAAATATACAGAAAAGCATCCGATTGTTATTGATTATGAAAACCAGATTAACATGGTAAAAGGACTTCTGCAAAGAGAATACGAAAAAGTCTTTGACTCTAAGTCCTACAACATGGACGACTTATATATGACTGCAAGAAAGAGCCTTATCACATATTACCTGGAGCTTGACGGAATATACGCCCAAAACAAGGTCTATCCTGAAATTATAAAAAAATATGAGCAAAAACTCGCCTCCATTCCAGAAAAACAACTTATAAGTTCAGTCCTCTCGCAGGAATCCACGGCCACTAACACTGTTTACTCCAATCTGCTTACCTATAAGTACAGGGTCGGTCTCGTGGAATCTATAGAGATCTCAAATTTCAACATTGTGGAGCCTGCTATAGTTCATGACAAAGCATCTCATAAGTCTCCATCACTGTTAATTAATATGATTATCGCATTATTTTTAGGCACTATTCTTAGTTTTATAAGCATCATCATTATGGAAATCCTTGACAACACTGTTAAGGGTATCAGAGACATAAAGGGATTAAAAGATGTTGCACTACTTGGCGTCGTAAAAAAACTGACAGACGACAGTTTTGGACTGAGAGCAAAAACACATGTCAGATCATTTAAAACCATATCAAACAGCCTTGCCATGTTTCACCGCGATAAGCCGATAAAAACCATACTTGTAACAAGCGCTCATGATGGCGAGGGAAAGAGTTTTTTGTCGTCTAATCTTGCCATATCTTTGGCCTCAGAGGGTAAAAAGGTACTTATGATTAACACTGACACTAAGGAAAACTCTCTCAGCACTATTTTTGGACTATCCAACACGCCGGGTCTTCCTGAGTTTTTAGCTGGAGCGGAAACTGTGATTACAAGCGTTAAGCCGACCTCTGTCTCAGGGCTTTTTCTTATACCTGCAGGGATAAATGATGGCGGCGGCATTAGGAATTTGACCTCTGACAGGTTTGTTTCCCTTGTAGATAATATGGAAAAAGATTATGACTTTATTATAATAGACACCCCGTCGTTGCTGTCCTCTGATGAGGCAATACTTATAGGCAGTCGTACGGGTAAAAACCTTGTCGTTGTCGTTGAAAACGAACGCACGCACATTGACGTACTTGCTGGAATCTTTTCTAACCTTAAGGCATCAGGAATTCTGCACTCAGGCATTGTACTTAATAAGGTTGAAGCTATAAGATTCGGCTCTGAGTACTATGACACATTAAGATATTTCCCAAAAGCTGAAATGAAAGATTAAGAAAAAGAGTTTATTGTCTTCATAGTTAACTATAATAATATAAACTGGATTCCTGCTTTCGCAGGAATGACACTCCCCTAAAGGGGATTCCCCTGTTAAGGAATGCCATAGAGGGGAGTTACGCCCCTTTGTCACCGCCTTTCCTCCGTAGTTCACGCCTTTCCTTCTTTGTCATTCCCGCCTACGAGCGGGAATCCACTCCTTTTTTATATCTTTAAGAATTTAATCTATTTTCCGTTTTTTAACTGAGAGAGTTTATCCTGTGCTTTTTTAGCGTACTCCGAGTCCGGGTACTTACTCACTACCTCTTGATAGAGCGTTACGGCGTGTTCTTTGTTGTTTTGAACCACCTCAAGTTCAGCGGTGTCAAAAAGCTCCTTAGCTCCACTGCCTCCGCTGCATGACGGCAAAATAACTGCAAACATGACAATTAGTAATACCAAAAATAATCGTTTCACTTTTCGCTGCCCCCTCCCTCACTTTTTGTCTCACTTTTGACGACATCTTTAGTTTCATTTTCCTCCGGCTTCTTTATAAAAAACTTAGACACGAAAATTCCTATCTCATACAGCACTATCATAGGTACTGCCATAAGGGTCTGATTAAAAGCATCAGGCGTAGGCGTAACAACACCGGCAATTATAAAAGCCATTACAATGGCGTGTTTTCTGTACTTTTTAAGAAACACAGGCGTAACAATCCCCAGCCTCGTTAAAATTATTATAATAATGGGCATCTCAAATATTATGCCAAAGGCAAGAATGAACTTCATCGTGAAATCCACGTAGTGGCCCACTGAAATCATAGGCGTCAGGTGCTCGGTTTTATAGGTAAGCAAAAATCCAAGAGCAAATGGAAGCACTATGATAAAACAGAAAAATGCTCCGCACATAAAAAGAATTGTTGCAGAAAATATAAACGGCAGCACATATTTCTTTTCCTTAGGCAATAGTCCAGGTGATATAAAAAGCCACAACTGAGAAAACAAAACCGGCAGTGCCAACACTATAGAGGCCAGCATGGACAGCTTTAAGTGCATCCAGAAGGCCTCGGCAGGCTCCAAAAAAACCAGCTTTACTGCTGACGTGGTTTTTGGCACAAAAGATATAAACGGCATCTGCATTTTGAAAACCAGACTCTCCTCCATAGGCAGCACAAGGATTTTAAACAAATATTCCGAATAGTTAAAAACTGCAATGAAAATCACAAATATTGTTACAAATGAAACCAGTAGCCTGGTTCGTAATTCAGTAAGATGTTCAACAAAAGGCATTTTTTTGTGCTGCTCGGGCAGCGGTTCAGGCGGCTGTTGTTCTGTCACGTATATATGTGCTCCTTAATTGTGTGCGGTTTTTGTTTCAGTAAGTGCTTCCTTACCCTCATGTGCTTTAGCAGTAGTGTCAGCAGGTTTCGGCTCTTCTGTCTTAGGTGTATCCGATTGGGATGATGTGGCGGCATCCTCTGGCTTTTTAACGCTATCAACCTCTGATGAATGCACAAAAGGTTTGTGCTCAGCATGGAACTCATTTACTGAATTTAAAAAGTCCTTGTTTATCTTGTCAAATTCCTCTTTAAAAGGCGCTGTATCATCACGCAGTTCATCATTTATCTGGCTTTTTAACTCATCGTATGTTTTCCTGAAATATCCAATGACTTTACCAATATTTTTAGCCACCTCAGGCATACTCTTAGGACCAAACAAAAGCAGCGATACTATAAAAATAACCAATATTTCCTGTATGCCCAAATCAAACATTATTGCTCCTCTTCGTATATTCTATTATAGATTTGCTCTTTATGCGGATATACGACAGTGAAATTCAAAAAAACCCTGACATCCGGCGTATTTTTCATAAACTCATACCCTACCCCAAGCGTTGTGTACAAAAAATCCAGAGGTTTAAACCTATAACCTATTCGGCCTTCAAAATAATCAAAACTGTTACCCAAATGGCTTTTCTTAAGATATAGCTCTGTGAGCATGCTCAGATTGTGGGCAATCGGATAATCAGAGCCAAGCAGGATATCTATCTCATTTCTGAGGTCTTCTTTAAACGGAACGTAATAGAGTGCGTTTATGTGCGTTCTGAATGGCCCCACCTTTTTAGATAAAATAAGTCCTCCGCCATATCTGCCGTTTGTGGTTATTTCTTTCTGACCTGATGGTGCTGAAATAACTCCCAGCGCAGCAATTGCCGGCCTCAACCCCGCCTCCTCAAACAGGAGTGTCTTTAAGCCAATGGATGCATCCTCAAAACCATACTCATTAGTCTTCATGCTAAATGGCACGGTGGCATCAAACTCAAGTGTATTTGCCAAAGAGTATGACAATGAGCTGGTAATTCTGTAAAACGTGGGATCTACTGACTGTTCCAACTCAACCCCCAATGCGGCAGAACCCCGCTCACTGATTGATGCGGAAAATGTTGAAAACACTCCGTTTGGCTGAACAGGCTGAAGCCCCTTAAAGTCAAAGCCGTGTGCACATCTGTTGTCGGCAATGAAAACTACCGACATTATGGCGGCAAAAACAAAAAGCGCTCCTCTATGCCAAATCATCGCTAAAAGTAACAGAAAGCGATAGGTACTGTCAATGGCTTGTACACTTTAATGGTAATTTAATATAAAGTTATCCCAGATTTAAAAAATCGTTTGACAAATGTTTGCGTTAATAAATATAATCAGAGCTGGACTTTGGTTTGACTATAGAACAATATGATAGATAACGAAATCATAAAAGAGGAGGTTATATGGCAGAAGGAGTAATAGCCGCAACAACGGCCACGTGGGAATCTGAGGTGTTAAAGACGCAGGGACTAGTGCTTGTTGACTTTTGGGCAGTGTGGTGCGGCCCGTGCAGGATGGTAGCTCCTATTGTTGAGGAGTTAGCAAAGGAATTTGCAGGGAAATTAAAGGTTGTTAAACTGAACACTGATGAGAATCCCGATGTAGCGAGTAAGTACAAAATAATGGGGATACCAACCCTGATGTTTTTCCGCAGCGGTGAAAAAATAGACCAACTTGTTGGGGCAGTACCCAAAGCACAGCTTAAGGAAAAGATTCAAACGCTTCTTGGTTAACTGTGTGCGGATGGACTCTCTCTATGTGCGTCCTGGTTGCAGGTTAGGGGATTGTGCGGCTGTTGATGGGCATAAAATTTGATCTGGTACCGGATAATAACGGTAAAGGCGGGGCCGCTTGTTTGCTTCTTTAAATGAGAAATTAGAGGCTGTTTTTAAGAAGTTAAAAGGCAAAGGCTTTTTAACCTCCGGTGATATAGACGTAGCCATGAAAGAGATACGTTTGGCTCTTCTTGAGGCTGATGTTAACTTTAAAGTCGTTAAAGGCTTTGTAGAGAAGGTAAAAGTAAAGTCGCTTGGCGCACAGGTTTTGGAAAGTCTGACGCCGGGGCAGCAGGTTGTAAAAATAGTAAATGACGAGCTGTGTATCCTTCTGGGAAAAGATAACGAGAAAATCCGCCTGTCTCCTAATCCCCCTACTGTGGTATTGATGGCAGGGCTTCAAGGCTCAGGTAAAACAACCACTACTGCAAAAATAGCGCTTCATTTTAAAACTCAGGGCAGACGTCCTATGATGGTTGCCGCTGACCTTCAACGCCCGGCGGCAATTGATCAGCTTATAGCTCTTGGAAAACAAATCGGTGTGCCTGTGTTTTTCTCAAAAGAAGAGAAAAATCCCGTTAAGGTTTGTCGGGATGCAATAGCAGAGGCTAAAAAAGAGGCGCGGGACATTGTGTTTGTTGACACGGCTGGACGGCTTCATATTGACGATGAGCTTATGGGACAGCTTAGAGACATAAAGGACGCCGTACTACCCACAGAGACCCTCTTTGTGGCCGATGCAATGACAGGTCAGGATGCCGTAAATATAGCGCATACATTTAACGAAAGAATCGGCATAGACGGCATTGTCCTTACCAAGATGGATGGCGATGCCCGCGGAGGCGCTGCCATATCCATACGAGAAGTCACCGGCAGGCCGATTAAGTTTATCGGTACCGGTGAAAAAATAGATATGATAGAGCCGTTTTACCCGGAGCGTATTGCCTCAAGAATTCTTGGCATGGGAGATGTGCTCAGTTTCATAGAAAAAGCCCAGCAGACTTTTGACGAAAAAGACGCCGAGAAATTTAAAGATAAGCTTCTTACTGACAGCTTCACGCTTGATGACCTAAGAGACCAGTTAAGTAAAATACGCTCTATGGGCCCCATTCAGAATCTTCTTAACATGATCCCCGGCTTTAACAAAATGAAAGGAGTTGAGGTCGACGAAAAACAGTTTGTAAGAATTGAGGCCATGATAAACTCAATGACAAAAAAGGAAAAGAGAAACCCTGATATATTAAACGGCAGTAGAAAAATCCGGATATCAAAGGGCAGCGGCACCACAGTGGCCGATGTCAACCGCCTGTTGAAGCAGTATAAGGATATGAAAAAAATGATGAAAATGTTTAAGGGAAAGAAGGGCTTAAAGATGCCTGATTTTATGCCCTTTTAAATGTGTATAAAAAAGCCTTTACTTAACGTGAGAAATTATATTAGAATATGGAATCATAAAATGGAGGTACAGCATTGGTAAAGATACGTTTGACAAGAATGGGAGCACATAAGAGGCCGTTTTACAGAATTGTGGTGACAGACAGCAGGACACGGCGGGATGGGCGGTTTTTAGAGATAGTGGGCAATTATGACCCTCTAAAGGAGCCCTCTTTAGTGAAGCTTGATGTAGAGAAAATTAAAAAGTGGCTTGGGAATGGCGCTCAGCCTACCGATATAGTTAAAAAGCTATTACAGAGGGCTGGAGTACAACTGCAAACAGCCTGATACATTTTGGAGGTGGACATAGTATGATGAAAGAACTAGTTGAGGTTATGGCAAGAGCACTTGTGGATAAGCCTGAGGATGTCTCTGTTAAAGAGGTTGACGGTGAAAAGACAACGGTTTTTGAGTTAAGAGTGGCTGCAACCGACCTGGGTAAGGTAATTGGTAAGCAGGGAAAGACAGCCAGGGCAATGAGGACAATTCTCTCAGCCTCCGGAACTAAAATAGGAAAACGTTCCGTACTGGAAATTCTCGAATAATAAAACATCTTAATAAACATGTGTCTGACGGGCAGCTCTAAATAGTGTTGTAGTGCTGCCCGTTGATTTTAAGAGGGGTAATGTCTGTGGCATACGTAGAGGTCGGGAGGCTTTTAAAACCTCATGGACTTAAAGGGGAAATTAAGGCTGTATTGGATATGGCATTTTCCGATATGGAGACATTTTTTATCGAAAGAGCCGGAACTGTTGAGCCTGTACGTGTGAACTCCATAAGGGATGGCACAAACAGCCTTATAGTTCAGCTCTCTGGCATAGAAACGCCAGAGCGTGCGCAAGAATATGCAGGAGCTCTGATTAAAATTGATGAAAATGACCTTCCGGTACTTTCAGAGGGGCACTATTATCATCACGAAATAATCGGTCTTGAGGTCATCACAACGACCGGAGAGCGAGTTGGCATTGTGACAGACATTTTAGACGTTAAATCTAATGATGTCTATGTCGTAGAGGGGGGGGATGGTAAGGAGCATTTAATCCCTGCAATAGCGGATGTAATTAAGGAGATAAATATAAAAGAGGGGACAATTACAATAGAGGTCATGGAGGGTTTGCTTCAGGGATGAGATTCAATGTGCTGACAATTTTCCCCGGCCTCATTGACTATTACGCAGGGGAGAGTATAATAAAGCGCGCAATTGCCGCAAACAAGGCAGAGGTGAAAGCGGTCAACATACGGGACTTCACAACGGACAAGCACCTGTGTGTGGATGATTATCCGTTTGGCGGAGGCCCAGGTATGGTGTTAAAGGTGCAGCCTATACATGATGCTCTGATGAGTCTCAAAGCAGAGGCGGCAACTGGTCATGTCGTGCTTTTGTCACCCGGCGGGCGGCTCTTTACGCAAGCCGTGGCAGAGGAGTTAGCCCATTCTGAAAAGAGCTTGACGTTGATATGCGGACGGTACGAGGGCGTGGATGAGAGGGTTGTAGAGTTTGCCCATGAGGAAATGTCCATTGGCGATTATGTACTGACTGGCGGAGAGTTAGCCGCTTTGGTTATAATAGACGCTGTGTGCAGACTTTTGCCGGGAGTGTTAGGGGATGAGCGCTCAAAGGAGGAGGAATCCTTTACAAGCGGGCTCCTGGACTATCCGCATTATACAAGACCTGCGGAGTTTATGGGAATGAAGGTGCCTGAGGTTTTAATCGGTGGCAATCACAGGCTTATTCAGAATTGGCGGCAAAGGGAGGCGTTAAGAAAGACCCTTTTACATAAACCAAATATGGTAAATTATGCAGAGTTAACAGAAGCTGACAGAGAGATAATAGAACAACTTAAGGAGGAGATGACAGATGAATTTTTTATCGGCACTTGAAGAGACGCACAAAAAAGGCGACATACCTGTTTTCAATATAGGAGACACGGTCAGAGTGCATGTGCGAGTGGTGGAGGGGGACAAGGAACGCGTTCAGCCCTATGAGGGGGTTGTGATAGCACGCCATGGGGGCGGAGTAAGAGAGACCTTCACGGTGCGTAAGGTATCGTTTGGAGTCGGTGTGGAGAGGATATTCCCACTGCATTCCCCGATAGTAAAGTTGATTGAGGTGATGCGACGCGGCGATGTGCGGCAGGCAAAACTATATTACCTGAGGTCAAAGAAAGGCAAAGACGCAAAAATCAAGGAAAAGGGAAGGGAGCAGCATAAAGGGGGCTGATGTCAGCTCTGTTTGACTTTGACAGGGAATATATCACAAATGGGCACACCCTGATAGGCGGGATAGATGAGGCCGGGCGGGGGCCGCTTGCTGGCCCTGTTGTGGCAGCCTGTGTGATATTACCTGCCGGTATTTATATTGAAGGTTTGAACGATTCTAAAAAATTGACGGAAGCTGCCAGAAACCGGATATTTAAAGAGTTGCTTTACAACAAGGCTGTCCGAATTGGTTTAGGAATTGCTACAAATGCTGAGATTGACAGTGTAAACATATTAAATGCCACGCGTATTGCCATGAAAAGGGCGGTTACGGATGTCCCCATAAGACCGAAATTGCTGTTAATAGATGCGGTAAAGCTTAAGGACATTGACATAGAGCAGGTATCAATCATAAAAGGGGACGAAAAGAGCGCTTCAATTGCCTCGGCCTCAGTTATAGCAAAGGTTGTGAGAGATTCCATTATGAGCGGCTATCATAAGACATATCCTCAGTACGGCTTTATACGACACAAGGGCTATGGAACGCGTGAGCATGTTGCTAACATCAAAGAGCACGGCCCCTGCGAAATCCATCGCATGACTTTTGCACCTGTTAGTAAAATGATATAGAAAGTAACTTAGATGCCTTATTTAAAAAACATGATATTGCATATGCAGTCAGCTCTGCAAACAAAAAACTGGATTCCTGCCTTCGCAGGAATGACAAGAAAAAGAGGAATGACAGAAAGCGCACTCTCCTTTGTCATTCCAGCCTCCGAGCTGGAATCCAGTCCTTTAAATATATCATTTGCTGATATAAAACACTATTTCGGAATTAACTCAATAATCATTAACATAATTTTATGATGGACAAAGAGAAATTAAAGAAATACTTAAAAACGATGAAAAAGCCGCAGTCTTTTGGGGAGCTCTCTAAGCGGCTCTGTGGAACTTCAAAAGAGACCCGTTTGCTTAAAAAATATCTGAGGGAACAGGTGAGGCTTGGAGTTGTGGTACGTACCAAAAACGGTCACTATGGGCCTGCTGAGGGGATGGGTCTTGCCAGTGGCTATTTTGAAGCCCACAGGGGAGGCTATGGGTTTGTCATAGTAGATAAGCCCGGAGAAAGAGACATATTTATTCCCGGCAGAAAGACAAACGGAGCAATGGACAACGACCGCGTTATCGTAAGAATGGAGGACACAAGACGTCGTGAGGGCTCCATAGTGCAGGTGGTTGAAAGGGTCTGCGATAAGGTCTTTGGACGGGTTGATTATGTTGGAAATGCCTGTTATCTTAAGCCAAAAAATAAGACAATTATGTTTGACTTATTTATACCGGAAAAAGACACGCTAAACGCAAAATCAGGAGATAACGTAACGGCGGAAATAACAGACTACGGAAATGCGCACAGACCGCCTACAGGAAAAATCACGAAGATTATGACAGAGCCTGAGGGGCCGAAATCCGAAATAGACATGATAGTCGATGAGTTTCATCTGCCCGTCAGATTCCCTAAGGCTGTCACAGCTGAGGCAAAAGATTTGCCGGATAGCATCACATCGGATATGATTACCGAGCGTGTGGATTTACGAGAGCTTAAAACAGTCACGATAGATGGAGAACGGGCAAGGGATTTTGACGATGCAATATCAATAATCAAAGAGGAGCAGGGGTACAAGCTCTATGTGCATATTGCCGATGTCGGTCACTTTGTGCCGTGGGAAAGTGCTCTTGACACAGAGGCACGAAAGCGAGGCACTTCGGTGTATTTCCCTGACAGAGTAATCCCGATGTTTCCAAAGCGGCTATCTGAGGAGCTTTGCAGTCTTAAGCCAAAAGTTGACAGACTGACATTTACGGCAGAAATGACTTTCAAAGAGGACGGTTCAAGGGCAACATCAAAATTTTATCCCTCCGTGATAAGAAGCAATGAGAGAATGACCTATACTGCGGTTAAAGAGATACTTATTGATAAGAATGAGCGACAGAGAAAAAAGTATGCCGCACTCTTGCCGGAATTTGAAGCGATGGAGGAGTTGTGCCACAAATTAAGGGCAGTGCGCCTTAAGCGGGGGAGTCTTGATTTTGACCTGCCTGAGCCGGAGATAATTCTTGATATGCAGGGAGGGCTTGAAAGCATAGCCGGAACGGATAGAAACTTTGCGCATTTTATCGTGGAGGAGTTTATGATAGCCGCTAATGAGGCGGTTAGCAGTTTTTTGGAATCACTTAAAATTCCTACGGTTTTCAGAATTCATGAGGCTCCTGATGACAGAAAACTTGATGAGATAATAAAAGTCCTCAAGTGCACCATATTGTGGAGTAAAAACCGGATAAATGCCTCAGATTTCCCCCAAATAATAGCAAAAGCATCAGACACTCCCTTTAAGGAGGTAATCAATTATCTGGTGCTAAGAAGTTTGAAACAAGCGCGGTATTCAACGGCGAATGAGCGGCACTTTGGACTTGCCTCAGAGAGCTACACGCACTTTACGTCACCGATAAGGAGATACCCTGATCTGGTTGTACATAGAGTGCTCAGAGAGGCCTTAATAATGGGGGGGCATAAGGGGAAAGAGTTTTTAAAAAAATTATCAGATATAGCTTTCCACTGTTCACACAGGGAGAGGGTAGCTGAGGAGGCGGAAAGAGAAACAATTAATGCGCTTCGGGTTTGGTTTTTAAAAGACAGCGTGGGGGAGAAGTTTTCAGGCAAAATAGTGGGAATAAACGCAAGAGGACTGAGAGTACGGCTTGACAATCATTTCATAGACGGAATGGTAGAGGTCTCTCAGATGTTTGATGACTACTATGTGTTTGACGAAAAGAGCCTGACTCTAAGAGGAAAAAACACAAAGAAGGTGTTTCATATAGGCAGTACGGTTACTGTATGGATAGAGAGGGTGGATATGCAAGAGAGGGAGATATTTTTCAGTTTTCAAGGTATAGATATAGAAACGTTAAAATAGTGGTCGTCATCATTTTTATCAAATCTTTATACTCCATGTGTGTTTATTAATACCTATTTTATGAAATAAACTGTTAAGTTAAACTTGGGTATTGGTTCATATCTGATACTATAAAGTTTCGTTGGGGGTATTTATGGAAACTTTTTACTGGGTTGGCGGAGTTGTCAGTGTGGTGCTGCTTATCTATCTTACTGTGGCGCTTTTGAAACCGGAGGTGTTTTAATGACTGGAAGCGGATTATTTCAAATCGGTTTGTATTTTGCTGTTTTGGTTGTTTTAGTTAAGCCGCTAGGCAGCTACATGGCGAAAGTGTATGAAGGCACGCCAAATTTGTTATCTCCACTTTTAAGGCCTGTCGAGAAACTCTTGTACCGCATTTTTGGCGTTCATTCAGAGGATGAGATGCCGTGGAAAACTTATGCGGCATCTGTCTTAGTGTTCAGCGTTTTAGGTTTTATTGTTGTATATCTACTGCAAGTGTTTCAGGATCATCTGCCGTTAAATCCACAGGGATTTCCAGCCGTATCATGGCATTCGTCCTTTAATACGGCTGTAAGCTTCATAACCAACACCAATTGGCAGGGCTATGGCGGTGAGTCAACTATGAGTTACCTGACCCAAATGGCGGGGCTCGGTGTTCAGAACTTTTTGTCTGCAGCTGCCGGCATGGCTGTGCTCATAGCATTAATAAGGGGATTTGTAAGACGAAACGCTAAAACTATCGGTAATTTCTGGGTTGACTCTACACGTTCAACTCTGTACATACTCTTACCCCTTTCGATAGTTTTTACGATTGTTTTGGTCTCTCAGGGAGTGGTTCAAAACTTTAAATCGTATCGTACCGCATCTCTTATGCAAACCGTATCGTACGACAAACCGGTTGTTGACGCTCAGGGCAATACCGTTAAGGATGCCGCAGGTAAAGACAAGACGGAACCCGCCGTAATGAAAGAGCAGCAGATTCCTTTTGGCCCTGCGGCTTCTCAAATTGCAATAAAACAGCTTGGTACTAACGGAGGCGGTTTTTTTAATGTAAACTCCGCACATCCATTTGAAAATCCTACCCCGCTTGCCAACTTTTTGGAAACTCTTGCCATTATACTCATATCGGGTGCCCTTTGCTATACTTTTGGTAAAATGGCAGGAGATACCCGCCAGGGATGGGCACTGCTTGCTGCTATGTTAATCATTCTTATACCCTTGCTGATATTTTGTTATTACAGCGAAACGCTTGATGCTCCTTATGTTAAAACTCTGGGTGCAACTTTAAACGCTAGCGGCAATATGGAGGGCAAAGAGGTGCGCTTAGGGGTAGCAAACTCAGCTCTTTGGGCTGCCGTTACAACTGCCGCATCAAACGGTTCAGTAAATGCCATGCACGACTCTTTCAGCCCGTTAGGCGGACTTATTCCGCTTTTTCTAATGCAATTGGGCGAAATAATCTTTGGCGGCGTGGGCTCCGGGCTTTACGGGATGATAGTGTTTGCCATAATTTCCGTATTTGTAGCAGGACTTATGGTTGGACGAACGCCGGAATATCTTGGTAAAAAAATCGAGTCTTTTGAGATGAAAATGTCCTCACTTGTAATATTGATTCCAGCCGTGTGTGTTCTTTTGGGTACTGCTGTGGCAGTTGTTGCAAAAGCCGGAGTGGCTGGCATTGCTAATCCAGGTGCCCACGGGTTTTCAGAAATTCTGTATGCGTTTTCATCATGTGCAAACAACAATGGCAGCGCCTTTGCCGGTCTTTCGGCTAACACTCCTTTCTATAATGTATCACTTGGAATTGTTATGCTACTAGGACGGTTTGGCGTTATTATACCCGTGCTTGCGATAGCGGGATCACTGGCTGAAAAGAAATATGTGCCGGTTGGCTCTGGTACGTTACCAACCCATACGCCGCTCTTTGTAGTGTTTTTAATAGGAATTATCATTATAGTCGGGGCACTTACGTTTCTGCCCTCCCTTTCGTTAGGACCCATTGCAGAGCACTTAACGGCCATTAAATAATAAAGAAAATGAGGATTAAATTATGACAAAACAAAATCTTTTCGATTGGCATCTCATCACAACTGCCGCTGTCGATTCGGTTATTAAATTAAATCCGTTATACCAGATGCGTAAGCCGGTTATGTTTGTTGTAGAGGTTGGAAGCGTTCTTACCACAGCGCTTTTTATCACTTGTCTTTTTAAACCATTAGGTGAGCCGCCAGTTTTTATATTGGCTGTTTCCTTGTGGCTCTGGTTTACTGTTATCTTTGCTAACTTTGCAGAGTCAATGGCTGAGGGCAGGGGTAAGGCACAGGCTGAAAACCTAAGAAGCAGCAGACGAGATATTCAGGCAAAGTTAATACCCACGCCAGATCGTAACGCAAAAGTAACCGTCGTATCGTCGCCAAAACTGAGAAAAGGTGACTACGTGATTGTAAAAGCGGGGGATATTATCCCAAGCGACGGCGAAGTAGTCGAGGGAGTCGCATCGGTAAATGAAAGTGCCATAACAGGCGAGAGTGCTCCGGTTATAAGGGAAAGCGGCGGCGACAGAAGTGCCGTCACAGGAGGCACACTGATAGTTTCAGACTGGTTAATAATCCAAATAACCGCAAACCCGGGTGAAACCTTTATTGACAGGATGATTTCTATGGTTGAGGGCGCAAAAAGACAAAAAACCCCTAACGAGATAGCCCTCGATATTTTGCTTGCCGGATTAACCATCATCTTTCTTATAGCCACTGTTACAATCGTGCCGTTTTCAATTTTTAGTGTTAAGGCTATTTCACAAGGAACTCCTGTTTCGGTAACTATAGTGACGGCCCTTTTGGTTTGTCTTATTCCCACAACAATAGGAGGGCTGCTCTCAGCAATAGGGATTGCCGGAATGGACAGAATGATACAGGCTAACGTGATAGCAATGTCGGGGCGTGCCGTTGAGGCTGCTGGGGATGTGGACGTTTTGCTGTTGGATAAGACCGGCACCATAACATTTGGTAACAGACAGGCTACTGAATTTATACCCGTACGAGGAGTAGAGGTAAAAACGCTTGCCGATGCGGCACAACTTGCCTCGCTTGCCGATGAGACGCCTGAAGGACGCAGCATTGTCGTGCTTGCTAAAAACTTGTATGGAATCAGAGAGCGTGATATAGATACACTTCATGCCAAATTCATACCGTTTTCCGCACACACCCGCATGAGCGGAGTTAACATGGATGGGAAGGAAATACGCAAAGGGGCAGCCGATGCTGTGTTGGAGTATGTAAAAAATCAGGGCGGCATATTTCCAAATGACGTTGTAAGCATAGTTGAGGGAATAGCCCGTGAGGGTGCCACTCCATTGGTTGTGGCAGAAGGGAAAAAAGTCTTAGGCGTAATCCGTCTGAAAGACATTGTAAAGGGCGGCATAAAGGAACGATTTGCACAATTAAGGCGTATGGGAATTAAAACCGTCATGATTACCGGCGACAATCCGCTTACAGCGGCTGCAGTGGCAGCCGATGCTGGTGTTGATGACTTTTTAGCTGAGGCAACCCCTGAGGCTAAATTAAAACTCATACGTGAGCATCAGGCAGGCGGCAGACTTGTGGCAATGACAGGGGATGGCACAAACGATGCCCCTGCGCTTGCTCAGGCTGACGTTGCTGTTGCTATGAACACTGGCACTCAGGCCGCTAAAGAGGCTGGAAACATGGTTGATCTTGACTCTAATCCAACTAAACTCATAGAAATTGTTGAAATCGGTAAGCAGCTACTCATTACCCGCGGCACTTTAACCACATTCAGTGTTGCTAACGATGTAGCAAAGTATTTTGCCATACTACCTGCTGCGTTTGTGGGTATTTATCCGGCTCTTGGCATTCTTAATGTTATGAAATTGGCAACCCCTCAGAGTGCTATTTTATCAGCTGTGATATTTAATGCGCTTATAATAGTAGCTTTGATTCCGCTTGCACTGAGAGGAGTAAAGTATCGTCCGCTTGGTGCCTCGGCGCTCTTAAGGAATAATCTAATGATATATGGCCTCGGAGGCGTCATAGTGCCGTTTATAGGGATAAAAGCAATTGATATGTTAATCAGTGTATTTCATATATTTTAAGGGAGGAGATAAATTATGGCAGTTTTAAGGACTTCAATTATTTCGCTGGTTGTCTTTACGGTTATTTTAGGGATTATTTATCCTCTTGCCATGACAGGGATTGCTCAGTCGGTTTTTCCAGATAAGGCAAACGGCAGCATTATTATAAAAAATGGAAAAGCTGTCGGCTCATATCTTATAGGGCAGCCATTTACTGACCCCGGGTATTTTTGGAGCAGACCATCTGCAACGACTCCGTATCCATATAATGGTGCCTCCTCCTCGGGATCAAACCTGGGACAGAACAATCCTGATCTTCAAAAGGCGCTTGCCGAAAGGATTGCTGCATTAAAGTCGGCTGACCCGGAAAACACCAAACCAATCCCGATTGATCTAATCACATCGTCAGGAAGCGGACTGGATCCGCACATCAGCCCCTCTGCGGCGCTTTATCAGGTGCACAGGGTGGCAAAGCACAGAGGACTGAATGATTCCGTTATAGCTTCCCTTGTCGAGAAACTCATAGAACACCGGCAATTTGGAGTTTTTGGAGAACCTGTCGTTAATGTTGTGAAGTTAAACATGGGACTGGATGAGTTAAAGGTTAAATAAAACGGTGTAGTTGCTGCCATCAGCGATAGTATTTAACCCCCTATTTATGCTAACATCAATGTAACAGATGAGGTTGGTGTGTGCAAAAAATAGGGAAATCTGAGTTTAACCGTAGGCGGGTGAATTTTGAGTCCGATGAGAGCCGTTTCCCGTGGCTTTCAATGCTCCTTGATTCCTATGCTATAATTGATACCGCTATTGAATCAGCGATTGAGCTGCAATACCGGAGCAAACAAAAGGGGCTGGCATGTCAAAACGGCTGCTGCCATTGCTGCAAAACACACAAAGATATTCCTGTGTATCCTCATGAACTTGTGGGAATCTATTTTTATGTTACCGAGAAAATCAAAATGCCGGTAAGAGAAACTCTTAAGTGGCAGTTACAGTTTTTTAAGCAAACCGATTTCTGCCCGTTTTTAATCAGCTCCTCTTGCGTAATACATATATTAAGACCCACAGCGTGCAGGCAGTTTAACGTCTTTGGTACGCCGTGTGCTGAGGGCGAGGACCCGTTTTTTACAAGACGCGACGATGTTTTGACCCCTAACGTTAACCACACAAATCAGGCTTTCCTCACAGTGCTTGATTTCTACGAAATTAAAGATGACAAAAAGAACTTTATACAAAACAACAAGATACACACTCACGTCAAAAACCTCAGAGAACTTAAGTGGTTACAACTGATAAAGGCTATGAACGACTATGATTTAAAAGCCGCATCGTTGTAACATTCCTAATATACAATTTGTTATAATGTCCTGTGGACGAAAGAGAGATAGCTTTGCTTAAGGCCGCAAATGTTTCAGACCATGTGATTGAACACAGCAAAGCCGTTAGTGTTAAGGCGGTGACTGTAGCCAATCAGGTAAAGATACCGGTAAACGTTGAGCTAATCAGAGTGGGAGCGCTTTTGCACGATATTGGCAGAGGGAAAACCCATGGTATTGATCATGCGATAGTTGGCGCTGAAATGGTCAGAGAGTTAGGATTAGGGGAGGATGTTGCAAAAATAATAGAACGGCACATTGGCGCTGGATTGCCTAAAGAAGAGGCGCTTACGCTTGGTCTGCCCCCGTGTGATTATTTCCCAAAGACGCCTGAACAAAAGATTGTCTCCTATGCCGATAACATGACCGACGGAAGCAAAATTCTTGATTTTGCCGCTGCTCTTGTTAGATTAAAAAAAATACTTGGCGACAACCACCCGGCAATTGTGCGTTTTATCGCACAGCACAATGAAATCATGTCATGGATGGAAACATAATGTCAGCCTCAACATATAAGAAAATGATTGCTCTAACAAAACCCTACTGGGGACAGACGTTTCTTGCCCTATCGTTTGGGCTTATGGTCTCAGCCGTGATGGGAGCAATAGCGTGGCTTGTTAAACCCGCTCTTGATATTGTTTTTGTTCAAAAAAACTATGACTATCTTAAATATTTTCCAATAGGCGTTATCGTGCTTTTTACGACAAAGGGAGTACTACACTTTTTTCAGCAGTATCTTATGAAACGAGCCGGATTGTCTCTGATAAGAGATACGCAAAACAAGCTCCACAACCATATCCTCTACATGCCGATTAAGTATTTTGACAAGGAGGCCTCCGGTATCCTTATGTCACGCGTAATTAGTGATGTGGACAAAATAAGCGCTATATTTGCCGAAGTGCTGAGGGCTGCAATCATTGAGATACCAAAAATATTTGTCCTTATGGGGATAGCTTTTTACAGGAAATGGGATGTCACGCTTGCCAACCTGCTGCTTGTACCCCTGTTTGCTTATAGCGCCAAAAAGATCGGTAAAAAAGTTAAACAACGCTCTCATGAGGCGCAAAAAAGTGTTTCTTATCTGACTCACAGACTACAGGAGTCCATAACTGGAATTAGGGTTATCAAAGTATTTAACCGGCAGCCCCTCAGAAATGAAAAATATATGGCAGACAATAATAAAGTCTTTGAGGATAATGTTAAGGCTATCAGGCTTAAGGAGCTTAACAAGCTGGTGATAGACACAATGACTGGAATTGCTATCGGAGTGGTTCTTATTTACGGGGGCAGACAGGTTGTGACAGGTCTTGTGACCCCCGGTGATTTTGCATCCATTCTGACAGCCATATATCTGGTGTTTAGTCCGGTTAAGCAAGTGGGAGAGTCTTACACGACACTTCAGGCGATAAGGGCCTCGCTTGAGCGGATTGATCATGTGTTTGACACACCCATAGAGGAAAGCGGCAGCATTGTCATTAACAGTTTTGAAAAAGACATCACTTTTGAAAACATATCGTTTAAATATGTCAGCGAACATCGGTACGTTTTAAAAGACATAAACCTGAGTATCAGACAAGGTGAGGTAATAGCCCTTGTTGGCCCAAGTGGCGCCGGAAAAACCTCATTTGTGCATCTTATCCCAAGGTTTTATAAACCCACCGAGGGGCGCATTACCATTGACGGCACTGACACGGCAGAGTTGGATATTACCTCATTGAGAGAGTTAATCGGTATAGTAAGTCAGGACATTCTGCTGTTTAATGAAACCATTAGAGATAACATTTTATTTGGACGGCCTACAGCAACCGATGATGAGATTAGAACCGCAGCAAGGCTTTCCTATGCCGATGAGTTTATAGATAAGCTGCCGGAGGGTTATGAGAGCAAACTTGGTGACAGAGGTCTTAATCTTTCCGGCGGACAGCGCCAGCGAATAGCAATAGCGCGGGCAGTGCTTAAAAATCCGCCGATTTTAATACTTGACGAGGCAACGTCATCCCTAGATTCCGTCTCAGAGTCCCTTGTTCAAAAGGCGCTTGAGACCCTTATGACAGGCAGAACCACAATAGTCGTAGCCCACAGACTCTCCACAATCAAGAATGCCGATAGAATTGTGGTCATTAGAGACGGCGAAATCGCAGGCATCGGAACGCACGAAACCCTGATAGAGTCAAACGACCAATACAGAACTCTGTACAGCACTTTTGCTCTTTCATAACAGGGGCAGGAGGAGTTACGTTGGATACTGAAGAATCAGAAGATAGTAAAATATTAGACGACAAAAAAAAGTCCTCAAAGAAGCTTTCGATAAGTCGTCTTCTTATAATAGAAATCTTCTGATGATTTTTATAGCCTTCCTTGCGTACGTTCTCGTAATTGTTGTTGGAACAACCGACAGGATGCTTGTTATGCCCGATAGCACCGTTAAGCTGCCAATTCTTGGCGCTGATGTTCCGGTTAAGACTTTTTATTCCATCACTCCGCTTATCGTTTGGATTTTGCATCTGAATCTATTTCTAAACATTTTCTTTCACGCCAAAAAGGTTTATAAATGGGCGGAAAACCCTGAAACCGAAAATGAGGAGTCACATCCTTTTATGTTTAATTTCAAAATCAAAACAGGCGACTCACGTATTGTTAACTTTCTCTTAGCCCTGATTCTTTATTTCTTGTATTACATTGCACCTCTTGTGGTTTTGGTTTGGGTTAACTTAAGGTTTCTGCCCTATCACAGTTACATCATAACCGGCATTCATCATTGGATTACAATACTTGATTCTCTAATGTCGCTTATCTTTCTTACAATTCTCATTATTGCCGACAACAGGTTTAAAAAATATAACCCATTCAGCTTAAAAGCTATTAAATTCAGCTTAAAAGCAGTTAAGCATTTCTTAAACACAACGCTTGGCAATTTCTTTAAAAAAGGGTTAGTTTATTTTTTGATAATTGTTACGCCTGTCGGTTCACTGACGGTACTTAAAATCCCTGAGACAAACGATGAGAAATTTCCGTTAACGTCTATATGGCCTTTGGATAAAATCACAATCAAATACCGTACTCTCTATTATATTACAATTAGCAGTGTAATTCATCGTAATCTTGAAGTATTCGAGGAAAAATTTCTTCTTAAAGAAGTAAGCGATACAATTATTGTGCGGTACCTCTCCGATAACAATACAAAAGAGGATGCCGAACGTGATTTTTCCGAAGGGATTGATTTAAAAGACAGGGATTTAAGGTTTGGCAATTTTGAAAGGGCAGTGTTTTTGAACGCTGATTTCAGAGGAGCTAAGATAGATAAAGCAAATTTTAGACAAGCCAACCTTCAGGGCGCAAATTTTGATAGAGATTTATATTATAGGAATACTAGCTTACAAGGGGCTAATTTATGGAATGCTAACTTACAGGGGGCCTATTTATCGGGCACAAACTTGCAAGGGGCTCATTTACAGTATGCTAATTTGCAAGGGGCTCATTTAGGGTCTGCTGATTTAGTGGCTGCTCAGTTACAGGGGGCTGATTTAGGGTATGTTAATTTGCAGGGGGCTTATCTAAACGGTGCTTCGTTAAAATGTGCAGATTTGAGAAATGCTAATCTTAACGGCATATATTTTAGTAATATAGACATGGAAAAAAATTTAGATAATGATAATCTAACAAAAATAGAACGCAGCTCAGCTTTTGTAAATATTAAGTCCATTATAAAGTCCGCAAAAGAAAGATGCGCTAAGTTTGACGATAAAGATAAAAACGAATTGGTTACATTACTACAAAAGAACAACAACTTAACCGAGTTTATTACAGTTAGGAGCAAACTGGCGTGTGAAAGCCCTGAGATGGCAAAAGCGGTTTTAAGTAATATGGAGTGGGTTAAAACCAAAGATAATAAAACTGCCGCAGATAAAATCAGAAAAAATATGGGAAAGAAATGTCCCGATGTTTTTTACAGAAAAGTGGGAATTGAACGCCGGGAATTCTGAACTATGATTAGCATGATTAAATGAATACTATTATTCGCTTTGGGGCAAGTCTAACTCAATGTGAGAGAAGTTTTACGATTGCGGCAATCACCGCAGCTTGAGCCACCAGCATAGCTGCAACCCATTTAATAACGTCGGTTATGCGGTCGTTTATTTTCTCAACGTCATATTTTAAAGCGCCAATATCTGTTTTAATTGCTGAAAGCTCTGTTCTGATTGCTGTGATGTCGGAGCCGGCAGGAGCATCTTCTTTAATCCTGCCTGCAACATCGTCTATGGTTTCAACAAGAGTCCTGCTTTCCTTCTCACCAAGCTTGTCTTTAAGCATCATGTATAATTCTATCGTCCTCGTAGCCATGATATTATTATACAATATAAAAGCGATATTTTCAACAATAATTATGGTGGAGAACACCCCAAGCTCTGCTAAGGAAAGCGGGAGATAGAGATTTCAATTTATCGTTGATATTCATTGTGTCATTTTAATTCCGAACTGTTATACTAATTTAGGATTAAAAGCGTGGGGATTTTGAGATGATTAAGGAGTTAGACAAAACTGATGTGATGGTAAGTAGTGCGGGGATTCCCTCACCGCTTGCAAATGCTGTAAGGACAATTGTTCAGGTGGCAAGACCTGACAAGATAATCCTCTTTGGTTCTTACTCCGCAGGCACTCATAACGCCGGCAGTGATTACGACCTTCTCGTTTTAAAAAAAAATCTAAAGGACCAGAGAAAGTTAGTGCAGAATATATATCTGCACTTTAAAAATATTGGAGCTCCTGTTGATGTTTTAGCGTTAGACCTTGACAGATTTGCCGAGCTTAAAGATGACCCATATCTGATTTACTATGAGGCAGATAAAAATGGGAAGGTTATCTATGAAAAACACCCTGAAAGCAAGGGAATGGCTTAAAAGAGCGAAAAGTAACCTCGCCCGTGCACGCCTTGGTAAGGTTTCTGATGAAATACTATACGAGGATATTTGCTTTGATGCACAACAGGCTGTTGAAAAGGCTTTGAAAGCTGTGTGTGTCATTAACGAAATAAATTTTAACAGGGCTCATGACATATCGTACCTTATTGACTTGCTTGATACGGCAAATATAAAACTCCCAAAAAGACTACACAGAGCAAAACTTTTAACAAACTATGCCGTTGAAACACGGTATCCTGGTGATTATATGCAGATTGATAAAGATATGTATGAGGATGCATTAAAAATTGCGGAAATGGTTCTAAAATGGGTAGATGATAATTTGGAGAAAGAGCGTTGAATATATTCTATACTTAAATTCACGATAATAAATGACATGCCGCAAGGCGTCCATCGTGCGGCTGAAGCTGCGGAATTTCCGTTTTACAAATGTCCGAGCACTTTGGGCATCTCGGATGAAACGGACAGCCCGCCGGTATATTTATCGGACTTGGCACATCCAATGAGTTAACGTCAAAAGTCTTTCTTTGAGGTTTTGAGGTTCTAATCTTTGGCGCTGATTCTATCAGCATCACCGTGTAGGGGTGCATGGGTGCGCTGAAGAGATCTTCTGATTTGGCAAGTTCAACGATTTTTCCCAGATACATAACTCCGATTGTGTCGCTAAAGTATCTAACCACGTTTAAATCATGGCTTATAAATAAAAACGAGAGCCCATAAGCATCTTTCAAGTCTTTCAGCAAGTTAAGCACCTGCGCCTGAATTGAAACGTCAAGAGAAGACAGCGGCTCATCGGCAACGATTAACTCAGGAGACAGCGCAAGCGCCCGCGCTATACAAATCCTCTGACGCTGCCCTCCGCTAAACTCGTGCGGATAGCGGTTCATAACGTCTGGCTCAAGCCCAACATTAGTCAGCAGCTTTCCAACACGTTCACGAAACTCAGCCCTCGGACAGAGTTTGTGAATTAAGAGAGGTTCAGAGAGTGTCGTAAATATTTTCATCCGAGGGTTTAAAGAGGCAAACGGGTCTTGAAAAACTATCTGCACAGCCCGCCGGTATGCTTTAAGGTTATCGCCTTTAAGACTAAACACGCTTTTACCCTTAAAGAGCACATCACCGCCTGTAGCCTCAATTAGTCTCAACACCAGACGCGCTACTGTTGACTTACCGCAGCCGCTCTCTCCAACAAGGGCAAACACTGTGTTTTTCTCAATCGCAAAATCCACTCCGTCAACAGCTTTAACGTATCCGGTTTTTTTCAAAAATCCAGACCCTGTGGCGTAGTGTTTCTTTAGTCCAGTTACTTTTAACAGAGTTTCAGTCATAAGTTACCTATAATGCTAACCTTTCATTTCTTATGCACCTAAGCAGCCGTCCATCGCCAACATCTCTAAGCTCCGGCTCCTCTGCTTTGCACTTAGGCAGCACAAAGCGGCACCTGTCGGAAAACTTACAACCATCCGGCAGTCTGTCGGCACGCGGCACAGTGCCGGGTATGGACTCAAGGGCGTCGCCTTTGCCGCCGGGTATTGAGTTAAGAAGTCCTATCGTGTATGGATGCAGAGGCTTAGCAAATAGCTCTTCAGTTTTTGCCAACTCCACTATGGTGCCTGCGTACATAATAGCCACACGGTCGGTATGTTCTGAAACAATTGCCAGATCATGGGTTATGAACATAACCGACATGTTTTTTTCCTCTTTGATTGAATGAATTAAGTTGAGTATTTGAGCTGCAATTGTGACATCCAGCGCTGTTGTAGGCTCATCAGCGATAAGAAGCGCAGGCTTACAAGCTATCGCCATAGCTATCATGACCCGCTGCCGCATCCCGCCTGACATTTGATGCGGATAGTCTTTTGCTCTTTGCTCAGCCGATGGTATTTTTACCTCATTAAGCAGCTCAACCGCGCGTCTGTTTGCGTCACGGACAGACATCCCCTTGTGTGTGGTTAACACTTCGGCAATCTGATAGCCGATGGTAAGAACTGGATTTAAGGATGTCATAGGCTCTTGAAAAACCATTGAAATTGAGTTACCCCTTAATGCTCTGCGTCTTTCTTTGCTAAGAGAGCTAAGCTCATCACCCTTAAAGACTATTTGCCCTTCACTTTGCGCGCTATCAGGAAGAATTCCCATTATGGAAAGCGCCGTCATGCTTTTCCCTGAGCCGCTTTCACCAACTACTCCAAAGATTTCACTTTCGTTAATATCAAAACTCAGAGTGTCAACGACCCGTACGTCTTTCCCAGACATTTTAAAACTGACACTGAGCTCTTTTACACTAAGAAGTGACATGCGTCCTTTCAGAATTAACCTTCAATGGCATCCTTTATGTGTTGAATTTGATTTTCCTTACCATTAATCATAATGCTTATCACATCAAACCGCACCATGGGTTCGGTTTTGAATGTTTTCATATACAGAAGAGCTGTGCCCTTTATTTTCTGTTTTTTTATTGCATTCACCGCTTCTACCGGATATCCAAAAGCATCGCTTAGTCTGGTTTTCACCTCCACAAAGACAATGCAGTCACCCACTTTAGCTATTATATCAATTTCCCCTACTTTATTCCTGTAATTTCTTTCCAAAATCTTATAGCCGGACCTTTTCAGAAATTTTACGGCCAGCGTTTCGCCCATTTTGCCTGTTTCAATATTGCTCACTTGTTAGGAATTATAAAGATTTACAAAAAAAACTGCAACATTTGACAGTATAACTATTTTAATTTATACTTAAACATCTCCAGATTTGTACGGAAATAAAATTTAGAAAATGACAAACAGATGTTAAAAATTGCAGTGGTTGACGGGCAGGGAGGAGGTATCGGCTCTGTGTTAGTGAAGCGATTGCGTGATGAGTTTGATGAGGCTGTTGAGATAATAGCATTAGGTACAAATTCGGCTGCTACAACTTCTATGCTAAGAGCTAAAGCCAACAAAGGAGCAACAGGAGAAAACGCTATTGCGCTAAATGCCGGGCGTGTGGATGTGATAACAGGCCCACTAAGCATAGTCATAGCTAACTCCATGATGGGTGAGCTAACACCTGTAATGGCACAGGCGATAGCACAGTCAAGAGCTAGGAAAATCCTTCTTCACTTAAATCAGGAGGGTATAGAAATCGTAGGCAGCGCAAGGGAGCCGCTGCCGCATTTGGTTGATAGTTTGATAGAAAAGATAAAGAATCTCGTTGGAGGTCAAACCCATGTGTGAAGCTAATGTATATGTAAGGGAAAAAGACGGCACAGAGTCGCTCTACCTTGAAAACGTTGATCTGCTGCGACCGGAGGACGGCAGGCTGTTTATGAAAAATCTCTTCGGCGAACAGAAATTTTTTGATGGAGACATTGGAGAGATTTCACTGATTAAACACAAAATAATATTAACAAGACGGTAACTCAGCATTTATCCAACATTTATTATAAATATAGCAAAGCATATAAGATGGCAGGATGTTTTAGATGTTCTGTTGATATGGTTGATATTTTACAGGCTCTTTTTGCTGATAAAGGGGACACGTGCCGTGCAAATGCTTATTGGCATAGGAGTGCTCCTTTTAGCGTCAATGGTCTCAGGGTATTTGAAAATATACACCCTGGACTGGATAATACAGAGTTTCTGGACGTACATAATAGTATCAATTGTTGTACTGTTTCAGCCCGAGATCCGGCGCGCATTGGCACAGATGGGAAAGGCGCCTTTTTTACCCTTTACCCCGGCTGAGGAGCTTAAGTCTATAGATGAGGTTGTTAAGTCAACGGCGTCTCTGTCAGCACGAAAAATAGGCGCTCTCATGGTCATAGAGCGGGAAACGTCGCTTAAGGACTATATTGAAATCGGCACGTATCTTGAAGCAAGGGTTAGCAGAGAGCTTCTGCTTAGTATCTTTCATCCAACATCTCCAATACATGACGGGGCAGTAGTGGTTAAAGCAAATAAAATACTTGCTGCCGGGTGTTTTCTGCCTATCTCTTTCCGTCCTGACATTGATAAAACTCTTGGCACTCGTCACAGAGCGGCGCTTGCAATCACTGAGGAAACAGACGCTGTGGCTGTCATAGTGTCTGAGGAAACGGGAGATATATCCATATCGATAGGAGGAGATTTTATTAAAAAGATTGACATGAACCAACTGAGACTTGAACTTACCAATCTATTTACACATACCAAAGGCAGGGATGATGATTAAGAGATTTGTAACACTCAACTGGAAGATAAAATTAATCACCCTTGTACTTTCTGTTCTTTTGTGGTCTTTTGTCACATTTAAGGGGCAAACTGAGGTAATACTGGAGCTTCCAGTGGAATTTAAGAATGTCCCCAAGGGATATGAGCTTTCCAACACAAGCACAAACACGGTGAATGTCAGCATTTCTGGACAGGAACGAATAATTAAGGCAATAGGCCCTCAGGATATGAGTGTCTATGTGGATGTCGATAAGGTTAAACCTGGGGAGAGCATTGTCTATCTTAAAAACAGCAATATAAAACTTCCACCCTCTCTCACAATAAAAAAGATAACTCCCTCTTACGTAACTCTCCACATAGAGGAGCTTATTACAAAAACCGTTTCGGTAAAACCGGTGATAAAGGGAAGCCCCAAAAAAGGATATGTAATTTCTGAAATTACCGTATCTCCCGATAATGTGTCCGTAACCGGAACCAAACAATCACTTACCAGACGAACAACCATAGAAACAGAACCGATAGATATAAAAGACGCTACCTCAACAGTAGAAAAAACAGTACCCATCATACTTAAAAATTACACTGTTGCCTCGCAAAGAGACACTGTAAAGGTGACAGTTGTTATAACAGGAGAGAATAAATGAAATTATTTGGCACTGATGGTATAAGAGGTGCTGTAAACAGCTATCCTATGACGCCTGAGACAGTTGTACGGGTTGGAATGGCAATTGGACAGATTCTTCACAGAAACAATGGTAAAAACATGATACTGATTGGTAAAGACACCCGTCTTTCCGGCTACATGATAGAGAGCGCCCTGACCTCAGGAATTTGTGCAATGGGAATGAATGTTACTCTGGTCGGCCCCCTGCCTACTCCCGGTGTTGCCTACCTGACTAAATCCCTTCGTTTTGATGCAGGCATTGTTATCTCTGCCTCACACAACCCGTTTGAAGACAACGGCATAAAGATTTTTGACAGAGACGGCTTTAAACTCTCAGATGCTATCGAGCAGACTATAGAGTCGCTGGTGCTTAACACCAAAGACGGCCTGACCCTTCCTCATGCCAGTAAAATTGGCAAAGCCTTCAGATTAGAGGATGCTACGGCACGTTATATAGAGTACGTGAAGTCAACAATATCTCGGGATGTGGACTTTGACGGTTTAAGAGTTGTGGTTGATTCGGCAAATGGCGCTGCATACAAAGTCACTCCCCTTTTGCTTGCCGAACTGGGTGCTGAGGTCATAAGTCTAAATGACGACCCTGACGGGAAAAACATAAATGATCACTGCGGCTCCCTGTATCTTGACAATTTATCAAAAGCAGTAGTTAGTCACAGAGCACACGTGGGAATTGCTCATGATGGGGACGCCGATAGAACCCTCATGTGTGATGAGTTTGGTAACACCATTGATGGAGACCTGATTATGGCCATATGGGCAAAAGAACTCCAAGCTCAGGGAAAGCTGCGTAATTCCACAGTGGTTTCCACCGTAATGAGCAATCTGGGACTTGAGCACTATCTTAAACGTGAGGGGATAACACTTCTGCGCACAAAAGTCGGCGATAGATACGTGGTAGAGAAAATGCTGGAGTGCGATTATAACTTTGGCGGTGAGCAGTCAGGCCATATAATCTCTCTTGCCCACAGCACAACAGGAGACGGTCCTATAACAGCCATACAGATTCTTGACATAGCGTGGAAACTCAAAAAACCACTGTCAGAGCTTGTCTCAGAGGTTACGCTTTACCCGCAGGTTTTAAAAAATGTGCGGGTTGCAAGGATGCAGGATTTTAAAAGCTTTCCTGAAATTGTAAGCGCCATTTCTGAGGCTGAAGCAAAGCTAAATGGTTCAGGGAGAATTCTTGTTAGGCCATCTGGCACAGAGCCTAAAATCCGCATCATGGTTGAGGGACAAAAAAAGGCGCTTGTTGATGAGATTGCAGACAGAGTCTCAGGATTGGTTGAAAGGCTCATGGCCTGATGTACCTGTTTACTCCGTTTATAATCGGGGTACTGTTTTTTTATTCATATCTGTATTTTCCTTATTTAACGGCATTAGCTATTGGCGGCGCCACGTTGTTTTTTTTATTTCGTTTCAGAAAAAATATATCAGTCTTTCTTTTGATATTTCTTGTGGCAACAGCAGGATTTTTCTATAGCTATCTTAGGTACGAACCTGAAACCTCCGTGCCATTCTATAGTCCTGTTGAAATCAACGAAGCCACTGGAGTGTTTACATCAAGACCGGTTACTGTTAAAACCACATCTCCACTTTCCGGCAGAGAGACAACTTTTATCCGGCAGGATTTCACAATTAACTCAATGAAATCGTATCGTACTGTGCCTTGTAAGCAAGGCAAAAAATACGACTACCCATGGAAAACCATGCCTTTTTTTGAACCACTACAAGTTACTGTTTTTTTCTACGATAACCAAACTATGATTAATGCCGGAACTGAGGCTGTAGTGGATATTAAAGTTAGCTATGACAAGAGACACTTTAACCCCGGCTCGTACTCATTTCCATATAAACCCATTGCTACAATCCAAAAAATCTATTTGCTTAAGGAATCCGACTCGCTTAGGTGGATATTTCCAAAGCTGCGAAAGAGGCTCTCAGATGCTATAGAAAGGAAATTTAGCGGCGATGCTGCAGACCTTGTTAAGGCATTGACCATTGGAGATACGTCATCAATTTCCGACCACGTTAACGAGATATTCAGGCGCACCGGACTAACCCACCTTCTAAGCGTTTCAGGCGCTCATTTTGGAATGCTTACGGTTGCGGCTTTTCTGGTTTTCCGGTTTTTACTTAATTTATTGCCACTTAGAGCGATTGTTAAAATAACCACATATATGAGTTTAACTCAATTATCCGCGCTGGTTGCCATTCCATTCATTGCATCATATTTTTTTATCTCAGAGCTGACTATACCTGCTTACAGGTCGTTTGTCACAATCGGAGTCTATATGGGCGCTTTGCTTCTGGGCAGAAAGGGTATATGGTGGAACAGCCTTCTGTTTGCCGCCTTTGTGATAGAGTTAACCGATCCGGCTTCAATATTTAATATATCGTTTCTGCTTTCATTTAATGCCGTATTGTTTATAGGGCTTGCAAACGACAGGTTTTTAAACAACTTCATAAGCTCTGAAGACGGTGCAAAAACTGTTAAAAAAGAACCGGAGGCACCTAATCTTATGTACGAAAAAATAAAAGCAGGACTAAAATATTTTTGGGCTAACTTTATCATAACATTAGCAATAACCGCAGGAACTCTGCCGATAACAATATCATTCTTTTACAACATCTCGCTCATATCGGTTGTTGCAAACTCTGTGGTTGTGCCGGTGGTTTGTATGTTAGGAATGCCGCTAATAGCATCAAGCGTATTTATTTTTCTTCTGACCGGCTACATGCCGTTTGTCTCAGTAATTTCAGAAATACTCAATTTTTCCATAAAACTAATGGAGTTTTTCTCAGGATTTCAGTATTCGTCAATAGCTATAAGAGCATTTCCACCAATATTTGCAATTATCCTCTATGTCGGTTTTTTATGTATTTTTAAATACACCAAAACAGCGCTGCTGATTATTGTTTTAACAGTTTCAGGGGTGGTTTTGTATCATTATTATTTTCAAACTCATGACAGTTTAAAGGTAACGTTTCTTGATGTAGGACAGAGTGATTCAATGGTGATAGAGACGAAGTCGGGGAAAATCATAGTCGTAGATACCGGAAAAACCGGACGTGAACTTGAGAGCTTTTTACGTTACCGCGGTAAAAACACAATAGAGGCCGTGTTTCTCACTCACGGCGACAACGATCACGTGGGCGGCTTTGTACCTATCTCCAACAAGTTTGATATTAAGGCGGTATTTGACAATGGCTTTATAAATTATACGCCGTCAATTTTAAACCGCATGCGCATTATGCATCTATCAAAGGGCGATACTATTAATATAGACGGAGCTGTAATAAAAGTGTTCCATCCATATGTAAACTACTGTTATTCAGACAAAGGCCGTCTTGTAAACAACACGTCGCTGGTGTTTCAGCTTAAGGGCAGCAATAACACGTTTTTATTTACCGGTGACATTGAGCAAGATGGTGAAAGGTATATGGAGAGCCTTGGGGATTACCTTAAAAGCGATGTATTAAAGGTAGCTCATCACGGGAGTGCAACATCGTCGGATTTTGCTTTTTTGAGCCATGTGTCTCCAAAAATTTCGGTAGTAAGCGTTGGACGATGCAATTCGTATGGTCATCCATCAGAAGACGTGATAAATAGGCTTAAAAACTCCTTGATTTTAAGAACTGACACAGTAGGAGCAGTTAAAATTACTGAGAGCAGCAATGGCATTAAGCTTGAAACTTATGAACACTCAAAACTTAAAAAAGCATTTGATTTACAAAGTGAAATAGAAAACATTAAAAAACTTTTCAGGATGTGGTGAAATAATAATTGTGAGTAAATGTTAATATATATATGTGGAGCGCTGTTACTTTTAGAAATTGTCAAAGAGCAGGGGGGGCAAATTAGCGTGGCATATGAAAAGCCGCTTGTAAGTGTTGTGATGGTGTCGTATAACCGCAAGGAGGATGTATGGGAGGGGCTTGTCAGGCTTTTAAATCAAAAATATTCCGCTTTGGAAATCATAGTTGTAGAAAACGGCTCTGATGATGGTACGGCAGAGATGGTCAGAAGAGAATTTCACACAGTGCGTCTTATCAACCTGCATGAAAACACCGGTGTTTCCGCCTATAACGTGGGATTTAAAACAGCCTGCGGCAAGTATATACTGATTCTTGACGATGACAGTTTTCCCGAGGACGGGGCAATAGAGAAAATGGTTGGAAAGTTTGAGCATGATCCGATGCTTGGCATTGCTGCCTTTGACGTCAGGGATTATTATAATTACAGAGAGACTGCTTCAGAGACAAGCCTCAAGCCCATACAGGAGACGAAAGCCGCGGAAAGCTACATGATGTCTTTTAATGGAGCCGGAGCTGGAATCAGAAAGGAAATATTAGACGTCACAGGCGGGTATCCTGATGAGTTTTTCCTCTATTTTAATGAAACCGATCTTGCCCTCAGGGTGCTTAATCTTGGATATAAAATAGAGTTTTTCCCAGACCTTGTCTCCTATCATAAGAACTCGCCCTCAAACAGAGAATCCACTCGTGCCCCTTTTTATTACACAAGAAATATGTTTTGGGTGTTTTGGAAAAATTATCCCCACTCTATAATGTGGGCAAATACTTTTAAACTGATTTACCACTGCCTGTACTACACTATGGAGCAGGGGACGAGTGTATATATAAAATCGCTTTTGGATGCGGTGGGAGGTCTCGGTCACATATTGAAAAAACGTGCGCCTGTGAAAAAAGAGATAGCAAAAAACATGCGCATACATATAACCTCACCGTTTACAATGTACAAGTGAGATAACACATTGAAAGAAGAAAACAAAAGGCGGGTATTAATAATCAGATCCTCAGGGTTTCAACACATAGATAAGGTGCTGCCAATGGTCAGGAGAAAATTCAAAGGCGCTGAGATAAGCATCCTTACACACATCCACGGGAAAGAATTGGCAGAAAAGTACGGTGATGTTAACGTGTTAGTGTATCCGTATAAGGGGAATTTTTCCGTAATGCGCCCGTTTAAAACTGTGCATTACGAGGCTGTGATTGTGCCAACAGGTAATGTTACCGGCTCTGGGTTTATGAATGTTTTTATGTTTGCATTAACTGTTAAAGCTAAGGAGCGGTATATCTGCAACATTAAGACTGATTTTAAATCGTTGACAACATTGCAAGTATTTCTGACAGCGATAAAAGGCGGTTTAATAGGTACAGCTTCTATGTTTTTTTCTATTCCTGCCGCAATTGTGGTCTTTATTATATGGCACTTACTGGGCATCCGGGTTATTAGAAAAAATGAGGGGAACAATAAGTAAAGTCTGAGTGGAAATATAAAAATGTCTAAACTGTCAAATAGTGGAATAAAGGAAAAGTTCTCTAATTCTCTGTCCGTTTTTGTTGAACGGATGAAAGAATATGTTAGTACTGATAACGGTGAATGGTCGGTAAAAGGTTTTATAGACATTTATCGAAACATATATACGATTAGTTCGGATACTAAGATAGTTTCAAAAATTCTTGAAGTACACCTGTTTCCTCTTATTTTACAATTTGCCGAAGAACACAAATACTTTATAGTTCTTGCTGAACATCAAAACTGGTATCCTGATTTAAGTTTTGTTAGTAAGGATAACCCAGACATAAAATTTGCTGTTGATTTTAAAACTACTTACAGAGATATTGGTTCTCCCGGCCATGTAAATGGTTTTACTTTGGGTAGTCATGGCACTTATTTCAAAAATCGCACATCTACGAAAAATATACAGTTTCCTTATGATGAATACTCTGGTCACTTCTGTCTTGGAATTATATATACACGTTCTGATGTTAAAAATATTGATGAAACACAAATTATTAATGTCAAAGAACTAGACGACAAACACGCAGCAAACCTTCAAATCAACCAAAGGAGGGTCCACAAAGTGGAAAGCCTTCGTTCAATTACTTCCGTTATAAAAGATTTTCAGTTTTTTGTATGCGAGAAATGGAGGTTAGCAAGCGATCGTCAAGGCTCTGGTAACACTGCTAACATAGGTTCTATTACATTCATAGAGGATATCCTGCAAGGAAGAGGAATATTTTCAAAGCTTGGCGAGGATTGGTTTGATGAATACTGGATGAATTACGGCTTAACCACAATGAAACGTAAAGGTACAACAATAAGGATAACGCGCCTTGAAGACTTTATAGACTTCAAGGGAGGTGATACAAATCTTATTGTACCATTGATTACAAAAAAAAGAATAAAGGAAGAATTGTAGTGGTTGTGGTTCCACCGATAAAGAGTCAGGGAATTAAAACAAAATTAGTACTATGGATTAAATCTCTTGTTCCAGAAGTTTCGGGACGATGGATTGAGCCATTTCTGGGAACAGGTGTCGTTGCGTTCAATTCTGGCTTTACTGATGCTATTCTTAGTGATACGAACCCTCACGTAATTCGTTTTTATAAAGATGTTCAGGACGGAAATATTACACCATTAATTGTTCGTGATTATCTTCAGAGAGAAAGTAAAAACCTAAGAAATGGAGGCAATAACGGTTATGATTATTTCATATATATAAAAGACCGGTTTAATCGGGAGAAATCACCTTTAGATTTTTTATTTCTCTCACGTGCAGGGTTTAACGGAATGATGCGCTTCAACCAGAAGGGAGAGTGGAATATACCTTTTTGTAAAAAACCTGAAAGATTTAGTAAATCTTATATTACAAAAATCGTTAATCAAGTACGAGACATATCCCTTGTAATTAAAGCAAGGTGGTCATTTATAAACAAACATTTCTCAGAAGTTATACCTATTGCCGATGAAAATGATTTTATTTATTGCGACCCCCCATATTCAGGCCGTTACGTGGATTATTACAATGGATGGACAGATGACGATGAACATCACCTGTTTGAGCTGTTATCATCCACCAAAGCACGGTTTATACTGTCAACGTGGCATCATAACGACTATCGAGAAAATACAATGATTGCTAAATACTGGAAACACTTTAATATTGTAACACGGGACCATTTTTATCATTCCGGCGGCAAAATAGAAAACAGACGTGCAATCGTTGAAACTTTGGTTTTTAACTTTGATACAAACATTAAACAACATAATCATGGAATCGAGGCAAAACGCAAACAACCATGCCTTGCTTTTTAAATGACAACCCCTAAAATGACAGTTTTCCGGGCTGACTCATCCAAAGAGACCGGAACTGGGCATGTGATGAGGTGTCTTGCTCTTGCTGAGGCACTAAAAGACTTAGGCACTGAGATTGTTTTCATAACATATTGCCAATCAGATGCTTTAATTGAAAGGTTAGAAGATTCCGGATTTAGAGTTTACCGACTTAAAAGCTGCTATCCCGATTCTGAAAGCATTGAAGAATCTATTGGGTATTTAAATCAATTTAAAGACTGTTGGGTAGTGTGTGACGGACTCCTGTTTGACCATAAATACTACGAGATAATAAAAACTCTCGGATTTAAACTTCTTGTAATAGACGATATGGCACGTGAGCCATTCTACAATGCCGATATAGTGTTAAACCAAAATCTTCATGGCTTAGATTTAACTTACAACTGTGCCCCCGGTACGAGGCTTTTACTGGGAAACGAGTTTGTTATATTAAGGCGAGAATTTTTAAAATATATCGGAATTAAGAAGAAATTTAACAGTGAGTTGACTCGTATTTTAGTAACCCTCGGCGGTATGGATTCAAACAACTACACAGAAAAAATACTGCTAACAATAAAAGACATGCTTAGCGCTAATCAGGTAAAAGAGGCTCTGGAGCTTACCGTAGTAACGGGAGGCGGCAATAGATATGCCGACAGGATAAGAGCAATAGATATGCCGGTACCTACTACGCATTTACATAATGCTGCCAACATGCCGGAATTGATGCACACCCATGACATAGCAATAACAAGCGGTGGGACAACGGTGTGGGAATTGGCCTTTATGGGAGTGCCGTCAATTGTCGGGCGAACGGCTCCAATAGAAGACTATCTGGTAAATGGGTTGAGTAAGAATGGTCTTTTTGTGGATGCCGGCTGGTACGAAACTCTTGATGAAGGACATTTTATCAGGACTCTTTTAACCCTGATACATGATAAAGAGTTACAAAAGGAAATGAGTGTAAAAGCACAGAGCCTGATTGATGGCAGAGCGATAGATAAGTTAGTTCACCAGATGATTCTATAATTACATCTGAGAACTGATGAGGACATTTTTATTGAACTATTGATATACTATAATTAGGGAAATTGAATGATGCGGGCGGATAGGGAGGAGTAAAATGAGATATGTATATTGGCAGGACGCTGGGGTGTGGCTTGGATATTTAGAAAACTATCCCGACTATTTGACACAGGGTGAGACCATAGAAGGATTGGAGGAAAACCTCAGAGATATTTTTAAAGAACTTTCAAGTGACAATATTCCTTGTGTTCGTAAAGTTGCTGAGCTGCAAGTATCTTGATCATTTTTTCTCTCTACCAAAAATCAACAATCCTGACAATCCAGCAGTCACCATAAATGAGGACAGGATTTGTCCCATGCTGATGAGACCAAAAAACAGCCCCAATTGAGAGTCGGGTTCTCTGAAGAATTCCACAGTAAATCTAAACACACCGTAAAGAAATATAAACATTGAGATAGTTAACCCGCGCTTTTTTATTCTGTCTTTTAATGACCAAAGAATGACAAATGAAAGCACTCCTTCAAGGAGCAGCTCATAGAGTTGGGACGGATGCCGTGGCATTGGGCCGCCACCAGGGAACACCATAGCCCACGGCACATCGGTTACACGGCCATAAAGCTCACCGTTTATAAAATTGCCAAGCCTGCCCAGCCCAAGCCCTATCGGTACTGTTATAGAAACAATGTCAGAGATAACAATAAAATCCAGTTTCCTGGCTCTGCAAAATAAATATGTCCCCGTTAAACATCCTACGAAACCGCCATGAAATGACATCCCGCCCTGCCACAGAGCAAATACACTCAAAGGATTGTTGATGTACCATGAAAGATTGTAAAACAAAACATAACCAGCCCTTGCGCCTATAACCAGAGAAAGAATCAGATAAACATAGAGATTTTCTACATCCTCAGGTTTTATCGCTATCTTTCTTCGCTTCACCTCTTTCTGCACTATTAGGTAAGACAACACAAAGCCGATAAGATACATAAGGCCGTACCATCTCACTTGAAGCGGTCCGATTTTAAATAAATATGGCTTTATTTGCGGATACGTCAACATATATTCTAAAATAGTATCATAAACATGGAACATATGTGAATAGATGCTGAAAAAGACGGGAGCTTTCTATGAGATAATTAGTTATAACGCAAGAGTGCACGCAGGGGTTATAGCAGCTCTGACGGTACTTGGGTTTATAGCGTATTCAAATATTTTCAGCGTTCCATTTTTTTTTGATGACGTCAACATAAACAAGTATACTGATTTTATAGCTTGGAATTCCCAGCGCTCTCTGGTTGTAAACACATTTGCTTTAAATTATAAACTCGGTGGTAATACTGTCACAGGGTACCATCTTGTCAACATTATCATACATATCATTAATGCGGTTTTAATTTATGGGCTGCTATGTCTTGTACAAAAAACTCCGTTTTTTGAAGGTAAAGTTAAGCACAGTTTGTTAGCCCCTTTTTTTGCTGCCATGCTCTTTGTTGCTCATCCGATAGCTATACAAGCAGTTACGCTTACAATCCAGCGTTTTACTCTGCTTTCAACCACTTTATACCTTCTGACCATATTGCTTTACACTATGTGGAGACTTAAGGATGGGCAGCGAACAGCTCTGGTTTATTATATTCTTTCACTGTGCGTTTATCTTTTGTCAATCAGAGCGAAGGAAACCGTTATCACGCTCCCTGCGGTACTGTTTATTTATGAATTTTGTTTTTTTAAGGGAGATAAATACAGGCGTATGAAGTTTATTCTGCCTTATGTTGCAATCGCATCTTTAATTGTTATAGATTATTTTAAATTCAGTCTTTTTGTTGAATCACCTACTGTCACAGTAGAGCAAAATGCCGACATGTTGCAGCAAAACGCTAATCTGCCTTCATCTCAAAGTTTTGAAAACCATGCTCAGTTTCTCTTTACCCAGTTGCGGGTAATTGTAACCTACATACGGATGCTAATATTGCCTTATGGCCTCACGATAATCCACAATTTTACTATTTCCAGAGTGTTTCTTGATTTAAAAGTTATATCATCACTGATAGTTATCGTATCCCTTGCCGGTGCCGCCTGCTATCTTTTTTATAAATCACACTCCGAGAAAAAATTTCTTGAAATGGAACCCTGTACAATACGTCTTCTGTCTTTTGGCGTAGCGTGGTTTTTCATCACACTTTTGCCTCAGTCAAGCATAATCTCAACACAGAACTGGATTATCCTGGAGCATAGGGTTTACCTGCCGGCTATCGGTTTTATAGCCGTAATTTCAGCTATTGGCGCAGAGATTGTAAACAGACGGTTTAATAAAATATATCTTATCGTATATTTGCCAGCTGCTCTTCTAATCACAACTCTGTGCGCTATTACATACACAAATAACTCAAAGTGGCAGACTGAAACCTCCGTGTGGGAGGACAATGCCCTAAAGGAACCGCTCCACCACTATGTTCATATACTTCTTGGCAATGTGTATCTCTCAAACAAGCGTTTTGACGATGCAGCCAAACAGTACAAAATAGCGTTGAAGTTAAAACCTGATGACCCAATTAACCATAATAATATCGGCAATATCTACCTTAGAAATGGGGATGTCAACGCTGCTTTTAGTGAATTTTCAGAGGCAATAAGGCTTAAACCTGACTATGCTGAGGCTCACAACAATCTTGGCAATGTTTATATTGCTAAAAAAGACCTTGAAAAAGCATTTGCGGAATATAAAGAAGCTGTAAACATTAGGAAAGATTATGTAGAGGCACTGAACAATATGGGCAGCGTTTATTTTAAGCAAGGGAAACCTGACGAAGCTTTTAAGTACTACGAAAGGGCATTACAAATAAATCCAAACTCACCTGAAACACATAGTAATCTGGCCGCATATTACATCCACAAAGGTGTACTTAATAAGGCGTATGAACACTACAGCGCAACTCTTATACTTGACCCCTATAATTCAACCGCAAAGGCCTACGTTGACCTTTTAAAGGAATATAGGTGAAGGGGGCTATTAACAATTTCAGCTTGTTTAAGTTACTATTGTATTGTGTATTTAATTTTTCAGGGAGTTTTGTGATTTGATATCAAGTTTTTCAACTACACGGCGGCTGCAGATTTTTTTAATTGTAATCGTCTGCGTCCTGGCGTATTCAAACTCAATAAATTGTCCTTTTACGTTTGATGATGCTGCTCTTGAACAGTATAAAACATTTAGGATAGATGAACAGAGTTTAATAAATAGCCTCATAAGTGTTCTGTGGTCCCAACGATACCTGCCTGTGGCATCATTTGCACTAAATTATAAATTGCATGGGTTTAAACCGCTGGGCTACCACATTGTAAATCTGTTGATACATGTCCTGACTGCTCTTTTTCTTTACTGGTTTGTCTTGTTTACTTTAAAAAGTCCTAAACTTAAGGACATTTTCAATGAAAACACAGAGCCGCTGGCAGCATTTTTCACAGCTGCTTTATTTGCAGTGCATCCTATGTCGGTAATGTCGGTTACATTTGTAATTCAAAGATTTACCTCGCTTGCCGCTATGTTTTATATGCTTACGATGGTTTTATATGCTAAGAGCCGGATTGAGTCCGACAAGGGGGGCAAAGCCACCCGTTATTATATTTTCTCTGTGTGCGCAGCATTGATTTCTACACGCACGAAGGAGATTGTCGTAACGCTTCCTGTCATTATATTTTTCTATGAGTATATGTTCTTTAAAGACAGCTTTAAAAAGAAACTTATCCGCTCCTTACCATTTTTTATAATCATTCCAATTGTTTTAAATACTTCGTTTAAGCAGGGATTATTAAATACGGTTGGTTTTATGAATGCCTGGAGGGTTGCAAGTGTTACGAAAAGCGTGGAGAAGCCCCAGAAGGGGAGGCGGGTTACATTAAGACAGAACAAGGAGGCTGTGGAGGCTCTTAAGGAGGGCCCTGCTGAGGCAATGAAAGTACGCACATGGAAAGAACATGCGCTCACTCAATTAAGGGTTACGTGCTCTTATATGCGAATGCTTGTGCTGCCGTATAAACTTGCGCCTATATACTTTTATCCGGCATCCCGTACGTTTTGGGAGCCTGCAGTTTTAACCTCCCTTTCATTTCTAATTTTTATCGTTTTTGCGTCGGTATTTTTGTTTTTCAGATACAAACAGAGTGATACCGCTATGTGTGCTGTTTCTTTGTTAGTTCCATTTGGGATGTTTTGGTTTTTGCTTAACATCTTGCCGCAGTCAGCTGTAAGACCTGCCGATAACTGGGAGATTTTTGATTATAGAACATATTTGCCCTCAACTGGGTTTATATTTGCCTGCGTAACGATGGTCTTTTATGTATTTGGGGAGAAACGAAAAAAACACGCCGCTATTTTGTTAACCTTTGTCCTCATAACCTTTGCCATATTAACTTATAAGAGAAACAGTTACTGGGTTACAGAGGAATCGTTGTGGCAAGAAAATATAAAGAACTATCCGCTTAATCCTATCCCTCATATAAACCTTGCCAATGCGTATCTGAGCATGGAAAACTACGATAAGGCTTTGAAGGAGTTCAGGGTTGCCTTAGAGATGGATCCGTTTAAGGTTGAGGTTTATAATAATATCGGCAGCATATACATTAAACTTGGGGACAAGGATAAAGCCGAAGAGGAATTCAGAAAGGCTCTCAGAGTGAATCCTACTTTTGCCGTGGCTCATCACAACCTTGGCAACCTGTATTTGGATAAAGGCCTTGACGACAAGGCGCTGCTTGAGTACTCACTGGAGGCATCTTTTGATCTGCACCCTGCTGATGCTTATATGGGTATGGCTGGGATATATTTAAAAAAAGGGCAGCTTAACGAGGCGTTAGAAAATTATAAGGTTGTCATAAATAATCGTAATGATTTTCCTGAGGCACATTTCTCTCTGGGCATTGTTTACGACAGACTTGGAAACGTTGATGAGGCGTTAAAAGAATTCCAAATAGCTCTAAAACAGCGGCCTGGTTATATTAGCGCACATATGAATATTGGAAATATATATCTGAGGCAAGGATTTTTTGGAGACGCCATGAGACAATTTCAAAAGGTTCTATCGCTTAAACCTGATAATGCAGAGGCACACGCAGGGTTAGCTAATGTGTATGCCGATGCCGGACAGCTTGAGAGCGCTATAAATGAGTATTTAAAAGCCATAGAACTTAGCCCTGATGTTTCAGAGTTCCACAATAACCTTGGTACCGTGTATCAGACTAAAGGGTTGTTTAAGCAGGCGGCTCTTGAGTACAGAAGGGCGCTGTCTATTGAGCCTAAAAATGTGAATGCCGGAGAAAACCTTAAGTCGCTCCCCGAAAGTTTCAGAAATAATACTGCTGAGACTAGATGAGCTACTAATAGTGTTAAAAAGATATGTTAAAAAATAAAAACATTATACGAGCTGTAATTGTACTTGCAATGTTTTTCTCAGTTTTAGTTACAAATCGGTATGTTGACTTTGAAAATGCTATAATGAACGGATTTTCAGATGTGTCCTATTACACAAACATCGCAAAAGCATTTCCGCACTTAACAAAATCTTTTACCACATATCACCATGCTCAGAGATTTTTTTTCCCTTACATAATTGGCATGATAAGCCATATAACCGGAATTTCGTTATATGCCTCTTTTATGATTTTTGCAGTTACATTCCTTTTGGCAACCCTCTGTGTGATGGACAGGATTCTTTATAGCGTTAATGGAGCAGTTTATGCGCTCTGCATGGCCTTGATAATATTTAATCCATATATTTTTAGATTATACCTGTTCTGTCCGGGGATGATTACCGATCTCATGTTCCTATTTGGCACATCAGTCATCATACTGGGTTTAGTAAAGGACAGTACCTATATTCTGTTAACCGGCTCGGTTGTTGCTATACTGGCCAGACAAACTGCAGTTATGTTTATGCCCGGGTTTTTTATATGGTTAGCTGTCTCTGAGAATTTTGGAACTGAAAAATTCAAAAAAAAGTTATTTCGCTTTACGTTGGTTTCAGTTGCTATCGTTTTGTTATATAAAATTACCGGCTATGTTGCGTCTATTTTTGGAGGCGACAATATGAACCTGCAGCATCTTTGTAGCTTAATTCCTTACATTAAGGCTTCAATCCATAATCTAAAAAGAATAGATATCATCTATTTTTTTGTTAATCTCATAGTAAGGGATACTTTTTCGTTGACTCTTTCTGTTGCCGTTTTAATACCTATAGTTATATTTTGCAGGAGAAATGTGAAATTACCTAAAGAGTCTTGGCTAATGATCCTGTTTGCCATGCTGATAATGTTTCAACCGGTTATGAACGGATTCCCAAACGACGCTACCCGTCTGGTCAGCTATGCCGTAATCCCGCTTATTACAGCTGCCGCTATTGTTTCAGGTAGTGTGCCGCCGCTTAAGTTAATGACAAATACACTTATATTATTTTTGTGCCTCCTTTGTTATATTGGGTCATTTCACCACCACTACAGCCGTGTGCATCTTGTGTTTCCATCGTTTTCCAACTCTCAATTCGCACTGTTACACTATGTAGTTGTTGCAGTTGTTTTTACTGTTTTGTGGAGGGAGTTTTTTAAAGGTAACTCTCAGCCCTCTATTTCTGAGTCAACTCCTTCATTGCACTGATGATAGAGCCGGCTCTTTTGTCCCAAGTGTGGAAAGTTTCTGCATAGTTTAAAATTTCCGCTTTCATCAAATCCAGTGAATCCCTCATTTTGTAAAAATGCTCAATAGCATCAGCCATATCTTTTGCCGTTGGCGGATGCGGCACAACTTTGCCCCAGCGGTGTTTACCAACCTCGTTTATGTAAAGGATGTCGTTTGCTATTATAGGCGTCGCTGAGGCCATAGCCTCATAGTATTTGATGGGGGTGTATTCGTAGGTGTCTATTAGTTTAATCACCGGCACAAGGTCAGAGGCTATCAGATAATCATAAGCCTGTTTAAATGGCATGGCAGGATGGAACACCACTGTGTCTGTTAGTCCAAGGTTTTTAACTGTATCCTGCACAAGTTTCAAATCGGCTCCGTAACCAATCATAATCAATCTAATATCTTCATAGTGTTTAAGCGATGCGATGGCCTCAAGCAGCGTTCCGAGTCCGTCCCACCACGTTATTGTGCCGATGTAGCAAATGTAAAAATATTTGGCAGGTAAATTAAGTTTTTCCCTAAGCGCCTTTTTATTGACGCCTCGTGTGTAGTTGATATTTGCAATGTCGGTAGCATTGTGGGCAACAATCACGTTAGCATTGGGTGCAAGACTGTGTATATATCTTCTAAGCCCTTCAGTCATAGTCACTATAAGGCCGGCCTTTTTGAACGAGTATGTCTCCAGTTTTTGAATGGTTTTAATCGTTAAATTGCTTGTCCTTATAAATTTTCCAGCAGAGTAACTTTGTTTAAGGTTTTTTTCAAAAAGTAAGACGTCTGTGGTTATGTCGTTATATTCAAGGATGGTTTTAATGCCGTGCTTTTTTAAAAAAGTGAGTATCACTGGGGTGGTATAGAGAGAGTATCTGGTGTAAACGTAAAAATCGCTGTTATCTCGCATAATGTTTTTCAGAGTCTTAATGATTCTATAAGAGTATCTAAGACATGCCGCCATGCGGCCTGCCATAGAGGAGCTTTTTTTTACAGACAGAATGTACATCTCATCGGCATTTATGCCGCCATCGTTAATCTCATCATGGTATTTGCCGCCTATGAAGGTAATTTTAAATCTGCCGGAGTTGTGGAAGGCGTTGACAATCCCGCGCATGTGCGTGCCTATAGCGCCTCGCTCAAATGCGTTTTCAGCGCCTATATAAACTAACCGTTCAAACACTAAGGTTGATTTTACCCCTTTAATACTAAGCTGTCAACAGAATTATTGTAAATTTTTAGGACTTTTGTTATACTGCCTCCAGTTGTTAATAACAAACGTAAAAAAGGAGGGTGTTTTGTGTTAAAGAGAGTTTTAGTGAGTTTGATGTTTATATTGTCGTTTGCGGCTGTTTCCTATGCTATGGATTTCTCGGCTGATGTGATTTTCACAGGTAAAGGTGAAAAGACTGAGAGCAAGATGTTTTTTACCAAAGACAAGGTTAGAATGGACATGTCAACTCCTGAAAAAATGTCCTCAATAAGCAGAATGGACAAGAAAGTCAGTTGGATAATTTTTCATGACAAAAAAATATATATGGAATCTCCTATGCAAGATGCCGCTCAAAACCCTATGACCGGCGGAAAAGCAAGAAAACCTATGGTTGATGAGAAAATGGATGGTGAAATGAGCAGAAAAGAAGTCGGGACGGAAACCATAGATGGGCATTCCTGCACCAAGTATCTGATAACCTCTAAGTCCGGCAAAAAACAAGAGGAGATATATCAATGGATGGCCAAAGATATTATGTTTCCAGTTAAAACAGCAGCAGTGGATGGCTCATGGACCCAGGAGTACAAAAATATCAAAACTGGCTCCCCTTCAGCAGATACTTTTGAGGTTCCCTCTGGTTACACCAAAATGCAAATGCCTAATGTGAGATAATCTGATATTACGTTTTAAGCAGCTCCCTTGCGACTTTGAGTATATTTGAGGCAGTGAAACCGAAGTGTTCAAATAAAACATCTGAGGGAGCTGAAAGCCCAAATCTGTCAACACCGATTACTTTGCCCTTAAGTCCTACATACTTGTACCAGCTAAGCGATGAGGCGGCCTCAACCGCTATTCGTTTTTCAACAGATGGAGGGAACACCTGACTTTTATAATCATCCATCTGTTTTTCAAACAGCTCAAAAGAAGCCATGTTTACAATTCTGACAGCCGCACCTTCTTTAACCAACTCCTCGTAGGCTTCAAGGGTGCAGTGAATCTCTGAGCCTGAAGCCATAAGAATCAACTCTGGCGGTTTCCCGGAATCGGCAAGAACGTATGCTCCCTTGTATATGCCGCGTGCCTTAGCATACTTATTTCTATCAATAACGGGCACATTTTGACGGGTAAGAACAAGGGCTGTTGTGCCGTAACCGTGCTGAAGGATATATTGCCACGCACGTACAGTTTCGTTGGCGTCTGCCGGACGAATCACAGTAAGCTCAGGAATCGCCCTCATCGTTGTTAACTGTTCTACAGGGTGGTGACTTGGGCCATCCTCGCCAACCCCTATGGAGTCATGAGTTAGTATAAAGATTGCCTTAAGTCCCATCATAGAGCACATTCTGACAGAGGGCATCATGTAGCTTGAAAACACAAGATACGTGCCCACATAAGGAATCAAACACCGACTAAGGGCAATACCGGTAGCAATGGAGGCCATAGAAAACTCTCGTATTCCAAAGTGAATGTTGCGTCCGCTTTCGCCGGGCGCAAAGATGGGTTTACCTTTTATAAATGTCTGATTAGACGGCGAAAGGTCAGCAGAGCCTCCAAGCAGATTCAAAAGCGTACCAGCCAGCGCATTAACTACAGCGCCTGAGGCTGTCCGTGTTGCTACGGATTTGCCGGGTTCATAGACAGGAAGCAGCGTTCCCAGGTCAACGTTTATTTTCCCGCTCATAAAGGTGTCCCAAAGTTCCGCTTCCTTTGGGAATGCTTGTCTATACCTGTCAAGCAAATCAAGCCAGCGGCTTTGTTGTTTAGCTCCCTCACTGATAGCAGTCCGGCAGTGCTCAAGAGCCTCTTTGGGCACGTAAAATTCCTCTTGAGGCCAGTTAAAGTGCGCCTTTGTGGCTTTCACCTCATCAGTGCCAAGCGGCGCTCCGTGAATATCGGCGCTGTCTTGTTTATTTGGGCTGCCATATCCAAGATGTGTCTTAACTATTATGATAGATGGGCGATTTTTCTCTGCCTTTGCTTTTTCAATTACCTCGTAAAGTTCCTCATGGTTGTATCCATCAGCGTACTGCACGTGCCAGTGTTGGGACTCAAATCTCATTCCAACATCCTCTGTGAAAGTTAAATCCGTTGAGCCGTCTATGGTTGTCTTGTTTGCAGAGTACAGGTAGATAAGTTTGCCGAGTTTCAGGTGTCCGGCTATTGAGGAGGCCTCATAAGAAACTCCCTCCATAATGTCGCCATCGCTGACTATGCCGTATATATTGTAATCTACGAGGTCAAAGCCGGGACGGTTAAACGTATCGGCAAGATATTTCTCTGCCATTGCCATTCCCACCCCAACAGCAAATCCAAACCCGAGCGGTCCTGTTGAAACCTCCACGCCCGTTGACAAACAGTACTCAGGGTGCCCTGGAGTGCAGCTATCCATTTTTCGGAAATTCTTTATATCATCAATAGATATATTATATCCGGTTAAATACAGCAAACTATACAGCATCATAGACCCATGCCCCGCAGAGAGTATAAATCTGTCTCTGTTAGGCCATACGGCATCTTTTGGGTTATGTTTTAAAAACTTTGTCCACAACACGTAAGCCATGTCAGCATCACCCATAGGCATACCGGGGTGCCCTGAATTTGCCCTCTGCACCGCATCAATAGCAAGCATCCTTATGGTGTTGACACATAGCTCATCTACTTTGTTCATTATACAAGCCTCCAAAAAATTTTGTAGTATTAAGTTTATTCCTTATGCAGCTGATTTGTCAACGTTGATGTGATTGAATTAAAAAATACTGCATCCTGTTTACAAAGCTATCAACTTAGACTATTATAATTAAGGGGTAACGATTAAATTTCTGAGGAGGATATAACTACGATGAAAAGTTTAAAGGGAACAAAAACGGAGAAAAATCTGCTTGCTTCATTTGCCGGTGAATCTCAGGCCAGAAACCGTTATTCATATTTTTCAAAGGCAGCAAAAAAAGAGGGTTACGAGCAAATTTCTGCTATATTTGCTGAAACTGCCGAAAACGAAAAAGAACATGCCAAGAGCTTTTTTAAGTTTTTAGAGGGAGGAGACGCTGAGATTACAGCAACATTTCCAGCAGGTGTTATTGCCGATACAAAGGCTAACCTCAAAGCCTCAGCCGATGGCGAACTCCATGAGCATACAGTGTTGTATCCTGAGTTTGCAAAGGTTGCAGATGAGGAGGGATTCCCTGCCGTTGCCTCAGCTTTCAGAGCGATAGCGATGGTTGAGAAAGAACACGAAAAAAGATACCGTGCACTGTTAAGTAATATTGAAAAGAATGAGGTCTTTAGCCGCAAATCAAAAGTAAAATGGAAATGCAGAAACTGCGGTTTTATCGTAGAAGGTAACAATGCGCCTGATAACTGCCCGGCATGTAACCATTCAAAAGCACATTTTGAAATTGCAGCGGAAAATTATTGAGTTACGCGATTTGCTAACTGTAGGGGGCAGCCACTTGTGGCTGCCCAAATAGCTATGGCATGTTAACTTTCAACTCATAACCGCCCAGAGCGACACTCCCTGCTATACCCTCATCCCAAAGCAGACCCATCACTTTTTGTTTTGCTCTTTCAGGCACCATCACAATTAACTTTACGCCTTTACCGGAAAGCTGCTTCCACCGTTTGGCGCTTTCCGCTGTTATGGTGCTATCAGTTTCAACCACCACCACACCTACAGTCATCCCGTAGTTATTCAAAATCAAATCAGGATACATGCCCTCAAATTTGTTTTCCTTATTGAAGTTTGTGAGAACCTCGGTATATTCCCGCGATAGCTTTTGCTTTAAATACATTAACAGCCAGTCATGAAATATCTTTTCTTCTGATTCCATATTTTCTCACCTTATATTAATCTGTCTCGGCGTTATGCCAAGAGAAGGTTAGCCGCCCGCAGACGGAAGCTCTATCGTAAAGACTGCTCCATTGGTTTCATTGGAGGCATAAAGTCTGCCGCCCATGTTGCTCTCTATAATTATCTTTGACATGTAGAGTCCAATCCCTGTGCTCTCTTCTCCCTTTGTCGTAAAATACGGCTCAAAGAGTTTTTCGAGGATTTCATCTGGAATCCCTCCGCCGTTGTCTTTTATTTCAACTTTCAACATATCGTCTGACTTTGATAACTCTACCGAAATCTCTCCGCTCTGTCCATCATTAAAATATCCCTCTTTTTTCTTTTTGTTGATGGCATCTCTTGCATTACATAAGATATTGAGTATCACCTGTTTGAATTCATTTTTAAATCCCTCTGTCATTAGCTCCGGTTTACACAGGCATATCTCCTGCCGATGACTCTCCGGCGGCTGTTTTATAGCACCAGGATATGTACACGATAAGGTAATATGTATGTCAATTTTTTTGAACAGGTCATAAATTAGGTAGATAACTTCTCTTATGGCGGTGTTTATCCCAAAGGGCATCTTTATCTTGCCGGGTTTAAAAAAATTTGTGAAACTGTCAATCGTCTCAGACATGAAAGTTATTTGCTTTAAGGTGCGTTGTACCATATCTGACATATAGCCAGCATCAAGCTCGCCGTCTTCAAAAACAGCCTCTGCGTTTTGCACAATCAGGGCAATGACGTTAAGAGGCTGCCGCCACTGGTGAGCTATTGCGCCTATCATCTCACCCACTGTAGCCATCTTGGACTGCTGTATTAACATATAGTCCTTCTGTTTGCTGCGTTGTACCTCTTCTTTTACTCTTGCCTCCAGTGTCCTGTTTAATTCCTTCAATTGGCTTTCCATTTCGTGTCTGTAAAGCGCCATCTCTATATGTGTCTGTAAGTCAGTGTCTTGAAACGGTTTAAGTAAATACCCAAACGGGTCTGTTATCTTTGCCCTCTCAAGAAGGGTATTGTTAACGTGAGACGTTAGGAAAATAATCGGAATATCATGAGCTTTATGTATCCTCTGCGCGGCCTCTATTCCATCCATTTGCCCGCTAAGCAATATGTCCATAATAACTATATCAGGACCGTAAATCAGTGCCTTTTCTACCGCCAGCTCACCCGATGGCACTATGGCGGTCACAACGAAACCCATTTCCTGCACAGCCATCTTTATCCTGTTTGCGATAATGAACTCGTCTTCTACAATTAACACGGATTTTTTATCCATTGGCATTCTCCTGAGCCATAAACCGCACCTTTATTTCTGTTCCCCTGTCCCTGTGTAATTCTATCTCGCCTCCAAGCTGGGTTTGTGAGATCCCTGTTATCAACTGAAAGCCGAGAGTTTCAGTGTCCCACATATCCAAAGTTTCAGGGATGCCAAGTCCGTCGTCTCTGACAATAAGCTCTATTCTGCCATCTGCTATTTGATGCAGCCCTATGTATATCTCTCCAATTTTCCCCTCGGGAAATGCATACTTTATTGCATTGGTGAGAAGTTCATTAATCAATAATCCGCAAGGTACTGCTGTATTTATTCCTAAAATCACATCGCCTACGTCAACTTTTAGGTTTATGCCAGACAAGTTATCAGTGTAAGTGTCGTAAAGTGTCTTTACAAGCTTACTGACGTAATCTCTGAAATCAACATTAACCATGTCTTTGGAACGGTAGAGCATCTCGTGAACTGAGGAGATAGACCTTATACGATTCTCTGTGTCTTTAAATATCTTTAATGAATCGGCATCTTTGATGTAATAACTTTGCATTTTAAGAAGACTTGAGATTATCGTCAAATTGTTTTTAACCCTGTGATGGATTTCACCAACCAGCATCTCTTTTTCTTTAAGCGACGACTTTATCAGTTCCTCCGCCTTTTTCAGTTCCGTTATGTCATGGAATAATGCGAATTTTGATACCGAGCCGTCTTTGTTTTTTATCGGAGTGTCGTATCTGTGATATGTCTTTTCGTTTCTGGGATAATACCACTCCCAGTATATCGTTTTCCCTGAAAAAACCTCCTCACGTCTGCACCATGGACACGGCTCCGATTTTTCGTGAAAATACTCGTAACACGTCCGTCCGGCTACCATACCGAACTCTCGCTCTACTACAGGATTTACGTATTGAAGTTCACAGTTCTGATTGGTGATATAAATACCATTGTCTATGTTTTCCATAATAGAAGTTAGCTTATCTCTTTCTATCCGGAGTTCCTCTTCTATCATCTTTTGATGGGTTATATCACGGGCAACGGCGTATATCCTGCCGTCTTCTAAAACCGGCCCTGCCATCCACGACAATGTTTTGAGGGAACCGTCTTTACAAAAATAACGGTTTTCAAAATCTTTTGTAGTCAAGCCTTTTATTTGTTTCTCTATTTCAACAAGTGATTCTGCACGGTCATCAGGATGGATAAACTCCATCAATGGTCTTGATAGTAATTCGCTTTCTGTAAACCCAAGTACTTTTTCAAACATCGGGTTGACCTGCTTGAAATAACCGTCTGTTGAGGCAATACAGTTCATATCAAGGGATTCATTGAAAAACTTGTCGCGTTCGGCAATAATCTGCTTGCGTTTAGTTATATCACGAAATATGCCTATAAGAAATTTCTCTTTTTCTATTGTAACCATTTTAGCGTTGACCTCAACCCAAACATACGAACCATCTGACCTTACCACCCTGTTTTCAATCGGCTGGGCTGGTATCCCATTTCTTGACTCGGCAACATGCTGATGGAATGTCTTCTTAGAATAATCTTCTATATTGGAGGGGTGTAGCTGTGACTGATGCATACCGATGATTTCCTCTATCGGTTTCATAAGGAGCTTTGATGCAGATTGGTTAGCGTCAACAATTATCCCTGTCTCTATGTCTGCGATAAAAACCGCATCCGGCATCCCTTCAAAGAGAATCCTTAGAAGCTCCTCGGCATGTCTTGCCTTCATATTGAGTATTGTGTCCTTCACGTTATAAGCATACCTGCTGCATAAATTTCCCCATAACATGTTCTAAACTCAGTTAATTCATTCCTTTTAAGACAAAGGAACTTTTATCACATTACCTAAGCTATATTAGCACATATACATTACTGGTTACTACTGTGGAAAGGCGGGGGACAGGGCAAACGCATTTGAAAAAATATTAATTGCTTATGCCCTTAGCTCCGCAAAGAAAAAACTGGATTCCTGCCTTCGCAGGAATGACAAGGAAAAGAGGAACGACAAGGAAAAGAAGAACAACAGAGAGAGAAAAGCATCCCCCCTTTGTCATTCCCGCCTACGAGCGGGAATCCAGTCCTTCTTTCTGACCCATCAATTACTTTTTTGAAAGATACTTGAGTCTATCGGTCAATCATGAAACATCTTTTCTGCTGATTCCGTATTTTTTTATCTTATATCCAATCTGTCTTGGTGTTATGCCAAGAAGGTCAGCGGCCCGGGCATGTACCCAGCCGGCATTTTCCAGCGCCTCGGTTATTTTACTTTTTTCCGTGTCGGTTAGCGACAGTGTTGTCTTGTTTGCAATGGCAGCCTGATTAAGCACCCTAATATTTAGTGGCAAATGTTTTACTCTTACTATATCTTCAGGCGACATTATCACGATTCGTTCGACAGTGTTTTCAAGTTCACGCACATTACCGGGCCAGTGGTACTGTTTCATTAAGTTTAATGCCTCATCACTCAACTCCAAAGTCCTGTCATTTTCTTTATTGAATTTTTTTAGGAAATGCTCGATTAACTCCGTAATGTCTTCCATGCGCTCACGCATTGGAGGCAGACAAATCGGCACTACATTTAACCTATAGTATAAATCCTCCCTAAAGCTGTTTTGAGAGACGAGCAGTTGAAGATTTTTTGACGTAGCGGCAATAACTCTTACGTCAATCTTAATGGTTTTTTCACTCCCGATGCGTTCAAATTCCCTCTCCTGAAGCACGCGCAGAATCTTTGGTTGAAGGGACATGCTTAAATCCCCTATCTCATCAAGAAATATGGTTCCCTTGTGGGCCAGCTCAAAGCGCCCCCTTCTTGAGGTCATTGCCCCCGTAAATGCCCCCTTATCGTGCCCAAAGAGTTCCGCCTCAAGAAGTCCCTCAGGGATTGATGCACAGTTAAACTTTATAAACGCTCCATTGCTTTGCTTTCCCATGTAGTGAAGTGCCCGCGCTATCAGTTCTTTCCCTGTGCCGCTTTCTCCTGTTATTAAAACTGTGGCTTTTGTTTTTGCCACTCGATGTACTGCTTCAAATACGTCCTGCATAGCACCTGAGCTTCCTATCACGTTATCTATCCGGTATTTTCCCTTAAGCTCAAGTTTAAGGGATTCCCGTTCCTGAATCAGAGTTTGTTTTTCAGTCTCGACCTTTTCGGAAAGCTCCGTCCACTGGGTAATCAGCGAGGCTATGATTTTAAGCAGGCGTAAGTCCTCATCCAGCGATACTTTGGTAAAGTCCCTGTAAATTCTGTAGGCGCTTAAAACTCCTATTATTTCTCTCTTTGATTTCATAGGCACACAGAGAAACGCTTTTTTTTCACTGTGCTGCGAGTCATCACCGGCGTTTGGAATCACAACCGGATATCCGGATTTTGCTACGTTTGCCTCTATACTTTCTGAGGGGAGGTATTTGCCGTTTTTTATCTCATCAGCGCTCAGACCGTGTGCAGCTTTTATAACGAGCCGCCCGTTTTCTTTAAGCGCTATGGCTCCCATTTCCATGTCAAGAAACACGGAAAGAACTTTTAGTGCGTTTTTAAGTGTTTTAGCAATCTCAAGCGATGAGCCCAATATCTTGCTTATCTCATATATTGCAGATAGTTCAAGAGAGCTTCTGTCCATCGTGTTATAATAATCCTTTTTCTTTGAAACTAAAATATGCGTATCTGTTTACGATTATATGGTCATGGATTTCTATGGTGAGAGTTTTTGCTGTCTCCACAAGGTGCTGTGTGTGCCTAATATCGTCATCTGAGGGTTCAATTTTTCCCTCCGGGTGGTTATGAACATAGATAATCGCAGTGGAGTTATATTTCAGTGCGATTTCAAATATGTTTCTAAAATGTACATAGACATAGTTTACGGTTCCCTCGCTTATTATCTCCTCAGCTACGATTTTGTTTTGAGAGTTTAAAAATAATGTCATAGCAGCTTCTTTTTTGTAAGCGCCCAATTTTGTCCTTAAATAGTCAACGACGTCAAGCGGGGTATTAATGGTTTTTCTGTAGATTTGTTTTTCATTTAAATATTTTGTGCTTAAGTCTTTAACAAGTTTTATTAAAACTGCGCTCTGAATACCTATGCCTTCGATTTCAAGCAGTTGATCTATTGTGGAGTCTAAAACCTCGGCAAGGTTACCGAAGGTTTTAATTAATTTTTTTGCCTCAGGTTTAACATCTCTTTGTGAACGTGTGTATGTAAGAAGCAGCTCAAGCGCCTCATAGTCGGCTAAAGAACCGATTCCGGCTTTAATGTACCTTTGCCGCAGCCGCTTTCTATGGCCTATATGACCTGGTTGCGTATTGTTTGTGGAGGTTTTATCTTTCATATAGAGAAGAAGCGTTGTGTCTAATGTTTGCCCAGTCCTATCACACATTTCCCTTTTGCTCTTATCGAACCTTCCATTCTACCATCTGTCTCTGTTTTTAAGAGTAGATGATAAAACAAATCTGGGCTATCTTGCAACATACGTTTCTTAATTTAAGCAAAAAGTGCTTTGTAGCAAAAACGGATTATATAGTATAATAGTACCAATGATTCAAAAATTCAATAATCTAAGCATACGAAAAAAGATTCTGACAGTGTTTCTTTTGCTCTTTACTGCCATGGTTACTTTTGGAGTATTCAGTTTTCTGCAATTTCATAAAATGGCCAACACGTTGGAGGATCTCTACGAACACCCATTTACCACTACCAATGCTCTCCTTGAGGCAAACGTTGACCTTGTTGACGCAAGAAGAATCCTAAGGGGCATAATTGTAGAACGCGACAAGGTTAAGATAGATTCGTTGATACAGGAGATGCATAAACATGAAGCGGATTTTCAGAATCACATTGCTGTTGCACAGAAGAGCTTTTCCGGCGATAAAAAGCTTATAAATGAACTTTCGCAACTATTTCAAAATTGGCAGGTTTACAAAGAGGATCAACTACAGCTTGCAAAGGCAGGCAATTTTGAGGCAGCATGGCAGCGCTCACAAGATTCCGTTTCAAATCCAAGTGTTGTATTAGTTACACATCTGGAGAGCGTCATAGAACAATCGCGCTCGCATGCAGCAAAATTCTACAAAGACTCACAGACACAATACCGTAGCGCTTTGATAAAAACCGATATTTTTCTCATTATAGTTCTTATTGTAATCGGAATAATGTCGCTTTTTCTGGCACGCTCGATATCGGCGCCTTTGTTTGGTTTGCGTAACAGCATCCGTGAGGTAGCTGACGGCAGGCTGGATACTGAAGTGCCATATCAAAGTATCAATAACGAAATCGGAGAGATTGGACGGGCTATTGAGGTACTCCGTCATGTGGCCCGCAAACAGGACACCTCCGTTAAACTTAGAGCACTTGTAGCTGAGATTGCTCAATCCATGCAGACATGTACCTCTTTTATTGACCTTGGCAATACGCTGACCTCCAGGCTGGCCTCCCTAATGGGGTTAGCTTATGGAGCATTCTATATATTTGATAAGGAGCACTCGCAGCTTATACGAAATGGCGGTTATGCCTGTGACGACACTATCCACAGAGACCGTTTTGCGATGGGACAGGGATTGGTGGGTCAGGCTGCGCTTGATAAGAAAACCATCTCGATGGTTTTCTCCTCTCAGGACAATGTTAACACAAGCATGGGACTGGGTAAGTTAAACATCCATGCCATAATGATTATGCCGGTTGTCCAAGCAAATGAGGTTCTTGCAGTACTTGAGCTTGGAGCTATTGAACAGTTTAGCGATGACAACATAGCCCTGCTTGACGCCATATTGCCGATAGCGGCCATGAACATTGAAATACTCTCAGGCATTGTTGAGACGCAAAATCTTTTGCAAAAGAGTCAGAGCCAGGCTTTGGCTCTTGCAGCTTCAGAACAGCAGTTGATAGCCCGCCGCGATGAACTTGAAGACAACAACAACCGTCTTGCCGAACAGGCACGTTTAATGGAAGAGCAAGCCGTGGAACTAGAGCATCAAAAACAAGCGCTTATACTGCAAAGCACCGAGCTTCAGGCAAGCAGAGAAATTTTAGCTCAAACTGAGGAACTAAGCCGTCTGATACTGGGTTCAGTTAACGACGGCATCGTGGGGCTTGATATGGAGGGTTCAATAACCTTTATAAACAATGCAGGAGCTAAGATGCTGGGATATACGCGTGAGGAACTTAAAGGTATGACTATGCACTCTTTGGTTCACTATGCTCGTCCTGATGGCTCAGACTTTCCAAAAGAAGACTGTCCAATGTATCTGACCTCAAAGGATGGTGTGCTCAGAAACATTGACGATGAGGTGTTGTGGCGTAAAAACGGCTCATCATTCCCTGTTGAATATGCGACAACGCCAATCCATAAAAATGGTGAGCTGGTTGGTATCGTTGTGGTTTACAGAGACATTACGGAGCGTAAGCAGGCAGAAGCTGAGATACGACATGCTATGGAAATTGCCGTAGAGGCGACAAAAATGAAGTCCGATTTTCTGGCTAACATGAGCCATGAGATTCGTACTCCAATGAATGCCATTATCGGAATGACTCACCTTGCACTTCAAACCGAACTCAATACAAAACAACGAAACTACATGGAAAAAGTTGACTCTGCGGCTAAAAATCTGCTTGGCATAATCAACGACATCCTGGATTTTTCAAAGATAGAAGCCGGTAAGCTGAATTTTGAATCAACAGATTTTGATCTTCAGGATGTTATGGAACATTTGGCCGATCTTTCCGTAATAAAAGCTCAGGACAAGGGGCTGGAGCTTCTCTTTAACATTGGAACAGACGTTCCCACAGCTCTCATCGGCGACCCTCTGCGTTTAGGACAGGTTATGATTAATCTAGTAAATAATGCGATAAAGTTTACAGAAAAAGGCGAGGTCACAGTTGTCATAAATCGCCTTGCAACTGAACCGGACGGTGTACTGCTGCGTTTTGAAATCAGAGACACGGGTATAGGACTAACAGAGGAGCAGCAGAAAAAACTGTTCAGCGCTTTTTCTCAGGCTGACAGCTCCACAACCCGCAAATATGGCGGTACCGGTTTAGGATTAACCATAAGCAAGCGGCTGGTTGAGATGATGGGGGGCGAAATCGGGGTAGAAAGTAAAGCCGGCAAGGGAAGCACATTTTATTTCACCGCTAAGTTTGCCCTGCAATTGATACAAAGACAGACAAGCCTGACTACCGATGACATTAGCGGACTGCGTGTACTGGTAGTGGATGACAACAACAGCGCTCGTGAGATATTTCTTTCTATGCTGATTTCACTTAAGTTTGACTCAAAAGCCGTTAGCAGCGGTTTGGAGGCAATAAGAGAACTCAAAGCCTCTCAACAAAGTGGTAAGCCATACGGTCTGGTGCTTATGGATTGGCGAATGCCCGGCATGGATGGCTTAGAGACAATCCGAAACATTCGTTCAGATAATGAATTGGCGCATACTGCCGCCTTTATAATGGTCACAGCCTACAGCCGCGATGAGCTTTTACAGCAGGCGCAGGACGTCCATCTAAACGGACTTCTGGTTAAACCTGTAAGCCCATCGACACTGCTTGATACAATTTTGACAGCTCTCGGAAAAGAGGTAGTTCATCGCCCGCACAAACAGCAGAAAAAAGCAGACCATCTTGAGGCGGAAAAATCTCTGCGTGGTGCAAGTGTGCTGCTTGTTGAGGATAACGAAATCAACCGTGAGTTAGCTGTTGAGATATTAACCGAGGCTGGTCTCAGCGTAGATATTGCTGTAAACGGTGTTGATGCATTAGAAAAAATCAGCCAAACCAATTATGACGGGATATTGATGGATTGCCAGATGCCGATTATGGACGGCTTTGAATGCTCCGTCCAGATAAGAAAAGACAGCCGTTATGATAACTTACCGATCATTGCAATGACTGCCAATGCGATGGAGGGAGACAGGCAAAGGTGCATTGACCACGGGATGAACGACCACGTTGCCAAGCCAATAGATGTAGGACAGCTTTTTAGCACAATGGCACGCTGGATAAAACCAAAGACAAACACCGAGCTAAAACCTGCAATTGCACCCACATCAATCAGTGCCGGTATCCCTGACATACATGGGCTTAATACAAAAGGAGCATTACAGCGTGTAGGGGGCAATGTAAAACTGCTGCGGAAGCTCTTAAGCCGTTTCAGTGAAACACAGGCAGATGCAGTAACAAGAATCAGGGCTGCCCTTGAAAGCTCTGACATAGAAACTGCCACACGAGAGGCTCATACGGTAAAAGGATTAGCCGGCAACATAGGAGCTGACGCACTTTTTGAAATATCAGGCAGGGTAGAGGGAATGCTTAAGGCAAACGACACGGCAGAGCTGCCGCAAGCATTAGGAACTATGGAGCAACAGTTAACTGAGTTGATAAAAATGATTTCCGAAGCGATACCTGCCTCTGATGTGGCAGCACAAAGTAAAACTTCAGACGCACCGGTTGACGTCAAATCACTTACGCCTGAATTAAAGCACCTTGCAGAACTCCTTGCAGATGACGATTCCCGTGCATCCACTTTGGCTGACAACATAGTAACGCAGCTTAGTGCGGCAGGATATTCTGATGACGCCCGTCTGATAAAAAAACATATTGCAAATTTTGACTTTGAAGAAGCGCTCAAAGAGCTTAGGAAAACCGCCCGGTCACTTGGCGTAAACTTATAAGGTAAGACTATGGCGGTAGTTTATAAAAATTGTCTTGCAGTTTTCTTAGCAGTATTGTTTGTGTTTGTATCCGCCATAGCACAAAGCGGTGAGGTTAAATTAACAGAAGAAGAGCGGGCATTCCTTAACGGCAAGCAGTTTCGGCTTGGGATTGATTCAAACAGACCTCCATTTGAGTTTATTGACGAAAAGGGCAACTATACTGGAATGAGCGCCGAGTTTATGGTGGAGCTTGCCAAACGTCTTAACATTACCATCGTTATTCAAAAAGACGTGACGTGGAAGGATGCGCTTGAGAAAACAAAAACCGGAGAGATTGATATTATTCCAAAGATAACGCCCTCCGATGAGCGCAGAAAGTTTTTACTTTTTACAAAACCTTATACTACCAATCCATCCGTAATAGTGTCGCAGAAGGATAAAAATATTGATACTCTCTCTGACCTTAAAGGGCTTAAAACCGGCGTCGTTAAAGGGTTAATAATAGAGACGAGCTTAAAGCGCGAGCATCCGGAGTTATCCATCGTGCAATTACCCGATATTGAGACCGCACTTCGTGAGCTTTCAATTGGCAATATTGATGCTCTCATTGATAATCTTGGCACGGTAGCCTATAACATTGAAAAGATAGGATTGACTAATCTGGAGATAGCGGGTTCCACGCCCTATATACACGATTTGGCTTTTGGCGTAAGAAAAGACTGGCCGCTTCTGTGCTCTGCTCTGGATAAAGCGCTTCAGAGTATGACAGAAGAAGAGAAGTTACATATAAAAGACCGTTGGGTTGCTGTTAAAGTTAAATCCGGCATGAATTGGAAAAGGCTTTGGCCCCTAGCCGCTGCCATAGCAGCCATTATGATTTTCTTTGTGCTATGGAACAGACGATTAAGAAATGCCGTTGATCAGCGAAAACGTGCAGAGGCTGAGCTTAAAGACTATACTATCAGCCTTGAGCGGAACTCTCGCATAAAGTCCGAGGTTGCGGCAATCTCTGCCGATATTCAAAGTGCACTGTCATTAGAGGAGATGTCACAGAAACTCATGTCTCACATTGTCCCGCTATTAAATGCCAACTATGGGGTTCTTTACGTTTATCACAAGGATAAAGACATATTCAGAGCCGCGGGCGGATATGGTTATGATCAAGATTCAGGCGACAGCGATGTAGCTATAGGGCAGGGCTTAGTCGGTCAATGTGCTTTGGATAAGAGAGCAATAAACATCAGTGCCCCTCTGGAAAACTTTATGCACATAAGCTGCGGGTTTTCTAAGCTTAATCCCAAAGTTATCACCGTTCAGCCTGTGATGCACATAAACTCCGTGTGTGGAGTTATTGTGCTGGCAGGGTTGACTCCATTAGTTGACGACTATCAGTCTATAATAGATGAGCTTATGCCTGTAGCAGCAATGAACCTTGTAATTATAGAGCGTAACCTTAACACTCAACATCTTATGGAGGTGGCCAATAAACAAAAGGAACAGTATCGGGCGCTTTTTGAGTTTATGCAGGATGCAGTTATGACTTCTGCGCCACCACAATGGATGTTTACATCGGCTAACCCTGCAACACTGAAACTTTTCAAAGTTAAGTCTGAGGAGGAGTTTATAAAGCTTGGCCCATGGGATTTATCGCCTGAGTACCAACCGGATGGGCAGCTCTCATCAGTAAAAGCACAACAAGCCATAATGCAAGCTATGGAGTGTGGGTATCACTTCTTTGAATGGACACATAAAACAATTGACGACATAAATTTCCCAACATCTGTTATGTTAACTAAAGTGGAATTAGGCACATCGGTATTTCTTCAGGCAACCGTTAGAGATATAACCGAACAAAAGAGAATGACAGAGGAGATAGTGCAGTTAAAAGAGCAGCTTAAACAGTCCGGCAATTCCGGACAGAGCAATTATAAAGGAGAGAGAACATGAGCACTCAACCGCTTTTTCTCATTGTTGACGATTACGATCAAATGCGCAGAGTTTTGGTTAGTAATCTTAAAACTCTGGGCTACACCAATATGATTACGGCGTCAAACGGAGAGGACGCCATACGGAAATTGAACGCTAATCCTGTTAACGTAATACTTTCAGATTGGAATATGCCTCAGATGACAGGGCTTGAGCTGCTTGAGTGGGTTCGTAAGGACAAAAAATACCGGTTCACCCCTTTTATTATGATTACCGCTGAAATAGAGCGTCAGCAGGTAGAAAAAGCAATTGCAGCCGGAGTAAGCGATTTTATACTAAAGCCTTTTTCAAGCGGTACTCTCTCAGAAAAGATTAGGAAAAATCTTCAAAAAACTCCGGTTAAAACTCCAATACCTACAGTTAAACCACAGGAGTCTGAGGCAAGTCCCTTTGACGCCCCTGTAAGCGCCGATGTGGAAATCAAAGTGGACACGACTCTTACCATCCTTGCAGTTGACGATGTGCCAGATAATCTTACACTTATTTCAAGTCTTCTGGAGAATGATTACCGTGTAAAGGTGGCTTCAAACGGTCAAAAGGCTATTAAGATATGTCAATCGGCTGATAAACCAAACCTTGTGCTGTTAGACGTAATGATGCCGGATATGGACGGCTTTGACGTTATAAAAGAGCTTAAGGCAAACGAGGAGACGTCTGATATTCCAGTAATATTTTTCACAGCAATGGATGAACCGGACAGCATCATAAAGGGACTTGAAGCTGGAGCGGTTGACTACGTAACGAAACCCATCAAACCAACCGTACTGAAGGCACGCGTAGGGAACTTCCTGCGTTATCACCGAGGGTATGAGGAGCTTAAAAACACACTGGATACTATGATGGAAAATGCAAAGCTTCGCGACGACGTAGAGCACATAGTGCGGCATGATATGAAAAGCCCGCTTGCCGCAATTATCGGAACAATAAACAGTGTCGGGAAAAATGAAAGCATAACACAAGAGCAGTTAAAAACTATTGAAGACCTCTCTTACACACTGCTTAACATGGTTAACCTCTCCACAGATCTCTATAAGATAGAGACCGGACGTTTTCAGCTAAATGCCAAACCTGTTGACATTGTACGGTTGACAGAGAAGGTTGCAGAGGAGATAAGGCTTGGGTTTTCTACAAAAAACATAAAGATAAACACAAAGATTCAAGTTGCCGGGGAGTTATTCGCTTTCGGCGATGAGCTCTTGAGTTACTCAATGCTTCATAACCTTATAAAGAATGCGGCAGAGGCGGCACCTGCCGGCAGTGCGGTGTTTATTACCGTAGATAGCGGAGAGAATATTAAAGTGTCCATAAGAAATCTCGGAGTTGTTCCGGAGAGTATTCGGGATAACTTTTTTGATAAATTTGTAACCGTTGGAAAGAGAGGCGGCACAGGTTTAGGTACATATTCGGCACGCCTAATTGCCGAGGCACAAAATGGCAGCATCTCAATGAGCACATCTGAGGACTCTGGCACAACAGTTGAAGTTACGCTGCCCAGAGCCACAGTTTAATCCTTGACTAACTCCTTATATTTCTATTACATATAAAAACAATTGTTGTCATTCATCATTAATACCTATATGGAGGGTCTATCCGCATATCTATCTCCCATTATCCTTCTTTGCACCCACACAAAACAAAATACTCTCAAGCAAATACTCCATATTTATCGGTTTTATCACATTTCTGCAAACCTTATCGCTTGTGTGTTGCTCATCATTATAGGCGGTGTATAGTGGACCCCATTGTCAAGACCACTTTTTAGTGGACTTAAGGTATAGCCCTCTAAGAGGGTATTTAGTCTGTTAGTATAAGGGTAAGGGATAGGGTAATGCATCCTTACGCCGCCATCGCAAAATCAGAGCTTTTATAAACCTCGGCAGGTGTTTTGCCTCTAAGCGTAGAATGCGGACGCTCATTGTTATAAAAATCAAAATAGCTCCTTAGCGCTTTAATCAACTCATCAACAGTTTCATAATCTTTTATATAAACCTCCTCATACTTGACACTGCGCCACAGCCGCTCAATCATGATATTATCCATAGCCCGTCCTCTGCCATCCATACTTATCCGAATCCCATTGCTCTGAAGCACATTGATAAACGCTGCCCCTGTATACTGGCTGCCTTGATCTGTGTTGAATATCTCAGGACTGCCATAGAGCCTAAGGGCTCGCTCAAGGCTACTTACGCAAAAACCATCATCCATTGTCACTGACACCTCCCATGACAGCACATAGCGGCTATACCAGTCCATTACTGCTGTCAGATACACAAAGCCATGTCTCATTCGAATATACGTTATATCACTGCACCAGACTTGGTTGATGATAGTAATATCTAATAATCGCAGTAGATAAGGGTAAACTTTATGTTGCTTATTCCGTACTGTCGTTCTTTTTCTGGGTGCTATAGATACAAGACCCATCAACATCATCAAACGCTTTACTCGCTTGCGATTTACTTTATATCCTGCTCGGAAAAGAATGTAAACCATTGTGCGGCTTCCATACCATGGATGCATTGTGTACTGCTCATCTATTGCCCTCATCACCTTCAAATTCTCCTCGCTCTCCGGTACTGCCTGACGATAATAACTGGAGCGTGGAAGGCTTAGCAGGTTACACTGCTGACGAATACTCAATTCCTTATTTGCTGGCTCTATCATCGCTCGTTTCTCACTTACCGTTGCGCAAGTAACAGGCTCTTTTTTTTTAGCCAGTCCACTTCTACTTGCAACTTCCCTATTTGACTATATAACCGCTCTCGCTCTGATTCATATGCCGCCTGAGAATTTTCTTGCACTCCATTAAATAACGTTGACGCCCCTTCTACTAAATGCTTTTTCCATTCATTCACCTGGTTCACATGAATATCAAATTCCTGCGCTATCTCATTGGCTGTCCTCTGACCTTTGAGCGCTTCTATTGCTACTTTTGCTTTGTACTCTTTGCCAAACTTCCGTCTGTTTTTCATTTTATCCTCCCATTCATTACAACCAGCTCTATCTTAACTGATTGTCTCATATTTGGGATCCACTATAGTATCACATCGTCAAGTATCTCACTACAAATTTTCCCGCTCATATAGACTTGCGAAAGTGACACTGTATCAGTTATCCAGCCTTCGCCGATTTGCTCTAAAGAGGGGACAATTATCCTCTCTACAATCTCAATTGGTTGATATGCTTTGCTTGCTTCTATCAATACATCTTTTGCCCTGAGCTTATCAACAGACAGCAGAGATGCAATCATGTCTTTTACATGCTTATCAGACGTATCAACAGATGAAAGATTTCCCATTACTTTCCCTCAAATTACATAAAAGACAAAACAGATGAATAATCTCTTTGTACCAAACAGATCCTCATCTATTCTTACACACGTAATTAGATTTGTCAATAAGTTGAATTTCCTCACGAAAAAACTATGTGAACGGTAAACGTTGCCTCAAGTAAAAAACTATATGAAAAAATACGATAAAGTCTCTCAGAGCAGAAATCTGGGAGGCATTGATGAGGTTAACGATGAAAGAAAGACAAGCAGTAACAAGAGTGAATGCACAGAGGTATAAGAAGGTAAGTAAAAAACAGAAGGGGACAATACTGGATGAATTTGTAGCGTTAACAGGTTATGACAGGTGTTATGCAGGGTACTTATATTGAGATCTTCTACAACCGTAGAAGAAAACACTCGGCTATAGAATATCTATGCCCTGTTGATTACGAAAGGAGAGTTAGTGTATCTTAATTATAAGTCCATTTTTCCTGGGGAACATCAAGCAGTTGCTTGAGAGCGTATTGTATTGTGTTGGGAGGAAAGGCAACGATGTTACATGAGGATAGACTGAGGATATAATTTATGAAGATATCTAAAAAGGCTGTAATTGTAATGCTGATTATGTCTGTATTACCGATGTGTATTATCAGCATCCTCTTATACCATATTGCAAGTGAAACGATTATATCTCATATTTATAATGATTTGGATGCTATTGCCTCTGTTCAGAAGAGCAGAGTTGAGACTTATATAAGCAGGAATATAGAGATGATGAACCTCATAACGAGCAGACCTCCGATGCGTGTTGCTTTAGAGCGTTATATTAGAACAGGAGAAATTTCTCAGCAAGAGATAGTTATAGGAGTTATATCAGATGCAAAGGTGGTATTAAGTGATGTATCTGATATTTTCATATTGGGAATAGATGGAAGAGTGGTTGCTTCAACGAATTCATCATTACACGATAAGAACCTTTCCAAAGAAGAATACTTTATCAAAGGGCACGAAGGCTATTCTATGGATGTTTTCTCTATAAATGATAAAAATGAAGTATTATATTACCTTTCATGCCCTCTATTTCATGAAGGGAGACAATTAGGCGTATTGGTTATAGAGACAACAGGCAAGGCAATTGAAACAATAGCGGCAAATTATCATGGAGCAGGGAAAACAGGTGAAACCACAATTGCAAGAAGAGATAAAAACGGAGATGCACTTTTTATGGTCCCTCTGAGGTTTAATCCAGATGCATTGTTAAGAAAAACAATCCCAAAAACGGAAACAGGGGTGGCTATAACAAAGGCATTACTAAAAAAAGAACTGACATTCTATGATTTAATGGATTATAGAGGAGAGCATGTTATATCTGCAACGAGGTATATTAAGGAAACAGATTGGGGTCTGGTAGTTAAAATAGACAGAGACGAGGCTTTCTCATCGCTTTATTATGTACGCAATCTTTTTATAGTATTCACCATGTTAATAACGATAATAGTGATCATAGTCTCTCATTTTATATCTCGTTCGTTAACAACCCCCATTGTAAGACTAACAGATGTAGCAAAGAGAATTAGAAATGGCGGTGAGTATCAAACAGCATTTATCTCCTCAAATGATGAAGTAGGGTTTTTGTCTGCTACTTTTAACGAGATGACAAGGAGCCTATTAGATACAAAAAATAGGTTAGAACATGAAATGCAAGATCATATAAGGTTAGCACAACGCAACAAAACCATCTTACAAACATCCATTGATGGTTTTTGGATAGTGAACACAGAGGGAAAGTTAATACAGGCCAATGAAGCATATTGTAATATGTCTGGCTATACACAGCAAGAATTGTCTCAAATGAGAGTAAATGATATTGAATTAATAGAGACACCTGCTGAAACAAAAAAACGCATCACACGAATAATGGAGACAGGTAGAGATAGATTTGAAACAAGGCATAGGTGTAAGACTGGTATGATTATGGATGTTGAAGTAAGTGTTAATTTTATTAAAAGCGATAATTTAATGTTTTCATTTATACGAGACATAACACACCGCAAACAAATAGAAGAAGAAATAAAAAGAATAAACCTGAACCTGCAAAAGAGAGTGGAAGAAGAAGTAGCCAAAAACCGCACCATGGATCAGTTAATGTTTGAACAATCCAGGTATATTTCCATGTGTGAATTATTGATGAACATCTCTCACCATTGGAGACAACCACTGTGTGGAATCGGTGTTTCTGTCCAGGACATAAAAGACGCCTATCTGCATGGGGAGTTAAATGAGACATACATAACCAGGAATGTTGAAAATGCAATGAATGAACTTCAAAAACTATCGGATACAATAGATAACTTTAGAGGTTTTTATACCCAAGACAAGGAACAGACTGAATTCAACATATCAGGTGAGATAAACAAAGCCGAAGCACTTCTATCAGGATATATCAAAGAGAAGGGTATAGTTATTGATAAAGAATTAGACGAGACGTTAATGACAAAAGGGTATCCGAATGACTTTTCCAACGTACTTTTAAATATTCTCACAAACGCCAAGGATAAATTTGAGAAAAATAACATCACCGGTGGAATTATTAAGATAAAGTTAAATGAGGATGTTACTACAGGTAGGGTGATTATATCTGTTTCGGATAATGGTGGTGAAATCCCAGCAGATATAAAAAACAAAGTGTTTGAACCATATTTTACCACCAAAGATAAGGCACAGGGGGTTGGAATGGGATTATATATGGCAAAGGTAATCATAGAGAAAAACATGAAAGGTACCATTTCTGTAAGAAACATAGATGGCTGGTGTGAGTTCAGGATAGAGATATGACAGATAACACTGTACTAAAAACATTAACATTGCTTTACGTAGAGGATGAGGCGAATATAAGAGAAGTGATTTCTCGTTTTTTAAACAGAAGGGTTGCTGTTGTTTATGAAGCACAAAATGGCAAGGAGGGTTTGGATATTTACACATTAAACAAATCTGAAATTGATGTAGTGATAACTGATATTCAAATGCCTGTCATGGATGGGATGACTATGATTGAAGAAATACTGAAAACAGATGTAACTCAGCCAATTATAATAACCACCGCCTATAAGGATGAACAACATACCAGCGATAGGGTGTGCAGAAATATCATTAAACCGATTAATCTGGAGCATTTGGCGGAGAGTATTTTGTATTGTGTGGGGAGTAGGTAGGTGGTAAGTCCAAATAAAATAAAGATTACTGATAAAAAGACTTATGTTCACCAGTTGGGAATTAGGACAGAATGTACTTAATCTCTAATTTTTTCAGAGAGTGTTCAGCAAACTGTGTCATGAGCTTTGAATAATAATATAAGAAAAGCTAACAGTAGGGATGACACAATGAGTAAGCAAGAGCCGACACAATTAAAGGGATTCGATTTTGAATCATTTCAGCAGGAGGCAATCAAGCAGTTAAAATCAGGCAAACCGCTAAGTGGTAAAGAGGTAGTAATAACACCGCTAATAAAACTAATTCTTGAGGCGGCATTGGAAGGGGAGTTAGACAACCATCTAAGTGATGAAAGAGAATCTGGAGGGAGGAACCGGAAAAACGGGTCAACCACCAAGACAGTGAAAACGGATCAAATAGCGTTTGAACTGGAGACGCCACGGGATCGCAACAGCAGTTTTGAGCCTGAGATAGTGAAAATGTCCATCTCTTTAAATGGTATTACACCGCAATCAAGATGGTCAACCAAAGCATTGACAACCTGCCTTAATCTCTGCTGCGTTTCTCTGTCTTGCGCCTCAATAAATTTAACAGCCTTGTTTTTAATTTCTAACGTCCAAGCCATTGTGTTATATCAATGAAATCATTTGTATTATCATTAAAGTCCTCCTCATCATCATCATCATGGCTTTGCCTAATCTCTGCCATTTCCTCTTGTGATACATACGGAAGCAGACTTACAGATAAATTGATAAACTCCTCTCTGATGACCTCTCTCACAATCTCTATAGTGGACCCCATTGTCAAGACCACTTTTTAGTGGACTTAAGGTATAGCCCTCTAAGAGGGTATTTAGTCTGTTAGTATAAGGGTAAGGGATAGGGTAATGCATCCTTACGCCGCCATCGCAAAATCAGAGCTTTTATAAACCTCGGCAGGTGTTTTGCCTCTAAGCGTAGAATGCGGACGCTCATTGTTATAAAAATCAAAATAGCTCCTTAGCGCTTTAATCAACTCATCAACAGTTTCATAATCTTTTATATAAACCTCCTCATACTTGACACTGCGCCACAGCCGCTCAATCATGATATTATCCATAGCCCGTCCTCTGCCATCCATACTTATCCGAATCCCATTGCTCTGAAGCACATTGATAAACGCTGCCCCTGTATACTGGCTGCCTTGATCTGTGTTGAATATCTCAGGACTGCCATAGAGCCTAAGGGCTCGCTCAAGGCTACTTACGCAAAAACCATCATCCATTGTCACTGACACCTCCCATGACAGCACATAGCGGCTATACCAGTCCATTACTGCTGTCAGATACACAAAGCCATGTCTCATTCGAATATACGTTATATCACTGCACCAGACTTGGTTGATGATAGTAATATCTAATAATCGCAGTAGATAAGGGTAAACTTTATGTTGCTTATTCCGTACTGTCGTTCTTTTTCTGGGTGCTATAGATACAAGACCCATCAACATCATCAAACGCTTTACTCGCTTGCGATTTACTTTATATCCTGCTCGGAAAAGAATGTAAACCATTGTGCGGCTTCCATACCATGGATGCATTGTGTACTGCTCATCTATTGCCCTCATCACCTTCAAATTCTCCTCGCTCTCCGGTACTGCCTGACGATAATAACTGGAGCGTGGAAGGCTTAGCAGGTTACACTGCTGACGAATACCCAATTCCTTATTTGCTGGCTCTATCATCGCTCGTTTCTCACTTACCGTTGCGCAAGTAACAGGCTCTTTTTTTTTAGCCAGTCCACTTCTACTTGCAACTTCCCTATTTGACTATATAACCGCTCTCGCTCTGATTCATATGCCGCCTGAGAATTTTCTTGCACTCCATTAAATAACGTTGACGCCCCTTCTACTAAATGCTTTTTCCATTCATTCACCTGGTTCACATGAATATCAAATTCCTGCGCTATCTCATTGGCTGTCCTCTGACCTTTGAGCGCTTCTATTGCTACTTTTGCTTTGTACTCTTTGCCAAACTTCCGTCTGTTTTTCATTTTATCCTCCCATTCATTACAACCAGCTCTATCTTAACTGATTGTCTCATATTTGGGATCCACTATACTCTTTAAGCTTTGACTCCTCAACTAAAATGCTCACTGGCACCCCTCTCTTTCTTCAATAAAATAGAGTAGCTATTCAAAACGCTGCCATGATAATCAATACTAACACATTACATAAATAATGGGCAAAACCATATCAACAAAACGTTAAAGAGCTATGAAATCACACAGGCATTAAAGCGGCTTGGGATAGAGGGGTAGAAACCACCTCGTTTATTTACTAACGGTCTTTGAAGATTCAGAAGAGTCTGAGCTACCTTTAGAGGCGGTTTCTGTCTTAGTTTCCGTCTTAGTTGATGCTGCGTCGGACTTAGTTGAAGTTTCCGACTTTGAACTGTCTCCTGTGCCTGATGAGGTATCTTTAGATGGCGTTGCCGGTTTTTCTTTATCCAGCGCTGCTTTTCTGTCCTTAGATGGATAATCCGTCACATACCAGCCCTCTCCTTTTAACACAAACGCAGTATTAGATATTAGTTTCCTAAGCTCTCCGCCACACTTATTACAGGTTGACACGGGTGCGTCGCTGAATTTCTGTATTACTTCAAAAACATCTTTACATTGTAAACATTCGTACTCATAAAGCGGCATTCACATAACCTCCTACAAAGGCACATTTTTTAATTACACATCCATTATAACACACAACGCCTAAGAAGTGGTGCTTCATGAGAGAGATTTTATATGAGATCTGGCAGTATCTGCCTTAGCACTGTACTCTGGTAATTTTTTTGTCTCAGACAGGAAAAGTTTCCAATAGAGCAAGGCGTTTTCAGTTTTCTCAAGATACTCGCAGGTGAGGGCAAGATTAAACAGCGCATCCAGTGAAGAGCGGTTTAGTTTATAAGCTTTTTTGTAATCAGCCGCCGCCTCCTCATAGTTACCTGTGGCAAAGTGCGCATTTCCGCGGCTCTGATATGCCTTAACATAGTCCGGTTTAACACTTATGGCATGTCCATAATCCGCTATGGCCTCATCCATTCTGCCAAGTTTTCTTAGAACAACTCCACGGTTAAAGTACGCCTCGGCGTAGTTTTCATCAAGCTCTATTGCTTTAGTGTAATCCTCTACGGCTTTTTCACTGCGGCCTGCCGCAAAAAATGTAACGCCCCGATTGTAGTACGTCTCGGCAGATTTAGGGTTTAGCCGTATTGAGTCCTTAAAATCGCTTATCGCCTCATCAAAGCGCCCCAGTGCGTGATATGTGCTCCCACGGCTTCTGTACGCATCTGGGTTTGAAGCTTTAAGTCTGAGTGCGGCATTAAAACACTCCAGTGCCTCGTTATAGAATTTAAGATTAAAAAGCGATATGCCTTTATTTATTAGTTCCCATGATTTCATGACGTCAGAGCTGTCGTCCTGATATACCCTTGAGCCGGTAAAGGACTGATACATGTCGTTGAGCTCATCCCGTATAACGCTAAAATTATTATATCGTTTGTCACGGTCCTTATTTAGACAGGTGTCAATCAGGGTGGTAAGTTTACCGGGTAAATCAGGGATAGGTTTTGGGATTGCTTTTAAGTGGAGAGCTTTTATCTCATCCAGATTTTTTGCCGAAAACGGCGGGGCGCCTGTAATCATTTCATAAAACACGCAGCCAAACGCATAAATATCAGCTCTTGTGTCCAACTCCTTATTTAGCCACTGCTCCGGTGACATGTAGTAGGGAGTGCCCACAATTGTACCTGTCTGAGTCAGCTCAAAATCCTCTAATTCGTCATCTGTTGAGCGTTTTTTATCTGCTTTAGCCTCTGGCTCCAATGCAAGCTTTACAAGTCCAAAGTCCGTTATTTTTACTATTTTATCGGCTGTGACCATAATGTTGGCAGGTTTAATATCTCTGTAAATAAACGGCCGTTTCATTTCTTTAAACTTAGCTGCGGCATGTACCATGCCACTGCAAAACTGCAGCGCAAAGTTAATGCTGCCGGGTAAATCTATACCACCCTTTTTTATCCAGCCCTTTAGCTCTGCCCCGTACTTTTCACTCCCCTCTATATACTCAAGACAGATAAACGGCAAATCCTCTATTTTAGTGACATACTCGGCCTGTACAATGTTTTGATGCTTTTCAAGCCGCACCCATGTCTCAGCCTCCCACATAAATCGAGCACTGAGGGTTTTGCTGTTAAGATACTGCTGCTGAAGGGTTTTTAGCGCTACTTTTTTCTTAAACTTGTGGTCATAGCAAAGATACACAATCCCCATTCCGCCGGCTTTGATGTCTGTGACCTCATACCGCCTCGTAATTTCGTCGCCTTTTTTCCATTTGCTCTCAACAGTTGATGTCATAGTTTCCCTTGTCTTATGCTACCACAGACGGGATGTTTAAGAAAACTATAGTGGATTGAGGGCAAATGCATTATAGAGAAAACGCAATATTACCTAACCGGCACCTGCGTATTTAACTTTCTTTCAGTCCCCACTTTAAAAAAAATTGCTTAAAAAACAGGCAATTGACAAGCAGACTCTTTCGTATGTATGATAGTGTGACGGTTAGGCATAAAAAATGTTAGAACAAGAAAAAATACATCATAATAAATGTGAAATTTCAATTGTCGTACCGATGTACAACGAATCGTCGAATGTGACTGTTTTCTTTCAACGGTTAGTCCCTATTCTTGAGTCAACCGCATTGAGTTACGAAATAATTTGCATTAATGACGGAAGCTCTGACGACACACTTCTGAGGCTTAATGAAGAAAGACAAAATAACCCTGCAATTGCAATCATTGATCTATCCCGTAATTTTGGTAAAGAACTTGCTCTCACTGCAGGTCTCAACTACTCAAGAGGCAATGCTGTTATCCCCATAGACAGCGATTTACAAGACCCTCCAGAGTTAATCACCTCAATGATTGCAAAGTGGCGTGAGGGCTATGACGTCGTTTATGCAGTTAGAAGCTCTCGCTCAGGGGAGTCTTTTATGAAACGCCTCACTGCCAAAATGTTTTACAAGACAATTAATTACATTACTGACATAGACATCCCCAGAGATACCGGTGATTTCAGACTTCTTGACAGGCGGGTTGTTGACGTGTTAAACAGAATCCCTGAAAACACCAGATTTATGAAAGGACTCTTTGCGTGGGTGGGTTTTAAGCAAACAGGGATATTTTTTGACAGAGACCCAAGATTTTCCGGCAAAACTAAATGGAGTTACTGGAAACTGTGGAATCTTGCTATAGATGGGATAACTCTTTTCAGTGCAACTCCTTTAAAGGTATGGACTTATGCAGGGTTTTCCATCGCTTTATTCTCTTTAATGTTTGCAGTTTATATAATTATAAAAACACTGGTCAAAGGTATTGATGTTCCCGGTTATGCCTCCATAATGGTTACTGTCCTGTTTATCGGTGGAATTCAGCTTTTAAGCGTGGGGATTATGGGTGAGTATATTGGGAGGATTTATACAGAAGCCAAAAGGCGGCCCCTCTACATAGTTAATAAGGTTTATGGTATAGACAAAGACAGTACATCCTAAGTGCGGCAGTTAAGATGACAGAAATGGTTGCCATACAAAAAATCTCCCACTAAACAAACTTCAAGAAAATATTCATCCTTAACATTGACAAAATCTCTGCAATATTTTACATTAAATGCGTGCATTCAGTCATAAGTTATTTCAGGAGGTTGTAATGGAGAGCGTTGTAGAGAATATTTCAGTTACAAAAAAGAGGTTAACCATAGAGGCGGCGGCATCTGAGGTTGAGGGGGAGGTCGTAAAATCGCTAAATGAGGTCAGGATGAAGTCAAGGCTTCCCGGATTTCGCCCCGGCAAAGCGCCTCTTTCACTGATAGAAAAAAAGTACAGAAAAGACGTAGAAGCGGATGTTGTAGAAAGACTCGTGACACAGTACTATAACGATGCACTGAAGAGCGCTAATCTCAGAGCGCTGACACAACCTGTCGTAGAAAGCCGCAACTATGAAAGCAGAGGCGGCATTAAACTTGTTGTGAGTTTTGAGGTGCGCCCGCCTATTGAAGGGCTTAGTTACGAAGGGCTGCCCCTAAAGGCGGTTAAGACAGAGATAACCGATGAGGAGATGGAAACTTACCTAAAGCGTATTGCGGTAAATAAGGCAACTTACGCTCCGGTTGACAGACCCATAGAGCTTGAAGACCTTGTAGTAGCCGACTATGTTGTCGTTGACGATGGTAAAACCTACGACGACCAGTTTATAAAAATAGGCGCCGGGGTGTTTCCTGATGAGTTTTATAAAGCGTTGACAGGTAAGATTAAGGGAGACGCTGTAGAAGTTAAAGTTCCCTTTCCTGACACATATCCAAATCCGGAACTAAAGGGCAGAGAGGTTGACCTGAAAGTTACAATTAAAGAGGTAAAGGCTCTTTCCACGCCAGAGGTAGATGACGAGTTAGCTAAGGATTATGGGTTTGACGACCTGCAATCACTAAAAAAAGTGGCCGGCGAAAATCTGCTTGCCGCAAAAACTGACAGAGCTAAAAAAGAGGAAAAAGCGCAGCTGATTAAGGCTCTGATAGAAAAATATGATTTTGAGCTTCCTGAGACACTGTTGAAACAAGAGATTGACGCCATAATCAGACAGGCCAGAACTGTAGAAGCATACAAAGACGTCACGGACGAACAACTTAAAGAGAAATTTGCATTCGATGCAAAAAATAATGTAAAAGTCATGGTACTCATGGACGCAATCGGAGAGCTTGAAGATATAAACGTATCAGAGGACGAAATGAGAGAGCGGATATTGATGCTTGGCGAGTCATCGTCAATGAGCCCCGAGGCGCTGATACAGTATTTCAATCATGTGGACGGCTCCCTTGACGGAATACGATACACCATATTCAGAGAAAAAGTTGTGGATGCCATCCACAAAAAGGCTAAAGTCACAGAGGAGGAAAGTTAAAATGCCCTTTATCCCTATGGTAATAGAGCAGACAGGCCGGGGTGAGCGGGCTTACGATATATATTCAAGGCTGCTTAAGGACAGAATCATATTTCTTGGCACTGCGGTTGACGATAACGTAGCAAACGCCATAATAGCCCAGATGCTGTTTTTACAGACCGAGGATCCGGAAAAGGACATTCACCTGTATATAAACTCACCGGGCGGAGTGGTGACATCAGGGCTTGCAATATATGATACCATGCAGTACGTAAGACCGGACATTGCAACATACTGCACAGGGCAAGCTGCCAGCATGGGAGCGCTTTTGCTTGCTGCAGGAGCAAAGGGTAAGCGGTTTGCCCTTCCCAACTCACGAATACTCATACATCAGCCAATGGGCGGCTTTAGCGGTCAAGCCACTGACATTGAGATTCATGCACGGGAGATTTTAAAAATACGAGAGAGCCTCAATCACATACTGGTTAACCACACAGGTCAGCCGCTGGAAAAAATCAGCAATGATACCGAGCGCGACTACTTTATGTCGTCCGAAGAGGCTAAGGCGTATGGACTTGTTGATGAGGTAATAGTGTCCATAAAATCAAAAGAGAAGACTTAGGCGATTCGCTTTAAATACAGGTACAATTTTGATAGACAAAGGGGATAAGATGGGAAAGAAGAAAGAGGACCAGTTACGCTGTACTTTTTGCGGTAAACTCCAAAGTGAGGTTAAAAAGCTTATAGCTGGCCCCTCAGTTTATATATGTGATGAGTGTGTTGATTTGTGTAACGATATTATAGCAGAAGACCTAAAAGTGCATATCTCCCATAAAGGACACACAGGTGTTCCAACCCCAAAGCGGATACATACATTTTTGAATGACTATGTTATAGGGCAGGAAAGGGCAAAAAGAATAATATCCGTTGCCGTACACAATCACTACAAACGGATTTATAGGCAGTCAGAGTCAGAGGTGGAGCTGCAAAAAAGCAACATAATATTAATTGGCCCCACAGGCACAGGGAAAACTCTGTTGGCTCAGACACTTGCCAGATACCTTGACGTTCCGTTTACAATAGCTGACGCTACGACTCTAACCGAGGCCGGATATGTAGGAGAGGATGTGGAAAATATAATCCTGAAACTTCTGCAATCAGCTAACGGCGACATTGAAAGAGCTCAGAAGGGGATTATCTATATTGATGAGATAGATAAAATCAGCAAAAAAACCGACAATCCCTCTATTACCCGCGATGTCTCCGGAGAGGGCGTACAGCAGGCCCTTCTTAAGATAATTGAGGGAACAATAGCAAGCGTGCCGCCTCAGGGTGGGCGCAAGCATCCGCATCAGGAATACCTTCAGGTGGATACAACCAACATCCTGTTTATCTGCGGGGGCGCTTTTAACGGACTTGATGACGTTATCGAACACCGTGCAGGGAAAAGCACTGTCGGCTTTGGCGTTGAGCTTTATACAAAAAAGAAAAAGGAAAATATAATGAGTCAGGTTGCTACAGAGGATTTAACAAAGTACGGACTCATTCCAGAACTTGTAGGGCGATTGCCTGTTATTGCAACCCTTGACGCCCTCAGTGAGGATGCTCTGGTGCAGATTCTTGTTGAGCCAAAAAATGCTCTTATTAAACAGTACGAGAAGCTCCTGTCGTTTGAAAACGTCAGGCTTAAGTTTACAGACGGAGCACTCAGAGCGATCGCTAAAAAAGCAATAATACGCAAGTCCGGCGCCCGCGGGTTAAGAGCTATTCTTGAAGAGGTTATGCTTGATGTGATGTATGAAATCCCGTCTCAAAACGGTATAAAGGAGTGCATAATCAACGAGGAAACCATAACAAACAATATTAAGCCGCATCTCATATATGAGACACAGGTTGAACTGGCCTGAAAGTTTTGTATATGATTTTTTAAAAGAAAAAGAACAATCCGCAGATGACACAGATAAACGCAGATAAAAAAAATGCAAATCTGCGAAAATCTGTGGATAAAATCCTTGTTCCGTGTTCTCTGTTCATCATTATTTCCGTTGTGCTGTATCGTTGTTACAACGGAATAAACATGTCATATCCGTTTTACTTTATATGGGATATGGATCACCAGGTGCTGCTTGACCTTTTGCAAATCAACAGCGGCTCGCTTCCCAGCAATCTCACCCACCCAGGCTTTGGCATTAAGCTCTTGCTGTACCTTACGCATAAAACAGCTTATGCACTAAAGTATATATCCATCTCCGGTTTCAATGATCTCTATAAATCAGTAAGTCCGCTTGCCTGTGTTGCCGAACTCACTGATTTTTACCGAAGACACTCCCCTGTGCTTGCCATTTTGACTGTGTTATTTTTATGGTCTTCTCTTAACATTATTTTTAAACCAAAATGGTGGGTTAGTTTATTTGTACTTATTTTTCTTGGCTTTCAGGAATCCCTGTTTTACCATAGCGCTATGATACGCTCTGAGCTTTACTGCGTCTTTTACTGGAGTTGTGCCGTATTTTTCTCCGCTTATGCCGCAAACGCAAGTAACAGATCACTTAGAAACATATCTTTAGTGCTTGCCGGAATGTTTGCAGGGCTTTCATTGCTAACAAAGGTTCAGGCAGTTATGTACATTTTTTTTATAATGCCCTTTTTTGCGTTTAACATGCTTCAGGACAAAAACACTGAGGAGACCAATAGGCAGTCAACCCTCTATTTTTATCTGTGTGCTATAAATACCGCAGTGTTTTTTCTTCTTATGTTTATGGGCTTTATATTTAAAATGCCAGATGCTGTTGAAACCCTTAACCGGCAAGCATACGGCTTTACAAAAGTTTCCGTTATATTTTTTGTGGTATGGGGAATTTACTTACTTTATAATGTGTTAGCATTTTATACTCCAAAACTTAATATTCCTATGCGGAAACCCTTGCTTTTGATGAATCTCATTGTGACCGGTTTTTTATTTTCTTTTTTGCTGCATTTTTTGATTTATTCAGACACAAGTATGTCGTTTAGTTATATGTTAAGCGATATTAAGGCGCTATTCTTTAATCCAATGTTTACACATCTTCATACTTTCATGGAAAACATCAAAAAGCTGACAGAGCTAATCGTATATAACCCATTTCTTTTTGTTGTTAATGCTGCCGTTTTTGCCATAATGATTTTGGGGTACTTAATGAAATTTATTGAAATACAAAAACGTCAGATGGTTATGCTCGCTTTGCTTTTAGCGCTGACATATATGAACACGTTCTTTGCAACGCGTTTTGCGTTACGGGATTACCTGTGGGTAGAGATAATGGTTAATTTTGCAAGTCTCTATTTTGCCATGATAATTTTGTCAAATATAAGAAAGCATATGAAACCGGTATTATTTTTTATAGCCGTTATATTTTTGATTTTGTTTACAAAAAATATCAGCCAGTGTATGAAAGTTCCTGCAAGAGTAAACATTAATTATGGGCATTACGGTTGGAAAGTGATGTTTAGCCACATATATGGCCGTGGTGAAAAAAATTATTCAACTTTTATGAATTCCCGTTACATGGATAGGATAGAAAATGGTATGGTAAATGATGATATTCAATACGCCCGGAATTATGAGCAGAATAAGCGTACGTTATCTTTCATTTTTCCGTGTACCGAGGGAAACACAAGATATATGGGGTATGTTGGAGGGGGTTCACCTGTGTGGGTAGATAGTAGTGACTATAAAATTATGGGGTTTCCCCCAGAGTTGAAAAATTCACTGACGGTAGACCCGTCTTATGTCCTGCTGCAAGCAGCCTGCAGGCTTAAACCAGAGTTTGTCTCGTTAGAGGAGTGGTCTAATTGGGAATATACTGAATACCAGGATAAGTTCAATAAGAAACCGAAGGCTGGGATTTTACCTGTCTATACAAGACTTGATTTATCTGTACTGCTGTTTGTCCACACAGAAGACGAGGCGGCGGTTATCGGAGCAAATGCTGAGCCGACTAACCTTATGATAGAACTGTCAAACGGGGTTAATGTGCTCAAACTCCATGGGGTAAAAATCAAAAAATACGCAGAAATTGATATGAGTAAGCTAAAGTACAAATACTTCTTTGTTGCAAAAACGAATTACTACGTTAACTATTCAGTATCCCGGTCTACAGCGCCGGCCCCTTAAGGAGTGTTAAATGCCGAATAATTCAAACAATGCGCTTAGAATTGTACCTTTTGTTATTGTTTCCATTATACTTTTCTTTTGTTACTACAGTATAAACAGATCGTATCCGTTTTATTTTATATGGGATATGGATCATCAGGTGCTGCTTGATCTCCTGCAAATCAATAGCGCCTCGCTTCCCAGCAATCTCACACATCCCGGCTTTGGCATTAAATTGCTCCTTTTCTTTACGCATAAAACAGCCTATGCACTAAAATATGTTTCCGTATCAGGTTTCAAAGATCTTTATAAGTCTGTAAGTCCACTTGTATGTGTAGCCGAGCTAACCGATTTTTATCGAAGACACTCCCCTGTGCTTGCCTTTTTGACGGTTTTACTTTTATGGTCTTCTCTTAACATTCTTTTTAAACCAAAATGGTGGGTTAGTTTATTTGTTCTTATGTTTCTTGGATTTCAGGAATCCCTGTTGTACCATAGCACAATGATTCGCTCTGAGCTTTACTGCGTCTTTTACTGGAGTTGTGCCGTGTTTTTCACTTCTACTACTTTAAAGCACAAAAACAGGTTACTTAAAAACACTTCTTTGATACTTGCCGGAATTTCTGTCGGACTATCATTGCTTACAAAGGTTCAAGCCGTCATGTATATATTTTTTATAGCTCCATTTTTTGTGTCTAACTTGCTTTGCTCTGCCCAAAGCAACGACACTGATATGGCAAGTGAAAATGCTAAACCATCCGCACTGTATTTGTACTTATGCTCCGTTAATACTGCAGTGTTTTCACTCTTTCTTTATAACGGATTTATGTTTAAAATGCCTGAAACTGTAGAAACTCTTAACCTACAGTCCTATGGCTTTACAAAAGTCTCTGCTGTCTTTGCAGTATTATGGGGAATTTACATACTGTATAATGTACTGTCTTTTTATATTCCAAAACTAAATACGTTGACTGAAAAATCCTTGCTTTTGATGAATCTCATAGTAACCGGATTTATACTGTCTTTTCTGCTTCATTTTTTAATTTATTCTGACACAAGTCTATCTATCAACTACATGCTAAGCGACATTAAGGCATTGTTTTTTAACCCTCAGCACATAACGGTTAACACTGCCGGTGATAATATCAAAAAGCTCACGGAGCAAATCATATATAACCCGTTTCTTTTTGCCGTTAATATTGCCGTTACTCTACTGCTGACACTTGGGTACTTTATGAAGTTTATTGAAATTCAGAGACGACAGATGGTTGTACTGTTTTTAATTTTAGCGCTGACTTATATAAACACTTTTTTTGCAACGCGCTTTATGCTAAGAGATTACTTGTGGGTTGAGATAATGGTTAATTTTGTAAGCATCTATTTTGCACTTGTTATCTTGTCAAACATTAACAAATATGTCAAACCAGTTTCTTTGTTTTTAATCATCATATTTTTTGCATTGTTTACCAAAAATATAAGCCAGTGTATGAAAGTTCCCGTCAGAGTAAACGCCAACTACAATCAGTACGGTTGGAAAGTAATGCTTGGCTTCGTCTATGACCGTATTGGTGAGAAAAACTATGCTGCAACTATGGATTTACATTACTTAATCAAGATTAAAAATACCCTTATGGCCGATGATATTCAAAATGCCCTCAATTATGAGGAAAACAAGAGAATTGCGTCATTCATTTTTCCCTGTGCGAAGGTAAACACAAGATATCTTGGGCTGGTCTCACAGGCAGAAGTTGTATGGCAGGATAAACTTGACTATTTAATTATAGGGTATCCAGAGCTGTTAAAGAATTCGCTTATTATAGACCCGTCATACGTTCTAACTCAGACAACCTGCCGGTTTAAGCCTGAGACTGTTTTGGCGGGAGAATTTGGTGGAGGGATTTATGAGCGTCAGGATAAGATTAATGACAAACCAAAGGCTGGAATTTTACCCGTTCTTACTAGAAGGGATATAAACATATTATTGTTTGTTCACAAAGAAGACGAGGCTGCAGTTGCACAAAAGAATATCGTGCCTATTAACATTATGATAGTACTGACAGACGGAAAAAATCAGTTGGAACTGCACGGGCTTGAAATTAAAAAATACTCAGAAATAGACGTAAGCAAGCTAAAATATAAATACTTCTTTGTTGTAATGAAGCGCTACCCCTATAATTATTCAACAATAAAAGGTATCCCCTAAGGCAGATAAAGGCTGAAACAACCACCGCCTAAAGTGCAGCCATTACATAGACTTATATATCCTTTCTTGTTTTTGTTTGTGTGAAAGTCGGCGACAATTTCTGCAAAGTAAAGCCCCAACCCTGTGCTCCCCGAACAGAAGTCTATAGACTTATCCCTATGGTCACTTGTTGCATCTATGAGAGACTTCGGGTAACCACCGCCATCGTCCTCTATTGAAATTTTTAAGTACCCGTCTTCAACCTCCGCCACAAGTCTGAGCTTTGATTTTGTGTATCTGAAAGAATTGTTCATGGTGCTGTTTAACACCCCTGATATCATGTCAAGGTCGAAAAACCAAAACAAGTCATCTTCACACTCTGTCTCCACCGTTATGTTCTTATAGTCAAGCATAGTCTTATTCTGTATAACCAGATCATTTAAAAGCTCGTTTACGGAATTATAAGTTACGTTAAGAGAGTACATGGACTTGTCCAGTCTGTAGAGGGAAAGAAGTTGAATGAGGTTATTATTTACGCGTTTTGCCTCATAATGCAGATGCGTCAGCTGAACTGCCTCAGGAACATTAATTTCTTTAAAATAATCAACCACATCATCAAGGTAATTTAACAGCATACTAAGAGAATTCTTCATATCGTGAACGGCTGAAGCTATTATCGTTGCAAAGTCTATATTTCTTTGTTCATTTTCCATTTTAGCTGTCTCCTATGCCTCTGTAAGTTTTTTGTACACGACAACGAGTTCCTGGTACTTTTTATAAGTAGGATCTACCTTTCTTATCTGATCAAGATACCGCTGTACCTGATTTATATGTTTATCTGTTTTACCAAACTTCTGCATATACATCAGCAGTGCCTGAGCGGCATTAGCATTGATAATTTTATTTTCTGGTAGACCCACGGCAGCTTTTTCAAAGAAGTCAATTGCCTCAGCCAACTTCCCATTTTTAACCAACATAACGCCATCGTTATTGACCTTTATAATTTCCCGCTTTGTAGCGGCGATCATCTTCTCGCCCTCTGTTGTCATATCGGCGCTGGTAAAGATATCCTGAGCTTTCTTTAGAACCTTTTCATTATCGTGGTTGTTTCTGATAACCTCCTGCATTATTTGGCTGGCTTTGTCATTTTCCCCTAATTTAAAAAATGATCCAGCAATGTCAAGAGAAGCCTCAGAATTAATAGTTCCCTTCATGCCGCTAAATAAAGAATTAGCCTCCTCTATAGCGCCCTTTAGCTCAGTCTCATTGCCGAGGTCTTTGTGTGCAAGCCCTTGCATCAAGGTTGCCTGAAGGTTTGACTCTCTGTCATTTGTAAAGGTAGTTTTTGACTCCTGAAGAATTTTAAGCGCCTTATCAGGAGTTTTTTTGTCCAGCATTACTTGAGCCAGCCCCGTGTAATCCTTAGCGCTTTTGAAACAGGAGTTCTTACCGAGATCGACCGCTTGCTTGTATGAATTCTCAGCCGTAGCCAGATCATTGTTCTTATAAGCGATATCAGCTAACGCTTTCTGTCTTAGAATTGCTTTTGGAGACAGTTCTAAGGCACGCATCAACATGCGTTGTGCTTCTTTTGGATCCCCAAGTGCCTCCAGAACCTTTGCCAGCCAGTCGTATGCTTCTACAAATGACCTGTTCTCATCTATTATCTCAAGAAATATTTCCTTAGCCTCCATATACTTAGTGCTTAAAAACAGCGCCTTGCCAAGTCCCAACAGCGCCCATGGGAGTCTTCTTATGTTTACAATCTGATTATATATTGACTCAGCCTCAGCATAATCCCCTACAGTTATTGAAAGCTCCGCCTTTAGCTTCAACAATTCATACAGATTTTTGGGCTTGGTCTGAATCTTTTCATTACATAGTTTGAGAGCGCCGTGGTAGTCCTTGCGGGCAAGGGCCTTATCTATGGTTGCAAAATCATTTTTCTTTTCCATGATTTTTTCAAGCCGTGCAAGCAACGCCTCTTTTGTAAAAGGCTTCGTTAGATAGTCATCAGGCTTATACTCCATAGCGCCCATGACCATTCTCATCGTATTCTCTGCCGTAATCATGATGAATATTGCTGAGTATTTAAGGATTTCCTTGTGTTTAGACTCCTCAAGTATCTGCTGTCCGTCTCGTTTGTTTTCGCCAAGGTTGTAATCACAAAGAATTAAATCGTATGCTTTTAAGGCTATCTTATCTATAGCCTCGTCTCCGTCTCCTGTGTCGTCCACATCGGTAGCGCCAAGAGATTGCAGCATTTTCTTTACAGAATACCGAAACTCGGAAAAATCATCTACCAGTAGACATCTCTTACCTTCTAAAATTAACTTAAATGCCATATTTACAATACTCCATTACAGGCCAACCACTTGAAACACAACAGCCGCCTTATTCTTATAGACACCCGATTCCCCTCAGCACTATGCACTATCTCTGCGTGTTTCATCATTAACCTACAAATTATACAAATAATAAATATATCTGTCAACTGATATTATAATTAAAACAGTTGAAAAAAACTTGTCTATTCAAAATTTGCTGAATTTTAGATTTAAGAGGTCTGAATTCTCTATTTTCCCTCAGACATTTTCTCCTTTAACAAATAGGCACTATACAGATTTTTCCGTGCCATCTCCATATCCGGCGCAAGTTTCACGGCTTTTTGCAAAAGCTCAATTGCTTTGTCAACATCCCCCATGTAAGCATAAGCAACCCCAAGACCGTTGAAAGCTGCAGCGTTTTCAGGACTGATTTGCAGCGCCCTGCTAAATTCGTCTTTAGCGCCGGCAACATCGTTTAACTGAAACAAGAGGATTGTTCCAAGGTTTATGTGAGCCTGTAAAAAACGGGGATTAATGGCAATAGCCTTTTTCAGTGCGGCAACCCCCTCTGTCACAGTGCCGGTTTCAGCCAGATAAACTCCCAGATTTACAAACATAACCTGATTATTTTCCGTCACACTTATAGCGCGGTCAAACAGTGCCTTGCTGTTTTTCCAATACCTGCTCTGATTTATAGTAATAACACTTAAAAGCACTAAGACAACTGCAGTTATAACAGGATACAGTTTTCCTAAAAATTTTCTGGACGGCTCAACAGCAGGAAATGCCATAACAATTATCAATAAAAGTCCGAGCTGTGGTATATAAGAGTACCTGTCAGCCATTGCCTGTACTCCGACTTGTACAAATCCTACTGCCGGAACCAGCGTTCCAACGTACCAAAACCATCCGGTAAAGAAATATGGATGTGTTTTTATAAGTAAAACACAAATGACGCTAATAACAATCAACAGCGTCAAAGCTGCTGCAAAGACAGATGGATTTACCGCCTCAGGGAGCGGATACAGTGCGCACAAATTTATGGGTATAAACATTTTATAGATATATTTGACATAGGAGATTATCGCATTCATAAAAGCTGTGGAAACAGGCAAATGGGTTATGGAGCCGCCCTCTTTTTGGACATGTATGGTTATAACGCATGAAATAACAGAGAGCATCAGGAAAGGTAATTTCTCCACCGTAAGAGAAATTAGTGATTTTGCAGAATTAGTAAATCTTCTCAAAGGCCAAAAATCCAAAAGCAACGCTAAAAAGGGTAAAGTTACCCCCATGGGTTTACAAGTCAGTGAAAGTGCAAAGGCAAAAAATGCAAAAAAGTAGTACAAGGCTCTCTTTGATGCGCTATAGCGAACATAGAAAAGTAAGGATAAAAAGAAGAAAAATGCGCTTAGTACATCTTTCCGCTCCGATATCCATGCCACAGACTCAACCCGCAGCGGATGAACTGCAAAGAGGGCTGCTATTACAAAAGCCTGTGGTGAGGATTTTGTAAGGCACAAAAACAGAAAAAACACTAAAATCGTATTAGCACAGTGGAGACACAGGCTTGTCAGATGATGTCTGCGAGGGTTAATGCCAAACATGGACACATCCAGCATGTGTGAAATTAAAGTCACGGGAAACCAGTTGGAATCAACATGAGCGGTAAGCGCCCACTTTACATTTTCCACAGTAAGCCCTTTTAGAACGTTTGGGTTACCGGTGACATACTTAGGGTCGTCGTATCTTACAAAATCGTTACCTAAAGATGGATAAAACACTGTAATTGTTAGTACAAGAAGACACATTGCCAAAAGAGCGTTAAAGTAATTTTTATGTATCGTTTTGATTGAAATCATTGATTAGCCTTAGCTTTCTTTGCTATAGATTTAAGAGCAATCATTTTGTTTTTTGCAGCGTCACTATGAGTTGGGTCAAGAGTAAGAGCTTTGTCAAAGAGCTCGATTGACTCCTTCTCCTTACCGCTTAAAGCCAGCACAACGCCAAGACCGTTGTAATCGTCCGGGTTTTTTGGATTAATGCTTATAGCTTTTTTAAAACATCTTACAGCTTCTTTTGGTTTTCTCAGTTGAAATAAATAAACTGTACCGAGGTTTGTGTAAGAATCTGGAAACTGCGGATTGGCTGCTATGGCTTTCCTTAACGCCTCAGCGCCTCCCAGCGCATCTCCCCTTAACGCCAGTGCAACACCAAGATTAGAGTACATCACGTAGTTATTTTCGGTGACTTCTACGGCATGTTTAAAAAGCGTTATACTGTCAGTCCAGTATTTCTGCTGTTTTAGAGTTAAAGATAGCATAGCGACGGTAAAAATCACAGTTGCTGCATAAAAAATCCACTTAAAGCGCTCATATTTGTCGTATAAATCAGCAGATAAATTTACTATAACCATAAACAACCCAATGTAAGGCATATAGGTGTATCTGTCTGCCATTTGTTGAAGCCCTACCTGTACAAGACCAATTACAGGTACAAGCATCCCCAAAAACCAAAACCATCCGATGAAAATATACGGTTTGCTTTTAATTTTTAATAAGGCAAGCGCTGAGGCTGTCACAACGAAAAGAAGTGAAACCAAAAGAGCAGACTTTGAGATTTCCTGCGGTAATGGATAAAAAACCGCTACGTTTACAGGAGCAAACAGTTTATACACGTATAGAGCATACGCAAGAAGCGCGTTTTCCACTCTGTAGTCTAATGGCAGTGCAGTCATAGCGCCGCTTATTTTCTGCACATTAAATGTTATAAAGCATGAAATCAATACGAGTAAGAAAAGAGGGATTTTCTCGGGTAAGAACCTAAATATGTCACCCGGAGTTTTAATCCTTTTAAGTGGCCAAAAATCAAACAACAACAGTAAACAAGGTAGAGTAACAGCCATAGGTTTTGACATAAGGGCAAGTGCAAACGAAAAGACAACTGTCAAATATCTTATAACGGCAGGCCTTCTGACATATCCGGCATACAAGTAAATTGTCAAAAAACAAAACAATGCACACAGAACGTCTTTTCTCTCTGCCACCCATGCCACAGACTCAACACGAGTCGGGTGTATTGCAAAAAGCAGAGCTATCAGCCCTCCTCTCCACACTGTCTGCCCTAAGGCGGTAAGAGCTATAAACAGCGCCACTGAGTTAAGCGCGTGAATCAGTACGTTGGTAAGATGGTGACCTGCCGGGTTTAACCCATAAAGAGAAATGTCTGCCATGTGAGATATAGCAGTAAGAGGAAACCAGTTACCGTCAACAATTCCCGTTGCCGCCCATTTGACATTTTCCACTGTAAGACCCCGTTGAATCTGATAATTTGCCGTAATATAATGCTGGTCGTCATATTTAACAAAATCATTGTGCCGCAAGGGTAGAAATATCAAAATGCTGGCAGCAAAAAGAATAACCGCTGCCGCCGTGTTGGCGTTATTGCCGGCTATTTTTCTGAATGAGTTATATTGCATGGATATAGTTCACTCAATAACGTGAAAATCAGGTAAAACGAGTATAGGTCTGGTAAATTTATTAGACTTCATAAACTTATCTAACTCTGCTTCACATGCGTTTTCATCTGCACAATGGAAATAGACAATTCTATGTTTGTTTAAATCAGTCAAGTTCAACCTATCAAGGCTTTTGGGTACACGATAAGCATGGAAAGCGGCAAGTATGCTGCATCTTTCAGGCACTCCACTGTCATTACAAATAATATTTGCATTTGGATACTTATTTAAATGTTGATTTACTATATTATCAGCTTTAACATACTGAGCATGGGTTTCTGCATTAAAAACATTTATATACTTTATATAGTCGTAAAAGGATAAAAAAGAAAGGACAAAAAGCAGAGAAATTATGAATTTATATCCGGTTGGCTTAATTTTAAATAAATAATATACAAAAATCGGGATAATAAAAAGCATCGGCACATAATATCTGATCCAATTACCGTGTATTAATTTATTTCCTATCATGGTGACGTTCATTGCAATAAGAATATTTAAGATAATAGTTGCAGCGACTACTAATTGAACAAAAACAGTCGTCTTATTAACTCTGTTTTGTTTTGATAACAATCTAATACCAAAAAATATTGCGTAAGATAATACCAAAAGAATTATCCAGTTCCACCACAACTGTTTAGCAAAATAAAATATATCCAATCGTCTTAAAACTTCAATAAAGGGAAGCCGAGGATCAGCCATACCTTTATACAGAAAAGCTTTTGAGGCACTTATTCCCCAGTATGGAATAAAAAAATTAGCGCCAGCTGCCCACCCTGTCAGTAAAGGCGTACTTACGTATTTAATTAAATTTGCAACAAGCGGTTTTCTTCTTTTTACATAATGCAATGATAACAAGCTAACAAGAGATAATAATATTATTATCGAGGAAACTATAATTAAATGTTTTCCAAGAATTGAAAAAAGTGCAGGGTAATAAAAAATGGCTACAAATATGTCAACGATAAACGAAAAATGTAACAAATAAACGAAAACGGTTTTAATCTTGCTCTCTATGTCTGCGCTTATTAGAGGATTAAGGTTGCCACAAGATGTTACAGATATGCTTACAATCAGAGCAACCGGAACTACCATTGTAAATAAAAGATTGGAGAAACAAAAACCAATAACGGCAAGAGCTGCAAAAAAACTTCTTAAATGGAAATTTCCTGTCTTGACTGCATAAAGTATAGTTAAGGCAGGAGGTATTAATAATATACCGATTGTAAAATTTGGGGCATACCACGAGGTGACTATAATAGTGATAGCAGGCATTGACGCAACTAACAATCCGCACGTGAAAACAGCAACAATATTTAATTCCAATAATATTGCAAAATAAGCAAACCATACTGCCGTTGCTATTAAAATCAAAACATTAATAATTATTCCGATGTCGTTAAATGTCTGAAGGTACCCTGTGACTACAGAATCATCAGGTAATCCCATAAATTTAATAATAACAGCAAATAACTCCTGAAATGAATACATTGGCAAATGAAAAATAGTTAACGGATTCAAAGTAAGCCAATTTAAACCCAAACCATAATTACCTGCGATACAATCACCTGGCGCTACGTACCAAAGACGTGACAGAATGAGTTTGTCGTATGCTATCACAAGAAAAAATGGAATCAGATACGTTAGAGCATAAAATAAAAGCTGCCTGCGATTAATACGCTCTGACATTTTCATCAATTTTAAAGATGTTGCCATACGCCAAGAAGTGAGCGTCCAGCCATGTACTTAATCAGAGGATCAGTTATTTTAGATATAGGGATAATGTACTTATCCCATCTATTTATCTGTTGCATTGACGGCAGCTCTTGTCTAAATAATAAGCGGTTAGCCATAGATGCAAGTAATCCAAGGGAATCAAGATATAATATCTCTACAGGTTTAAAAGTTTCCGGTATAATTCGCTGTAGGGTTTTCTTGTTATACCTGCGATAATGCCCAACGTTACTGTCAAATTCCGAATATAACATCATGTATGCCGGAACAAGTATAATTAAAAAACCGTTCCTTTTCAATAATCTCTTAACCATTTCTATTTCCTTAAAATCCTCTTCTATGTGCTCCATAACGTCAATATAAATGATAGTATCATATGTCTCGGTTTCAGGCACATCAGATACAAACATGTTCACCACACTACAGTTAGACGGCAATAAACCATCGGATATTTTTTGTTCAATTTGAGCAGCCAGTGTAGCATCCGGCTCAAGACAAACCCATTTATGACAGCGTCTGTGGCATAGAGCTTTAGTTGTCCCGCCTATCCCTGCACCCACCTCTAATACATTATTGCCAATAAAGGGTGCTATCTTTTCTGTAAAATATCTCTTCCAATTTACAGCTTTGTTAAAAAGTTCCAACTCTGTGCCGACATAAGAATAATGTAAACTCATGTCAGATCAGTTACATTATCAACGAGATAGCTATATTCTTTCTCAATTGCAAAAGAAAGGTTATAGTCTATGTTTTGGAAAATTACAAAGATAAAAAATAAAATAAAGAGCATAGTTTGCAAAATGATGACAAATAATGTCATTACAACATTTGTTGCCCATCCTGGAATGGCCAATGCCGTAAAAAACCGGATAAATATTGTAACCAAGATTAGAACTGAACACGTCACAGCAACCACTAAAGAAAATAACAACAGCCTTACTCCCACTACACCTCCATAAACAGAAATTGCCCTTATCCCGTGCATTATAAGAGCAGTAAAATTCATCTTTGACTCCCCGCTTAACCTCTTTGCTCTATCAACGGCTATTTCTGTTTTGTCGATATGCGATTTCATAATCCCTGAAGCATAATGGAGCCATATGTCCGATAGTGCTATAACATCCCCTAACAACTGACCTGGAATAACACTATAATTACCAATTCTTATACTTACGCCTGTTAAAAATCTGAAAATCAACTTATAGAAAAGATAAAAAAACCTAAAAACAATACCCTCCGATCTTTTCTTTCTACAAGCAAAGACTATCTTACTGAAGCTGCTTTCAGCACAAGTGTTTATTAGTCTTGGTAGATCACTCGGGGAATCCTCTCCATCTCCATCCATTATTACCACCGCTTTGGGTGTTAAGTTTTGTCTTACATAATACAAACCAATTGCGATGGCTCTTTGGTGACCCATGTTTCTTTTTAATCTCAGTATTTTTATAGCCTTTATGTGTGCTAACTCCTCAACACGAAAGTCTCTCTTAAAGGCGATAGTGGAGGCGTCATCAACCAGCAAAACCTCGCAATTGCCGACGTCATTCACTTCTATACTCAGAGCTGAACTGATAAGAGGCAGCAACAAACTGACATTATCCCAGTCATTAAATACAGGAATTACTATAACCATTTTATTATCGATAGTCATTTAGAATTTGCTTAAGGTATTTTTAATTATATTTAAACCGCCCTCTACGTACCTTGTCACATCAGAAGCGCTTCTTATGGACAGCAAGTTTTTTAAGACAACCCTTGGGCGAAGGTAGTAGCGGTTATATGCGCTGCGGTGTAATTTTAAAAGCTGCTCTGAAGTCATTCCCTCTGGAATATAGATGGCCTCATCAGGAAAATTAAACTCAGGGTAAACCTTTTTCAGATAATAATCGGGGTCAAATTGTCCTGATTTCTGAGCCCTTATATACTCAACTGTTCCAGGGAGCGGTACAAACAGCGTAAATGATGCCACATCTATATTTAACTCTATCGCAAATCTTATTGTTGCCTCTATATCCTCAACTGTTTCATTGGGTAAGCCCATCATAAGATAGCCGCGAATTGGAATACCTATCTTTTGAGTGTCACGCACTACAGTTCTCACCATATCAAGAGTTATTTTTTTATTCATACTGTTTAAAACTTTCTGGCTGCCAGATTCTATCCCATAAGCTATAAAGTCACAACCGGCAGCTTTCATATGTGTAAGAAGCTCTTTATTCACTGTATCAATCCTCGCCTCAGCAGACCATGTTGTATTAAAATTCCTCCTGATTAGCTCATCACATACGGTATGAACAGTGTCATGGTTACTTAGAAAATTATCGTCCCAAATAGCAATATCCTTTGCTTTATACTTATCTCTGAGGAGGAAAAACTCTTCAACTATCCTTTCAACCCCAAAATACCGTATATTGGTGCCAAATAACTTTTTGTTACAAAAAGTGCATGTGCCGGGACAGCCCCTTGAGGTAAAAACTGAATGAGATGGCTGCTTTTTAGATCTTGCGCCGCTGCATTTGTATAGGTGCATAGGCAAGAGGTCTCTTGCCGGAAGTGGGATACTATCCATATCTGCAATTGCGGCTTGTCGTGCTGTCTTAAAGATTTCACCGTCTTTTAAAAACGCTATACTATTTACCTTTTCGACATCTTTTTTATTTTCCAGAGCTGAAACCAGTTCAAGCATAGTGAACTCACCCTCACCCAAAACGACGTAGTCTGCGCCTTGATTTAATACTGACTCAGGCAGCACATTTGCGTGCGGTCCTCCGACAACAATCGGAATTGACTTTGACTTACTTCTGAGCATTTCTATAATTTGCTTAACACGCAAAGCATAAGTGCTCACAGACGTTATTCCGACTATGTCATAAGACAGGGCTTTTTTACACAGATCGTCCAAAGAAATCTGAGAGGCAATTCCATCAACTATTTCGCACTTGTGTCCGTTTTTTAATAAAACTGCTGCGATATAAGCAAGTCCTAAAGGGGGTAGAAGACTCAATGTGTGCTCAGAACCTCTGCTGCAATATTCATTTTTATAAAGCGGTGGTTGTATTAATAAAATGTTTGCCATCTTTCCTCTTGTACTAATTCTTTCTGTTTTTAGTAGGTTTCAATTGCAAATTGTAACATTTTGCTTAACAATTATGTCAAGATGATGTATAATTAACACATGAAAACGCTCAGGGTTGCCCTTGCCCAGATTAATCCCACAGTGGGGGACATTAAGGGAAATACGGGAAAAATCATTGATTACATTGAGAGGTCTAAAACACTCTGTGCTGATATTGTTGCTTTTCCTGAGCTATCCATAACCGGCTATCCCCCCGAGGATTTGCTTTTAAAGCCTGGCTTTATCAGAGATAACGTAAAGGCGCTTAAGGAAATCCAAAAACACACGCAGGGAATTACCGCCATTATCGGGTTTGTTGATATGAAAGAGGATATTTATAATGCCGCCGCCGTTTTCTATAATTACAACCTATGCGACGTTTACCATAAACTATATCTGCCCAACTACGGAGTTTTTGACGAAATCCGATACTTTAAACAGGGCAATGGGCTGCCTATTTATGAGGTGGCAGGGTGTAAGGTAGGGGTCAGCATTTGCGAGGATATATGGTATCCTGAGGGTCCTCCCTACACACAAGCCCTGCACGGAGCCGAGGTCATAATCAATATAAATGCCTCACCGTATGGCTTAAACAAGTTTAAAATGAAAGAGGCCATGCTAAAGACCCGCGCATTTGACTGTCGCTCATTTGTCGCTTACTTAAACATGACAGGCGGGCAGGATGAGCTTGTCTTTGACGGACGAAGCCTCATTATAAGCCCAAAAGGCGAAATTCTTACAACCGGAGCAGCGTTTTCTGAGGAGTTGATTGTGGCCGACCTTGATATAGAAAGCGTCTTTCACCTAAGGCTTCAGGACCCAAGAAACAGGCAAAAAACCACGCATTCTTCAAATAATTTTGAAATCAGACATGTTTTTATATCAGATGCTGCAACTACTTCTAAACCGGCTCTGTCTAATAGTCAAAAGTTGCCTATGGACACGGAAGAGGCGGCGGAGGTTTATAGCGCCCTTGTCATGGGCACACGTGACTATGTGCAAAAAAACGGGTTTCGATCCGTTGTTATAGGCTTAAGCGGAGGAATTGATTCTTCACTGGTTGCCGCAATTGCAGTGGATGCCCTTGGGAAAGAAAACGTGCGAGGGATTTTTATGCCCTCAATGTTTACATCGGAGGAGTCAAGAACTGACGTATATGATTTGGCACGGCGGCTTGATATAGCTGTTGATGAGATTCCGATAGAGAACATATTTAATTCATATCTCAATTCACTTAGCGGTTTTTTTAAAGATAAACCACGTGACATAACAGAGGAAAATTTGCAGGCAAGAGTGCGCGGAAATCTGCTTATGGCGTTTTCTAATAAATTTGGCAGCATGGTTCTAACAACCGGCAATAAGTCCGAAATGTCGGTGGGTTATGCCACTTTGTATGGAGATATGGCAGGCGGGTTTGCCGTTATCAAAGACGTGCCAAAGGTGATGGTCTATAGGCTCTGTAACTGGAGAAACAGAGACACTGCAGTAATTCCTGAGTCAGTCTTAACCAAAGCTCCGACAGCGGAGCTAAGAGAAAATCAAAAAGACACCGACAGCCTCCCTCCTTATGAAATGCTTGACCCCATCATAGAGGCATACATAGAAAACGATATGAGTTTTGAGGAGATGACAGCCCTTAGGTTAGATGCCAGCTCAATAAAAAGAGCTGTCAGTCTCATTGATAGAAGCGAATACAAGCGGAGACAGTCGCCCCCTGGAGTAAAGATAACCGGACGCGCCTTTGGTAAAGACAGACGTTTTCCCATCACTAACGGCTATCGTGGTGTGTGAGGGGGTTATACATGACACGGTTTTTAATTATATGGCTCTGCGGCTTTTTTATAACTATGACCTCCTGCAGCAAAGGAGGAGGCAGCGCCGCATCATCGGTTAATTTTGACAACAGAAGCACTGAGGTAAAGGCAGCATCAGACAATGCAACTGCACACAGCATTCCGTTTGAAATTAGGAAGGACGCTCAGTTGACTGCGATACCGCCTCAGAAAAAGTTGACGCACTTAAAGGTCAGAAAGGACGCCAAGGGCTCTTACACATGGGAACTCAGCGGTGATGACATAAGGGAAATAATAAAGCTCGACAGAGAGATGCGAAAGGCATTTCCTGAAGCCATGATAAAAGGAGGTAAGGATGGAAAGTTATTCGATAAGAGAAGTGCTGGAGATGGCAGTGAGGACTGAAATGCTCGGGAATTCGTACTACACAGAGTTAGCCGCTAAATTTAAAAACGATTCTGAATTTAACACCCTTTTTACAAAACTTGCAGAGGCTGAGAAGTCTCACATAGTGGCATTTACAGCGCTAAGGGAAAAACTAGGACATACGGAACCAGAGGGCTGGCAGGAGGTCTCAGAGTATATGCGTGCCTTTGTAGAGTCAGCGTTTTTTCTTGGCAAAGACAAGGCAATGCTTCATATGACTAACGCTACCGAACCTATGGGCGCTGTGTTGCTTGCTATGGGATTTGAAAAGGAAACCCTGCTTTTTTTCCATGCTCTCAGAGATGCTGTTGCTCAAAAGGACATCATGGATGAGGTTATAAATGAAGAGAAAAAACACATCCTGTGGTTGTCTAAACTTAAAGAGCACTATGCTGCGAGGTAAGTGTTAAACTATGAAAGGCGATCTTTATGTGGTATCCACACCAATTGGAAACCTTGAGGATATTACCCTCAGAGCGCTGAGGGTGTTGAAAGAGGTGGACATCATTGCGGTTGAGGATACAAGACGTACTATAAAACTCTTAAACCACTTTGACATCTCTAAACCTATGATAAGCTACTACAGGGAAAAGGAGCGGATACGGTCAAAGGAGCTGATAGATAAGATAAACGACGGCTTTAGCGCAGCTCTTGTGACCGATGCCGGAACTCCGGGAATATCTGACCCCGGCGAGGTGCTTGTAAAAGACGCTATAGCAGCCGGAATTAACGTTATAGCTATACCCGGGGCCACAGCCCTCACGGCAGCTCTTTCCATATCAGGCCTACCCACAGGCAGATTTATGTTTGCCGGATTTCTTTCCAGCAAACCCTCTCACAGGAAAAAGCAGCTTATCGAGCTTAGGGGAGTTGACCACACATTGGTGTTTTATGAAGCTCCGCACAGAATCATGGAGTTCCTTGAGGATTTGCTTGACGTCTTTGGCGACCGGGAAATGTCCCTTTCCAGAGAAATCACAAAAATGTACGAAGAGACGCTAAGGGGTACTGTTGCAAACGTGCTTGAGGAGATTAAGGAGCGCACAATAGCGGGTGAATATGTAGCGGTGGTAGCTGGCATAGAGCCGGTAAGCGTTTCATTTGCTGATGCGCTAAAAGAGGTCAAGGGGCTAATCAGTGCCGGAGCAAAACGAAAACAGGCGGTTGAAGAGGTCTCTCTTGCAACCGGTATAAGCAAAAAACTCTTATACAAGGAAAGTTTGGAAACTGCGGAGTGAGTATAGTATGACAAAAATTGGAGTGCTGGCCTCAGGGCGCGGCTCAAATTTTCAATCCATAATAGACGCCGTAGAAAGCGGACGTCTAAACGTTTCAATAGAGTGTCTGATTACAAATAACCCAAATGCCTTTGCCATAGAAAGAGCAAAAGCACACGGCATTACCTATATGGTTATTCTACAAAAGGATTTCCCAACTAAAGACGATTACTATAAAAAAATCGTATCTGAGCTTCAAACCTTAGAGGTTAATCTTGTCGTATTAGCTGGGTTCATGAAACTTGTCGGCAAGCCTCTGATTGATGCCTATCCCATGAGGATTATGAACATTCACCCTGCCCTCTTGCCGTCCTTTAAAGGACTCCACGCTCAGAGACAAGCCATTGAGTACGGAGTGAAAATATCGGGCTCTACTGTGCATTTTGTAGATGAGGGTCTGGATTCCGGGCCAATAATAATTCAAGCGGCAGTGCCAGTATTCTCTGATGACACAGAGGATACTCTGTCAGAGCGGATACTTAAATCTGAACATGAAATATACCCGCAAGCAATTAAGCTCTTTGCCGATGGCGCACTGTCTTTTGAGGGCAGAGTGGTTAAATTTCCTGTCAGATAGCTTAAAAACCTGATTTTGAGTTAACTTTGCAGGGACTACACATGTCCTGAAAAAACACTTGACTTTTAATTATCAATCGTATTAAGCTCCATTATGAAACTAACGGGAGTTGTTCTACTTACAGCTTTTACCTTGTCACTGGTAGCGATGCCGGGTATGGCTGCTCTTGTGCACTCTGCGGAGAAACCTGTAATTTTAACTCTTGATGTGTGTAACACAGCAGCCAGCGGAGTTCCGTTTACCGATATGCCGGTTATCTTCGTGCAAAATTCTGAAATTCTTTTATTTGATATATCCCTACCAAAAAGTTTTCAAAGTTTTACCTCCCATAAACCAGTTCTTTTAACCGTAATAAGTCATCCTCCTCAGTCCGTATAAAAATCCACAAATCTTTTTAAACCAATAACTTTGTATCGTTGGTTTCGTGGTTTTTATGAAAAAAATATCGGAGGATAGTTTTAATGAAAAGAGTTTTTCTATTTATTACATTATTTTTTATTTTTCCATGTTATGGTTACACCTCAGACAACACAACCCGTCTTGATGAGATAGTCATATCGGCAACACGTGAGGCAGAGCTGCAAAAAGACGTTCCTCAGACTATAAATGTAGTAAAAGAGGGTGAAATAAAAAGTGTTAAACCGTCTCATCCACAGGAAATAATGGACAGAATTCCCGGCGTATGGGTTGGTGTAACTGCTGGTGAGGGGCACATGACTGCCATAAGACAGCCGCTAACGACAAATCCGGTGTATTTATACTTGGAGGATGGAATTCCGATTAGATCAACCGGCTTTTTTAACCATAATGCCCTCTATGAGATGAACATCCCACAGGCTGAGCGTATAGAGGTCATGAAGGGCCCGGCAACAGCGCTTTATGGCAGTGACGCCATTGGCGGTACCATTAACGTAATAACTAAAAGACCGTCCCTCACTCCCGACGTTGAGCTAAACACAGAGGCAGGCAGCTTTGGATGGTACCGATTTCTTGGCAGCGCTTCAAACACCTTTGGCACAGACGGCCTGCGGTTTGACCTAAATATCTCCCATAAGGACGGTTTTAGAGATAGAACAGGGTACGACCGTCAAAGCGCTTCTCTAAGATATGATAAAACCATTGGGGCCTCTGTGTCATTAAAGACCGTTATCTCGTTTCACGATATAGACCAAAAAACAGGCGGCACAAGCACCCTGACTAAAACCGATTACGAAAACAGACCCTCTTATAATTACCAGACATTTGACTTCAGAAAGGTTAAAGCCTTCAGGTACTCAACTGACATTGGGATAGAGCTAAACAAAGACTCTGTTTTAAGTTTCATACCCTATGTTAGATATAACAGGATGGACTTGCTGCCCGGTTGGGGTATTTTTAAATCCGGCACTAAGTATTACGGTTATGACTCAACGACAGAGTTTTACTCACTCGGTCTTATGTCAAAATACAGAGTGGATTTGCCGACGTTAAAAACCAGACTGATAACCGGAGTGGACATTGACTACTCTCCGGGGTCTTACTATGAAAGGCGTATTCAGGCATTTAAAACCGGAGATCAATACACATCATACACATACGTTACCGATACGACCAATAATTATGACTTTAATGCGATATTTACAGGAGTTTCTCCTTACATTCAGACAGAAACCACTCCGGTAGAAAAACTTAAAATAACCGCAGGAGCAAGATATGATATCCTCTCTTATGACTACACAACAAACCTTGCTGCCAACGCTAACCGCCCTGATGACACAGACAGGAGTTTTTCACACCTTAGCCCTAAAATTGGACTGACATACGATTTCCTTAAAGAACTCAATGCGTTTGTCTCCTACAAAAACACCTTTAGAGCGCCATCGGCTACTGATTTATTTAAAGGCTCATCGGGAACCGCCTCCACTGCCGTTTCACTTAAACCAATTAAGGCTGACAGTTTTGAAGCCGGTCTAAGAGGAAATGCTGGAGACATTTTTACCTACGACGCAACCCTCTACTACATGGAAAAACGGGATGACATAGTTAATTACTCGCCGATTACAAACGTAACTTTAAGGCAAAATGCCGGCAAAACCACCCATGAGGGCGTTGAGATTGGATTTGGCGTCAAACCACTTAGAGAGCTTGAGCTAAGCACCTCGTATTCCTACGCTGAGCACAAATACGATGAGTACGTAGTGTCAAAAACCCTGAACTATAATGGAAATGAGATTCCACTTGCGCCAAGAACGATTGTAAACACAAGACTGATGTATCGCCCCTGCTTTTTAAACGGCGGAGGGTTTGAACTTGAATGGGTAAAACTTGGCGATTATTGGATGGATAATGAAAACACCGCAAAGTATTCCGGACATGATCTTTTTAATTTCAGAGCAAACTATAAAATCAACAAAAACTGGACACTGTATGCACGAGTGCTGAACATATTTGATAAACTCTACGCTGAACAGGCGTCAAAAAGTGGAACCGATCAGCCCTACTATGCCCCCGGTGAGCCAAGAACATTCTTTGCAGGGCTTACGTACAATTTTGGAGGCGGAAAATGAAACTCAGGGCAGCTTTATACGCTTTAGTGTTACTTGTGTCGGGAGTGTCGGCAGGTGTGGCTGTAGCTAAATGGAGCCCCACTGATTATTATCACCGAATGTTGGTTTTAACTAACGATGCTAAAGCTGCCCCTGTTTATGTGAAGGAGCTTTCAGGCAAAACAATTTTGAATCTAAGCATAAAAAACATGCAGGAGGCGGAAAACATCGTTGTTGATGTAACAGGGGGCAGTTTCTACTGTCCCTTGCCGCCTTCTGTAACGATTTTGCCTAAGCGATGGGTTTATTTCTCTGACAGGTATTTTTGGAAACTTAAGCACGGCATGAAAATTCCGGCTTATGTCGTTTTAAACGGTCATGAGGACTCCTTTGAGATTACATTTACAAGGCTTTCTGACGGAACCGTAATAAAGAGATTCCCTATAGTTAAAGGAGAGGGTCATGAAAAACATGGGCATTAGCTGCTTAACCCTGAATAAGCGATACTTTATAATATTTATCAGCGCAGTGCTGTTTTTACCTCCTGTAAGCTTAATCCCACAGCTTGCCATGGAGCCAAACATGTGCGGGCAGGTGTGCCCTAAACTTTTCCTCATAATTCCAAAAGGCGGTGATATTTTAGGGAAAATGTGGGCAAATGTTAAAGCAATGTGGTTTGGAGCATCTTTGGTTGCATCAATTTTAACGGTAACGTTTTTCTTTGGACGGTTGTGGTGTGGTCATATTTGTCCTGTTGGCGGTCTTCCTGAGCTAACAGGACGATTTATACCCAGATGGCTAAAAATCAATTTCTCATGGATGAACGCTCCGGCTTTCAGATATGGGTATTTTGCTATTTTCATACTGGCCTCAGTGCTTGGTGTTGGCTCAATTGCCTGTAAACTTTGTAATTTCCGGGTGATTCCATTTTTAACCGGAGCGCCGTTTGAGGGAGCTTATGTAGCGTATCTTAGCAGCTCTATGGGAATAGCGGGCATCGCTACAGTGTTGGTTACCGGGGTTTTAGCTAAGGGAGGCAGAGCGTATTGCAATTTACTGTGTCCTGTGGGAGCAGTGGATGGTTTCATTAATCTTATTGGGACAAGGTTTGGATTTAACAAAAAAATCATAACAGACAAAAGTCAGTGTAACGGCTGCGGGAACTGTGTGAAAGCCTGTATCGTGTGGGCAAGAAAACTTGACGAACAGGGTAAGGCAGAGACCAACAGGTTATCCTGTATGACATGCCTTAAGTGCACTTATGTATGTTCTGAGGGAGCAATCCGGTATGGGAGAGACAATGTTTAATAAAACTGTGTGTTCAGTAATAGGCGGAGTATCGGCATTGGCCGGCTCTGGGGTGCTCTCACTGTGCAGCCAGCGCAGCTGCAGCTCATGTTTTGGATGCGTTGGAGTTTTAGCTTCTTTGGGTGTCGCGTTATTAGCAAAAAAAATTATAGATAAAGGGCAGGTTAAATCAGAAACTGGTAATTTGGAGGTATAGCTTTGAACAGTAAATATCTAAAGATAGGAATAACTGCCTCAGTGCTTTTTCATTTTGTAGCATTTCTGATTTTTGCTAAAGTTACGACTGTAAAGCTAAAAAACAGCCCTAAACTTGTCATTAACTTTGATATTATCTCAAAACCAATAACCAAACCCATGATGGAAAGCGCTCAGAACTTACAACAGAACACTGCCAAATCGACGACGCAAAAAGCCGTTAAGAAAACTGTTCAAACGACAGAGAAATCTAAAAAAGAAGTTCATGCAGAAAAAATCTCTCCGCTGGATGTTACATCCTATACAGATGCACAGCAAAGTACCGCGCCGGTAGCATCCGGGCATACGGAAAGCTCCGCAACAGAGGTGCTGCCCGCTCAGAAAGTATCCCATGAGGAGACATACGTAAAAGAAAACTTCACATACATCAGAGACATGGTAATGAAACGGGTATCGTATCCGTTTTCAGCAAAAAAGATGGGAATATCCGGCAAGGTTACAGTTTCATTTGTAGTAGCAGAAAGTGGATGCGTGGAGGAGTTGAAGGTAGAGGAAAGCTCCGGTCACGGCGTTTTAGATGACAGCGCCATAAGTGCCGTAAAGCAGGCAGCGCCTTTTCCTAAACCCGTGTTATCTGTTAAAATTGTCTTACCTATAACCTATAGGCTTGAAAACGGATGATTTTATTAAATGTAGCAGGGGTGAACTTATCAAACTAAATATCTTCATTGCGCTTATTTTTTCTTTTTTGACGTTATTTGGTTGTAAAGAAAAACAGAAATTTTTACTGGCTACTCTGACTAATGGCGTTTTAGAAATAAATGAGGGGTATATCAAAGAGAAAACTCCCCTTTTTTACGCTTATAACGACAATGGAAAAACTATAAAGTTTTTTATAGTCAGAGTAAATGGCAAGGTGCGCTCCTACTTTGACGTTTGCAACTCCTGCAAGATTAAAAATCTTGGATACCGAACTTATGAAGCAGGAATTGAGTGCCGTGCCTGCTCAATCACAATACCCTACGAAGAACTTGAAACAGGAATTGGCAGCTGCTACCCATTCCACCTTAAAGGAGAGGAAAAGGACGGCAAATATACTATCTCAAAAGAAGAAATACTCCGACTAAAAGAATATCTGTAAGATTGACAAGTTTAGTATAAAACTTATAAACTCCAGCAACAGTTTGTACAGAGGCCTCAGTTGTTTCATATTACGATATATGGTGGCAGCTGAGAATGAAAAAATATGGGGGGTATTTATGAAAAAGTTTTTGTTTTGTCTACTGGTAGTCACATTATTGTCGTTATCGTTTGGAATACTTGCCGCAACTGCAGAAGAAGCTATAGCATACAAACCTCCAAAGCTTGGAAAGCCAACTGTACGTGTTGGGGCAGGGACGCGGAGTATTGATGCCGATGTTTTATTGGCTCTTGTACCGGAACATGCGGGTTTAACCACAAAAGCACAGCCAGCCGTTTGCTGGTATATGTCCAAACCTGGAAAGGCAAAATTAGAAATTGCAGCACTTGCATCTGAGGCAGCAGGCCCTCTGTTAGACAAAGAGATTGCAAAACCAGACAAGGGTGGAATTTACTGCGCTAAGTTGAAACACTACGGGGTCAGCCTTGAAAAGGGGGCACAATATAAGTGGATGATATCGGCAGTTGATGAGAAGGGGCAGATTTTAAAAAGCATGGCTGGTGGTGGCAATATAGTTGTAACTGAACCATCAGATGAGTTTCTAAAGAAAGTATCCACTGCAAAGGATACACAAGTACCCTCTATAAATGCCAGCGAGGGATATTGGTATGATGCACTGGAAAGTATTTCAGATTTAATAACAAAACACCCTAAAGACATGAATTTACGGGGTATCAGAGCATCTCTCTTACACCAGGTTGGACTGGAACAAGCAGCTGATTTTGATAAAAAAGCTTCAGAATGAAAAAGAACCAAAATAAATTTAAAATTATTTTTTAAAAACGTATATTTTTTACTTGACATTTCCAAAATTGTGTGCTACGATACGCACGTGCTCAGCTTAAGCCTCTGATGTAAGCTTTGGGAGTTGCTTCAGAGGTAGTAAAAATCTAATTTTAGATTTGATATTATAGCTTTTTAATAAGGAATTTAATATGGAAAAGATGATGATAAGACTTTTCGTTCTGAGCGTACTTTTTGTATTTCTGTACGGATGCGCAGAACATCAGGTAAACAAAGGAGATTTTCACTATGCTGATGGGAAATCGTGGAAAGATGACGAACTAAAAACAAAATTGCTCGACAGCAAAATACAAAACGACTCTGCAACGGATGAATTCTCCTCCGCCAATACTGCCGATCACTACTATAACAGACTCACAACTGAACCAGAAGAGGACGTTCATGTCTCAAAAAGGGCAGTGCTTGAGGTCAATGTCCCTAAGGTGTCGCTCCATTACCTTGGGCTGCGTTACAGACGCGGTTCAGACCCTGACAGATCCCCGTATTCCGACTGTTCTCATCTTGTATGTGCTATAACGAAAAGAAGCCTGACCGATTCCGGCTACACTTTTATGCCTAATTATATCCCGTCTCAGTCAATTCAAGCCAATTACACCTTTACGATACAGAAAGAAGATGTCAGACCCGGAGATCTTGTCTTCTTTAAGAAAGCAATCTATGCTAAACAACGTAAAGGTAAAGGAAAGAAGTATTCCAAAGCAAAACATCCAGCCGGTTCAAGAATATACCACGTTGCAATAGTCACTAAAGTCAAAGGCGACACAATATACTTTACACACGCCTCATCCGACTACGGGGTTGTAGAGACTTCTACCGACTCCAGAGACTGGCAGTCTTATTGGGGAAAACATTTTCATTCCTTCGGCAGATGGCGCCAGGATGTTTTTGCAAAAACCGATAATATTGCTAAGCACGGCGAAAGCTCTGCAAATATAAATTGAAAAGCGGCATAAGTGCATTAAGTGGTTTTCTTTTTAATTGGATACCTGACGACTTGTATAATTTAAACAAACTGTCAGGTTCATCGTTTTAGAGCCATAAGCAGCTTACAACGATTTAAATTATGAACAGTGCTTTTGTAAAAAACATACTATTTGCAACAGTAGTCGTCTTCTTAGCCTTTATTTATGTAGGAGTTAGCCGGAGTTATCCTTTTTATTTCATCTGGGACATGGACCATTCGGTTACTGTGGATTTGCTTTTTTTGCAGAGCGGTCGTTTGCCAAGCAACTTGACGCATCCTGGGTATGGTTTGAAGTTTCTGCTGTTTTTTATACAAAAAATCGGTTATCTTACCGGCGCCATTTCTGTAAGTGATTTATCCAGTCTGAATTTTTCCCTGAATCCGATTATATGTATAGCAGAATTAACAGATTTCAATCGTCTGGTATCTCCGTTTTTAGCCCTTTCCATCGTGGTTTTTTTGTGGGCGTCACTTGAGGTTTATTTTAAGCCTGATTTTAAACTTAGTATTTTTATGCTGCTTTTTTTGGGTCTTGAGGAGTCGCTCATTTACCACAGCAGTATGATAAGAAGCGAGCTTTACAGTGTTTTTTATATATGTGCTGAGGTGTTTTTTGTATTGCTTGCAGCTAAGACTCAAAAGCGAAGTGTAAAAACCATTAGCCTGATAATTGCTGGAATGCTCTCAGGGCTTGCATTTCTAACAAAAGTACAGGCATTTGTATTAACTGCTTTTCTCCTCCCATTGCTCACATGTCTTGTATTATATGCCAGCGAATCTGGGGAAAATGATACCGCACATCAGAGGATGCCGCTTTGGTTGTTTATCGTTAGTGTTTTTAATACAGTTACTATGGGAATATTACTTTTTAACGCCTATAATTTCATCATGCCTGATGAGCTTACACTTCTATTCACAGGTGTGTATGGGTTTACCAAATTTTCGCTCTCATTTACAGTAATGCTGGGGAGTTTATTTATTTTTACTACAGTTGTGTATTTTGTGAAAAAATTTTATGGAAATATCGGGAAAACTGTTGTGTTTGTAAATCTCATGATACTTGGATTTATTTTGTCTGTGTTTTCACATTATCTACTTCTAAAAAGCACATCGTCGTGTTATGTGTATCTTTTAGCTGATCTTAAGGCAGTGTTTTTTAATCCTTTATATACAGGGACAGGAGGTTTTATGAGCTATTTTGATAAAACCTCGCACCAATTTATGTATAATCCAACTCTTTTTATTACTAATTTGCTGTTAATTGCTTTTTTGATTTCAGGGTACTTTCTAAAACTGATACGAGCGTTATGGATAGAAATTGTAATACTTACAGCAGTCTGCTTTTTTTGCTTTCTGAACATTTTTATTGGCACACGTTTTATTTTAAGAGATGTTCTATGGGCAGAGATTTTTACTAATTTTTTAAGCCTTTTTATTTTTCTTTTTATAATGTTGAGGCTTGTAAAATTTAGGAGGGTGTTTTCAACTGCGTTTATCGGTCTTTTTATTTTTTTGTTTTATATAAACGCTCTGCACTCAAAGGAAATGCCTATAAGAATTAATGCCAACTATAACACCTATGGATGGAAAATCCTTCTTACGCAAGTATATTGTAATAGTCCGTATGAGTACTATTTCAGTGAACCAATGGTAAACAGCTACAGGATGAACCTAACCGAGGATGCTCTTAGGGAGGCTGCTAAAAGCACAGAAAATTATAAGCGGAAAAAATATGCGGCTGCTTTTGTATTTCCAGGAGTTAATCTAAACTTGCGGCATATCGGCTATGTAGCTAAAACCAGACCAGTATGGACAGATTTACTCTATGTGAGAATTGCCGATTTCCCCGACATACTAAAAGACGCAATGGTAATAGATGTTTTAAGTGCATTAGGGGATAAAAATGCCACGCTGCCCTTCTATTTTGACCCTCAGTCAGTCACCTCAACTGATAAGGAGTTATTTTACCAATCAGAGAATCAGGATAAGCTCAGAAAGGGGAAAAAGAGCGGAGTTTTGCCTGTTCTAACACGACAGGATTTAGATATCTATTTATTTGTAGATAAAGCAGATTTCCAAAAACTTACTAAGACAGCTGACGCTAAACCTTTAACAATTAAACTTTTTGCTCAAAACGCTTACTATGAATACAGCGGCATTAAAATTGACAAATATACCGAACTAGAGCTTAATAAATTTACCAAGAGATATTTTTTTGTTATTAAAAACAATTACCATAATTTTTACTGTATTCCCTCAAACAGGGCAGATTACTAAAAAGTTTTACCCTTGTTTCCATTCTCCACATTTGCTATACTTAAGAGACCGCAATGTCAGAACTAAGTGCAAAAGACAAGGTTTTTTATGATGAGCTCTGGAAAGAGTGGGATGACATGCATTATCACTCTCCGGCTCCGCGGATAAGACGCGAGAGAATTATCTCTATGCTTAAAAAAGCCCCGTTTAAATCCTTGCTGGATGTTGGCTGTGGAAACGGTGAGTTTTTAAAAGAAGTAAGAGATAATATACGTAATATATCGCTTGCCGGAGCTGATATTTCTCAGCTTGCTATAGAGAGTAACTGCAAGAGATTTAACGATATGAGGTTTTATCAGCTTAACCTAAATGAGGAGACACTGCCGGAGAAATTTGACGTTGTAACCAGCATGGAGGTCATAGAACACTGCAGCGATTATACAGAGTCCATAAAAAGATTGTCAGAGATGACAAGAGGACGGCTCATTATCACAGTTCCATGCGGCCCTGTGTTTCCGATAGACCGTATTGTTGGGCACACTAAGCATTTCACCGTTAAAGAAATCCAACACGCAATTGAAAAAGCCGGCTTAAGGGTCATCAGTATTCAGCGTTGGGGATTTCCGTTTTTTAACCTCTATAAGCACGCTATCAACGTTTCTCCTGAGAAAACGATGGAATCGTTTATGTCTGAAAAGCCCTATACATGGAAACATAAGCTGCTTTCCCATGCTGTTCACGCAGCGTTTAAACTCTGTCTGCCGCAGGGAGGGTATCAGTTGTTTGCCGAGGCTCATCGATAACCGTTTAAGAGATAAACATAGTGGAATCCCAAATTCTTAAGATAATCATCTGTCAAAACGTGATTGGTTGTAATCACGAGAAGTAATAAGGAGATGCGATATGGACAATGTAAAGGATATAATGACAAAAATTATTCAGCAACAGCCTGATGACACATCATATGACGAAATAATGCGTGAGCTTGCATTTGAGAGAATGATTGAGCGAGGCTTAGATGATACACGCAAGGGTAGAGTGGTCGGCAATGAAGAGATGGAGCACCGCATCCGTTCATGGCAAGGATAAGATGGACAGCGGAAGCTGAAAAATGGATGAGAGAGATTTATAGCTATATTGCACAGGATAATTAAGGAGCGGCACAAAGGGTTATTACTGGGATTTATAATAAAGTGCAAATTCTGAAAGATTATTTTGAAATCGGTCATAAATACAGGTTGGAGTTAGCTCCGCAAACAAAAAAATGGATTCCTGCTTTCGCAGGAATGACAAGAAAAAAAGGAGTGACAAAAAAAAGAAATGGCCCCCTTTGTCATTCCCGCCTACGAGCGGGAATCCAGTCTTTTTAACTGTATCATTTGCTGACTGAAAAAAATTTACAGGAGTTAACTCAATAAGCATTTACTTAATAATTCTATCATAATACTAGTTCAAATGTCTTTTCCCTTGATTTTTTGGAATCGTTAAGCTTATAATGTGTGTGCGGAAAGTAAGACATGAACGAGACTCATAATGATTTCTACAAGCGATGGAATGCTCTTGCTAAACCATATTTTGGATTTCAATTAAGACAATTTAGCGGTTTTGTAGGTAAGCGTGTTGGCGATATAGGCTGTGGCTACGGTAACTTTACTGACCTGTTACAAGACAGAGACCTGTATGTCGGAGTTGACAGCAATTTAGAGTTTATCAAAGAGTTAAAATTAAAGTACATGGATAGGTCTAACATAAAATTCCTCCACCATGACATAGCAGATGAGGCTGCGGTTAATGAGTTAAGAGCGCTTGAGCTGGATACTGTAATGTGTCTGAATCTTCTTGAACATGTTGAAAATGACGATGAGGTCATAGAAAACATTTGTGCCGTGCTTCCTAAAGGCGGAACAATATGTATTTTAGTGCCGGCGTTTCAGTTTCTTTTTGGCACGCTTGATACTTTTGGATTTCACTATAGAAGATATACAAAAGGCTCTCTCAAGAAAATACTTTCAAATCAGCCGCTTGAAATACTCAAGATGCACTATTTCAATTTCCCGGGGGCTTTAGGCTGGTTTATAAAGGGGCGAATTCTTAGACACAGCACGCATACCAACGATAACTTTTACATGATGAACGCTCTTATACCTTTGGTAGAAAAAATAGAAGGACTCATAAAACCCCCTGTGGGACAGTCACTGGTCGCAATTGCGAGGCGCACGTGAACGCTCCAGTAGAGCTTACAATACTAATGCCATGTCTAAACGAGGCAGAGACTCTGGGAATCTGTGTGGAAAAAGCTGTAGGATTTCTAAAAAGAACGGGAATTACAGGCGAGGTTCTGGTTTCAGATAACGGCAGCACGGATGGTTCTAAGGAGATAGCCATAAGTCATGGAGCTACAGTAGTTGATGTAAAAGAGCGCGGCTACGGGGCAGCTCTTATGGGCGGTATTGCAGCGGCAAACGGAAAATACGTGATAATGGGCGATTGTGACGACAGTTACGATTTTACGAATCTGGAGCCATTTGTTGAAAAGCTTCGTGAGGGCTACGAACTGGTGATGGGTAACAGGTTCAAGGGTGGAATAAAAAAAGGCGCCATGCCTCCGCTTCACAGATACTTCGGGAATCCGTTTCTTAGCGGCATAGGACGGTTGTTTTTCAGAAGTCCTGTCAGAGATTTCCAATGCGGCCTCCGCGGTTTTAACAAAGAATCCATAGAAAAGATAAATCTTCAAACACCGGGGATGGAGTTTGCTAGCGAAATGGTTGTCAAGGCGACACTGTTTAAGCTTAAACTCACTGAGGTGCCGACAACTCTTTCCCCTGATGGCAGATCACGGGCGCCGCATCTGAGGAGTTTTCGCGACGGCTGGCGTTATCTCAGATTTCTGCTGATTTTTAGCCCCAGGTGGCTTTTTTTGTACCCGGGAATCATTATGATTTTTCTTGGCACACTCTTAAACGCACTGATTATGCGCGGGCCAATGCCGTTTTTTGGCGCCTATCTTGATATACACACCATGCTTTACGCATCAGCCGCCATTGTCATAGGTGTGCAGTCTGTTGTTTTTGCGCTATTTTCTAAAGTATTTGCAATTAATTCTAAGCTTGTTCCAGATAACGATCGTTTTATAGAAATTGTTAAATCCTTCACGCTTGAAAAAGGCATAATGTTTGGGATGTTTTTCACTTTAATAGGGCTTACAAGCTCTGTGTATGCAGTTGCGCTTTGGAGCAGGACGGACTTCGGACGATTAGACGCCGCCATGATGATGCGTATAACTATACCTGCCGTAACCACTCTCACTGTAGGCATTCTGATTATCATTTCAAGTTTTTACCTGAGTATTCTTGGACTAAAATCCGATATAGAAAGGCAGCAGTCACTTAAGAAAAGGACAAAACAGTGATAGTGCATTGTTTTGGATAATTTTCAGTTTTGATTTAGTACGACATTAAGATTCATCCCAATGAAAAGAACACAGAAATATCTCATAATTGCCCTGTTAATCATTGCCTCTATCAGGCTGTTTATAGTCTCTAACATGGCAGTCATTGCCTTTGGCATTAACAACATAGACGATGCCCTGTTTGTCAGGCTTGCCGCAAACATTTTGGGTGGGCATTGGCTTGGTCCTTATAATGAGCTTACACTTATTAAAGGCGTGTTCTTTCCATTATTTATTGCCATAAACTACTTAGTTGGCTTACCTCTTCTTTTGACTCAACATCTTTTTTATATTTTTGCAGGGCTGTTTTTTTTGTACATTGTTTATGATATTACAAAAAGCACGGTTATATCAGCCGCTATTTTTGCCTTTTACACATTCCTTCCGTTTCTTACCTACTTTGAGTTTACTAGAGTCATAAGGGATGGCATTTATGTGTCTGAGGTAGTTTTATTGTTTTGCTCTTTGTTTGGAATGATTCTTTATAGAAATTATAAGTGGGCTGTTTTAGCAGGACTTTCTCTGTCAATGCTCTGGTTTACACGAGAAGAGGGGGTTTGGGTGCTGCCATCAGTTGCAGTTGCCTATCTTGTTATCTTTTTTAAACCGAGAATTAACAGCAGAGACACAATCGTCAAAACTTTGACAATGTTGAGTCTGCCCATTGTAATACTGTTACTTTTTTCAGGTTTAATCTCACACATTAATAAGGCACACTATGGTACCGATACAATAAACGACTTGAAAGAGAAATCCTTCTTAAAGGCTTACGGAGCAATAACGAGGGTAAAACCAAAAACGTGGAAACCGCAAGTGCCTCTTCAGTTATCCACTATGGAGGAAATAGCAAAACATAGTCCTCTATTTGCAAAAATAAAAGCTAATATCAATCAGGGATGGCCTAACGAAAATGGAGATATTTACGGCGGATGGTTTCTTTGGGCTTTCAGAGGGGCGGTTGCAGCTTCAGGGTACTATACTTCAGCTAAGAGTGCGTCTGATTTCTATGAACTTCTGGCCGCTGAAGTTAATGGTTTGTGTGATAGAAAAATTCTGGATTGCGATAAAAGCAGCGAGACTCTCACGCCTCCAATATCGAAATATAAGCTAAGTGACTTTATAAAAACGTTTCTCACAGCCGGAACCGCTGCTGTTACCAATATGTCTAAGATTACGCCTGATGACTTTGAAAACTCCTATGGTGATGCAAAATTGCTTAATATCTTTCAAGCCATCACAAACAGCAGAATCTACCCAAACACCGGCACTGTCAGAATCAGAGCTTGGGCTTTTAAGAAGGACTCTCCACCGCTTCAGGTGAAACTAAAATCAATAGCCGCAAACCCTTATGCCTTCCCCTGTGACTTTCAACCGATTAGTTCTAAGAGATTAAACAGCTCTGATGTTGTAGCCACACTTAATGAGCCCTCAGCTGAAGGGTCAAGATTTGAGATTTATACACAGTTCCATAACTACTGTGCCTTAGCTTTTTATGATAACTCATCCGTTTTGATTGCAGAGTCTCCAATCATCAATCTGGAGGACAGAATACAAAAGTTTAGTGATAACGTGAAGGTCAATTTTGACGTAGTGACTTTTGACTCTGACGCTTATGATATGATTAATGATATACCTTCACAAAAGTATAACGCGCTTAATCTTATTGCTAAAATATACCACATCATTTTCCCATATCTTTGTGTTATAGCTTTTTTGTGCTACTTTATGAACTGCGTTGTATTTAGGAAACACACACCATTGTTCTGGTTTAATACAATAGTCATAGTTGGAATTATATGCCGACTCACTCTTATCTCGTTAATACATGTGATGTCCTTTCCTGCAATTGATAATATTTACTTATCCCCGGTTATAGTGCTGCTTTGTCTGTTTGTTCCACTTAGTATAATTGATATTTTTTTCAAAAAACCCTTCGTTAATAACACACTCTAAACCCAAAAAAGTACTGATTGACAGTTTTTTTGACACCTAACGTTTTTTTGACCCCCGTATAAACGCAAGAATTTCACGCATAGCGGGAAAAATCTTCCTGGAGGTTTCAACCCATTTTTGTGGTCATCTGGCTAAATTGCTTGTATTTAAACCTTTGGCATAATATTTGCTATTATACGGGTAAGAAAAGCAGAGGAGGTTTACATGAAAGCAATGAACTATTTGTCAATTACAGTAATTTTAGGTGTGCTTGCAGCAGTGGTGTTTTCAGTGTTTAAGGGGATGGGGCTTAACGTATTCCTTAACGCTGATGCCCTTGTCATTGTTTTTGGCGGCACAATTGTAGGGATGTTTCTTGCCTTTCCTGTCGATAGGGTTAAAAATACACTTAAGGATATAGCAGCCTCATTTAAGGGCAACGATAACAGGGATTTGCTTGTGCAGGAAATTATAGCGTGTGCCTCAGCTAACCGCACAATGGGAATTCGTGAGCTTGAGGATATGACAGCAGATATTAAGGACGATTTCTTGCGCTTTGGTCTCACACTTGTCGTCAATAATCACAGTGAAAAGGCAATCTGCGAAATCATGGAGCGGGAAATGACCGACAGAATGATTAATTTGAATTTTAGTCAGAACGTGCTTAAAACCATAGCGAGACTTACCCCGTCGCTTGGCTTGACCGGTACGGTTATTAGTCTTATAAAGTTATTCAGGAATTTTGACTCCATAGACACCCTTGCTCCTCTTATGGGTGTGGCACTTATGGCCACATTTTATGGAGTCGTTGTATCTAACCTGATAGCGCTGCCATTGAGTGCAAAGTTAAAAGACTATGCTATGACCTCAGAGAGTCTTATGAATGTCACAATGGAGGGTGTAGTGGCAATATCGGCCCTTGAGCATCCAGCTAAGATAGAGGAGCGGTTAAGCAGGTACGAGGACATTGATGAGGTTATCTACTCTAAGAACAGCTACGGCAAAGCCTTTGCGTATGGAAACACTTCAAGGTAAGACCATGACTTTTAGAAAATTTAAAGGAAATTCAAAGTCATCAGGGGATGAAAATCTCTGGCTCATCACGATGACCGATTTGATGTCATTACTTTTGGTGTGCTTTGTGATGTTTTTCATTATCACACGAAATAAGGAAAAGGCATTAGAGAAAGCAGCCGCACAGATGACTCTAAAAACAGCTCAGAGTGAAGAAAAGGCAGTCCATGCTGAGGCTGGTGCTTTGAAACACTCTGAGAGTAAGTTATCAAATACAGTGCAAACTGTTGTGAACTCACAAGAGTCTGAACAGAGTAAAGCGGCCTCACAAACGCTTAACGCTGTCATAAAGGAACTGAATCTTGAAAAAAACATGACCGCAGAGTTAAAAAACCGCGAGGTAATGCTTACTATTAGAGATAGTGTGATGTTTGAGCCGTCAAAGGCGGAGATATTACAACAATCTGCGTCTATGCTTGACTCAGTGGCTGAAATCATTAAAAAATATCCGTCTCTAACAGTAGAAATAGACGGGCACACTGATAACGTTCCAATAAAGAACTCCCGTTATCCGTCCAACTGGGAACTCTCCACAGCCAGGGCAACAAGCGTGCTGAGGTACTTTACAAACGTACATTTAATAGAAGCGGCACGGTTTTATGTAAAGGGCAGCGGAGCGGAACGTCCTGTTGTCTCTAACGATACTGCAGAGCACAAAGCACTTAACAGAAGAGTGGAAATACGACTGAGAGACCTACGGTCATAAGCTTTTAAACGATAGAATAAATCCAGTTATTATAAAAAAAATTATATAAGGAGAGACATTAATATGGCAGTAAAAATTGAAAAAATATCGGCTAAGTCGGCATTAAAGAAAAGTCAGGTAAAAGGGGTTGATTACGTTTTAGATCCATACAGCGCTTGTACTAATGGCTGCAGGTACTGTGACACAAACAGCAGTGGTTACGGGGATATGTGGGGAGACGCTGTTAACCTGATTAAGGTAAACTGTGCAGAGGTGTTAAAGCGGGAGCTGCCTAATGCTGAGCGCGGTGTTGTCAGGATAAGCTCACATGCTGACCCGTATCAGCCAGCGGAGGGCAGATATAAAATCACAAGGAATTGTATGGAGGCACTTGTGCCGTATCAGTTCCCTGTTGAATTATTCACCAAATCTCCTCTGATATTAAGAGACATTGACGTGCTTAGTCAGTTAGAGACACTGGAGGTTGGAATAACTATTACAACTGACAGCGACCTGGTACGGAGAGCATTTGAACCTCAAGCGTCTCCCATAGCTGTACGTATAAATATTCTTAAAGCGCTTCATGAGGTTGGAATTAACACCTGCGTTAAGATAGACCCTGTGCTGCCGATGAATCCGGAGAGACTGGCCGAAAAAGTGCGTTTATACACGGATAAGGTAATTATAAACTATAGTAACTCCGTGTCTAATAAGACGCTGCGCTTGTATAAAGAACTAGGCTACACACAGTGGGCAGACAAAAACTTTGTTAAAGATGTATTGGAGAGGTTAAAAGAGAGTCTGCAAGGCCTTATCTAACATGTTTACCTCCTAATAGTTATACCCCCTTATTGGCGGTAAGTTTAACTTACCGCCTTCTTTTTTTTGACTTCTCAGTTGCTAAATACTATATCAAATGTAGTATTATATAAGCCTGTTACGGGAATGTTGGAGAGGTTGCCGAGCGGTTTAAGGCGACGGTCTTGAAAATCGTTGTGGGGGTAACTCCACCGTGGGTTCGAATCCCACCCTCTCCGCTTAAGTAGCCAGTCTATAGAGATTCTCCGATAAGATTTTAAAAAGAGTGACCATTGTTGACTATGAAGTTATCCTTTAGTCACACCAACCGCTATCTTATACTGCCAATATGTATCACTCACATTCAAATCACTATTGCTGTCATGCATTGTTATTGTGTTAAGCGGGTTTCTGGTTTGGGTTTTAATGTATTCCTGTTTTGTGGCATCCCATTTTTGGGATTCGCTTTCAGAATAGTCCTGACCCCATTTAATCTGCTTAACACACTCAGAGATGCAATTTGCATCTGCAAAAGACTCAGGTAACGCAGGTACAGAAACAGCGGTATCCGTTTGAGTTTCAATCTCTCCGCAGGCCGCCTCAATATCACCTCGTCAACACGGGCGGCATATCTTGTATCATAAACAACCGATATATCAGAACTGGTTACTGAGTTAAGGCATGGAGAGGGATTGCAGATGCCTACATATTCAAACTTCTTTTTTTCGATGTGGGTTGTGATGTTATAACCGCTCATGAGGTTGTTTTTGAATGAGCGGAACTTTCGGACATATTCTTTCTTTGCAACTCATTGATTTTTGCCTGTGTGGACTCCTTGATACTGATTAGCTCATCCTGATAACCCTTAACCTTTTGAGCGTACTCCTGCTCTTTTTGCAAAGCGTTGTTAAGCTCGTTTATAATTGCCTCATGCCTTTGGGCTGCATTTTTGACCGTTGCTGACAACAAATCAGACATCGCCGTTTTGGTTGTATTAACCGCCTGCTCAATATTAGCTGTGTCGTATAGCTTGCTATTTCCGGTCTCTTTGAGTTTTGCTTGATATTCCTTTAGGGTTGCCGAGATTTTAGTGTAATGATCCTGAAGAGCATCCGCTTTTTTTAGTGATTCTGAAATCTCTTTGGTGTTTGTCTCCGTCACTGTCTGCTGCATCCGTTTGTAAACAGACTGAGTGTTAGCCAGCAATGCCTCATTAACAGCTTTAACCTTTGCAGGCCCCTCTTCCATATCTATAAATTTGAGTTTGATTTCTATTTCAGACGACTTTTGAGATTCTTTGATTGCCTTGATTTTGTCTTCAAGAATTTTCGCAGAGGCTTCATAATCTTTAATATTAACTTCTACTTTAGGTTTAAGAGCCTCGATGTCTTTGGCTTGCCATGTAGCTTTTATCTTTTCTTTTGCCTGCCAGACCTCATAAGAGGTGTTTTGCATCTCTTCTTTCATCATTTTTGATGGGTTGTCCTTCCACTGCCAATTTTCCAAATGAGCGGCGGAATTCCAAATATCAGTTACATATTTGATTGCTGAAACTATAGGGCCTGTCCCCTCAAGTAATGTCATACCTACGTCTTTAAAATTGTTACCTATCGCTTTCATTTTGTTTTCTGTAGTATCTTTGAATCACTTGGGGATTTATTCCCTGCCGCTTGCGGCGTACAATATGTGAGTGAGCGAATATGTCCACAAGAGTCATAATGTAACAGTACTGCTATATCATCTAGTTTTTCCGGCAAAGTATAGACGTGCAGTATTTGATGAACAAGTGGATGATGTTTTGAGAGAAGTATGTTTGGAAATCGAGAAGCGATATCAGGTTAAGTTTTTAGAGATAGGTACAGACAATGACCATGTACATTTCTTAGTGCAATCAGTTCCAGCGTATAGCGTGACTAAAGTAGTAACTGTAATAAAAAGTTTGACAGCGAGGGAGATATTGAAGCGTTGTCCACAAGTGAAACGTCAACTAAGGGGTGGAGAGTTTTGGACGGATGGGTATTTTGCTAGCACGGTGGGAAAACACGGTAATGAGGATACAGTTTTGAGTTATGTGAAAAAGCAAGGAAAGGAATATCGTAAAATTTATGAAGATCGCCAGTTGGCTCTCTTCTAACAGATACCCCGCTGCTTGCGGCGGGGAACTTCATTGGGGTATTAAAATCCATGACCTTGATATGCGGAATCCGGCGCATGGACTTGGCCTGTATCCGATAGAGCAGAAGCTAAAGTACATCCCGACAGATGCAGAAATCGAAGAGGTCAATAACAAATTAACTCCGGCACGCAAAGTTCTTTTTGAGTTCGTTGCTGAAACTGGATGCCGCATCAACGAAGCCGTCCGGTTTTTCAATAATCCTGAAATTGTCGGTACGCAAATAGTTCTCTGGACAAGGAAGTCAAGAACTCAACACTAACCCCTCGTTACGTGCCAAAACCGGCATGTATAGGCACAGCTTCAAAGGCTTAATTGAGGCTTGCAGCGAGCCTCTATATGGGCTAATAGCGGAATGAGTACCTTAGAGATTATGCAGAGACTTGGTCACAGCAATATTTCCACAACGATGGGATACCTAAGATTGTTGGGGTTGACGCGGGTCTGACTTTCTCTATTCTTTCCCCAGAATTGGCATGTAAAAGGGGTTGACGAAAACCGTCTAACCCCTTGTTTTTATTAAATGCCGGTGGGGGGAGTCGAACCCCCACCTGGTTGCCCAGAACGAATTTTGAGTCCGTCGCGTCTGCCTGTTCCACCACACCGGCCTACATAATGCACAGCTAATAATCTATCATATAAAATTGACGTGTGTCAATCGGTACTTAAAATAACAATTGCAAAGACGAGTGTTGTTAATTGAGTTATTGTGTCGTTTGTAACACAATAATCTCGTTTTTTATACATATTTCTGTGAAGAAATGCCGATTTTTAAGGGTTTTCATTGTGGCATATAATTTGCATATTTTGTAAAGGGTTATGAGATATCAGACGACGATAAAGAGGGATGTTACGTTTGAAGGAATAGGTCTGCACACTGGGATATATTGCAGGGTGAATGTCTATCCTGCCCCTGTGGATCATGGAATAGTTTTTCACCGCCCTTGTAAAAATGCCTCCTTCTTTGCAAATGTGGGAACGGTAACTGATACTGTGTTTGCCACAACCATAGGCAACGAAAGGGCTAAAATCAGTACGGTTGAGCATATACTTGCCGTGCTTTCGGCTCTTTCCATAGATAATGTAACGATAGAGGTGGAGGGGCCTGAGATACCTATATTAGATGGAAGTGCCATTGAGCTTGTTAACCTTCTTATGGATGCAGGGATTAAAAAACAAAAAAGAAAAATGCCATATATTAGAGTACTTAAGCCTGTCGTTTTTGAGGACAAAAACACCTCAGTCACCGTGTATCCGTACAACGGCAGAAAAATATCCTTCAGGTTGTTTTTCCCGAATCATTTTCTGGGCGAGCAGTTTTTCTCTGTAGATATCAATGAGGATACCTTCATAAGGGATATAGCACCAGCAAGAACGTTTGGTTTTCTGAAAGATGAGGAATATTTCAGACAGCATGGTCTTGCAAAGGGTGTGTCTCTGCAAAATGCTGTGATTTTTAGCGACAGTGACGTCATTAATGAGACAGGCCTGAGATTTACCAATGAATGTGTAAGACACAAGATACTTGACAGCATCGGAGATTTTGCTCTTTCCGGTTTTCCCATTATGGGACATATTGTTGCTGATAAATCTGGTCATACGTCAAATATAAAATTCCTCAACACGTTGCTTTCCTCTACAGACTGTTGGGAGGTTGTAACCGGTCAGGTTGAAAAATCAGCATATCCTGTATTTAGCTTAAGTTATACATAAAACTTTACTGTATTGCACCCACAGGCTTTGCAAGCTGTATGTTAATGTCATTAAGAGCCATATTGAGCTCAAACTGTAAACTCTCTATAAAACTCACAATAGCAGCCCGTCCGCCATTGTCCAGTTCTTTATTTAATTTTCTGAGAGCCAGTTCCATTCTGAAAGATTCGCTTTTTAGCGCAACCGCCCCGATATTTGCCGACATCCCTTTAATCGTATGGGCTTGTTTTTGAAGTCCGTCCACATCTCCGGCATCTAACAACTTTCTAAGAAGCTCTACCTGCTGCGGGGCATCGTCCTTAAAAGCCATCCACATGTCTCTTAGAATTTCCTCATCATTGTCAAGCCGCTGTAGAGTGTCTTTTATATCCAATGCCTTTGCTGAGGTTCTTGTCGAGGGCTGCTGGGCAACCATCGGCTGCTGCAAGGAGATGTGAAGTTTTTCCTGCCCGGTATCTTGCTTTGAAACTGGTGCTATCTGTTCTGATTGTTCCTCTTGTGGCATTTCACCTGCCTCCTTTGGCCTTAAGGTCGTGTATTTATCTATTAGTTTATATAAATCCTCCGCTCTTAGCGGTTTTGAAATGTAGTCATCCATGCCCGCCGCAAGACAAAGCTCCATGTCTCCCTTCAGAGCATGTGCTGTCATGGCGATTATTGGAATCCCTGCATTTATCTTAGCGTCCTTTAGGCCCCTTAAATATCGTGTTGCCTCAAGGCCATCCATCTCCGGCATCTGTACATCCATAAGGACAACGTCAAAAACAGTCTTAGCCAGTATTTCTACAGCCTCACGCCCGCTCCCTACCACTACGGATGAATATCCGCGCTTTTGCAGCAGTTTGACTGCAAGCATTTGGTTTACATTGTTGTCCTCGGCCACCAAAATATTAACAGGTACTCGTGTCTCCCGCACCGTGTGACGGGTCAAAAGCGGTGCATCGGGGTCGTCGTCTCTCTCAAGCGCCATATTAATTAACTCTATCAGGTCTGATTTATAAACCGGAGTAAGCATATAGCCTGTAATACCATATTCACGGCATATGGCCGCATCACCTTTCAAACCTGCCGAAACGAGCATTATGACTTTAATTGGAGGCAGTCCGGCACGCTGTGATTTTATTCTCTGTGCAAATTCAAATCCGTCCATGTCGGTAAGCTGAAAATCATAAACAATAGCATCAAAAGCGGTCTCCGATGGTTTAAGCTTGCTGAGTGCAACTTCGCCGTTTTGTGCCGTATCAACAATAAATCCCTCGCTTTTTATCATCTCTGCAACACTGCTTAGCGTAGAAGGGTTGCTGTCTGCTAACAGTATGCGCCTGCTTTTGACCTCTTTCGGTTGAGCCTGTATGACTGCCTGTGCCGGTGTTTGCTGAAGTAGAAACTTAGCGGTAAAGTAAAACGTGCTGCCTTTCCCTATCTCACTCTCTACCCATATGTCGCCACCCATCACATTGAGAACTTTTTTTACTATTGCAAGCCCTAACCCCGTGCCCTCATACCGCTTTGTCATAAAAACCTCACCCTGTGTGAAGCTCTCAAAAATCACGTCAAATTTTTCCTTTGGAATTCCTATTCCGGTATCAGACACAGAAAACAGGATGCGGGTCTCCTTATCAGACAGCGGCGGTAATGGTTTGTTGTTTAAAGCGGCAGGCGCCACAGCTGCCTTTAACTCTATTTTACCGGTCTCTATAAACTTCAGAGCGTTACCAATTAGATTCACTATAACCTGTCTTAATCGTCCCACATCGCCTCTTAAGAATGATGATACATTAGGTGATATGTCAGCACTTAGCTTAATCCCTCTATTCATAGCCTGAACTATAAACGGCTCCAGTGTAACATTTATTGTAGAAAGCAGGTCAAAATCAACCTCATCCACGTCCATCTTGCCAGCTTCTATTTTGGAAAAATCCAGGATACCGTTTAGCAGACCGAGCAAATGGTGAGATGAGTTTTTAACCATCATCAGATACTCTCTCTGTTCGGAGTCCAGAGTGGTGTCCAGAACAAGCTCAGTCATCCCAATAATACCGTTCATCGGAGTGCGGAGTTCGTGACTCATGTTGGCTAAGAAAGCACTTTTTGCCCTATTTGCGCCCTCCGCCGAGTTTTTAGACTTGATTAACTCCTCCTCAGCCTTTATGCGTTGTGCTATCTCAAGCATAAGTTTTTCATTAGAGGCGGTAAGTTCAAGAGTTCGTTCAGATACAAGCACTTCAAGATGATTCCTGTATTTGATCAGCTCCTCCTCCTTTTGCTTACGTTGGATAGCATTTACAAATATCTCAGCCGCTATTCTAATAAGCGATATAACATCTGAAGCAAAGGCTCTCTCAGCCGTTATGGAGTCAAAACCAAGAAGCCCAATCAAAGTCTCACCATAAACCATCGGCAACGCCAAGAGGGTTTTAATGGAACCGGCTTCTAAAAACTCCCGCTCCGGCAATGTATCCTCGGGAAGTTCGTCGGCTGAGGCGATATATATATTTTCAAAAACATTTAGCTTTGCAAACCATCTATCAGGCAAAAGACTGTTTGGACGAAGCTGTCCATCAGTATCTGTGAGCTGACTTTCATGTCCCATATATTTAGGCAGTATATCCTCAGCGCACCACTCAAAAACCTCAACGGCAGTTCTGTCTGTTCCTGTAAACACGACTAGATAGCCCCTCTCCATGCCGATAAAATCAGCGATTGTCTGAAGGGCATGATTAAGCCAGTTTTTGACGTCTTCTGAGGGGATTGTTATAAATGTGGAGGAAATATTTGTTATCAGTTTGATAAGCTCAACTATGTATTGGAGTTTTTTCTCAGCGCGCTTTCTTTCTACAATTTCTATGAGCATCTGCTTGTTGATTTCCGCAAGCTCACTTGACTGTTCCTCCATCTGCTCCTTGTAATCGCTGAAATTGGTAAATAAACGATTGAACACTGAAGAGGCCTCTAAATCATCGTTTGCATCAGAGTCTGCTATCGGCTGATTAAATGTCTCCTTAGAAAACCTCCTTGCTTTATCTATGAGTTTACTAATTGAGGAGTCTGTATCATCTGTTTCTTTGCATTCAGTTTTAATATTATCGCTTTCAGGCTGCACAATGTATGACTTAAGGAGCTTCTCAAGCCTTGCAATGTCGGCCTTAAACACCCCCTCAAGCCGTGCTAAATCTTCTTTTGTTACAAGTCCTTTATTTAATTCCGAATCTGTCAGTGCCATAGTGTGTATTATATCAAAAGCAACATAAAAACACTACAGATATTTCTCTTAGGCAGTCTGCCTGGTATAAGTCATATTAAAACATCGGCTGTATAAAAATACCTCTTTTTAAAATATAGAGCGACTTTTACAAGCGAAATCAACACAGGCACCTCGGCAAGAGGCCCGATAACCGCTGCAAATGCCGCCCCCGACTCTATTCCAAACAGGGCGATTGTTACCGCTATTGCAAGCTCAAAGTTGTTGCTTGCCGCCGTAAATGACAACGTTGTAGTCTTTTCGTAATCAAACTTAAAGCGCCAGCCCATGTAAAAAGATACTAAAAACATGATAACAAAATAAATAACAAGAGGAACAAATATTCTTACAACGTCAAAAGGCAGCTGCACTATATATCGTCCTTTCAGCGTAAACATGACAACTACTGTAAAAAGCAGCGCTATTAACGTCATAGGACTTATCGCAGGGATAAATACGTTTTCATACCAGTCTGCACCCTTTTTCCTAATCAGAATAAATCTGCTTAAAACACCTGCTATGAAGGGAACTCCTAAATAAACAAATACACTTTTTGATATCTGTACTATTGTGATAGAAACCATCGTGCCCTGTAACCCAAACAAGGGGAGAAGAAATGTTATAAAGAAATACCCATACATTGAATAAAAAACAAGCTGGAAAAACGAATTAAACGCTACCAGTCCTGCGGCATATTCCCTGTTGCCCCCTGCCAGATCGTTCCACACCACAACCATCGCAATGCAGCGTGCAATCCCTGTAAGAATCAACCCGTACATATACTGCGGATGATCTCTGAGAAACACGATGGCAAGAAAAAACATCAAAAACGGGCCGATTAGCCAGTTCTGTAAAAGTGAAAACGCAAGAACCTTCTTGTTTTTAAAAACCTCGTGAAGTTTTTCGTATTTTACCTTAGCAAGCGACGGATACATCATAAGAATCAACCCAATAGCAATTGGCACATTTGTAGTGCCCGCCTGAAACATATTTAGGAGGTTCTGTGAATGCGGAAAGAAATATCCGATACCAATTCCTGCAAACATAGCGCTGAATATCCACAACGTGAGAAATCTGTCAATGAAGGATAATCTTTTAGAATTATTAGCCATATTTACTCCCCCTCCATCTCCTTAATCCAGTGCTGGATTTTTTGTTTAATTTCTTCTTTAATGAGCCGTATCCTGACTATTTTTTCCTCTTCGGTTCCCTCAAGTGAGGACGGATCATCAAATCCCCAATGCAACCGTTTGTTCACTCCGGGAAATATCGGACATTTCTCAGCTTTTGTTGCATCACAGACCGTTATGACATACTTAAACAGCTCGCCGTTTTTAAACATTTCAAATACGCTTTTTGTACCGTTACCTGATATATCAATACCCTCTTCTTTCATAACCCGTACGACAAGAGGGTTCAGCACACCGGGTTCAAGACCGGCGCTCTTTACATCAAATTTTTCCCCTCCGTATTTTTTGAGAAACGCCTCCGCCATCTGGCTTCTGGCGCTGTTATGAATACACACAAACAGAACTTTTAGTTTTTTCATTTTAAAACTCCTCCTATTTTGTTAATTTAAAGGCTGAGATTGCCACGTCGCTATCGCTCCTCGCAATGACAGATTGTGATGCAATTCACAGCTCCACGCCGTCATTGCGAACCCCCGCAGGGGTGTGGCAATCTCGTCTCTAATAAGTTCAATTTTTTATAATTTAAATATATTATACAGCAAGATAAACAAAATATCAAGATATGTAGATACATTAATTTTATTAAATTTGTGTTACAATGTATATCAATGGATGATTTTATAAAAATCGTATCTGCTGTAAAAGACGAAACGCGTGTTATGATACTGCGGTTTCTCTACACGTATGGGGAGACGTGTGTTTGTGAGCTTGTGGCCTCTTTTAATATGATTCAATCGCGTCTTTCCCGGCATTTACTGATACTAAAAGACGCAGGTTTCTTAAAAGTGCGCCGTGAGGGACAGTGGAGCTACTACTCTATAAATTCGCCTTTGGACGTCTTTAGAGAAGCCGTAATAAGAAAAATCGTAAACCTAAATGTTTCTATTCCTGAAAAAACAAGCCGCTGCTAAGAATAAAGATTATTGCCTATGCAGTTAGCTCCGCAAACAAAAAACTGGATTCCTGCTTTCGCAGGAATGACAAAAAAAGAAATGCCCCCCTTTGTCATTCCCGCCTACGAGCGGGAATCCAGTCCTTTTAACTGTATCATTTGCTGACTGAAAAAAATCTACAGGAGTTAACTCAATAAGCATTTAAAGATTTTTTCCGCAGATGACGCAGATGAACACAGATAAAAAAATTACTAATCTGCGGATTAATTCTTCTCGGTATTTTATCCATTCCTCGTCCATCGTTTGACAAAGAGCCTAAATAGTGCTATAATCTTCATGTCGGAAAAAATCGTGGGTAAAGTAATATCAATATCAAATCAGAAGGGCGGGGTGGGTAAAACTACGACCGCAATCAACCTGGCAGCTTCTATGGGGTTGGCAGGTAAAGATATTTTGATTGTCGATACCGACCCGCAGTGCAACTCTACAAGCGGTCTTGGCGTTGACAGAAAAAATCTCGTTAAAACGCTCTATGATGTTTATACGTCAAAGCATAAAATTGAGGATGTTATCATCTCTACCCCTTACGACCATCTGTTTTTGGCGCCATCATCTATCGATCTCCTTGCAGTGGAGCTTGAAATGGTAAGCAGAGACCGCCGCGAGTGGCTGCTTTCTGATGCGCTCAAGCCTCTCAAAGATAAATACCAGTACATTTTTATTGACTGTCCGCCATCGCTGGGGCTTATTACTCTTAACTCCCTCGTTGCCGCCGACTCTGTTATCGTGCCGGTTCAGTGCGAGTACTATGCTCTTGAGGGCCTTACCATGCTTATGAGAACCATTAATCTTGTTAAACGCTCGTTTAATCCGACACTTTCCATAGAGGGGATTTTGCTGACCATGTTTGATGCCAGAAACTCACTGTCCTCGGCGGTAGCTAAAGAGGTGAAATCTCATTTTGGACAGAAAGTGTATTCAACTATAATTCCACGCAATGTGACTCTTGGCGAGTCCCCAGGGCATGGCAAACCTGCCCTATACTATGATGTCCGCTCAAAAGGCGCACAGACTTATTTAACCCTTGCACGGGAGATTCTGGGTGACATTGCGCTTCAGAATAAGGCAGCATCGTGAAAAAAGCGCTAGGCCGCGGACTTGATGCCCTAATTCCCACTGAGGGCGAGGAAATTCACCAAATTGAGATTGAAAAAATATTTCCAAACCCTGCTCAACCCCGTAAACATTTCTCCGAGGAGGCGCTAAACCAGCTTGCCGAATCCATTAGCCAACAGGGCGTCATTCAACCCATTATTGTTGCCAGAGCCGGGGATGGCACTTTCACAATCGTTGCCGGAGAGAGGCGCTGGAGGGCGGCTGGAATTTCAGGCTCTCAGAAAATCCCATGTATTATTCGTGATGAGAGTGCTGAGGAGTCTTTTGAAATCTCACTGATTGAAAACATCCAGCGTGAGGAGCTTAACCCGATTGAGACCGCCGCTGCATTTCTGCGGATTATGGAGGAACAGGGGATAACGCAAGAGGAACTTTCTCAGAAAATCGGCAAACAGCGAGCCACTGTCGCTAACTATGTGCGGCTGCTTACTTTGCCTGAGCAAATAAAAACTTTTGTAATTTCAGGAGCGCTTTCTATGGGGCACGCTAAAGCAATCCTCTCTCTAAAAGACCAATCAGAGCAGCTTGAGGCGGCTCATATTGTTGTGAAAAATGCTCTCAGCGTGCGAGAAACCGAAGCCCTCTGTAAAAAGCTCGCCGCATCCCCTCTAACTAAAAAACCTGAACCTCCCAAAGACCCGCATATAGCCGGAGTTGAGGATGAGCTTACCCGAAATCTTGGAACGAAGGTCAGAATTCATCATAAAGGTAACACTGGGCGTATTGAGATAGACTATTATTCTATGGATGATCTTAACAGAATTATTGATATATTAAAGATATGACAAAAGCAGCAGTTATTATACCGGCACGGCACGGAGCTACCAGGTTTCCAGGGAAACCGCTGGCTTTGATTGCCGGTAAACCAATGATACAGCATGTTTATGAGCGCTCAAAAAAAGCCCGTTTGGCAGGTGAGGTTTTTGTGGCAACCGACAATGCCGAAATCTTCAACACTGTGGTTGCCCTTGGAGGCGCTGCCATTATGACCAAAGAGACCCACCTCACAGGCACCGACAGAATAGCCGAGGCTGCGAGGGATTTGCCATTTACCGTGATAGTCAATGTACAGGGGGATGAGCCACTTATAGAGCCAGATATGATTGATGCGGTCATTGAACTTATGCAAGACGATAGAGCGTCTATGGGAACGCTTAAAAAGAAAATAACAACCCCCTGTGACATCTTTGATCCAAACATAGTTAAAGTTGTCACAGACGCTGAAGGGTTTGCTCTTTATTTTTCAAGATCAACAATTCCATATTTAAGGGATGTTTTTGATGGAAAATCAACACTGACCAGTATGGATACCATGAACTCGTCAGGGATACTGTATTATAAACACATTGGGATTTATGGTTACAGAAAAGAAGTGCTTTTAAGGCTTTCACAATTGCCGGAGAGTGAGTTAGAGAGAGCGGAAAAACTTGAGCAATTGCGGACGCTGACAAATGGTTATAAAATTAAAGTCGCTGAAACCGACTTTGACACCATAGCTGTGGACAGGCCTGAAGATATTGGAAAGGTGGAGAGATGGCTAAATACATATTCCTGACAGGCGGCGTTGTGTCATCATTGGGTAAGGGGATAGCAGCATCGGCAATAGGGGCGCTGCTTGAAGCAAGAGGTCTTAAGGTAACCCTCCAAAAACTTGACCCCTACATTAACCTTGACCCGGGCACGTTAAGCCCGTTCCAACACGGTGAGGTATATGTCACAGAGGATGGAACCGAGACAGACCTTGACTTAGGTCACTACGAGCGGTTCACTCACGTTCAGAGCACTCAAAAGAATAACTACACCACAGGGAAAATCTACTTCAATGTCATTAAAAAAGAACGGCTTGGTCACTACCTTGGTCAAACCGTGCAGGTGGTGCCGCACATTACGGATGAAATCAAATCTGCAATACGTTCCCTTGACTGTGACGGCGTAGATGTGGTGATTGTTGAGATTGGGGGCACAATCGGCGACATTGAAAGTCTGCCCTTTCTTGAGGCCATAAGACAGATTCCTTACGATGTAGGCAGAGAAAACGCGATGTATTTTCATTTGACCTTGGTTCCCTACATTGGAAGCGCCGGAGAGCTAAAGTCAAAACCAACTCAGCACAGCGTAAAGGAACTCCGTGAGATAGGAATTCAGCCGGACGCTTTGCTTTGCCGCTCAGACAGGGAAATTCCTCAGGAGATGAAAAAGAAGATAGCTCTCCACTGTAACATCGAGGAGGAATCTGTAATCGGAGCCATAGATGTGGAGACGATTTATGAGGTTCCCCTTGTGCTTCACAGAGAGGGACTTGATACTTTGATTGCTAAAAAGTTTAAATTTAACACCGACCCTCCGAAACTTGATGTGTGGCACAATGTGGTAAAAACTATTAAAAACCCCTCCAACGAGGTGACAATAGCGATGGTGGGAAAGTACATCGGTCTAAGGGACGCCTACAAAAGCCTGATAGAGTCGCTAATTCATGGCGGGATTGCAAACGATGCAAGTGTTAATTTTAAATGGCTTGACTCAGAGGAATTGGAAAAGCACGAAATAGATGAATATATGTCTGATGTGGATGGGATACTGGTACCGGGCGGGTTTGGAATTCGCGGAATAGAGGGTAAAATAAGAGCTGTTCAATATGCAAGGGAAAAGAAGATTCCTTATTTTGGAATATGCCTTGGAATGCAGTGCGCTGTGATAGAGTTTGCAAGAAATGTGTGCGGAATAACTGGAGCAAACAGTTCCGAGTTTGACACAGAGTGTACAGAGCCTATAATTTATCTCATGGAGCAGTGGTTTGACTTTAAAACTAACACTGTACAAAAACGGAGTATGGAAAGCGAAAAAGGCGGCACTATGCGTCTTGGCGGCTATCCTTGTCTGCTTCAGGAGAGCAGTAACGCTAAGGATGCCTACAAAAAAGCAGAAATCACAGAGCGGCATCGTCATAGATATGAGTTTAACAACAACTACAGGGAAATTTTACAATCCAAAGGAATGCGTTTTAGCGGACTTAGTCCTGACGGTAAGCTGGTTGAAATAGTGGAACTAACTGGACATCCGTGGTTTCTTGGCTGTCAGTTTCATCCGGAGTTTAAATCAAGACCAACCGAGCCTCATCCGCTCTTTAAGGCATTCATATCCAGTGCAATACGAGAAAAACGTTCCCTTTTTCCAACTCACGGAATGACCGCACTGGAACAGAGGAGATAGATGATTTCAGAAAGTAAGATAATAGAAACAGCCCGCAGTGTGCTGCAAGAAGAGGCGCAAGCGATATTGGGTTTAATTGACAGACTTGACAGCCGTTTTATTGCCGCTGTGGATTTGATATTTGACAGCCGTGGCAAGGCAGTTCTTACGGGAATGGGGAAATCAGGGTTGATAGCTAAAAAGATTGCGGCAACTCTTGCCTCAACCGGCACACCCTCTTTCTTTATGCATCCTGCTGATGCGGGACACGGCGACCTCGGTATGGTGACAAGCGACGATGTGGTTATAGCTGTCTCTAACAGCGGAGAGACTGAGGAGATACTCCGGTTAATACCGTTTTTTAAGCGTTTTAATATTAATCTAATAAGTATGACAGGCAATATGAACTCAACTCTTTCCAGAGAGTCTGTGGTAAGTATTGATATAACAGTTAAAGAGGAGGCATGTCCTATGGGATTTGTGCCGACCTCATCAACAACCGCAACCCTTGCAATGGGGGATGCCCTTGCGGTAGTGCTGCTGCTTAAGCGTGGATTTAAAAAAGAGGATTTTGCCTTCTTTCATCCTAACGGAGCAATAGGTAAAAAACTCTTCTTAAAGGTAAGTGATCTTATGCACAGCGGTGATTCCCTTCCCTACGTAACATCCGATGCTAAGATGACTGATGCTGTGATGGAAATATCCTCCAAGCGGCTCGGAGTAACAATTGTTGCCGACAGCAATAAAAAAATACTTGGAATAATAACAGACGGAGATTTAAGGCGCGGGATAGCGCAATGGGGACGCAGCTTCTTTGATATGGAGGCCTCTGCGGTTATGACTAAAAACCCGCGTTCTATCGACGAAGACGAGCTTGCCGCAAAGGCTCTCTCAGTTATGGAGACACACACCATCACATCCCTGATTGTGCCAGATACCGAGGGTTACGCTGTAGGCATAATACACCTGCACGACATCTTACGAAAAGGCATCGTCTAAGACTGGTTAGATGTAAGATTAAAATACTGATGAACACAGATTAAGATTATTCAATCTATCTGTATGTATCTGTGTCCATCTGTGTTTAAAAATCCCTAATTTAATATGTGTAGCCGGTAGCGTTGTCCATATAAATAGGATTGTTTTCAAGAGTGTATTTGATCTCATTAATCCAACCAAACGCCCACGGGTCTATATCATATGGCCTCAGACCTGCTATATTATTATTGCCCATGACGTACCCTGCCTCGCAGTTGTATCCTGTAAGAACACGAGCCGGAGATGTCGTTCCCTGATAGCAGGACATAACTATATTTTTACAATTAAGGTGGCTGTCACGTACTGATGCCTGCCTTGTAGTGCCGTAAAGGTCTGTATAAGAAGATGTCCCATCGCTCATTTTTATGGAGGATATGAATGTCAGCTTGGCCCCGTATGCTTCAGATGTGCCTACATAGCTGGACAAAGACGATGCTAGATTGTCCGTACTTGTGCCTATATACATGCCCTGACCATTAAAAGTTATTCGTACCGATTTTTGAAACGCAGTGCTTGTATTAATATTAGATGTACCTATCGAGGTTCTGTCCGTACCGCCGGCAAAGTTAGACATAACAGTAAAAAGCACTCTCGTAACATTGTCTGAGGCCGTACCAAAGTTGGAAACTATGCAGGTTATTGCACCATCCGGATGAGTATGCATATACGGCAAATTATATGTTACGTATGTCCCATTATCAAAACATGTTATATTATCTACGGTACTGTTAGCATAACTTTCGCTGCCTGTACTACCACAAGCACCTGTACCAGCACCCGACGCAGTTGGGACATTCCCATTTACGCCCCAAAAAAACAAGGCCGCCACCATTAGCAGCCCAACTAAAAACAACATATTATTTGAAGTATATTTATTCACAATAAACCTCCTTTTAGCACTATATAAAAAGGTAAAGCACTTACGCTTCCCCTCTGACGGCAATAAAACCATCATCTCTATAAGAAATCACCTTATTAAAATGAATACCCAGTGGCATTGTCTGCCGTGGTCTCATCCGAGAAGTTGTAGTATTTTATATTATAGGGGTCGAAAGTGGTTGTATCATCAGAGTTACGAGCATAGCCCGCTTCACAGGAGTAGCCCACAAGATTTCTCTTCGGGTTCGATGTTCCCTGAAAACAAGCCATGACGATGTTTTTACAGTTAAGATGACTGTTTCGCAGCGCATTTGTACCTGCCAGAATTGTTGACACAAAGGACAGCTTAGCTCCGTATGACTCAGAGACGCCAAGAATTGATGACATACCGGTATATTGATTATCGGTGCTAGTACCTATGTAGATAGCCTGACCGCTAAAAGTCAACATGACCGTTTTTCTGGAGGCGAAATAACCCAAAGTAGTCAGCTGAGCAGTAGCTCGGGTAGTAGTACCGCTTTCGTTGCCCATTATGTTGAAATTAACATGTGTTATATTATCAGCCCCAATACCAAAGTTGGAAACAACGCAATAGATAACACCACTTGTATTTGTGTGCAAATAGGGCAAATAGTACGTCACATAGGTACCACTTGTACCAGCACTGACCTCAGAAACACTGCCAACCAAAAGCAGCGATACTAACACTAATATCAGACATACAATATTCCTCATAAAATCCTCCTTATTAAAAATATTTAAGTTCTTCTATTCTAACATCAACTTAGGTTAGAAAATAGCCGTTGTCAAAGTCGCCACATTCTGTATATCCTGCACTGTCTTTCCTCACTTTTGGTCTATGATAATCATAACTTTGCTGTTTTGTCAATGCACCCTTAATGAATTTTTAAACAAAACAAAAAATCTGGTTCTTTTCGTATAAGCATATAATATTTATATTTTCCAGCAAACAGAGTCTTTCAGCATCTTTTCTATCTGCTCATTACGGGTTTGAAACCCTGGCTTGCCCAGAGCGCCGTATAGGTTATTTTTACCGGTCTCCACCCACGGCTGATTAAAAGGATTAACACCAAATAAAAAGCCAAGAAAAGCAGTTGCTATCTCAAAAAACTGAAATAACTGACCAACGTGATAAGCATCCAGGATAGGTATGGCTATTGTGACGTTGGGTTTGGAAGCATTTGAGAGCGAATGCTCGGTGGATTGCAAAGCGGTACTCATAAGCTCATTAAGGGAGCGCCCCGCCAAACAGTTAAAACCTTCTTTGTCGCTAAGAACCATTGGTATCATAATGTCTCTGCCATAATCTTTTATCTTTATAAATATGACGACCTTATCCTCCGGCCCCTCCATCCACAGTTGAAGCTGCGAGTGCTGGTCTGTGGTTCCAACAGACGGATACGGTGTGATACCAAAGCCAAGCTTTCCAAGACTCTCTGCCCACAACTGGCAAAACCAGTCTGAAAACGCTTTAAGGCCATCGGCATAAGGCATTATTACGTTAATGTTCCTTCCCTCCTCAGTGCTCATAAGATATAACAGGGATGAAAATATATAGGCCGGATTTTCCCATAACTCTCCTGACTTACACTTTTCAGTAATCTCATAGGCCCCCCTTAGCAGCTCATCGGAGCTAATGCCCGCTACCTCGGCAAGAAGAAGCCCAGTGGTCAAGACAGAATACCTGCCGACTATCGTTGTGGGGATTTCAAGGTTTTTTATGTTATATTCTTTAATTAGACTGCGGATTATGCCTTTTTCCGGGTTTGTTGTCAATATAAACCTGTTGACTACATCGCTGCCTACGGCTTTTTCTATCTTATCCCACAGGAGCATAAAGGTGGCTATGGTTTCGGCGGTGTTCCCGGATTTTGTAACGACGTTAACAGTGGTCTTTGCTGGATCAATTACTTCAAGCATAGTGGCTATGGTTCTGGGGTCAATGTTGTCAAAGATATGAATTTTTGGTTTTCCCCTGTAGTTATGAAGAGGGCTGAGGGACTCCAGTATTGCTCGTGGACCGATAGCTGAGCCGCCAATGCCAAGAATCACAAAATGTTCCGATGTTTCTCTGATGTTGCGTGCGATTTTCTTTATTTCTGTTGTTTTTTGGCTGCCAAGGTCTAAAAAGGCAAGCTCTTTCCACTTTCTTTCCTCTATTTGTTTATGAGCGCTTAATACTTTCTCTCTTATCCCCTCTATCTGGCTGAGAGAAAGTCCCTTTTCCCCTATTACCTCCTCCAGCATATTGCCAAAGTAAACTTCTAACATTAAGCCTCTCCTGTGCTATTTTATTTAGCAAGCCCGGGTGTTCTGCTTTTAAGTATCCACACTGGTAGTTTATAAATTTACGTCAAAAATGGCAATAGCATAATTTATTTAATTTTTCTTTTCTTGATTTTTCTTGATTTTTTCTTTATCATAGCTGTATGTTTCCAGTGATAAGACCTCGCAGATTAAGGAAAAGTAGTGGGATAAGAGATATGCTCAGGGAGACCTCTGTCTCTGTAAATGATTTTATATATCCGGTGTTTACCGTTAGTGGAAAAAATATAAATATACCGATTACATCAATGCCCGGGTGTTTTCAAAAGTCTCGTGAGGAATTAGTTAAAACCGCCCGTGAGGTACGCTCACTGGGAATACCTGCCATTATAATATTTGGAATACCTGAGCATAAGGATGAGCTTGGCTCCCATGCCTACAAAGACGACGGGGTTGTACAGGAGGCCGTTAAAGCGGTAAAAGATGCAGTCCCTGAGCTTGTTGTAATAACCGACGTTTGTCTTTGCGAATATACCAGTCATGGTCACTGCGGAGTGGTAAAAGACGGCAGGATTGTTAATGACGCTACGTTAGAGTTATTGGCAATGGAGGCTGTTTCACATGCTAAGGCAGGAGCCGATATGGTAGCCCCCTCAGACATGATGGACGGGCGGGTGGCGGCAATCAGAGGCGCACTGGACAAGGATGGTTTTACAGAAATTCCGATAATGAGTTACGCTGCAAAGTATGGCTCAGCTTTTTACGGACCCTTTAGAGAGGCAGCAGAGTCAACCCCGCAATTTGGCGACAGAAAGACGCATCAGATGGACCCGGCAAACAGACGGGAGGCTCTCAGAGAGGTGTTGCTTGACATAGAGGAGGGGGCGGACATCGTGATGGTAAAGCCAGCCCTTTCCTATTTAGATATTATTGCAGACGTTAAGAAAAACACATTGATACCTGTTGCCGCTTATAACGTCTCCGGTGAATATTCTATGGTACATGCCGCTGCCGAAAAGGGCTGGATTGATTATGAAAGTGTAATGATGGAAATCCTTATTTCCATAAAACGAGCTGGTGCTGATTTAATCCTGACTTATTTTGCAATGGATGCAGCAAGGGTTCTTTCAAGTAAGTAGTTACAGTGGTTTATGAAGCAGTTTGATAAATTTATAGCTAAAGCTCTTTACTGTAACAGTTGTAAGCAAGCGGTAGCCGTGACGGAAAGAATGATCTCAGCAGAGCCTGAGTGTTTGGTCTATGATTATCGGTGTGAAATTTGTGGCAGCTCACTGGGTTCAAAGACTGAAAAACCGCTTGATCTCGAGAAATAAAATACTGCTGCTGAAATGCAGTTTTTAAGTTTGCACTTGCATAAATTCTCATAAAAACTGATAATATTTCCTCATGAAGTATTAAATGAGAGATGACAGGGAGAGAGATAATATGGAAAGCAAAAACATACTTGTAATTGATGACGATAAAACCAATGTGCAGCAAATCAGCGAGATGTTGAGAATTGAGGGGTTTACAGTCTATACAGCGTCAAGCAAGGCAGAGGCTGTGGAGTTGGCGCTTAAGACTTTGCCTGCGCTTGTGTTTGTCAAGTCTATGCTTATGGATGCAAGCGGATACGAAATCATAAGGGATATAAGAAGTGAAGAGCTGGTTAAGGATACCCGGTTTATAGTGCTGACAGAAATTGATAAGACGTACGATGACAGGTACCGCTCCATTTATAAAATAGTGGATTCGGTAAAGCTCCCTGTGGACAGACATGAGCTGATTGCAAAGGCTTCAAAGTATGTTGAGATAGACATGGTTAGTGAGGACTCGGGAGGCGGCCCCGGTTCTTATCAGTATGAGGAGAAAACACAAGAAGGAATACAGTTAGATAAACCTGTCAACTTCAAAGATACTGACCGTTTGAGATATGCCAAAGACGACTATGAGATAAAAACCAGCAAGGAGCACTTGTCAGAGGATAGTTTTTCTAAAGAAAGAGACGACATAGTTAAGTTTAACCGCCATCGTGAAGAAGAAACAGAGATTGAAGAAACAGAGTTTGAGGAAATCCGTGAGGAAAAAGAGCAGGACAAGACAAAGGAGTTAGAAGATACCATGTATATACACGATATGGAGCCAGATGATGACTCTGTAGATAGTGATAAGACCGATGAAGCTGTAGATATAACAGCCATAGACGCCGATGACGCAGAGGAGTACTTGCAAAAATTAAACGAGGATCGTGCAAAGAAAAAGAGGATGTTAATTATAGGGGTATCTGCAGTATTTGTGCTGATTTTGGTTACAGTGTATTTGTTTTCCAGAGGTGGCAAGGTTTCGCATAAAAAACAGGAGGTAGCAACTGTTGTTGAACCAAGAGTGCTGGATAAAGCGTTGGAGGAGCCGCAACAAACATCTGAACCTGCTCCACCTATAGAGCCCGAACCTGTTCCAGCACCGGTAAAGGCTGCGGCAGAAAAACCTGTGGCAAAACCAACTCCGGTAACGGCACAGCATAAGCCCTCACCAGGCATAGAAAAACCATCTGTAACGCCTGCGGCTAAGGCAGAGTCAACCACTGGCCCTGTACACCAAAATAAGGATAAGCAGAGCAAAAAGCCTGTAGCTGCTGAGGATAAGCCAAAGGTGGAGAAACCAGTTAAACAAGAGAAGTCAGAGGGTATCTATTCGATTCAGTTAGGGTCGTTCAAAGACCCTGCCAATGCCAAAAAATTTGTTGAAAACCTGAAAAAAGAGGGCTACTCAGCATTTATAAAAGACAGTATGGGCAAAGATGTTCTTTGGCATAAGGTATATGTTGGGAAATACAAGAAAAAAGAAGATGCCGCAGCGGTAATAAATAAACTTAAAGCTGGGGGAAAGCTGGAGGTTATTTTAAAGAAAATATAGGGCGGTAATGACATAATCTCAGCACACGGCAAGTGGCATAAGCGAAAGTGGCGGAACTGGCAGACGCGCTGGACTTAGGATCCAGTGGGTAACACCGTAGGGGTTCGACTCCCCTCTTTCGCATTTCCTAATAAATTCAAGGGTTTACAGTCGTCTTATTACTCCCCAAAACACCCCATTTTACCCCCAAAAACCGCCATGGTGCCCATAAAGGTGCCCGTCTCAATCCAACAATGAGATTTTTTAAGGATGAGTTGGAATACGTCTAATTTTACCCCATATAAGTGTACAACCTGATAAGCTAGAGTAAGTGATAACAAAGGTGGGTAAGTCCATGGTAAGGCGTAAGTATGACGAGGAGTTCAGCAAACTGTGTCATGAGCTTTGAATTATAATATAAGAAAAGCTAACATGAGGGATGACACAATGAGTAAGGAAGAGCCGACACAATTAAAGGGATTTGATTTTAAATCTGGGACAAGAAATACCCAATTGTCATAAAGTCATGGAAGGGTAACTGGGACAATCTCTCTAACTATTTCAAGTATCCTCATGAAATCCGGAGTCTTATCTATACGACAAACGCAATTGAGGGATTCCATCGCCAGATTCGCAAGGTTACAACGGGGCTTTCTCAAGTGAAACCGCCCTTTTAAAACTGCTGTATTTGGCAGTTCAAAACCTCCCCAGAGGGGATGCCCCTGTTCAGAAAAGTGGAACCAGCCTTTAAAAACTGGAGCCAGACTATTTCTCAACTTGCTTTATTTTTTGAGGGTAGGCTAAAATTGGATATTACCGTTTAAGGTGATTTCAGACTTGACACAGTTTATTGATTATAGCCGAAAAATACAATAAATCAGAGGGAAGGTTAAATATGTCATCAGAAGCAGAGTCCGCAGGGTTTCGTTTTGGGTTTGTATCAATAATTGGTAAGCCTAATGTTGGTAAGTCAACTCTGCTTAACAAAATTATCGGGCACAAGCTGGCTATCGTTACCTCAAGGCCCCAGACGACAAGAAATCGGATTATGGGAATTAAAAACCTTGTGGGCGGGCAGATTGTCTTTTACGATACGCCAGGAATTCATGACGCCAAACATAAACTCGGTGAGTTTTTGGTTAAAACCGCAGTCGCTGCCGTTAAGGAAACCGAGCTGACATATTTTGTAACTGACCCAACACCTGCAGATGATACTGATATAGGAATCATAAAAACTCTCAAGGAACAAAGTAAACCCTCATTCCTCTTAATCAATAAGACCGATACCGTATCCGATAAAAGCCGACTATTGCGAGTAATTGATGAGTACAGAGACTTATATGACTTTAGCGAAATAATCCCCATATCGGCTAAAACCGGTGACGGCATTGATATTTTGTTAGAGAAAACACTCCGGTTGCTGCCAGAGGGGCCTGCCGGTTTTTCCACAGATGTGCTGACTGATAAGTTTGAACGCTTCATGGCGGCTGAGATTATACGGGAAAAGGCTATGGAGCTGACATACGAGGAACTGCCACATGCGCTTGCTGTGGAAATCGTCACATGGAAAGAAAAATCAAAGAACCTCGTCTCAATATCGGCAAACATATATGTTGAAAAAGACTCCCAAAAAGGTATAATAATAGGTAAGCGCGGAGCGCTGCTAAAAGAGACCGGCAGCAGAGCACGGCTTGAAATTGAGAGGCTGCTTGGCGCTAAGGTCTATCTCGAGCTGTTTGTGAAGGTCAGGGATAAGTGGCGAAAGGATGCAAATACATTAAAAGAGTTGGGTTACAGCTAAAGTGGTAATCAGAATGAAAGTTGATGGGTTACTGTTTGACCCCAGAAGCGGAATGTACATCATGTTACTAAAAGCGCTTGAAGGCGAGGAAACTCTTCCCATCTGGATAGGAAAACCGGAGGCTGACTCTATTGCCCTCGCTCTTGGAAGAGTTGCTACGCCAAGACCACTGACCCACGACTTGTTAAAAAACATCATTGAGGAGTTAAAACTTACGGTTGCAAGGGTTGTGGTGCGGGAAATCGTAGATAACACCTACTATGCAACACTTTACGTGACAGACGGCGAAAACGAAAGACCAATAGACTCCAGACCCTCCGATGCTGTGGCCGTTGCGCTTAGAACAAATTCACCGATATTTGTTGACGAAACAGTTATAGAAAAGCGTAACGCTGATGAGCTTGAGGAGTGGCTCCGAAACCTTAAGCCTGAGGACTTTGGAAACATCATGTAATGCTTCTAAGGACTGAGGGCATTGTCTTTAAGAGCTTTCCGCTGGGAGAGGCCGATTTAATCCTTACAGTGTTGTCTTGTGACGGAGGGTTTCTAAGAGCTTTTGCAAAAAGCCCAAGAACTACCAAAAGCCGCTTTGGAAGCGCTCTTGAGCCGCTTTCTCATCTGCGGATTTCTCTTATGGGTAAAGAACATGCTGACCTTCCGCGTCTTACTCAGGCCGATATAATTCACTCATACCAAAAACTCAGAGAGCAATTTGACTGTTTCCTGAGAATTAGCGAACTGCTTGAAATCACATTGTCACTGTTTGGTGAAAAGGAACATCACGAGGGACTGTTTGAACTTCTGGTGGATACGTTAAACGCTATTGAAACAGAGAAGGAAAATGTAGCATTGCGGAGGTTTTTGTTTTATAAGGTCAGGGTGCTTGAAAAAGCAGGGTTATCGCCACGACTTCATGGCTGTGTCCGATGCGGCGTATCCGTAGGCACTTTCTATTTTAGCGAGGGCGCTGTTATCTGCGGCAAGTGTAAAGATAAAACTACAGATGAGACCCGCTCAGCAAGCGCACGGTTAATCAGCATGGGGGCTGTAAACCTCTATGAAACCATTCGCACATGGAGTTGGGATAAACTTAATAGAATTATGCCAAATGATAGACTCATATTTGAGCTTGATACATTCCTAAATCTTCATATCAAATACCGAACAGAACGAGGACTTAAAACGAGGGATTTTATGTATAAGACCAAAGCCCTTACCAGCAGTTTTGCCAACGCCAAAGATGCTTAAAGACCAGCTAAAGAAAGTGCCCTTGTTTTCTTCGCTAAACAATGAGGAGTTGGATTGGGTTATCAGCAAATTAAAAATAAAGAAGTATAAAAAAGACGATATTGTGCTTTTTGAGGATGATTCAAATAACTACATGTACGTGATAATTGAGGGCGAGGCACGGGTAACTCAGATGAGCGTAGAGGGTAGGAATTTACAATTGCAATGTTTCAAAGCGGGGAGTACTTTGGCGAGCTTTCTCTTATTGATGGAAAGAGGACATCGGCTGCTGTGGGAGTTACAAAGGATTCAACTCTTGCGCTTATTTCAAAAGAGAATTTTTTCTCCATTCTTCACACTCAAAATAAAATTCTTGATAATCTGTTAAACACTCTTTGTATGCGAATTAGGGGCAGCCTTGAAACCATTCAGATGTTTAGTCAGACTCAGGCAAATAAACGGCTATTCATGTTTTTTAATAAACTTGCTACGCAATACGGCACTGATGCCCCAAACGGAACAGCACTAAACATCCGGCTTACCCACAACGAATTAGCAAACATGACTGGGCTTGCCCGCCAAACCATCACAAAAGTCATGGACGAATGGAAAGCCGAAGGAGTTATAATCATCCACAGCGGTAAATTTATCCACCTTACTGAAAAATTCTTTAAATTGCCACTTGAATGATACCTTAAAATTATGATGCAGGCTCTTGACGTTTATAGAGCAAAGACTGCAAGATATAGTGCAAGCTAAGTGAATAGCTGTAAAAAGTGTAAATATAAGGAGGTGAGTAAATGAAGAGATTATTAGCAATTTTGGCAAGTTTGGTTCTTACCCTTTCATTTGCTGCGTTTGCAGTAGCTGAAGAACCGGCAGCAGATGCACCAGGGTCACCGACAATGGAAAAGCCGATGAAGAAGGCTAAGAAGCACAAAAAGCACAAGAAACACTCCAAACACAGGTCGCACAAACACAAGCACAGCACGAGTTAGGCATATAATACAAAAAAGATGGCGGTGTAAACCGCCATTTTGCTTTCAAAAACAGAGGATAAAGCCCTCTGTCCTACTCTTTCCTCTGGAGTTGCCCATCCATAATGTCTATCAGAGCACTTACGATATTGCCGTAGTTTTCATAATCAGCCACACAGGCGCCTGTCATCTCAGCCGGTATCTGACACTTCTCTATTAATCCGGTGTGCCCTTCAATGGGTTTTGCCCCAAGGACTTTCCAGTGTTCTTCTGTCTGAAAGCTTTTTTGTTTTAACTCATCTGCTATGTGTACAAGCAGTGCCTTAAAGAACGGATGCGTGCTGTCATGCAGCTCCAGCGCCTCAGCATAATCGCTGCACCGCTTGGTAGATTCACCTACATATTTGTATATAATTCTGGATATTAATTCTACAATCAGGTACTCTGAGTTGTTTAGGTCACGCTCCAGTGCCTCAGAGTCCTCAGACTGAGAAAAACGCTCTTTAATTTCAGCCCTGATCTGCCCTAGTGAGGCATTTACTATTAGGCCAGCTAACTTAAAATATGATACTGTACGGAGATTATCACGTATTAGCCGCACTCGCTGCTTTTCCTGCTTCAGATTCTCTCGTCTCTCTGTCAGTCTTATACCAAAGATATACAGGATATGCTCTTTGGTGAGTTCATTTTGAGGTAAATCAAGGGACTGTAGCAATGTGCTAAAACGGGCGTCAACTTTACACCTTTCCAGAGCTTTCATAACGCTTTCGTAATTAGCCATAAAGTCGCCCTCTTCTATCTGCCTCTTTAGTTTATCACTGCGATGTTGTACGGTGAGCATTTTTTTTACGGCATTATTTCGAGCATCTCGTATAACCTTTATCAGTTTATACGCTTTGTCGGTTTCCATTTTAGCGTGTTGAGAGCTCTTAGAAAGCCCCTCAAGGATAATCGTTTCAATATTTCCCGTTTCCTCTACGTTGTATATCGCAGAGTTACAGTGGTAAAGGATTTCTGCCACAGTTTTCCACGTAAAGGCCGAGTTAGAAGCGTACTCGGTACTTAAAAAGTCCCGCATATAAAATTGAAAATACAAGACTCCGATGTCACCGAGGTTTTCAGGCGTAAGCACATACTTCTTTATAGTTTCACTGATAGCCTCCACTATTGGCTCTTCATACATTCTTGGGCTGCTTCTCAGGTGCTCTCTCTTGTCTCTGTGAAATATAGGGCGACCCTTAGTCCTGCATTCACCGCCTGTTTTCTGAATTACAAACTTTTCGTCTCCCTCGCCGATTATTTCAAATCGCGCATTAGCCTCCCTCAAAAGTCCAATTGGCCCAAAAATCCGCTCAAACCGATTTAAGTCTGTCACAGCAGTATAAACACCTATCGGCGAAATATACACAGCTTGCTTTAACGTTCCCTCGTGTTCCTTTATCTCTATTATTGTAGCACGTGGACATAGCCCCGGCAGGAGCAAAATCTTCTTTTTCCGTGCAAATGCAAAACACCTGACAAAGTAACGAAGGTAATTGCGCGTAGTTCCAACTATGTCTTTGCCGCCATCCACTCCGTAAGAGTAGAGTGTGCTGTCCGGAGTCGGTTCAAAAGCAATCCCTTGCCGTGACATCTCAGTAAGCACATCGGATATGCCGATTAAATCATCCAATTTTTGCAGCAATTCGCTCTCAGCGCCGACATCCCCGACTATTCGTACACATGCCTCCGTAAGGTAGTAGATTTTCTCCCACTGACTGTTAAGGCTCTCCTCAGCTATTTTCATAATCGGTTTGCCGTACATTGACCACACTTGCGGGTCGGCTATGAAGCTAAACGCTGGAACTATACTTTCTGTGCCGCTAAAACTAAAGTAATCAATTACTTCAAAATGTATGTATTGCTCATTAGGAACTCCGTTTGCTATCGCCTCACGGATTTTTTCTACAATACCTCTTTTGATTAATTTTTTCATAATAGCGCAGGCAAATATCTCTGATGCCGGGGATACTGCAACCTTATTTGCATACATGCGCCAGTACCGCAGACGCACCCTGATATCTTTCATAAAATGGCAGAATTCCATAGCTCGCTGTCTATCTGAGAGTGACTTTTTCTGTCCTGCATCGCTAAGAAGCACACTGTATTTTTCTAAAAGTAACAGCACACTGCGGTTTTGAAAATCCTCAAGAAAGTCCTCAAAGCCGTATTTCTCAGTCCCCAATATCTTTTCTGAAACTACGCTCAGTGATTTCAAAAATCTCCTGAATTCCTCCTCCTCTATATAACATGGGTCATTTAGGCGTTCAACGGCAAGAGTTTCCATCCCCAACTTAAGAGACTCAGTAAGAGCAAGAAAGTTCTCCAATGCCAGCTCTTGAAGAGTTTCAACGATGTAGTTTCCATCAAGTGTTTTTTGACCAAGCCGTTCAAAATGCTTTTTTGTGACAATAGTATTATCTATACGGTTTTCATTTGGGAGGGATTCCATCCCAGAGTCTTTTCTTTGGCTCATCGCATGGGCATGAAATGAGGGCGTTGTAGCTCCGCCGAGTTCCGATGAGTTTATGAAAACATGGAAACCGTCAAGGAGTTTCCCTAGTCTGTTTCTATAAACGTTCAAAACTGATACGAGTACGGAATTGCACTCAATCCATGATTTATCAGACATATCGGATATCGCCTTTGTAACGCTCTCAGCCAGCATGAACATGAGGTCTGCGACATATCTGTCGGTTTTATCGACAGCAATGACTGCAGGAGTAGTGCCATGGGCGTTAGAGAGCTGTGCTCTGACTCTTTGCAGATTATGGAAAAGCTCCTCTCTTTGGTCAATAGTTAGCGGTTCACTGACAAGAGAGTACTTGACCAGATAATTAACCATGATGTGAAATGTGCCGACGAGATCTGCGTCAACGGTTTTCCCCTCTGCTTGAAGTTTGAAAGCGCCCTTTAAGTCAGCTATTCGCTGTTCCAGAATTGTTGTGGTCTCAGGATAGATTCGGAAGACATCGGCAGTTTTTTTCATGTAACTTTCCAGAAAAGCCCACATTACAGAGATGCGGGGAATCAAGGGATGCGGGATTAATTCCGTGAAATTCCGCTGCTTTTCAGCAAACATTGGAGCCGTGCGCACCACTTTAACCGGATACGACGCCCCCTCGTATTTTCTAATCGTTTCGCTTGCCATATTTATGAGCACACCATGGCAGCATGAATGGAGTCAGCCCGTTCTTTGCCGCAAAACAGCTCTACAATCTTTAGTGAAAATTCTATTGCAGTCCCTGCTCCCTGACTTGTTACCACTTTGCCGTCAACCACAACCCGCTCTGTCTTAGAAACCGTGGCGGCTTTAATTTTATCATGATACGAGGGATGGCTTGTCGCTGTTTTTCCGCTTAGCACTCCTGCCTCAGAAAGAACAAATGGCGCTGCACATATTGCGGCTGTATATTTGCCGTCATTGTACATGCTGGCAACTAACGATTTCACGCGTGTATCTGCGGCAAGATTAAGAGTGCCCGGCATTCCACCGGGTAAAACCACCATGTCAAAATTCACGGCACTGACACTGTCCAACGTACAGTCCGGTATCACCTTAACCCCTCTTGCACTTGTAATAAACCCCTCTTTTAGCCCAGCAACAACTGTGTTTATCTCAGCACGCCTTAGTATATCTATTACTGCGATTGCCTCTATTTCTTCAAACCCCTCTGCTAATATCACAAGCACTGAAGCCATATGATGTTCCCTCCTTTTTCAGAGTATTTAATAACCGACAACTATTTTAATATAAATACGCACGATATTAAAACCACATACTTTAACCTGCAGGGCAAACGCATTTCACAGGAAATAATAATATATTGCCAATGCAGTGTAGCTTCGCTAAAAAACTGGATTCCTGCCTGCGCAGGAATGACAAAAAAAAGACATATCCTTCCTTGTCATTCCCGCCTCCGAGCGGGAATCCAGTCCTTTTCTCTAAAAATTCTGCCTTGCAACAGAGAAGTCTTTTGCTGCTTTTTTCTCTAATGCGTTTCCCCTGCTTTAACCTGTGGTATTATGAAACTTTGCCCTATCCCTTTGCCTTATAAAGCCTGACATGAGGGAAATCGTTGTAGATTTCCTCAAAAAGATTTTTATCAAAAATCCCAAGAATAAACATTTTGTTGAAGTTTGACTGATAGATCCCCTCATCCATAAGGAGTATATAGAGGACAGTTTGGCCTGATTTTATTATTTCAAGGTATTGTCCGGCGGGATTATTGATAAAAGTCTGAGTGTCCTTTATCTCACCGCTATCTACTGTGATTATAGACTTAACGGGAATGTTACCGTTGAGAATTCCTCTTTCGCTTTCCAATGAGGTTTCTCTTAGAAATTTAATCGGTTTTTTATACTGACGGACTTTGGCGTCAAAATCCCAGTTGCCTATATTTGTTACGGCATTAAATGTAAGAATCATATCGTTAGAGAAAAGAACATACACGTTGTTTCCTTTTAGATTAGGAGTGAGGTTGATTGCTTTCTGTATTTTTTCTTTAGCGTTGTCATTGACCTTACTTTTTGAAGCCACACGGTCTATGTAACAGAGGATACTGTATAGCTCCCGTTGACTTGTAACCGTTAGGCCTCTTGCCGTAAAGTATGTGATTTCCTGAGTCATGGGGCCAGGGTCATGGTATGTCTTAAGCCCAATACTTTGCAGCGCATACCCTGTGTCCCACCACGTAAACATTTTTGAGTCCGGCGGTACAAATTTCTTTACCTCAGTAAACCCTTTATATATTTTTCCGTTTATTAATACAAATGGATTATATGAATAAGCGTCTGAAAAGTTAGTCGCAAAGAAAAGCGCAAATATAAACATATAAACCAGTATTTCTTTTTTAAGTTTGTTAAGGAAAATCCTAAAAGGAGATGCTGCCAAAGTGAGCAGGTAACCTAACCCGGCGCCGACAAACGGCGGTAAATACATGGCAAGGCGAATTTCACTTTTAAAAGAAAGAAGCCCTATTAAAAAAATCGGCAGCAGTATAAAAGCCGCTCTGAAATTCAGGATTATAAAAACGAGAAATCCTAAAAACCCAATCACCGCCAGCCATGCTCCGCTGTAAAATATAGTGGACATAACCACTTGAGGTGTATAGTGTTTAGTCTCTCTTGTAAAACTCTCCCTTCCTGGAAAACTGTCCACGGTCTTTATTGTTTCCACTGACGTCACAGCTGTAAATCTGTGCGTAAAAGACAGGAGTTTTCCCAGCTCCGGTTTTAATATATTAAAACTTACAGTAAATACAATAAGAAAAAGTACTAAAGCAATTGCGTGCACCATGGTATCCCACTTTTGAGCGTCTCTGAAGGTATAAAGCAAAAAGCCGCTAAGGATTATAATAAAAACGACAACCAGAAGCAAAGTATTGCTTAGTGACAGCAATGCCTCATTTAAAAAGGAAAACGAAAAACACAGTAAAAATGACACAACGATATGTCTATACTTCACCTTATAAAAAACAAGTGATATAACCAAAATAGCAAGATAAATAAATGTAAACCCTCTGTGCCCCTGATACCACCAATCAAAGAAAGACAGTGCAATGCCGGTAAGCGCTGAGTACAAATATGTCCGTTTATGAGTTTTAGCTTTAGATGATTTTAAAATAAAAAACGAGACAAGAAATGGGAAAAATAAATTTAATAAATCAGTGTCAAATCTTCCTATAGCGGTTCTTTCATAATATATTTTACCAACCGTTCCAAAGACAGAAGCAGAAATTCCAGCGCCCGGATGTCCAGCTTTATAAAAAAACAAAGACAACGGAATTATAAATAAGCCAGACAAGAAAAAAACCATATAAAAGGCGGCTTTTGAGACATTGTTTCCGAAAAGTCCTGAAAGCCTAACTGCTATGACGCTGATAAGCGGGCTTTCAAGTGCAGGTATTCCATGCAAATACTCATTGGCATTAATAATCCAGTCGTATGCGTCAACCGTTGACATCATGGGGGTGCTGCCGTAAAAGTACATTTCCGGCTGCATGTTCCACTTACTCATTGCATGGTAGCGGACAAATACGGAAAGAAACAAACACAACAAGACGGCTGCGCCAAAAATAATTTTCCCAGTTAATATTTTAGTTTCAGCGACAGAGCTATTTTCCACACTCATGGATTTACCTCGTTGTATTTCATGACGTAGAGACAGTACCTTTCATCTCCGACTATGCCGTTAGCAAAGGTTCTTATATGCACTATATTGTTTTGTTCAATTTGCTGCGTTGATAGTTGATAGTTTAAGACAAGCAGGACATTTCTTTTATTGAATTTCATAAATTTTTCTATTTCTTTCAGCACACCATCCTTGTCAATGTAGAGCCGCTTGTTGTTAGAAATAACGTACATGCCATAGCGTTCTGTTATCGGATAAAACAGACTTTTACCCAGATACACGGCAACAGACGTGGTTTGGTAGTCCAAATCAGCCGCTATTGGCAATAAATCAAGCTTGTTGGCTTTTATGAAATCAGCAGTATCTTTGGCGTCTGTAAACGGATATATGGCAGATATTGTTATGGCAGTTATGGCAGTAAATAAATGTATTGCTATAAAAAAGTTTAACCATGCACTCCTTTTTTCCTCAAAAAATTGACAGAACCTGTTTAAAAAGTCCGATTTAAAGCTAACAGGCTTGTAATAGTATGAAAGCCACATGGAGCAGATAAAAACCATAAAAAGATGTCCCCTGTGTCTTATCAGGCTGCCATAGACAACATCGCTAAAAGCCATAAGAGCAGCATTTCCAGCTATGAAAAAAAATGCGGCAACCGGACGTCTTATAACCATAAAAAACGTGATAAATAAAAAAATCGTTCCCACCACAACTCTTGAAAAAAACAGTACGTAAACGTTCTCAGATATATAACCGATTATATTTCCGCCCCAAAAGGCGTCACGAAACATTGGTATTGGAAAATACACATTGTAAATAATAGAAATCTGAGCAAGGATGCGCATGAAATCATTCAGTGGGTCTCCGGTCAAAAATTCGGGTTTTTTAAGATACTGTGAATCTGGGGGCGGTACCATCTGATATATGGAAAAAATGAGACCCGAGATAAAAATAAAAGCGCTTAGTACAAATATTAGCCATGTATTCGTACCTTTTTGCTTATACATAATAAATTCAAAACATAGAGTCAGTGCAAACGCTATCGCAACAACTGCTGCGTAGGCGTTAGTCTGACACATTATAAAAAGTACAACTGACAGTAATATATAGTTTCTTCTGCCCTCTGCCGGTCTCATCATATAGGCAATAATAAAAAACAGTAAAACTCCCATAGAGTAATTTCTGCTTATTACGGCATACTCATAAAAAGTGAAATATCCAAAGATAAGGAAAATACGCTGCCATTTCTTAAAAGGTGAAAATTTCAAAAGCACAAAAGCAGTTGCCGTGGCAAAACACAGGTGAACCATCTGCATTGCAGCCATGTTGTTGTTTAGTTTGGTAAGCAGATAGACTATCAAAACCCAGAGTCTGGGATGCCCCTCATACCGGTAGTTATAAAAAAGCTCAGACAACGAGGAGCTATCATGCGCTATTGCCCACGGGCCAAGCTCATCTCTCCACATTACATGATTAAGCAGATTTATCAGGGTAATGACGAAATAGACGCCGATAGCAATGTAAAGAGCCGTATCAGGCTTTTTGAGTATTTCTTTTATCTTAGAGTGCATCTGTTTGGTAACTCAAAAATATGTTCACTAATTAAATTGAGTTATAGTATACTACACAACTTTTAGAATTGGAAAGATGGTAAAAGAACCGGCACCCTGGAAAGGGATAATAAAGTCTTTAGGACTCGTATTTGGTGACATTGGCACAAGTCCAATTTACACACTGACCGTCATCCTCCTGCTTATAGAACCTACCAAGGACAACATAACAGGGGTTCTCTCACTAATAGTTTGGACTCTGATTGTGCTTGTAACAATAGAGTATGCATGGCTTGCAATGTCTCTGGGCAAAAAAGGCGAGGGTGGAACCGTAGTGCTTAAAGAGCTGTTGATCCCTATGGTAAAAAACGTTTGGGGCGTGCGGCTTGTTTCTACCCTTTCGATTGTCGGCATATCGCTGCTAATTGGCGATGGTGTAATAACTCCTGCAATAAGTATTCTTAGTGCAGTAGAGGGCGCAAGACTAATTCCAGGATGGGACAGTTTAACCACTAATCAGATTCTGATAGCAGCAGGGATAATTGCCATAGTGCTGTTTTTATTTCAAAGAAAGGGAACTGAGAAAGTGGCAAGCGCTTTTGGACCAATCATGGTTGTATGGTTTGTGTGTCTGACCGTTTCCGGTGTGTTTTCACTCTTGGAATTTCCTCATATATTAAATGCAGTGAATCCGTACTACGGGATAAAATTCATTTCTAATAAGGGCTTAAGCGGTTTTTTTATTTTATCAGAAGTGACACTCTGCGCTACAGGCGGAGAGGCTCTCTATGCCGACATGGGGCACCTTGGCAGGAAACCCATAGTGAGGGCCTGGTACTTTGTTTTCATAGCGCTGCTTTTAAATTACCTTGGTCAGGGCGCTTATGTAATACAACATCCGGCTGCTAAAAATGTGCTCTTTGAGATGATCTTTCATCAGGCGCAGTTTTTATATGTACCTTTTTTGATTCTTAGTATAATGGCCACTGTAATAGCCTCTCAGGCTATGATTAGCGGGATGTTTTCAATAGTCTATCAGGGTATCACCACGCGTGTTATGCCGATGTTTAGGGTGGATTACACGTCTGAAAAGCTGCGCTCTCAGATATATATAGGATTCGTTAACTGGTTTTTGCTGATTTCTGTTCTGTTTATAATGAACCAGTTTAAGGAATCAAGTAATCTTGCCGCTGCTTACGGACTTGCTGTTACGGGTACGATGTCACTTACCGGATTTTTTATGACATGGATTTTCTTTTTAAGGAAACAGTATATAAGGTCATCTCTTTCTTTTGGTGTTTTCATTGTCGATTTGATATTTTTTCTTTCCAACATGTTTAAAATCCCGCACGGCGGATACTGGTCAATAATCATTGCTTCTATACCGTTATCAATAATACTTATATACACGGCAGGGCAAAAGAGATTATACAAGAGTTTAAAGCCGGTTCCTTTGGTAGATTTTTTACCTGAATACATAGAACACTATAAAAATATGCCCAGGATACATGGGACAGTTCTATATTTTGCAAGGGACATACAGTTGATACCTCCCTATGTAGTAAGCACAATGTTTACGGCCAACATAATTTACGAGGACAATATCATCGTATCCATCCGTGTAACGGATGAGTCTTTTGGCGTAAAGGGCTGGCCTGAAAAGGAGGTAGCCCCCGGGCTTATGGCGTTTATAATTGAGATTGGCTACATGGAGATTATTGATGTTGAGGCAATACTAAACATAAACAGCATTTATGAAAAAACTATATTTTACGGAGTAGAGGATATTGTTACCAGAAATTTTGTTTGGCAAATTTTTTCGATAATAAAAAGACTGACTCCCTCCTTTGTTCAGTTTTACGAACTGCCTTCTCATAAACTCCGCGGAGTTATCACAAGAATTGACATGTAGTTTTGTGACAACATACCCTAAAGAGCATAAATTGCGTTTGACAACATCAGCATATACGTTATAAAATAGCGTAGTATGGTATTGAAAAGGTGACCTCTCATGTCGTATAAAGACAAAGATTATGACGGCTATATTGAGAGCTTTGACGAAACAGGGCTTACCGGTTGGGCATACAATATAAAATGCCCTGATACCCCCGTTGAGGTTGAAATCTATGACCTGTCAACTCAAACACGCCTGACCGTTGCTGCCGTTCTGTACAGAGGCGATCTAAAAGAAGCAGGCTTTGGGAATGGCTGTCATGGGTTTAAGTGCAGTTTTCCTGCAATTATGGCTGATAACGAACATCATACAATCTCCGTAAAGATTTCTAATACTGATTTCTTTCTATACAACAGCCCTTTTGAAATTTATATACCTGCCATGTATGAAGGGTACATTGATGGTTTTGACAATAGCGGGTTTACAGGGTGGGCGTATGATAAAAAAACTCCTGATACCCCAGTTGATGTTGAAATATATGATGTAACAACCCAGACACATCTCACTACCATAACTGCCGATACATATAGAAAGGATCTTGAGGAGGCAGGAGTAGGCAATGGCTGCCACGCATTCAGGTATGATTATCCGGCAACTATAACAGATAATCATACAATCTCTGTAAAGATTTCTAATACAGATTTCCTTCTGGATAATAGTCCCTTTACAGTTTGTCTGCTAGCAGATTATCCGCCAGTATCGCTGCTGTCTTGACAACACAAGCATATACGTGGCTAAATATAAGTTGAGTCACATGATGTGGAAAAAGTTAAAAGATAGGTTTAGGGTAGATGACTATTTTGAAGGGAAAGTTGATGCCTATGACACAGTTGGGTTTTCCGGATGGGCGTATAATAGGAAATCTCCTAATTCTCCTGTTGATATTGAAATTTATGACTCATCCACTCTCATTGGCACTATTAAGGCTGATACATACAGAAAGGATCTTGAGAGGTCAGAAATTGGCAATGGCTGTCATGCGTTTAGGTTCAATTTTCCGCTTGATTTTGTAGATAAAAAAAATCATGAGATATCTGTAAAGATTGCTAACTCAAACTACTTTTTAAAAGACAGCCCTTTTACAGTAAACATACCGACAGATATTGATTTTATATCTATTGACATCACTAATAACTGTAACCTGAGATGTCCTTTTTGTCTTGTTGATCGTAAGGGCGCAATAAATACAGATTTTATGTCGCTTGAAACTTTTAAGAAAATATTAGTATTCCTGCCATACCTCCCTGTGGCTTCATTTTACTTGTCGTGTCTTCACGAACCAACGCTTCACCCGGATTTAGCAAAATTTTTGGAAATTATACCTCAACATTGGCGTAACAGGGTTTTTTTCACAACAAACCTGGCAGCTAACTTAACAGATGACACATTTATCGCAATGAGCAAAAGCGGTATTCATCACATTAATATTTCAGTAGATACATTAAACCCAACACTCTATCCTAAACTAAGAAAAGGCGGTATTTATAAACGATTCATAAGTAACATTGAGCGCTTGACATCTATTTTTTCTAAAGAACCACACGCCCCTGAACTTCACTTTATAACCGTTGCTTTAAAATCAAACATGAATGAAATACCGGAAATTGTAGCCCAATGTGCGAAAAAATATTTAGCTGTATCACACGAAGTAAGGTATCCCTTTAATGTAAACAGCATAGATGATGTGTGGCGGAAAGACAATTTTATAACAGAAGAAACTGATTGGGATATTATTGAAAACTCATTGAAAGATACCACAGCCAACTACGTTTTATGCCGTCCGCCGGATAACTATTATGATGCCTTTGCCTCATCGGTTGATTATTATGAAACAGGGCAGAACCATGTACAGGCAACACCGCCAGAAAAACCAATACAATTACGGATTGATTATAAAGGCATTATCAGAGTCTTAACCAGAGAAGAGCATTTTTATGTAAACATAAATATACTCAATGATCCTTTGAAGCTCTTTAGT